>NJBI01000010.1 GCA_005222975.1 Promethearchaeota archaeon Loki_b31
AAAGAAAGAAAGAAACACAAATTCTTTCTCTCCCTTAAAGATCTTGAAAGACATATGTTCGTATGTGGTACTACGGGCTCTGGGAAGAGTAATTTCTTACAATATCTCTTAACCAACTTTAAAAAACACTATGATATTCCTTTCTTACTTGTAGAATTTAAGGGGGAATACACGTTTTTACAAGATATAATTGAAGATATGGTAATAATTAGACCTGGAGAAAATTTTTCCATAAATATATTTAATCCAGAGGGGGCTAATCCAGAAATTCATGCTGAAAGAATTTTTAATATTCTAAAAAGTGGACAATTTTTAGATGAGCAATCGGAATTCTCCCCTCAAATGGAAAAAGTCTTGGTAGATATTTTAACAATAGTATATAGTAATCCACAATATCAGAGCTGGAAAGGTTTTTTTAATCAATGTGATCAGTATCTAGAAAATGAGAAAAGAAATATCCCTATGCTACATCAGAGTCTTGTTAGTATTCAAAATAGAATTAGAAGATTTTCATTGGGACCATTAAAAGCTATTTTTTCTACAAGGTATAAACTGAGCGTAAAAGAACTATTTGACAAGAATATTCTAATCGATCTAAGCTCTATTATACGATTAGGTGGAGAAAAAGAAGATGCTCTATTTTTTCTAAATATGGTTTTAAAATATTTATGGGATAAAAATATAACACAAGGAGCGTATCAATTCAAAGGCATAAAGCATCTGACAATTATCGAAGATGTACAATATTTTGCACCAAAAGATTCATCATCCCAATCCAAATTAACAACTTACTTAGAAGATATCGCACTTTTACAACGAGGTACTGGCGAATGTTTGATTTCAATTGCCACACGCCCTCAAATAAGTGGAGAAATTTTAGCAAATTGTGGCGTTTTGATTGTATTTAAAAGTTATATGCAGAGGAGTCTCCTCCGTGAAATACTGAATCTTGAAGAAGAAAATGAAGATTATGTGTCAATTCTAGAAGAAGGACAATGTATTGCCCGTGTAAACTCTGTAAAGAGACCATTTCTACTTTGGGTTCCGTATTTCAAAAGACATTGGCTAAAACGAGGGGATGTAAATAGAAAAAATAAAGAAATTCTAAAGAGATTAAAGGATAAAGATAAACCAGATATTAAACTAAATAAAGAAGAACTAAAGCAAAATACTAAAAAAGAAATAAAAAACAAAAAAAAAGGTTCAAAACCTCGTAAAAAGAAAATTTCACTAGAGAGTAAAGAATTAGAGCATAAAGTTTATTGCAAATTTTGCGGAAAAGAAGTAGAGCAAAACGTGGAAAAATGTGAGGAGTGTTCGACCAAATTAGAAAAGGAAGATAAAGAACATATGGAATTAGAAAAATTCATAGATACATTGTTGGACAAACAAACAAAGAGTTAAAAAGGTTTGATGAAATGCACATCAATCTCATGCGGATAAATCCGGTTTACATCAAGGATTTAAAGCACGAGCTCAAAGTGCTGCTGCTAAGAATAAAAAATAAATTCAAATAAATAAAATTTAAGTTTTAAGTTAATTGTTATAAAACTCGTATTAGAACTTTTTAAAGATCATAAATCACTGGCAATGAAAATTCCTCATGAAAAGACATATCCAAGTCTCTTTAGTAATTCCGACATATAATCGATTAATGAAGCTATTTAGGCTTTTAAAAAGCTTAAATCGATTAACTCCATTACCAGATGAGGTTATTATAATAGACGATCATTCTACGGACCAAACGCCAGAATTACTCAAGCGATGGAAAGATTTAGGCAATGGGATTTGCAAGAAAATTGTGTTAAAGGACCAAAATAAGGGACCAGCACATTCCCGAAATATAGGAATTGAGTTAGCGTCAAACAAATTAGTGGCATTTATTGACGATGATGTTGTAATTAAAAGCGACTGGGTTGAAAAAATAACAGCACCCTTATCTAATGCCCATAAAAGTCTTGTTGGTGTCGGTGGAGTCGTTAACGCGTTTAAAAAACATATTATTAGTCAATATTATGTAATCCATAATATTCTGGAAGCACCAATACAACTGAATTATCTACCAACAGTAAATTGTTTTTTTAAGAAAGAACATCTTATGGAAGTTGGGGGATTCGATGATAATTTTTTATTTGCGGGAGGCGAGGATACTGATCTCTGCCTTCGATTAAAAAAAAGGGGTTTTTTCTTCGATAAAGTTCAAGACGCTATAGTGTATCATGATTTCTCACCGAATTTTATTGATTTTTGTCATACATGGTTAAGATATGGAAAAGGAACACATTTAGCAATTCATAATCTAAGGAGGGATTCACTTGACTAAGTCATATTTAGTCAATGAAATTCAACAGTACGAGCTCTCTGAATTATGGGAGCAAAATATCATTGCCCGAAAATTCTCCATAAGGAATATTACTAAACAAATGACCTATAATCTGCGTATGTATTTGCGGGAAAAAGAATCCTTAACGCATATAATAATTTTTTCATTTCTAGGTATCATTCAACTGTTTTTTTACACATTAGGGGCGTTCATAGCAAGATTACGTCTTAGACGCTAAGATCAATAAAAGAGCATAACTATTTATAATAAAAAAAAAATATAATTCTCTTAGAGACTTTTAAAAAATACATTTAAAATTACTTGATAATAATTTGGATTTTAAAAGTCCAAAATTTTTTCATAATATTTTCAAAATAAAGAAATCCAATAAATTAAATATTTATAAAATATAAAATGTATAAGAAAATCTGTATATGTCTTTCTTTTTATCTTTATAGAGTATTTAAGTATATCTAAAGTGAAATGAATGGAATTAGCAAACTTTTTAGAAATATTAAATAAATTATGGGATTTTGCAAATAATTACACTTCTTATTTTAATAATCCAGCACTATTTCTTGAGACAATAAAAAGCATGGATAAGTCTTTCCTATTTGAACAACAAGATAATTACAAGTTATATAGTTTATATGATAAAGATAATATGCTTGCTCCTGTAAATTTTGTCAGGTATATAATATTAAATAAAATTTTGAGTGATAAGGAAATTACAATTGAGATGATTGAAGAATTAAAGGAAAACATTTTACAAAAGAATAAAGGCTTTTTTAAAGAATACCCAAATCATCTCCTTGCTTTGGAAAACCTAGTTGTTGAAAAAATCGAAGCGGGAAGAAATAAGAAAGTGAAAGTATTCCGATCTTATAAAAATAATTTTAGGATTTTATACCAAATCCATTATAACAAATATAAAGAAAAATTCATTTCAGATCTCGAATCTATTGCTACTTTTTTAAGAAATGATGTATTAAATCTAAAAGAACGTTTAAAGTTTAAAATTGTGTCATTTAGTGGGAGTTCTTATTTAGGACTGCATTATTGTTGGATAGTTCTGTTTCCAAGTAATATTAGTTCTCATATGAACTCATATCAAATGTTTTTCAGAATAAAACCAGGAGAGAAAGGATTCCCCCCAAAATCAATTCATTATGGTTTAAGAAAAGGTTCAAATGTTATTGATGAAGAAAATTTTGGGAAATTGCAATTTCAGGAAATTGATAATTTTAATTATGATAATTTCAAGCAAGATTTACAAAATATATCAACAAAACTATGGGAAAAGAACCAGAAAGTCAAACTTAAGAAGAGAATGATAGGAACACCCAATAAAGTATCCGATCTAGTAGAGGAAGACGAGGACATAGAGATTAAGGTCGAAGAAACCGAAGATATTGTGCCGTTAAATCAGATTCTTTATGGACCTCCCGGAACGGGAAAAACTTATAACAGTATTAATTTAGCCGTTAAAATTGTTGATCCTGATTTCTTAGGAGAATCAAGAGAAGATCTCCTTAGAAGGTATGGAGAATTAACTGATATCAATCAAATTGGATTTATTACCTTTCATCAATCTTATTCATATGAAGATTTTATAGAGGGTTTACGCTACGATGAGGAGAAAGGAATTCCAATCCCCACTGCAGGGGTTTTTCTACTATTTATACAGAATGCCAAAAAAAATCCCGAAAAAAAATATGTACTAATTATTGACGAAATAAATAGAGGCAAAATGTCAAAGATTTTTGGAGAATTGATAACCTGTATTGAAGAGGATAAAAGATTAGGTGGTGAAAATCAAGTACCTATAACATTACCTTATTCTAAAGAAAAAATTTCAGTTCCCAACAATGTATATATCATCGGTACAATGAATTCCACAGATCGGAGTATTGCTTTATTAGATATCGCCCTTAGAAGGAGATTTCAATTTGTCAAACTATATCCCGATCATGAATTATTAAAGAAAGAGTTAATTAATAAAGAGTTAGATTCTGGATTTGTAAACAATTTTATTTTTATTTTTAAGATATTAAATGAAAGAATTGAGGTATTACTTGATAAAGATCATACTATTGGTCATTCTTTCTTCTTAAAAATGAAAAATCCTCGAGATCTTTATAAAATATGGTATAACCAGATAATACCATTATTAGAAGAATATTTTTATAACGATTGGGAGAAATTACAGCTTTTACTTGGAAAATATAAGAAAGAAGAACAAAAGTTGGGGAAGGGATTTATAAAAACAAAGGACATTGACAAAAAATCTCTTTTTGAGGAATTTTTTGAAGATTTTGACCTTTATGAAGTTGAAGATTATGAAGGAATGGAAGATGATTTTATAGAGATATTAGAAAATACTTTTATCAAAAAAAAATAAAATCTGTTTTATTTCTAAATCATTTAAAAATATAAGAAATTATTTAGAATATTAGAAAATTGAAATGTATGTAAAGGATAAACTAATAACAGTTTTTGAATATGAGAAAGTCCCCTATGATGATCTTGAAGATAAATTAATAGATGTAGATCTTAATAGAATTAAAAATCAGATTGAGAAGATCAATGTTAGTCTAAAAACCGAAGTTATTACCTTGCGGTGGAATTATTTACAAGCTAAAAATTATGTAGGATTTATAAAACTTAAGAAGTATTCAATCCAAATAATCCCAAAAATATATCGCATAGATGGGGATTTGGAATTAGAGATTCCTAGAAATGTTAATTTTTTACTTTTCTTATTTCAGTACCTCAAGAAATCTCTATGGAAAATTAAACAGCATGATTTAGGTACCTTAAGCAGGATGAAGGGAGATATCTTTGAATTTTTTATTTATTTCTTTGCAAACAATCTTAAGATACTTATTAACCAAGGAATCTATAAGTCTTATATGAAAATAAATGAAAATAATTGCTTTTTAAAAGGTAAATTTCTAATTGATAAACAAATAAAATATAATTCCACGAAAAAATGGAAATTTTGTTATGAATATGAAGAGTTTACAGAAGATAATATTTTAAATCAAACATTAAAATATGTTTGCTTTTTACTAAAAAAACATTCAACAAATTCAAGGTCAGAAAGACTACTCACCGATGTTTTAGCTTTATTAAATGATGTAAAATTAAGGCAAATTCGACCCGCTGATTTTAAATTTCTGCACTTTGATAGAATAAATTCGGCGTATAAACCATTTATAGATTTCTGTAAGATATTTATAGAACAATCTAATATTGGATTTAATTATGAGGATTTTAAAAGTTTTTATTTTTTATTTGATATGAATAAATTATTTGAGGGATTTCTATCAGAATTTATAAATCGCAATAAAGATAAGATTTTTGTTAACAAAATACATGATTTAATTGAAATTAGAGGACAGTTAGATTATTATTCAATTGGTAAACTATTTGATAAATTTAAGCTGTATCCTGATTTACATTTGAGATATAATGAAAAAAATAAAGAGAAATATATTCTCCTCGATTTTAAATATAAAATTTTAGATCCATCTAAGAGAAATTTAAGTTTATCACGTAGTGATTTATTTCAGATGTTCACTTATTCGCAATCCCAGGATGAAAAGTATAATAACATTATTCTATTATTTCCTGAAGCAGAATTTATGAAATCTAATATTGATAATTTTTATAGACATTCAAAAATTAGTTGTGAAGTAAATCTATTTGTTAAGACTATTAACTTACAGAAGATCTTCTTTTTTGATGAAGCTAAAAATGTAAAATACAATATTATCGAATGGCAGAAAAAATTAATTAGTCAACTAAACAAGATTTTAGTTTTAAATTGAGCTCATATTGTTTAGAGAAATCTTATAATAATTTGATTAAATAACCTACGCATAATACTTCTAATTTCGGTGAAAGAGTCATATTTCTTCCCTGTAACCTCGTCCATATAGAGTTCACGATTTATCTCAATCATTATAGATTTTACGTGTTTTTCTCGGTGAAGGAATTTTTATGGCACATAACAACCCTTAATGTTTAAATGTTTATCTCGTTATGACTATGTATTGCTACTTAATATGCTAATTTTAAATCTTTCTAATTTTTGCTTTTCAGCTCATTATTGTCCTAGATTTAAAATGACTTTCCAATCCAATAAACCGCTATTATTAAGAAAAAAATAGGCTCGTAATTTTATTGATATTTAATTTATATTAGACTTTTAACTATTGTTTTGATTTTTTTTTTCGATTCTGAATTTTTTAATTGATCCAAAAACAATCTTATAAAATTATCTGGAGATTCTTCTTTAAGCGTATATAATTTTCTTAATAAAGCAATATGTTGATAAAGATTATGAAAGAAAACCCTGATTCTCATTTCTCTAAAATCTGTGCCATGTTGATTTTGGTTAGTTAATTTCTTATCTGCTTCCATACATCTACTTCTTACTTCTGCTATTGAAATATCGTTACAAAAAGGACAATTACAAGTAAAATCTTTAAATCTGTCATTATATAATCCTTCATATTTGAACGGATCAGAATAATTGGTAATATTAAGTTCATTATCAAGTAGAGGTATGTAAACTTGAGATATCCTATCCGTACAAGCTCTTCTCCACGGGGTTGCGACATCACAACTTTCAATTCCATAAAACACCAAGAAGAAAATTTTTTTCCACCCTCCCAATCCTAAACCGTGACCACGGACTTCCCAATTATGTTTTTCTTTGAAATTAGAAAAAAGTCTTAATATTTCTTTTAATTTTAATACTCCTTGATTAGCAATACCGGCTATTCCTATATAATCTATTTTATTCGAGTGATTATTATATAATTCTTGTAATTTGGATTTGAAATCGGCAGGATTAATAGCATTTATAGGAACCATTAATTCGCAATTTTCATGTTTATTTTGAATTGAAATGTCTAATAATTCATTATTCAAATTTTCTTTTGTTTCTAATGATAACTTATTCCACTCTTCCCTTCCTTTAATCGAAATTTCGTTTCTAGATGAATAACTTGGACCAATATCAAAATTAACATAAATATCTGGTCTCCCATTTTTTATAAATTCAAAATATGCTTCAAAATAACATCTATAACTGTTAATCTCATTTACAGGAAGATTATCATTTATAATTTTATTAAAGATTCGATTACCGCCAACATCTAATAGAATTTTTAAATTTTGAGCTAGTTTTATGTCAACTGGCGTATATTCGGCAAGGATATCTCTAAGATTTTTTCCTTTATATTTTATTTTATAATTATTAAAGTAGGGTTTGCTTTTTGGTATAGTAAAACCGAATATAAATGAAGAGAAATTAAATAAAAAGGTATAATGATTTATTTTATTACAAAAATATGATAAATTATTAAATAGATTGTCATATTCTCCACGACCTGCTGGCCAACCAATTATTGGATAAAAATTAGTCATATTAAAATCTCTAAGTTTTATCTTAATATAATCTTAATATGATTTACTATTTAAAATTGTTATTAAAAGTAAGCCAAACACGCGAATATAAATAAAAGATATTTTATTGAAATAATTATGGAAGAAAGCATTCATCTATATAAAGAACTTTTAGAATTTTGTCGCCCTAGAATTTTAGAATTTTTTAAAAATGTTAATTTGCAAGAAAGACAATTCATAATTGATCGAACTAGTGAATTATGTTATGAACACCTATATTTTAAGAATTATAATATTCAAGAAAGACAACAATTCTTTGGTCTTATTCCACATCTTAAAAAAGTATGTAGTGGTTGTTATAAATATTATATGAATCCTAGAAATAAATCAAACAAAAAAATGGATGTGATTTTAGGTCAGCAATTTGAATATCTCTTAATTGATTTTTTTAAAGATAAAAAAGGAATTATTTCTGAAAAAGCAGATAAATCGTATAAAAATTATCCTGATAATCTTGTAAGAGATAGTAGTAATCAAATAGTATGTTATTATGAAGTAAAATTTTTAACAGCTCCATTTCTTTTAACTTATAAGGTAAGACCCGGGAGAGAATGTTACGAAGGTTCGACAACATTAGATATTGCTAAAAAAATAAAAGCGCAACGGGAAATCGTTGAGATGTTAGATGAACCAACTTATTATGTATATTGGTTAGATTACCCCTGCCTGAAAGGAATCTTTTATTGGGAAGCAACAAAAGTCTATCAATATATTGATAAGGTAAAGATTGAATGGGATAGAAAAGAAAGAACTGGAGATTTCAAAAATAATAAAAAGATTTCTGTAACCAAAAAAGTCTATTTGCCGTTGCTCGAAATGCATCCTTTTTCATCATTGGTTTGGATCTTTAAAAATCAGGAAATTAGAGCCTCTGAAATAATAGATAAAAGGAAAAAAACCCGTTTACAACACAAACAAAAGAAATCAGTTCAAAAGGGATTAAATAGATTTTTCTAATTTTAGTTTTTATCTTTTTAGAAATTTTAAAGAGATTCTTGATATCTAAATTACATCTTATTTTCAATAATTGGTTGAATAACCAAAATGTTTATTTGAAATCGCTTGAAATAAAATATTGGAAAGCTTATTTTAATAATGGATAAGAATACCAAAAAATAAATCCTAATTCCATCATATCCATATTTAATGCATTACTCGTTAATTTAAAAAGCTGGATAATTTCATATTCGTTTTTTAAATTTACTTCTAAGTCTTTTAATATTTTTTTTATTCTAAATTCAGGTTTAATTGTATTTACTCCTAATTGCATTCGTAAATATTGTATTCCAGCTATTCCAAACCCTCTAAAATTGTACTTATTTGGGTTACTTTTAAGAAATTCTTTAATATCAAGATTAACCGCCCAATTATGAATTTCATGAATACTTTCGTCTTCTTCTAAAAAGAATTTTACAAACTCTTTAAATAATTTCCATCTATTAATATAGGAGAAAGGATGATCTGATTCTAAATATTCTCGTTTTGAGGTTGATCTCAACAATTTATAATTATTTAGCTGCGAGAATTCATATAAACTTAATTTTGAAAACTTTTGATAGAATGGAATTAATATGTTTTTTAACATATTTTCATAATTAGCTCTTAAACTAAATATTGTGTCTACTAATATTAACGCTAAATTACCATTAAATCTTTTTAATGAAAGCCATTTGTTAGTCTCTGTTCTCGCTACTTCTTCGACTTTCTTCTTTTTACCTGTCCATTCATTGTTAAAGACAATTATATCGTATTCATAAAAGACGATTTTTTCTTCTTTTATATCCTCAACATAGTTGATAAGTTTTTTTACATCATCCAAGTTTTCCATACCTTTTTGATATTAAAGAAATTCGTCTAATTTCATTACTTTTTTCCCTTCAGCTTTTAGTCTGTATTTCATGATTTCAACATAATTTGGGTTTATTTCATAACCTATCCAATTTCTAAATAATTTATTCGCAACGACTAATGTAGTTCCAGATCCTGCAAATGGATCAAGAATATAATCACCCTTATTTGTAGACAATAAAATTATCCTTCTTACAAGCTCTTTAGGATAAATTGCGGTATGTCGTATTTTCTTATTTTTAATCATAAGGGAAACTTCTCTTCCAATATTACCGATTTTACGAAACATTCGCCATATATTAGGTAAATCTTCATTATTTAAATGAATGTAATCAGGAGTATGTAATAACTTAATCTCTTTATTAAATTTATAATCTGAAGTTTTGGAAAATAACAATATGAATTCATATCGGTCTCCAAGATTTTTTTCGCCATAAGCAGATACTGCTATTGGTTTATGCCAAATAATAATATCAAGTAAACTAAAACCAATTTTTTCAATGGTAGTATAGAAATTATAGGGGAATAAAATCATATTTCCTTCTTTCACTCTTTTGTTAATATTAATCCAAAGTGTACCATTATTTTTTAAAACTCTATAACATTCTTTCCAGACTTTATTTAGCCTATTTAAATACTCAATATAAGGGCTATTATATCCTATTTGATTAGAATGATCGTAATCTCGCAATCCCCAATAAGGAGGGCTTGTAATGACAGATTGAATAGTATTATCAGGGAGATCGTTCATGTTTTCACTAGATTTTATGAAAATATTTGATTTTAAATGATTTTTAATTAATAATGCATGATTTTTGTAATCTATTGATTTTACCAAATTTAATTCGTCTTTTTGTTCGAGAAAATTGAACTTTAGTTCTACACTAAGAAAATTTTCATTGAAATTATTAATTTTATTAAATTTATCGTGTAAAAACAATATTTTATCGTCTTTACTTGTAGTAGCTTTAATTATTCGGTCTATTGCTTCAGATTTTTTAAGGATTAAATATTCAATTATTTTTCCTTTACCGTTATCTTTAGTTTTAAGCCAAAAATTACTAGGATCTTTCCCCTTCTCGTTATATCTGCTTTTTCTTCCTCCTGACCACTCTACATTTTTCCATATATGTTTTTCTCTTATCGGATCTTTGTTGAATTTATAATTATCTTTTTGTTTTGTTAAAAATATTATATGAGAATATCTGTTTTCAAAATTTACTGAATTATTTTTATAATTAAGATTGTAATAAACGATTAGATTTTTTAACACATACCCTAATTCTTTTAAGTTATTGCACAGAATAAAGGGAATAGGTATAAGTTTACTGTTATTAATAATATTGTTTGTAAAAATCCATAGTGTTCCTTGTTCTTTTAATAAATCTTTACACTTACTATAAATTTTTAAAAGAGGAGGTAAGCTTTTATAACTATTTTCTATTTGAGTAATAATTGTTTGAATAGAATTTTGTTCTATTTCACCTAAAATTGAAAGATTATCATTCATTTTTTACTTAAGTTTATAGATTTTTTTTATTTAAATATCATTAAAATTAATTAGTTCAAAGTTAGACGCATTGTATTGTAAGTTATCTAATTCTAGTCTTCTTTTAATCAAATCACGATAATTTGGATTTAACTCTATTCCAATTGAATGCCTTTTTAAAATTCTGCTTACTCTCATAGTTGTCCCTGAACCAACAAAAGGATCTAGCACGATATCATATTCATTTGTAGTCATCTTTATTAATCTCTCTATCATTGGATCTGGATATACACAAGGATGATTTATATTGTTTTTTTTTTTTGTCATATTATTAACTCTGTTAAAAAACCAGTGATCCGTAGGGTTTCTTCCTTCTTTTCCAATTAATCTTTTATCTTTCTTAGTTATAAATGGTATCCTTATATCATCCAAATTGAATATATAATTATTTATATCTTTAACAAACCATAAAATGGCTTCCCAGCGACCACTCAATCGTTTTACGCAATTTTGCATGTTATTAAAATGCCATATAATCTTATTTCTTAAAAAATATCCATTTTCTTTAAAAATAAAATATACAATAGAATCTAATGGTATAATTTCTTTTGTTTTATTGTTTTTTGGGATGGGTGATATATTTATTAAAAAACTTCCATTATCTTTTAAAATCCGCTTACTATATTTAGCTGTTTTATTAATAAATTCTTGCCATTTATCTAGATCTAATTTATCTTCATAATATCCGCCATAATCTTTATATAATCCATAGGGTGGACTAGTGATAATCGTTTGGATGCTTTTTGATTTAATCAAATTCTGATCTTTTAATGCTTCTATTGCATCCCCAATTATTAATTTATGATGAGTCTTTTTTTCGTCGGACACTTTTATTATACTTGTTTGTTTCAATAATTTATCTGTCATTAGTTATTACCATTAATTATTTAATCATTTTATGTTTTTAATTTTATTATTAACCCTATATAATCACATTTATTTTATTTAAACGAAAAAATTATAGGTATTATGATATATATATCAAAGGATATATTTAAATATAACTAGTAGTTACCCGAAAATATATATAATAATTGTAATTGTAATTATATGATCGAGATGGGAAATAAAAAAATTATCAAGCTTCCAGAAGAATTAACAGATAGAATAGATAAATTTATTAATCAAAAAGGAAGATCAATAGGGTTAGAAAATAGAACTGAATTAACAAAAAGAGCAATTGATGATTTTTTATCAAAATATGAAAATTGAAGATTTTTTAATTAGACCTACCTAATTCTCTCATCAATTCAAGATTTTGCATTTTTTCGACTTTTTTAAATAATATTTTTATTATTTTTTCTAAAAAGGAATTATTTTTTCATTAGATGATGAAGATTTTTAAGTATATATTCACTTATAAAATAAATTTATAAATCCATACGGCTAAATAACTTGAGATTTAAAACAATAGATAACCAAGAAAAAATTCTTAAAACTCCTTCTTTCTTTATAACTAATAATTTTGGCGGTGGCGGAACAAATGTTTCAAGATTATTCTCTTATTTAGGGGAATTAAATATAAGAAAAATTAATCTTCTTTTAAATTATTATTATTTAAACACCAATTTAGGCAATAAAATGGTTTTTGATAGAGTTCTAATCGATAAATCATTTGAATTTGAGAATATTGAAAATTGGGTGGAATATGTAAGAGGAGTGTATATTGAAACTGAAAAAAAAACCACAAGTAAGATTTCTTTAAAAAAATTAGAGAATTTGAATTTCTTTTTACTTGATTCAGGTTCGGGTAACATTTTCAGGAATATAATTGAGGATACATCTGATAATATTTTAGATGAATATACTAAGATTATTAAAGATTATCATAATTATGCCCATAATTTAAAATTAAATATAATAATTGCGATGGATTTTGCTAAAAAGTACACATATAAGGCAGGTGAGAAAGGAGATGAGAAGTATGTAAGAATCTCCGATGAATTTGGAGAAGATCTAAATAAAAATCGTCGATTAATAAAATTAACAATAGAAGATCTTCAGAAGAGAGACTTTTTCACTCCATTAGTCTTTGCTCCGATACATGGAAATTCTCCTAACAATTATTTAAGTTATTTAAAATCTATTATAGAATTTGAAAAAAAATATGATTTTAAATTTGATGGATTTGCTATAGGTGGAGGTATTGCTAATTCTAAAGGAAAAGACGAGGATATATGGCAATTCCCTAAAAAACTTAATAGATTTACTAAAAGTGCATATATTTGTTCGATAGTTACTAAAATGATTTCAGATTTTTTAAAAAACATAAATGATGACCGAACTATACACATTCTTGGTGCTGGTAATCATTTTAATATATTGCCATTATGGATTTGTGGAGCTGATTCTTATGATTGTCATTCTTCTTGGAGAAGAGCTACAGAAAACAAGATTTTAATACCTCTATTAAATTCCAATGGAAACTATGTTAAAAATAAGAACATATTTCATTTTAAAAAGTTAAGTGAATTAAATGGTTCAGATTTTAACTGTGAGTGTGAAGTATGTCAAAATTATAATTTAAATAATTTAAAAGAGTTAACAATAAAAAATAAAAGAGAAACACACATTGATAAAGAAAAATATTACTATGGAGAAATTCTTGTATTTTTTCATGCAATATATCAATATGAATATTTACTCAATAAATTTAAAGAATTTAAAGATATTGAAACTATACAAAAATTCATTTTGAAAATTCCAGATAAAAATTTGCAGAAAAATTATATTGATCTTTTAAAGCATTTGAAAATTACAGAGGGAATAACAAAATTCTTTGGAGCTTAATATATTTTAAATATTATTGCTTTCTTTCATAATTTAACTCTGATGATATTTGCGACTTTTTTGATCATATCTTAGAAGTAGTTTTCACTAAGAAATTAAAAATTATTTCTCAATAATTATTGAACCAATTAAGTTTACTTACATCTATAATTTGCCGATTAAATAGATTTAAGAAAGATTTTAGTTTAGTTTTTAAAAAAGAAGTGTAAATTTTTATAAATGTTAATCAAATTTAATCATTCAATAATTCTATGAATATAAATCACTATTATAAATATGATTTTGAACCAATTTCAAAAAATTTAAGCTCTTCAGAAATTAAATTATCAGAATTAGAAAACATCCGATATATTGAAAATCCAAAATATTTTCATAAAGAGACAGCATATAAAAAAAAAATAGATGGGAAAATTAGTTATTATTATTATTTTTCTAAAATAAAATCAGTAAAAGCTAGCCTTGGAACAAGATATTTAACTCATGGATTAGATTTATATAAGGGGAATTTTCATGCACAAATGATTCGGAGTTTGATTAATTATTGTAATCTCCCTCCGAAATCTATTATCCTTGATCCTTTTTGTGGCAGTGGCACTACTTTAATTGAAGCAAATCTTCTTGAATTTAATGCAATTGGTATAGATATCAACCCAATCGCATGTTTTAATTCTCATATTAAGACAAAATTACTAGATGTACCATTAGATTTTTTGATTTCACATAATAAAAAATATTTTGATATAAACTATTATAATAAAAAGAACTTTACGAAATTTAATTTTAATGAAATTTTAAAAATAAATATCAGAGAACTTTTTTATTTATTTATATATACACGTGCTATTTCAGATGAGACTTATATTTTAAAAAATAGATTTGAATCCTTTAAAGATAATTATGAAATTATAATTGATATTCTTAGAAATTATCAGATATTAAAAAAGCAGTTAAGATTAAGTATAGGAAAGACTAAAATAATGCATGGAGATAATCTTTTTCATTTAAAATTGATAAAGAAAAATATTATTGATTGTATTATTACTTCACCTCCTTATTTAGATGTTATAGATTATATATCAAATGATAGAAATCAGATTAAATATTTTATAAATGAAAGCGAAATTAACCAATTAAGAAATAAATCATACGAACAAAAATACGAGAGCTATAGGATTACAGAAAAAAAATTTTGGCTAAAGATTGAGAAATTTTTACAAGAAGCTTTTCGAATTCTAAAATCCAATTCACATTTGATAATAGTTGTAGGTTTTTATAGGAAAATGCATGAAAACTTATCAAGATTAGCAAAAGACATAGGTTTTATTATGGAGATGATAATAAAAAGAGAATTTTTCAATTTTAAAGGTAAGAAAAATCATGATTTCATTTTATTTTTTAAAAAAATATGATATATTTTTTTTATATATTTTAAATACATTTTATATGTTTCAAGAAGAGATGATCGCGAAATAACCGTTATTCTAAGTGTTCCTAGAAACAGGAAATTAAAGCCAAAACAATCCGAGTGCACTTTCTTTAGCGGGCTATCAAATTGAAAAAATAGGAGTGCAAATGAGAGAGGGTATAGCGGACATGAACACTTTTATTTATTCAAATAACCATCGAGGTAATTAAATATACCATCTTTAATCCTTAGAAAAGACTGATCGTATACTTTTACTTTTTCAGTTATTTTTAATAAATTCTCTTTTGAATTAATTTGTTTAATATTGAAGAAATTATGTTTGTAATCGAAAATGATACTCAGGCATTATTCGAAAAACTCAATCAATTAGGTATTAAGGATTATGTTGATATTAATCGACCAAATGCATGCAAAAAATAACATATCTAAATTTTTAAATTAGAATTTCAATCGCCTTTTTTTCTTAATCGAAACTTCAATCGCTTTTATCTCTAAAGGATTTAACCCCTCCAAAAGAATGGCTTCAGCAACCTTTAAACCACTCTCATTAAGAAGAATCTTATGCCGTGAACCGTGATTTTTAAGATTATCTACATATACTCTATCAATATATCGCTTTTTTGTTAAGAAAGAAAGCACTTGAGAAATTTCGCTCTTGGATTTATTAAACTTCTTAATGATGTCCTCTGTTAGTATCTCTACCTTACGATAACGCCGTTGCCTAAGAAATAACAAGATCCTTGAACTGAGTTGGGGGTAGAACTTCTTCATCTCCTCGTTTGTTAGCACATTATTTATCGGTTTAAAAGTTTTTAAACTCCATTTTTTTTCAATGAATAGTTAAACAGAAAAGATATATAATAGATTTAATAAATTAGGTTAATTTTAAAATATTTTATCATAAAAAGAAAGCTATATCTGGTCCGTATGGATACTTTTTTTGCCTTTCACATTCTACTAAATACATAAATTTCGTACAGTCTAAAATTGCTTCTTCTATGTCTTCAATAGAAAACTGAAAATTGATGGTAAAGATTTACAGAAATTTAATGATTTCATTAATAACCTCTGGAAAGAGCAAAATGATAAATTATAAACCATCTGAAAGAATTAAATTCCTTTTTCTGTTTTATGGGCTCTTTAAATTGATGAAGTTAAACCAAGTAATGTATTTCTATCTTGGTGAAAAAAATGAAGAGTGGTTTTTACTATGTCCTGTGCGATAGGTGCTATAAGATTCAAAGTTTTGAAAAGCTTAAGGAAGATGACCCATTCTGGAACGATCATGATAATGATGGAATAAAGGCTTTTTCTTGCTCTTGTGGTAATATCGACATAATGATTGTTGTCTGTAAAGAAGCCCTTTGGGACTTTCCCTAAATTTCTTTTTTTTTTAATTCAAGATAGATTTACTCTTCTAAAAAAAAAATCAAATAGAAATACAAATAGCCATTTTTTATTTAAATATAACAATATAATATCATTAATAGATTCCTACCAGAAAAAGGTCATCACATAGCCTCCAAGATAGATATACACTGGTAGGAATCTCCCTATTTTTTTAGTTTAGATTTTATTAAACTACCTATTCTCCGCTTACAATGACAAAGTTTAATAAAGATTAAACCAGTTTACTGAGCATTAAACTTCAGATTTCCTCTAGTTCCAAGAATACAATTATATATTATGATTTGCTATCTGTTGCATAAGACTGCGCGAATTGCAATCTTAAAAATCAGTATGCGCGATAATGCTGCTGATAAAAACCAAAAGGTTGGAAAAAAATGAATAATTTAGATAATGACAAAAAAAAAGTGGAACAACTCACAAAAATTAGACACGCATATACAAACCTTGTAGATTATTTAAAAGAACTTTTATTTAAAGAACGCATCCTAGATTCTCCCTCGTACGCAGAACTCTCAAGAAAACTTGGTTTTAAATACAATTGGATCAAGGAAAAAAAGTATTCAATGAATCAAGGACATTTCCCTAAAAAAGAAACTTTTGACGATCTCTATAACCGACTAGCAAACAAGTATATGAGTAAACTTAGTAAATCCTACGAAGCGATCCAGAATAAATTTAACACTCTCTATACTTTTAGCTTCTCTACGGATAAACAATCGCTTTCAATTTCATCTTCTCAACAAAAGTCTATCAAAAGGGGATTCTTTAATAACATAAAAGGAATTATAAAGAACCATTTTCCTAACGCTAGAGTTTTTGACACAGACATTTCAAGACTATTCTTTGAGAGAGCAAGAGCATTGAAGGATTCTCATCTTAAGGGTAATTATAAATATAGAAAACTTGAATTATCAACTCTCTTTAATTTCATATACAAAATAAGAACTGTAACTACTGAAGAATTTGCTAATTTTTTTACAGATATAATTACTGTAGATGTGGATAATTTACAGATAATTAGATTTGAGGTAGAAAATTTCATTGAAGAATTCATTTTTGCAAATCCGTTTGATGTTAAATATATTGGCGATTCACATAACAAAGGAACAAGATATTTTAAACCCGAATATGAATTAACATTATCTATTTGGTTTGAAATGTCTAAAGCAAAGAAAAAGCCAATTCTCCTAAAGAATGCACGAAAACTATTGAAATATCAGACTTTTGGAAGGATTAATAGATTTGGACAACCTGATAGAGGTAAAGTCTATTCTTGGATAGGTCTTATGAACATGCTTAAAGAATTAGTTAAATTAGTACCTTACAGCTCATATTCTAAAATTTTCAAAGAAGTTTGGGACTATATAAATATACGAAATCTGTATCTTATTCTACCTAGAGTTTATCATCCAAGTTGGTACACCATCAGCACTATAAAATTTCATATAATTACACTAATAATTCGGGATCTTGGTCTTGATATTTTAACCTTAGAACCGATCAAATCTGAATCTTTTAAAAAAACTCATAGAATGGATTCATTTACTTACGAAAGACATCATATATTTGTAAACGATAAGATGTCCATCGATGTCAACAGATTAGCTCTTGTTATGCATACGAATCATTATAATCTTGAAGGAAAATCAAACTTAGTTCTTGATTTAATTCGAAGAAGAATCAACTTAACTTTTGATTGCCCTCAATATTACAAGAAAAACATTATTGACTGGAGAGATAAATGGCAACATTATCTACAGAGACGAACTTTCTTAATTCAGAATGGAATCGTGAACTTTATCAACGAATATTTCACTGACGATAACGGAAATAACTATATCTTTGAAAAGTTCTTCAGTAACATTCCCAAAGACAACATTGAACAAGATATCAAAAATCTCATGCTCGAATGGATCAACAAACACCGACCAGCACCCATCCTAAACTCTCACATCATAACAAAACTCTTCTGCGGTACTCCAAATTTAGTTACATCTGGATTTATTCAATATAAATCCTAATTTTTTTTTTTCATCATTATTTAAATATTCTTTTTTCCATACCTTTACCATAACAATGAAAGACGAACGAAAAATCGTCATCCGAAATGAACGGCTCCGAAAAATTAGAAACAACTTAAGACAAATCTTAATTCGAGCTGTATGGGATGAATTCTGGATTTTAGGGCACTATGCTAGTTTATATCCGCCACCCCTTGACCTCCCACCCGAAGAACTAGCAGAATTATACTACTTAGAAGGAACGAGACATAAACTCTCTAGTCTGAAAAGAAGATCTTTTTGTGAGTGTGCTAGATGCTCTAGCCAAGATAAAGATATGATATATATTGGATTTCACGACGAATGGTATTGTGTTGAATGTCATGATAACGATCTTATCTGGTATCCCTCACATGGTAGTGCTGAAAGTAGATGGCAAAACGATTACATCAATATGTACTATGAAATGAAAGAAAAATTTGAAAAGAAATATCTAAGCAGAAAGAAAGGGATTTTCGATAAATAGCTCTGCCAGATCGCCTAATAAAGGCTTTAAATCAGACTCTGCGCCCCCTGTGACCGCCTGAGCCGTTTTTAGAGGGAAATCTCTAAAAATTTACGACGGCAGTGATCATGAGACTTTGGGGTGACTTCTTCAATCCTTCCAACTCTTAATCCGGAACGTGCCAGTGCACGGATACACGCTTGGGCACCAGGTCCGGGAGTTTGGCTTTTGTTCCCGCCGGGCGCTCTTACTTTGATGTGAACGCCCAAAACGCCTTTATCTCTAAGATCGTTAGCCACACGGAAGCCGCACTGCATGGCCGCGTATGGATTCGATTCGTCTCGGTCGGCTTTAACCACCATACCGCCGCTACATTTTGCGAACGTTTCACCGCCGCTAAGGTCGGTAGCTGTTACTATCGTGTTGTTATAGCTACTAAAGATGTGAACAATTGCCCACTTAACTTCTTCGCGTTTACTAATTTTAAAACCACCATTTTAATATTTTATTTTATTATAAAGGACTAATTATTTCTAAAATTTGAAGTTTATTATAATTTTAACTAGTTATCCTAATATCTTCAGCGAATTATGATAGATAAAATGAGGAAATTTGATAGGATAATTAAAAAATTTTTTATTAGATTAAATATCTAATATTCCTTAGAATTACTAACTCTTTTCTTTAACTGTTGTTAGAGGGCTACTGGGAGCGTACCCAATGAAATCTTCTTCTTCTCTTTTTACTATGTAAGAAGGGGCGTCAATTTTCTTGCCTAGTACTTGAATGTGGCCGTGAACAATAAATTGTCTCGCTTGATAGATAGTTTTCGCGAACCCTTTCTCAAAGACCATAGTTTGTAGTCGTCTTTTTAATAAGGCCTCTACAGTAAGCGATAACACATCTTCGAATCTTGCTTCTGGACCTACTACGCCGAGCCTGATTAACTTCTTACTTAGCGTATCTTGAACCTCTGCTGCTCTTTCTTTTGATAATGTTCTAGATTGTCGTGCTATACTTCTCCAATTACCCAGCATGGTACGCATTTTCCAGAACTCTCGTTTATTTCTAAGGCCGTATTTTCCTAGAAATTCAAGTTCTTCAGCCAACCTTTCTTTTTGAAAGGGATGTTTTGGTTTTTTAAATTTTTTCTTTAAACGTCGTGGATCTCCGATTTTTTGTCACCTTTTAATCCCTTTTAATACCTTTTAATCTTCTTCTCAATACGCCGACTACTAGTCCGTGTCGTCCCGTGCTTTTAGTTTTTTGACCTCTTACTTTTAGTCCTTGGTGGTGTCGTACTCCTTTGTAGCTTTTAATCCGCTTCATTCTATCTATATCGCGTCTTACTGACAATTCTAGTCTATTTCCAAAGATGTGTAAATTTTCTCCGGTAACTAAGTCTTTTTTACGATTAACCATCCACGCGGGAATACCATTTGCAATCGGATCTATAATTATTTCTTCAATTCTGTTTAAATCCTTTTCAGGGAGGGCGCCAATTCTTAAGGCAGGGTTTATACTTGCAACCACAATTATTGCTTGAGCGAATCGTCTTCCAATTCCCATTATTTGAGTTAATCCTTGTTCTACTTTCGCGTTTCCATCGACTTGACTCCGAAGTTTGCGAAAGAATAATTTTTCCCGAAAGTTGGCAGGTCTTGTAGTTAAGCTCATTTTTACTCTAAATTATTACTTAATTACTTAATGTAATAATTAACGTTATAATTCTTAATATGAAATTTAATATTAATTTTATGGTTTATAAAGGAAGTAGGAATATTTGGGAAAAATTTTGAGAAAATCTAATATCTAATATTGGGGGTATCTTATTTTCTCATTTTTCTTTTTATCGATATGTTTAGTACATTTGTTTCTTTTGGATTTGGCAGTCTTTTCGAGAAGAGGTAATCCAGGTTTAGCATCTTTAATCTTCTTTGACTCGATTAAATCGTTTTCGATTAGCCCGCTATATAAATCTTTTCCTATTTGGGTTCTTATAATAACCGTATTCCAACCTGAGGGAGAACCAATAGAACCAATAGAAATATCCGCTGCTTCTGATGTCAGATCAAAGCAGATATCACAATCTTCTCTTGCTAAGTGTGTAATCTCTTTAATAGGGACCGTTAATTCATCCCCAGAATTAGTATAAATAAAAAATTTCCCCTTATTTATGTCGGTTTTTCTTACGTCCTTTACGTTAACTTTCAAAACCTCGCAGATTTTTAAAAAGGATTCGTACGAGAAGGACTCCATACAGAAGATGCCAATACGAAATTTGATTTGGTTTAACGCGGGTATATCGATATTATAAATTTTAGATTTTAATAGCCCTTGCATCATGCAAGGAACTCCAACAACTGCTAATTTGGTTGGATTTTTGTTTAAATCATTTAACACACTTAAGGTTGGGTTATTTACGTATTTTGTACCGGTAGTTAAAAGAATATCGTCTTTATTTTGAATTACTATCGGTTCAGGCCTCCACGGAGTTCCGCTCATTTTTGCGCCTAGTGCTAGATCGATTTGGTTTGTGTCAAAAAGGTAATGTAAGCAAGTACTGGTAATTCCACCATCCTGACATACTTTAGCAATACTTTCAATTTTAGTTCTTGCGGAATAAACTTCTATGTAATGTCCAATTGTAGAAACGCTTTTAATTTCTGAAGAGTTTTCTTGAGTCATGTTCAAGATATCTATGGGTAAATACGTACGAGGGCATACAAAATAGCACATTCCACATTTGATACACACATCTTCATCTAATTTACCAAAACCATTATAAATATTTAAACAATTTACAGGACAAACGCCGGCGCATAAACCGCACCCAGAGCAGATATTTGATTCAAACACTGCCTTAACTGGTTCGTAAATAGATTTTACTTCGGAGGGTTTAACAAAACGGCTTTGAATATCGAAATCCTTAAAAACTGTAGCTTTAATTGCGTCATTATTCCCTTCTATCGTATCGTTGATTTTATTGACTATTATAAGGTTTTCATTCTTCAATAATTCTAATAAACTAAGAGTTTTTCTGATATCTATGGAGTTTTTTTTGGAAAATTGTTTTATAGAATCAAAATTATTGGAATTATGTTGATTTAAATAGTTAAAAAGTCTATATTTCAAATGCTCTTCATCGAACATTTTGAACAACAGTTTATAGTATTGTTTTTCGCTATAGATGCCCGCATCTAAGATTTCCTGCTTAGCGTCAATTAACGCGCGGATCCTATATGAGTCTAAAGTAACAGCTACATCTTTTAAGGTTTCCCATGAAATGTTAGACTCAGAGCTCATTTTTTTTTTACTAATTTATTCTTTACAATTTATGTTTTTTATTATATGTTTTATATATCATAATTCCGAAAACTCATGCTGTGAGTTAGTTACCTTCTAACTCCTTTTTTTTTAGAAGGGTCATTCTATTTCGGGTTAATTTTTAGTTTTGGTAGATGAGGAAGAGCTTCGATTTTGTTGGTGATGTCTTCTACTGAGTTAAGGAAATTTTCAACTTCGGCTGCAGAGCAGAAATATTGTTGAATCCTATCTTCAGAAAGGCCTATGTGTTTAAACAACCTCTTTAAAAATTTGACATGTTCGTATGTATTCAAGTTTCCTTTTCCAAACTCACATTCGCCTTCTTTTCAGGAAATAATAGCTACTCCATCGGCTCCGTTCAAAAAGCATTCCATTATTAAATGAATTCCAATTCTACCAGTACATCTAACTCTTATTAAATGGAAAGTGCTAGAATACGATTTTCTCATAGTACCTGTTAAATCTGCTACGGAATACCCTCACTTTTCACATCCAAAAGCAATAATATTTCTTTCTTTTACGCTATTTGACATTTATTCTCGCCTATAATCTCTTTAATTTTCAATTTTGGTTGATATTTTCTTCATAACTTCGATTTCACTGCCCGCGATTCCTTTAATTTCTACCTCAAATTGCTTATTTCTGTAATACTTTAAATCGATAGCTCTTGCTGGACACGAAGAAACGCACACTCCGCAACCTTTACATTTTAACTCGTCAACAACGGCAATGCCATCTTCAGCTACGATTATTGCTTGATATTCGCATAATTTTTCGCATCTATGGCATCCCACGCAGAGGAGTTCGTCAACTTCAGCTATAATTAACTCTTGAACGATAGTATCGTAAGAAAGCAATGTAGCAGCTTTACTTGCAGCGGCTAATGCTGTAGAAACGGAATATGGGATGTTTTTTGGTCCCGCAGCACATCCACATATGTAAATCCCTAATCCCTTAGTTTCTTGAGGTTTTAAACACCCGTGAATTTCTGAAAGGAATCCATTGGGACCTTTACTAAGCCCCATTACATCAATTATTTTATCTGTACCTTTTGAAGGTATCATCCCTGTTGAACACACTACTAAATCAAAATCCAAGTAAGAAACGTCTCCCTCTAAAGAATTGTCGTAAAAGAGTTTCATAGTTCCATCCTCGTTCAGCTTTATATCGCCCGGTTTTCCCCTTATGAACATTACGTTCTGTTCTCTTATATTTCTATAATATTGTTCGTTTCCTTTATCTGTGGTTCTAATATCTATATAGAATATCGTTATTTCCATATCGGGGTATTCTTGCTTTAACAATTGAGCGTTCTTCAAAGAAACGCTACAACAGACAGCAGAACAATAATTATTTCCTCTTAACGTTCGGGACCCAACACATTGGATCATAGCTACTTTTTTAGGCGATTTTCCATCGGATATTCTATATACATGCCCCTCGGTTGGGCCAATTGGACTTAACAGCCTTTCTAATTCGATTTGTGTAATGACATCAGGATAAATTCCATACATATACTCTTTACTTTTTAAAATGTTGTATTCGTCCCATCCAGTTGCGACAATAACAGCGCCTACCGTAATATCGAGAATTTCAGGTTCTTGATCAAAATCAACCGCTTCACTAGGGCAAGTTCTTTCACAATTTTTACAGTCTATACACACATCCATATCGATTACGGCATACTTTGGCACTGCTTGCGGAAAAGGAATATAAACTGCTCTTCTTTCTCCAAATCCTCGATCAAACTCATTAGGGATCGTAATTGGACATTCTATTGTGCATAAACCGCATCCTGTACACTTTTTTTCGTCAACATATCGAGGATTTTTTCTGATTTTTATCTTGAAATTTCCAGTTATGCCACTAAACTCTATAACATCGCTATAGGTCAGTAAAGTTATATTGGGATGTTTCGAAGCATTTACCATTATTGGGGCCAAAACTCATATTCCACAATCGTCAGTAGGGAAAATCCTATCGAGCTGTGCCATTTTTCCGCCTATGGTTGGCTCTTTTTCAACCAAATAAACAGATATTCCTTGACTGGCTAAATCTAATGCAGCATTCATCCCCGCAATTCCAGCACCAATTACTAAAGCTGCTTTAGTTACAGGTATTTCTTTTCGTGGAACAGCTTCTAATTCTCGAGCCCGATTTATTCCTGCTAATATTAACCTTTTTGCTTTTTTTGTCGCTTTTTCTTTATCGTCTTGATGAACAAAGGAGCAGTGTTCTCTGATATTTACCATTTCAAAATAGTAGGGACTTAACCCTGCTTCCTGTAATACAGTTCGGTATGTGGGTTCGTGAATCTTAGGAGTGCATGCTGCGACCACTACTCTATTTAAATCTAATTCTAATATATCGCTTTTAATAATTTGTTGCCCCGGATCGCTACAAGTGAAATTATTAACTCTTGCTATGACTACGTTAGGTAAAGGCTCAACAAAGTCTCTTAAAGCATCGCAATCAACGTGAGCTCCTATATTAACGCCTCATCTACAAATGTAAACTCCTATTCTTAGTTTATCGATGGTCTGTTTATCAGACATTTAATTCACCTTTAGTTGAAACATCACCGAAAATAGTTATTGTTTATACTTACTTCTTAAAATTTTAATAGAAGTCCCTTTGGTTTAGGAATTTTTGAATTAATATATTTTTAAGCATTTTTTTAAGCAACCTATAATTCCATTTAGATCTGTAAATTTGCATTCAAAATGCAAATCTCATTAACTTTTTTATGATAAATTCATTATTTTCTAATATGGTGGAGCAAGAGGAAGGGAAAAAAGAAGATTTTGCTAAGCAATTTATGGCAGAAGAAGGCTTAAAAGGTAAAGCTAAGAGAATAAAAATCATGAACATTATAGATAAAGTTGGATACGACAATAGAAAAATAAGAGTTGCCTTTCTACGCTCAACAATAACTGAAAGAGTTCAGCATGAATGAGATTTTTGATTATTCTTACAAATATTTATAATTTTCATAAATTAATTTAATGATTATTTATAGAAATTTAATAGAAATTAGAAATTTTAAATTTTAATGGGATTAAAACTTGCGAGATATTGAAGATTTTAGAAGAAATTTTAAAAAAATCGTTGAATCAGAGAAGAAGAGATTTAACAATCCTGTTAAAGCAGAAAGAGTATTTGAATACGATCAAAAGTGGAAAAGCGTCCTACAAGAAATTCAAGACTTAAGAAAACAAATAAACGAACTTACTAGTAAGATTAGCACTTACAAGAAATCGGGCGATAACATAAAAGCCGAGAAAGCGATAAAGGAATCAAAGCAAATTAAGGAAAAAATTGACGAGTTGGAAAAGAAGAGAATCGAATTTATCAATAAAAGAGAAAAATATCGATATTATGTGGGAAACGAACTACACGAATCGGTTCCTATTGGTGAAACGGAAGAGAGCAACGAAATAGTAAGAACCATTGGAGATTTGCCTAAATTTGATTTTAAACCTTTATCACATGTAGATCTAATTGATGAAATTAATGGAGCAGATACAAAGAAGGCATCTGAAGTGGTGGGGTCAAGGTTTTATTACTTAAAAGGGGATATGGTGCTACTTAATTTAGCTCTCATTAGATTTGCTTTAGATAAGTTGATTAGCAAAGGTTATACTCCTTTATGGACCCCCTTCTTTATAAAGCATGAAGTTATGAAAGCAGCCGCAGAATTGGCAGATTTTGAGGAACAATTATATAAAATACAAGACGAAGATCTCTTTATGATTGCCACATCAGAACAGACTTTAGCTGCTTATCATTACAATGAGATCATTGATCCTAATTTGTTTCCACTAAAATATGCGGGAGTATCGTCTTGTTTTAGGAGAGAGGCAGGTTCACATGGAAAAGACACTCTGGGAATATTTCGAGTACATCAATTTGAAAAGGTGGAACAATACGTTTTTTGTAAACCTGATAATTCGTGGAATATCTTTGAAGAATTAATAACAAACGCAGAAGAGATTTATAAAGAATTAAATATCCCTTATCGAATTGTTAATATCGCCTCTGGCGAATTAAACGATAATGCCGCTAAAAAGTACGATCTTGAAGCTTGGTTTCCTGCTTCGGAAAAATATCGAGAATTAGTCTCGTGCAGTAATTGTTTAGATTATCAAGCAAGAAAATTAAAAATAAGAGTCGGAAAAGTAGGTTCTACTCAAAAGAAAGAAATCGCACACACCCTAAATTCCACTGCGGTCGCTACTGAACGTACAATTTGTTGTATTTTAGAGAATTATCAAAACAAGGATCGTTCAGTTTCGATCCCGAAAGTTCTTCAAAAATATATGAATGGTAAAAAATTATTAAACTCATAAAATAAAATTTGTCTAAAAATTAATAATGATTGAAATTTCATTAGAAGAATTCGAAGTTTTTTATAAGGAAAAGCTTGATTCTCAATTTTATAAAGTTAAAAAAGCTGTTAAAAAGCAAATTTCTGACGTTCGAGATAACCTAATTGAAATAAAGGTTTGTACAGATCATTTTATTGATGCTGGAAAAGGAAATATAGATGAGAAAGCGGTTAAATCGTTACATTTCTTTTCTGACAGAATTAAAAAAGAAATTGATGAAGTTGAAATACCTGAAGAAGATATTACTTACGACAACATGCATAGTTTATTAAACTCAATCAAGAAACTCTTTACAAGCATCAATGATATAGCAAAAAAATCTTTACCAAGATTCCAGAAACAAGTACAACCAGAAATAAAAGAATTAAGTTATATTACGCGGAAATTAGGCACTAAACAAAAAGGTTTGGATGAGTTTCTAAGGAAAAAATACACTGATCTAAAGGAGGCAGAATATTTACTTAAAAAGCTGCCAAAGTTATTTTCTTTAAGAGATAACATCGAACATGCCAAGTCTGATTTAGATGTGTTTGAAAGGGATTTAGAAGAGAGACAGAAAGAACAAGAAGATTTAATCCAAAAGCTATCAATTGTAGAAAAAAACGAACTGTTTGGAGAACAAGAAAAACAAGAAGATAACTTAGCCAAGTTGAGGATGAAAATAAACAACAAATTTGGTTTTAAAAAAGCTTTAAAAAAGTTAAAATTTGAATTAGAAAAAGAAACTATTCATATTCCTAACATTAACACTTTTTTTCTAAGAGATTTTTTAAAAAACCCAATAAATACGTTAGTTAAGGAAAGCAGGGACCTACCAAAATTTTCAAGTTTGCTTATCCAATTACGTCATATTTTAGAGGAAAATAAGCTAAATCTTAAATCTGAAGTAAAAGATAAAACAATTCACCAAATTAATGCAATCTTTGACGAAAAAACAATTCAAAGCGATATCGATAAAATCAAAGAGACGACTAACAAAATTAATGAATTAAAGAAACATATTGACCAAGCAGGTTTAGCGATTAATCGAGAAGATATCAAGAATAAAATTGCTACAAATACAATAAAAATAGAACATTTGGAAAACGATCTCGATAGAAAAAACAAAGATTACCTAAGATATTTATCTTCCTTAAAGAACGAAAGAGAAGAATTTCAAAAATCAGTTAAAAAGATTTTAAACGAAGAAGTTAAATTAAATATTACCTTCTCATTTTAATTTTTTAGATATTTCATAAGTTAATAAAAGCTTTGCTAATTGGTTTTAACAATTTTAAAATCTCGATTATTTCTTTTATTTCTTTTTTGCAAAGTTAATTTTAAATTATTTTTTAGAAACTTATACGTCTCCGTTTCAATTAAATTAAAGATTTTAAAGTATTCGTGCGCTAATACTAAGTCTTGTTTAATATCGATATCAAAACCCGCCTGAAAAGAATCGTAAATCGCAAATTTCAAGTTTCTTTCTTGAGCGTCTTTTAGTAACGCGACAAAAGAAGGAACATTCGGATCTGAAAAATGCGTAGGCAAAATATCGGGAGGTTTTCTTCCAAAAATAGAAATACCGGCCGAATGAATAGCAGGACATACGACCAGTTGGTTTTTTTTCATTAAATTACTTACTTCAATAAAATTTCTTTCTGATATTAAAATAACATCTAAAAACGTAAAAATCGTTTCTTTAGCGTTAAATTCTTCAATGGCTACATTATTTAAATCTCTAATAACTTCGTCAAACGATTTTTTTGGTACTGTGAGGTGCTCCTTTATCCCAACTAATCCATATTCTTCTGCTAAGTCTAATATTTCACCGCTATTACAATAAACTACTTTTTGGTCAAAGCAATCAACATTAACTACTTTATTTGCTAAGTCTTTAAACATAGCAATAGTCAATTCTTTGAGTAATTCTTTTGGAAAACAATCTCTAAGACGAGATTTAGTTCTTGACAAAGGGGCGATAGGGATTAAAAGAATACTCCTCATTATGAAATTTAGGTATAGTTAAAATTTAAAATATATTAAAATTAAGATTTTTAAGTTACTATTTAAAATTATTTAATATTTGAATGGATAAACTTTCAAATGCCACATCCACATTTTCATTAAGTTTAGCGGAAGTCTCAAAATATTCTACTCCAAGCTTATTTACCCTTTCATCGATAAGAGACTGGTCAATTTTCCTTTCAAGGTCTAATTTGTTTCCAACTATTATGTATGGGACATCACCGCTTAATTCCTTCAATTTAGAGAGCCAGAAGTTTATACCCTTGAATGATGATAATTCATTTAAATTGAAAACAATCATAGCCCCGACCGCTTGAACAAAATAGTATTCGTTGCTAAAAAGTTTATCTTGTTGACCTCCTATATCCCAAAAATATAGTTTGAAGCCCTTTTCTTTAATATCCTTCTTCAATTCAGGGTTTTCTAATTTTAATTTATCAATGACTTTGCTCAAATCAATCTCTTTAATTAAAAAATTTGCACCAAGAGTTGGAACTGATTCTTCGCTAAATTTGCCATCTACATATCGAGATAGTAGGCTCGATTTCCCCACAGAAGGGTCTCCACACAAAATCACTTTACCACGATATGACATGCTTTTTTACCCCTATGATTTTCAATCGTATTTGATTAACATTCGTGTTAAAATTTAAACTTATTTTTATTTCAGTTTGTCCTTTTTATTCGTAATTTTAAACTTCTATTTTTATTGATAAATTTGATTAAATTTATTTACGTTTGGTATGGAGCTTTTGCGGGAGTTAGCTTAATTTCTTTCGTTTCGGAACTAATAAAATGTTTGAATAAGTGTTCATAACCAATAATTTGGCTTATTTTACCGTTTTCTAACCATATTCCAGATGTATATTCCGGAGCTTCTTTAACTTGATCAAGTGTAGTTATTAGAAAACCATAATCCGCAATCAATAAACCGAAAGGGATTACATTATCGCCTTCAATTGAATGTATTTTAACAGAAATTTTTAATAATTTCTTAATTTCTTCTTTTAAATCCTCAAAATACTTCAAGGCAATTACAATTTCCATATCGGATGAAAATTTTTTGTTCCATAATTCCTTTAAAATCCATTCATATCCTCCTAATTCTCCCATCAGTAAATCAGGCGTTATAATAAAATAAATCCGGTTTTCTGACGAGCTAATTAAATCCTTAATTTTTGCTCTAATTTTTTCTCGAGAATTTATTGCCCATACTCTGGGTTCTGATTCTTCTGTGTCGATTTCCAATTCAGTTATGGCTTTTTCTAGGATTAATGTATCTTCGATTTTCTTTTTGTATCCTTCTCTAATAGTTTTAAATATTTTTTCAATAGGAATAACTTGGTAATTTGCGCCCCTCTTTACCGGTTCTTTTTGGATAAAACCTTTTTCAATTAACCGGTTAAGACTATCGTATACTCTAGCACGATCGACTCCAGAAAATTTTGCTATATCTGCGGGACTTAAAATTTTATATTTGGCAAGAGTTAGTAAAACTTTGGAATCGTTTTTAGTAAATCCTAACGATTGTAGAGAGAGTTCGATTTCATATTCTTCAAGCTTTATAATATCACGACTAAACGGCAAGATTGGAATCTAATTCTTTTTTTATTTCGTATTAAATATCTAATTTTGGAACTATTATTTAATTTTTATTTTTTCAAAAAAAAGTTGACACTTTTATTAAAACATCTAATTATGCTAAATATTTGATGACATGCATAAAAAGGTACTTTAAGCTAAAAATCCTATTGTTTAAAACATAAATGTTAATTTAATAAAAAATGAAGATTTCGAATATTTACATGATATTAAATCTTTAATAAAAAAAGAAGATTTCGAACTTTTGCATGAAATCCTTTTTAAAATCACATTCCAGTGAAATTAAACAATCAAAAAAAATTTATTCCCAATTTAATAAATTTTAAAAATTTATTTTAATAATGGTATTTTGTCGGACAAATAATCTTTAGTAAATTTTAGATACATAATAAATAATTAACAAAATTTCCATAAAGTAATATTCCGAACCATAATATTTATATAATAGAAAATCGTAGTTATTATTAATTATAAATTTAATTTAAAACAGTTCAATTCAAAAAAAATTAGTGGAGGAATAAATCATGGCAAAAAAAGCCCCAGCAAAAAAAAGCGATAGTTATATTGCAAAAGCTCCAATTCGGCGATTAATGAAAAAAGAAGGCGCTGATTTAGTTGCTGCCGATGCTCTAGATAAACTTATCGGTTTTCTCGAAAAAACAGCCGCAGACGCAACTAAAGAAGCTATTAAGATTACGAAAGCTGATAAACGAAAGAGAGTTACTGCTGCTGATATTCGAAAAGCTACAAGATAAGTGATTCAGTTTTTAATAATTTAGTTTTTATCTTTTTTTTACTTTTTTTCTTATTATAATTAAAACGAGTTGGTTATCAATAATTCCTTTATTTCTCCTCTTTTACTTCCATCACTATTTATAGCTCTTTTAGCGTAAAGGATGTTTATTTGATATTCTTTATATAAATCTAAAATAAAATCAGAATAAGAATTACTCAACATTACCTTACAACCCCGTTCATCTAAATTTTTATATACATTGAAAAGCCTGATTTGGTCTTCTTTGCCAAAATTACTCTTAGTATAACTGGTAAAATTAGCAGAACGCGATATTGGAACATAAGGTGGATCAAAATAAATGAAATCATCTTTCTCCGCAAAATCTAAACATTTTTCAAATGAGTCATTTATTAATAAAACATTTTTTAGAGCTTTGTGAATAGCAACTAAATTTTCTTCATCGCAGAATTTAGGGTTCCTATACTTTCCAAAAGGCACGTTAAACTGTCCTTTGCTATTTACTCTATATAATCCATTAAAGCAACAGCGATTCAAATATATAGTTCTTGAAGCCTTGTTAACATCTGACAATTTATTATATTCTTCGGGATTTCTATCCTTACTCCGTACTTCGTAATAATAATCTTTTTCATTTTTGTGGTTTTTAAGGGATTTTATGAGTTCAGAAACATTATTTTTTATTAATTTATAGGTATTAATTAATTCTTTATTTACATCAATTAATATAGCCGTTTCGGGTAATAAATAAAAAAAGATAGCTCCGCCGCCCACAAAAGGTTCAATATATTTATTGAATTCTTTAGGAAAATAATCGTTCATTTGTAGAATTAATTGTCTTTTACCGCCTACCCATTTTATAAAAGGTTTAGGTACATCTACGATAGATTTCTTCCTTCTATTTTGCTCTTTTTTAATATCAAGATATTGAATTTTTTCATCATTTTTTCGTAAAAAATTTTGCAATGATTTTTGGGTCAAGCTTTTTTCATTCAACGTTAAAATTTCATTTTTTCTAATATTGTTAAATCAATTAAATCTAATATTTCTATTGATATCAACTATTTAATTAATTTTATTACGACATAAATATCTTAAAATCAAGGATATAAAAGGAAGAAACCTTTTGGTTTTTGAAATTATTCAAACTTCTCAAAAAATTCCTTATTAAGAAATTTATCAATATTATCCTTTAATTTTTTCCTGACGGAATCCAATCCTTCAGGAACAATTCGAGTTTTGCTAACAATATCAATGTATCCTAATTCTGAGCCATATCTTGGAACTAAATGGAAATGGAAATGTTCTATGCTTGCTCCAGCGTCTTTTCCTTGATTAATTCCAATATTATACCCCATTGGATTGTATAATTCATCAAGTAATAATTGTAAGCCTTGAATCGTTCTTGATATATGGACGATTTCTTCTTTCTTTAAATCGGTAAATTTTGTGATATGACGATTTGGAACGCACATGAGATGTCCGGGATTGAAGGGGTATAAGTTTAAAATAACAAAGCAGATTTCATCTTCGAAAATTTTTAATGAAACTACTCTTTCGTCATTCATTCTGATAGAGCATAAAATACAATCAACATCAGGTTTTGCTTTTCCTTGAACATAATCTAATTTTCCTAATGCTTGTAACCATTTCTCGAAAATTACATTTCACCTACTCATCAATTTAATTGTTATGAATATAAAGAGAAATCTGAAGTAAAATCTTTAGATTTAGAATAATCTCCGGGTTTGATTTTACCCATACAATATTCATTTAAAATCATGTTTGAATAAGCTGCACATGTAAATACCTTACGTATGCTTTTAAAAAAAGAATTTTTTGAAATAGTACCATCTTTTTTAAGGAAGATTTGATCGCTTACTTCGTATCGAAATTTCTGAGTATCGATTCTAAAAAAAACATCACGAATTAGAAAAAATTTCCTCAAATCCATAAAAAATTGTAATTTTCTGTTATCTTCTAGAGCGTTTAAGGCATCCACTTGTTGAGGGGCTATTTGAATTGGGTTAGAAATTATAATTAAATCTTTATTTTTAGGTTTTAAAGCAACCATTTTTTGTGCTATAGGGCTAGGCGGGAATATAAATTGAAAGCCAAATTCAAGTTTTTTATCATCAATTGGAATTTTTTTTCTTAAAAGACCTTCATCTAATAGATATTCTTGGATTAGATGTTTTATATTGCTCTCGGTATCAGTCATTATTATTCGTAATCTTTGATTCGATATAAAACGTACAATTTTTAAGGGATGGATTAATTTCCTAATAATTACTTAAATCTTGAAATTATTAATAGTAAGTATAAATATATCGTCTAACAATCAGGATTTAGACAATAATTTAATGGCTCTAATCCCAAAGTAATTTAGATCCGCATTTAGGACAAGGATTTGAATTAACGGGTATTAATTGATGGCAAATAGGACAATTCTCTGCAAGTTTAGGTTGCTTTGAGGCGCTTTGCGAAGCAATAGGTCTTGAATTATGATTGGGTGTGATTGAAATGGGAATATTCGGAGTAGTAGAACCGTATTTGGTTTTAAGATATTCGATGAACTCCTGCTCTGATTGATTCATTTTCTTAGTTAAAGAGTTCCCACTCGTTATTATCATACACGCAACTACGCCTAATGGGAGGAATGTCATTTCATTAAAGGGTAATTCATTTAATAATATCCCAACTACAATAAATAATAATATGGCAACACCAATTAACACGCCAATGAGGCTTGAACGGATCGATTTATTTGCCTTTTTTTTATATTCGGTGTAATCATCATCCGTTAAAGTAATTCCATGTTCATTTTTTATCTTTGATACAAAGAGAGTCTTTTGTTTCATAATTTAGTAGTAAAATTGCAGTAATTTAAACTTATGTTTATAGAAAAGGGCATAAGAATATCATAAAATGGAGAAGAATTATTGGTGTGGTTGTGATTTAGAAAATGTGTTTAATAAATTATTTATCCCGTCACTTAAAGAAATGTTGAGTGTGGATATAAGCGTTGGAAGGCAAGTAAAATATTGATCATAATAAAATAGTAGGAGAAAAATTAACCTAAATTAGGTTAATATTTACCTTTTGGTCTAGTTTGAGGTTGAACTCCTGCGTTCTTTAATTTTTCAATATTTTTTACTAAATCTTCTGAAGAAGTGCTGTAAATAACTTGTAGAGTGTCTAAATCTATATATAAGGAGCCAACAATCCCCAATCCCATCAATTGATTATCTTTATCTATAAAAGTATTATCAAGATTCATTTTAATCGCTTTTTTATTGCCCTCAAGCTCAACAAGTTGCGGTTGACACGCAGTGTACCCCGCTCCTCTATTTTTAATCACATAACTCATTATTGCGTAGTCTAATTCGTCGTTGATCTCTCCTTGCTCTTGGAGAATTTTTACCACATTTGGAGGGTTTTGCGATGACATATTTATATAACTATATCATTTAAATAGAACTTTAAAGGGACAGAATTCACATTATGGATTTTGTTATAATAAAATTTTTATTTTTCAATAATAACTTCATCAACCGAGTGCAGGGCACAGTTCATGCTTTCTAAAATATCCTTTATTGAATCCAATGTAAGGGCTTCAGTACCTTTAATGGTTAAAAAAATTGAGGTTGTTTTTTGGTCTATCTCGTCTGTCTTAATCTGCACGTATGTAACACCCTCAGTTTCTATTAAGGTACGGCCGATCAGTTCGTTATCAGGAGTGTGTGGTTTCAAAACATCTAATTTGAAAGTAATATTCATAATTTAATAAATTAAATATTTAATTAAAATTATTTCAATAATTGATTAAATTGTATTTATAATTTATTTTTATTAGTTCATAAAAATTTTTCAAGTGTTTCAATTAATTTAGATGGAATTTCTTCTGGTTCGATAATTTTATTAGCTTTCTTGAAAAATTCTCTTTTCAAGTAATTTGGAATTTTAGTGTTTAAAGCGATAGAACGCGATCCTATGTTAATCGCTGCTTCAATATCTCGCCCGGTATCCCCTATAACAACAATTTGATCAGATTTTACATCTATTTTCTCACATATGTGTTTTAAATGATCTGGGTGCGGTTTAAGATTTTTAGTATTGTCACGACCTACTATGACTTCAAAGTAGTGAAAGATACCTGCTGTTTCTAGTGAAATTCTTGCGTTGTTATGGGTATTATACGTAAAAACAGCTTGTTTAAGTCTTTTCTTTTTTGCAAACTCTAAAACCTGGTCTATACCCTGAGTTAAAGTCGCTTTAATGGCAGCTTCGTGTTCGACTTGAATTACGGCGTTATTCACTTCGTTAATAATTTCTTTAATTTTTTCGGAAGAAAACCCTAATTCATTAAATATTACTCTGGAGATTTTAACATTTTCTAAAATAGGCATTTCAATTGAAATGTTTTCCTTTGGTATCCCATAATCTCTTAATACTTTAATAGCCTTCCTTCGAGCTTTAACCGAGTTAATTTTAAAATGTATTAAGGTACCGTCCAAATCCCATATAATTGCTTTAATAGGTTTTTCGTTCATTTAAAATACCAAATCGGAATATACCGGCCCTGTAGGCGTTAAAACAGACTTCTTTAGTTTTACCTGGCTTACATTAAAAGGTCCAAATTCGAAATTTTTATTCTCGTTAATTAGTTTTTTTAGCACATCAAAAGTTTTATAATTTACTTTATCCCTTCTCAATCTTCCTATCGTAAGATGCGGTTTAAATTCAGTTCTTTTATCTTTTTGAATTTTCAATCGCTCAGATAAGAGTTGTTCTATTGTATTTTTAATTTGCTGTAAAAATTGAACATCTCCAATAAGTTTTACCCATAAAACAGAGAATTTGTTAAATTGACCTACCCCTCTAAGACTATATTCAATGGTTTTTCCTTGAAACATGCTTTTGTTTACATCTTCTTTCAAAATTTCATAAATTTTTGATGCCATGGATTCAGAAATGTTTCCCAAAAATTTTACAGTCATATGAAGGTTTTCTGGTTCTACTACTTTAAGTTTAGGCTGATTTTGTTTTAATCGAGATGAGAAAGCCTGAATTTTCTCTATCGTGTTTTTATCTTTTAATTCGATCGCTATAAATGCTCTAATCATGATTACATCCAAATTAATGTTAATATTACAAGTTTTTTGACGATCTACCTTTCAATTTTGCCAGGAAGATAGAAATCATACTTTTTCTTAAAGACTTTAGTTTTAAGAAATCTATCAAAGCGTCTCACACTTTGAAAAATAACCCACATACTACTGTCACTTTTGTAATATTTTTTAACTTCTTCTAATGTTAACGGTTCAATATCGAAATCAATTGCTTCTTCTTCGAAGAATTTATTGACAAGGTTAATCAATTCAGGGATAAGTTCGGGTTTTTGTTCCTTAAAGAAATTTGCGACTAAATCAATTGTAACCTTCCTCCAGTCGTAATATCTTCCTACAGTTTCTTCAAGAAATAAAGCTTTTAATAACCACCTTAGAAATGAAGGGGCACTTTTCAAAAATAGGACTGCCTCCATCGCTTCGTTACCATTAACCCTAAACATTGGTGTACTCGTATCGAAATACATTAGTTTTGTATCAAGATCAACTTTGGGATTGTTAGGATCGAAACCAATAATGGCAAAGTTAGATATTTGACCATCTAACCCTAAATCTATATTATTATGGTTTTTACTATAATCCCACACTTTCTTCATTTCTCTCATTACAAGTAGAATTAAAGATTTAATGTCTTGATCGCTCAATTGATGAATTACCTTATGCCCTACTGATTCTGAGGGGAGTTTTTCTTGAACACAATAAAATTGAATTTTTCCCTCTTCGTCTTTAAACCATGCTACATCGTACTCAGGTAGATTTAGCCCCACATCTTCTTTTAAAAGTCTATTGTATTCGTTATATGCCCAAATATGTCTTTCGACTTGCGTTTCATTATCAAAAATTGGAATCCTTTTATAGGCTATTTGCTCTGGGTTATTCAAAAGCTCAAAAACGAGGCTTATTTCACCGTAACCTAAAATTTTTATTGGTACTTCTCCTTTTTCAGGATCAGAAGTATCAATTGACTTTTCTAACTTTTTTAAAACTTCTATATCAATTTTCATATCTAATCAATTCACTTCTTTAATATTTAAAAAAATTAACTTAAATCTTTATAAAATTAACTCAAAAGTTCAATATTAATATTTTTTAAAAAGAATTGATTCTAAAAAAATAATTACCTTTTTTTTAAATAAATAGATCGAATCTATTGTTAGTTTTGTTTATTTGAATGAATGCTAATCTTGTTTTGAATCATCCTTTAAAATAAAAATAAGACTCAATAATAAGATAAGTGCCACAAAACAAAAAAAAACAATTAGGCTCGCAATAATAAGAGATATCATTAATGGATTTGACATATTTATTATCCATGATATTGCTACTAAAAGCCAAAAACTCAATCCAAAAAGTATGAAAAAAATAGTAAAGACATAAACAGAATGATATCGTTCTAATTTCTTTTCTAAATCATTAATTTTTTTTTCTAATTCCAAATCTTAGAGCCCCCTTTAGTGTTTAGTTATGTTAAAATAAGTTGAGTTTAAATAAAAGTTTTTCCAAAAAAATCTTGGTCAAGATAAAGAGAAATATCTCAGAATCAATTAATATTTTCCAAATTTCTCTACTAAGGTTTTTGCAATTCCTAAATTTCTGCTTGCCATAGTTAATGGTTCCCAGGGCCACTCGCATCCTGCGGCATACATAAACATCCCACCTGGTTTTCCTAATTCGATTGTTTTTTCCACTTCGCTAATAACATCGCTAATTGAATAAGTTGTGCTTCCCAATATCTGTGTATTAGTATTTCCTCTAATACAATTATTTGTCCCGATCTTCTCTTTAGCTAATTTTAAGTCTACTTGATAATCTAAATCTAAAATTGCCGCGTTTGTATTTGATATTAACTTAAGCATGTCTCTCCCTTCCTTATCTATCACCGAATTATCGCCACAAACATGATACAACACCGGAACATTACTCTGAATATTATCGAATAGTTCTTTTGTTGCCTTTAAACAGCATTTTTCATACCGCATTGGACCAATTTGAGATATCGCGGAATCACCAGCGCCAATAATATTCGCTCCAACTTCGATCTGCATTTTAGCAAACTCTTTTTGTATTGGTAGTATTCGATTTATGAGATCTCTTATTTTTTTTTCCCAATCTTGATGCTTACATAACATCAGAACATTTACCAAATCAAATAGGCAGCAAATTTCGGCAAAGGGAGCCTCTATCCATCCGATAATGCATTGTTCACCTCCAACTTTTTCGCTCAATAGTTTGACAGCGTTAACCCTATTTATTATTCTCTTATTTGAATTTAAATCAGGTATTTCGAGTGAGTCAAATTCATCAATTTTTAAGTAAGTTTTTGCTACAGGAGTATGACTCTTCCAATTTATTTCCACGCCCCACGCGTTAGCTTCGCGATATGCGTCTGTAGATACATTCACATGATCAATTCCAAAAAAATCAGAGCATTTTGTTTGAGCTTTAGCCAAAATTTCGGGGTTTTGGCAGTATTCGCGATTATAATCGACATTGTTCAAGCTGGCTGCAAGGTGCATAATAAATGGGTTAAAGGGTATCTTCTCGGGCGTTCCATTAATCGCAGAGAGGGTTAATTCCAATCGGTTCATTTTCTATAGAAGTTCTATAAAACTTTGAAAAATTATTTATTTTCTTTCCAGAATTTTTTATTAATATTAAATTTGGTTAAGTTTTTATTTATAATAATTCTTTTTTTCTCATGGAAAAATTAGGCGAAGAAAATATACCTAGACCGGAATACCCAAGACCCCAATTTGTAAGAGCAGATAATTGGATAAATCTTAATGGAGAATGGGATTTTCAATTTGATGATTTTAATATAGGTTTAAGAGAGCGGTGGTACAAAAAACAAGCATCAAAAAAATTTGATCAAAAGATTATGGTGCCATTTTGTTTTCAAAGTGAATTGAGTAGAGTTAATGATCAAGAGTTTCATGATATTGTTTGGTATAAAAAAGTAATTAACTTACCAGAAAATTTTAAAAAAAAGCGAATCTTGTTACATTTCGGGGCAGTAGATTATCTTTGTAGAGTTTATCTAAATGGAGAGTATATAGGGAGTCATGAAGGAGGATATATTGGATTTTCGCTTGATATTACAGATTTTGTTGAGAAAGAAAATTATTTAGTTATTCGTGTAGAAGATCCAAGCACAGATAATGAGATCCCTCGAGGAAAACAGTATTGGAGAAAACAAAATGCGGGTATTTTCTATTCTAGAGTTACAGGTATTTGGCAAACTGTGTGGATCGATTGTGTTGACTTAAATTTCTATTTAAGAAAAGTAAAAATTACGCCTGATATTGATAATTCACTAATAAATCTTGGATGCGATATTTATGGGATTGGATTTGATGATCTTTATATTCAAGTCTCGATTTTGTTTGAGAACGATTTAATAACTGAATTTGAAACGAAATTAAATTTCTTAGGTAGTATTAGTAAAAAGAAAAGAGGTAAAAATATTGTTAAAGAGGAAGTTGGATTCTACGAAAAAATATTTCGTTTTATTAAAAACCCAAATCAATTTCAACTTAAAATAAGAATTCAGAAAGAAAAATTAGAAATGTGGGATGTTAACACCCCTAATTTGTATGATCTTCATATTTCAATTTATAACAAGAAAACGGGGGAAATCTATGATAAGGTTAAATCATATTTTGGGATGAGGAAAATTTCTATATCTAAAGGTATTGAAAGTATTAATGGTTTTAAAACTGCTAATAAGGTAATTCTATTGAATAATAAACCCATATATCAAAAATTATTCTTAGTTCAGGGTTATTGGCCAGAAAGTTTATATACTGCCCCTTCTGATGACGCAATAAAACGAGATGTTCAGATTATTAAGGATTTCGGATTCAATGGAATAAGAACACACCAAAAAGCATTCGATCCGAGATTTCTCTATTGGTGCGATAAGATGGGAGTTTTGGTATGGAGCGAGATCGGAAATGCCTTTGTTTTTTCTAAAGATTCCCAACTCAGATTAATGAACCAATATATAGAAATGATAGAAAGAGATTATAATCATCCTTCAATAATCACTTGGGTTATTTTAAACGAAGGTTGGGGTGTAGGTAATGCTGATAAAGACAAAAGAATGGTTGACTATATCGCTTCTATGTGCTTCTTAATAAAATCAATTGATCCAACAAGAATAATTATAGATAATGCCGGATGGTGGCATACTATTTCTGATGTTTGTACGAAACATTTCTATTTAGATACAAAATTATTACCAAAAAATTTCGATGAGGAGAAAAGTATAAAATCACCTGATCCGATAGTTCCAGATTGTTATCTTGAACCTTATCATTATAATGATGAACCAATTGTATATAGTGAAATCGGAGGTTATGGTCTTGACTATTACGAGAAAGGAACAAAGGATTTTTTTTATCCGGTATTTAGTTCCCCTGAAGAACTTTTAACCAAGATTACAAACCTTTTAAAGGAATTTGATAGAAGAAAAGAATGGATTCATGGATTTTGTTATACTGAGCTTTACGATCAGTTCCAGGAAATAAATGGTTTATTAACTTTCGATAGAGAACCTAAATTTCCACCGCATAAATTGAAAGAAAAACTAGATACAATGTTTTATTAAATTAGGTTAATTTTTCTTACAGAATATTAGAAATTAAAATTAAAATACTTTAGAATTAGTAGGTTTGAAGTTAAAATGGGAAGACCGTTATGGTTCGTAAATTTGCTGAAAAAAACTTTTCCTAATATTAAATTGATAGCTAAATTAACGAGGTTTCCTGTTGTTGGTAAAATCTTTGACTTCCTGTTATTTGAAGGAGACGAAATTATATACTTGACGCAAGATAAGGTAATTTCTATTAATAAAGAAGTCAAAAAACAAGCGGAAATGGTGTTACCCTCAAAAGTTTTGGAACACTTTATAGAAAAAGCTAACTACCATTGGGTAATGAATTTCTGTATATGTCGAGATTCAATGCAGTGCAACGACTATCCAATTGATTTAGGATGCTTATTTCTGGGAGAAGCTGTTTTAGGAATTAATCCTCAATTAGGACGACTTGTGTCAAAAGAAGAAGCCCTTGATCATATAAAAAAATGTAAAGAAGCTGGTTTAGTTCACATGATTGGAAGAAATCGATTGGATAAGCAATGGCTTGGCGTAAATCCAGGGTATAAACTTCTAAGTATATGTAATTGCGATCCTTGCTGCTGCTTATGGCGTATATCTCCCGTTTTAGCTTCTAAAATTGGTTCTAAAGTGCAAAAAATGCCAGGAGTCACCCTAGAAGTATCAGAAAGATGTGTGGGGTGCGGAACATGCATGCAAGGAATATGCTTTGTCGACGCGATACATATGGTTGACAACCGTGCCAAAATTACTGAGGAGTGTAGGGGGTGTGGTAGGTGCGTTGAAATTTGCCCCCAAAACGCTATCGAACTCACGATAAATGATAAAGAATATGTAGAGAAATCAATTAAACAAATTGAAAAAATTATCGATGTTACCTAGTTTTAAATCTTACCAATCTTAATTCTTTAATGAAATGAGAATTAAGGACTTTAAATTAGAAGAATATTTCGCAAAGTATGAGTTTAATGTTAAATACTCTTTGTGTTCCTCAGATTGCGAATCATTTAGCGTAGATGAATTGCTAACTTTAGAAAAGGATTCCTTAAAAGATCTTAAAGAAGTTTGGCTAGGTTATACTGAATCTCTTGGCAATCCTTTGTTAAGAGAAGAAATCTCTAAATTGTATAGCGATATCAAGCCAGAAGAGATAATTGTTTTTTCTGGAGCCCAAGAAGGAATTTTTGTTTTTATGAATGTTTTATTAAAGAAAGGAGATCATGTGATCGTTCAATATCCTGCTTATCAATCGCTATACGAAATCGCTAACGCTATAGGATGTAAAGTTACTAAGTGGATAATGAGTGATGAGAACAATTGGGAACTTGATTTGAAATTCTTAGAATCAAACATAGAGAAATCTACTAAATGTATTGTTGTAAATTTTCCACATAATCCAACTGGGCACCTCATCTCAAAAGAAAATTACGAAAAAATTATTAAGATAGCTAAAGAAAACGATATTTACCTTCTTTCTGACGAGGTTTATAAATTTTTGGAGTATAACAAAGCCGACAGATTACCATCTGCTTGCGATCTTTACGAAAAAGGAATATCAATAGGCGTGATGTCAAAAGCATTTGGCCTTGCTGGGTTAAGAATTGGATGGATTGCAACAAAAAATAAAGCACTTTTCAAAAAAATCGCTTCTTTCAAGAATTATACTACTATTTGCAATAGTGCCTTAAGCGAATTTTTTTCAATTTTGGCTTTACGTAATAGGGACAATATTATTAACAGGAATTTGGACATAATTAATAAAAATTTGAACCTACTGGATAACTTTTTCAATAAATATAAAAATATATTCTATTGGGTTAAACCAATAGCCAGCTCAATAGCTTTTCCTAGATTAATAATAGATACTAATGTGGAAGCTTTCTGTTTTGACTTAATAAAAGAGAAAGGAGTATTATTGATGCCTGGCACCAAATACGATTATGGCGATCACCACTTTAGAATTGGATTTGGTAGAAAAAACATGCCTAAAGCATTAAAAAAATTAGAAGAATACTTAGAAGAAAAATATTAAAATTTAAAATTTTAAGGTATTATTATACATCAATTCCATTCATTTTTGCTAAAACTCTGTATAATCCTTGAGTTCCAAGGTTCTCTAAACCTAATGCCGTTGCAGATATGTAAAACTGATAAGCGAGGGCAAGCCCGGGTAACGATAAATTCAATTGTTTCGCTTCTTTTAACGCAATGCCCATGTCCTTTATGAAATGTTTAATAAAAAAGCCCGGATCGAAATTACCTTTTACAATTCGGGGACCAAGATTGTTTATCGACCAACAGCCCGCAGCACCCTTCCCAATAACATTTATTACTTCCCCTAAATCATTTCCTGCTTTATAAGCGTACAATAAGGACTCTACAACCCCTATCATAGTAGAGGCAATGAGAATTTGATTACTCATTTTAGTATGTTGCCCAGCTCCTGCTTTACCCATATATGCGATATTTTTACCCATTAACTCGAAAAAAGGGAACACTTTTTCGTACGTCTCTTTATCGCCACCAGCCATTATTGCTAGCATTCCATTTTTAGCGCCAACATCTCCTCCAGATACAGGTGCATCGATAGATAATACGCCTATCTTTTTTGCCTCTTTATATACTCTTTGAGCAAGAGAAGGTTCGGATGTTGTCATATCAACGATAATTGACCCTTTTTTTATCGCTTTTAGAACTCCATTTTCTCCTAGATAAACATCTTCGACATCGTGAGGGAAGCCAACGATGGTAAAAACGATATCACTCTTTTCAGCAACTTCTTTAGGGTTTGAACACCAAACAGCGCCCATATCAATCAATTCTTTAGCTTTTTCTTTTGTTCGATTATAAACTGAAACATTATATCCAGCTTTTAAAATATGGGCACACATAGACTTACCCATAACTCCTGTTCCTATCCATCCAACACGGTTATCCATATTTTTATCAACTTTTTAAGCGAAATTCTTTAATTACTATATTCAGATTAATTTAAGAAAATTTGTAATCTTTTTTCCTATAAATTTTTAAAAAAGAAATTAAGAGTTATTTGTGTTTTTGCTCCCAAAATAGATTTCCTTTCTTAACATTATCAATTCGTGTTCTATGTTTAAGCGCAGAAACCGCTTGAACTGCTTCTTTAATGGAATGAAAAGTGGATATGTACGCGAGTTCAAGGGATTCGATTATTAAAGTGTATTTTGGAACGTACGGAATAAAACATACTACGGGCTTATTTTTTGTAGAAACAATATTAGCTATCCTTCGACCTATTTGAAACGAGATGTTAGGAGGATAAGGAAGCAGTAGTAATATTATACACTCAATACGCTCAACATCCGATAAATATCTTACTATATCTTCAATATCGGTATCGATCACAGAACCCGTTAAATCTATTGGATTATTAAAAGATGCAATTTCTTGGGTAGCGGGATTCATAAGCTTTCTTAAGTCTTTTTTCTCTTGCCTTTCAAGTCGTACTGCATTCAAACCATAATTTTTCAACATATCGGACGCAATTACTCCGTGGCCTCCAGAAACTGACACAATCACGACATCTCCATAGGTAATAACATTTTGCCCAAATGGGTTTTTTCTATGCGATAATACATCATAGACTTTTAAGCTCGATAATAGCTCTCTTTCAGAATTAGCTTGTATAATTTGATATTGCCTCAATGCTGCTGATAGTATTTTATAATTTCCTGCTAAACTAGCTGTATGCGACTGTGTAGCTACTTTTCCTTCCCTAGTTTTTCCTCCAAAGAAAGTTACAACAGTATCCTCTGATTCTTTTGCTAATTGCAAAAATCTTCTTGCTCTCCCTTCCTTAAATCCCTCTAAATAGAACGCAATGTTAGTTGTTTCCTTGTCGACCTTGCTAAAATATTCTAATAGCATTGTTTCGTCAACAACCGCTCGATTTCCTATGGAAACTGCGGTAGATACGCCTATATTTCTCTCCTTGAATTTATTGAAAAACTGGTCTACCAATACTCCTCCACTTTGACTTATTAATGCCACAGAACCTTTCGGTGGTCTTGTAATACGCTCCGTAGGTAAAAAGATTGTGTCTACAAGTGGACTTGCGTAAACACCAAGACAATTCGGACCGAGAACTGCAATATCGTTTTCAAAAGCTATTTTCTCCAATATTTGTTGTCTTTTCTTACCTTTTCCCCCGATTTCAGCAAAACCGCCACTAATTATCACGCTTGAAGGAATTCCTAGATCTGCGCAGTCTTGGATATATCCTAAGGTGTCGTCCGGTCCAACTGCAATAACGAGGAGATCTGGAATCTTAGGTAATTTATCTAACCTTTCGTACAATTGAATGCCTTCAATATCCCCTCCCGTTGGATAAATTCCAAAAACCTCGACATTCATTTCAAACTCATTTTTTAATAAAACAATTCTTCCCGGGCTAAGGGGATTTCTTTTTGAAATACCCACTACTGCCATTGATTTTGGTTTGAATAACTTTTCTAAATCCATTTTAGACAGAACTCTTCAATGTTCTTTATAGTGATATATTTGTTAAAGATTAAAATCATATCTATTTTTATCTTATGTTTATTTTTGATAATAATTCAATAGAATAAAGATTAAAGGATTAAGGTTTTGACTCTATTAAATTTCAAAATAAGTATCAAACTTCCAATCATGAACAAATATTTATTTAAGATAAAAAAGAAATAAGATCAATTTAATTAAAAATTTTACTGGTAATTTATGAGCGAAACTGAAAATAGAATTGAAAAAACAAAATTTTCATATAAACGCGCTGTTTCCTACAGCATTGGTCAAATCGCGGATATAGCCTCTTACCAAGCGTTCACATTTTTGACTTTTACATTTTACTTCGCAGTCGTAGGAATCGACATAGGGTTAATTATGATAGGATTTATTATATGGTCAATATGGAATAGTTTCAACGATACATTTATCGGTTATTTATCGGATAAAACACATACTAGATGGGGGCGTAGATTCCCTTGGATCATGGCTTCTTTAATTCCAATAGCCGTGATTATGGTTCTATTGTTTACACCACTATCTTCAATAGGTATTACCGATCCTACTCTAAACTTCGTATATTTTATGATTATAATCATTGTATTTGAATTATTTTTTACAATGTATGATATAAATTATACTTCTTTGTACCCAGAAATTTTTATAACTGAGGAAGAACGGGCGAAAGGTAATAATGTAAGGCAACTTTTTGCTATAGTTGGATTGCTTGCAGCCTTCCTTTTGCCTGGCATGTTTATTTCTAGCTATACAAGCCCATTACCTGGAGAATATCCTACTTATGGAATAGTTGTTGCCATAATTGTCGTTATTGCTGGTTTACTTTTCTTAAAATTCTCACCAAAAGGAAGAACTGAATTTCGGAAGGATTATAAAGACGCTCCTAATTTTTTCAACACTTTAAAATATAGTTTTAAAAATAAGAGCTTCATGCGTTACATTCCCGCAGAAATTGCTAATTGGTTTGTTTATGGGATGATTCCTGTGATGGTTCCCCTTTATGGTGAATTTATTTTAGATGTTGAACCTTTTACTATATCGCTTTTGTTAGGTGTTAGTTTTTTATCTGCTGGACTTTTTATGACAGTACTTTGGAAACCAGTGGTTCAAAAATTAGGCCCGAGAAAATCGTGGCTAATATCAATGACAATTTGGATCATAACTCTAATTCCGCTATTTTTTCTAGGGCCAGGGATGGAAGTAGTAGCATTTATAGTATTCTTCTTAATTGGAATAGGTTTAGCTGGCTCTTTATACATAATTGATATAATTATTGCAGACATTGTAGACGAAGACGAAGTGAAAACAGGAATACGCCGTGAGGGGGGATATTACGGAATCAACATCTTCTTTCAGCGATTTGCAACTGTATTTGTTTTTCTAATTATAGGACCTGTGTTTCTTATTGCTGATTGGGGTACATTCACTCCTATTGACATCCCAGAATTTGAAATAAGGAGTTTGTTGGTAATCTTTCCCGTAATAGCTCTGGTAATCGCTATTATTGCAATATATTTTTACCCTTTAGATGGCAAATATTTAAAGCAAATCAAAGAACAACGCGATGAAATTCATCAAGACAAAAAATCAAAAATTTAACTTTTTTTTATTTTATTAAGTATCTATAAAGTAATATATTGTTAAAATTCATTATTGAAATTGAAAATTCTATGAAAGTATGTATAATTGGATCTGGTATTGCAGGATTAACCTCTGCGGCATATTTAGTAAAGAATGGGCATAAAGTCACAATTTTTGAACAATTTAATCAAATTGGAGGTGTTACTGCTTCATTCGAAAAGGACGGATATAAATGGGATTTAGGACAACTTCTACTCGAGGGGATAGGGGCAGGAGAACCAGTTGGTGATGTACTTAAAGAATTGGGAGTGTTGGATCAAATTGAAGTGATAAAGGACGATCGAACATATATTTTCCCCGATTTTGAAATAAAAAAACCTGAGAAGTATGAAGGTCTTAAATGGAGGATGGATAAGTTAAGGGAACTTTTTCCAGAGGACGCTAAAGGATTGTCTAAATACTGGAAATATTATCTGCGCTTTATGAAACTAATGACAATCGCGCGTAAAATGGAAAAAACAAAAGGAATAAGAAAATTTGGTTATAAAATTTCTCTATTATTAACATTATTCCCTTTAATTACGAAAAAAAATTGGAGCGCTCAAAAATTAATGGATCATCTCTTTAAATCTAAAAGGCTTCAAAGCATATTTATCTCTATATTGGCAGATTTTTTCGTAAAACCAACTCAGTTTATTGGACTCGGGGTTTTCGCTTTGAATCCAGAACCTTTTTACGATAAACGAATGCCAAAAAAATTAACAAAAAAATCTGAACATTTACATCTTTTTAATGTTTTAGGAGGAATTGGTTCTTTAATAGATGCATTAAGCAATAGAATTCAACAAAAAGGAGGAAAAATCTTAACAAATAGTTTGGTTTCAATAATACTCGTTGAAAACAATAAGGTTACAGGTTTACAAACTGACAACGGTCAAACACACCCTGCTGACTTAATAATTGCAAGTGGAGGGGCGAAAGAAACATTTTTGAAGTTAATTGGAAAAAAAGATTTACCTATAGAATTTTTAGAGGAAGTCGAAAATATTTCATTAATGGATTCTGTATGTATGGTTCATCTAGGTGTAGATTATAACCCGTCTCCCTACTTATCAGAAGTGTGTACTTATTATTATGGTACATACGATATTGAAGGAGGGGTAGAACATTGTCTAAAAGGTCTTTACCACGAAGGGGCAGATGGTTTTGTAGTACATGTCCCTTCATTTCATTCTCCATCGATGGCTCCTCCAGATCATAATGCGATAACAATTTATACAATTTGTCCAGATTCATTAAAAGAAGGAAATTGGGAGGAAAAAAAAGAAGGGTACTCCGAAAAGTTAATAGAATATGCCGAGAAAAGGATTCCTAACCTTCGAGACCACATCAAAACTAAAATAATTATGACTCCAGAAGATTTTCGGAAAAGAACTAATTTAAATCATCACGCTTTTGGTGGAATAGCACCAATCATGGGCAAACAAGGTATTCCTCATAAAACCCCAATTGAGAATTTATGGTTTGTGGGTGCACAAAGCGAAAGTGGGGGCGGTGTTAGCACGATTATACTAAGTATATATAGGATGATAAAAAGATTTAAAATTTAATTGATTAAATCTCTTAAATTTTAATATAATTAATGAAAAATGTCTTACCTAAACATTTATTAAAGAAAAAATTGATTAAGATTAACTACAAATTTATTAAAATTGATTAATTGGTGATGATTTTTGAGTAAAAAAGAATCTGGAACTCTTAAAAAAGCGTTTTTCTATAGTTTTGGTCAAATAAGTGATGTAACAGCCTACCAAGCATTTATTCTTTTAATTTTTACATTTTATTTTACTGTAGTTCAAATAAATATATGGTTAATCACTCTAGGATATTTTATATGGACGGTTTGGAACATGTTTAACGACCCTTTAATAGGATATTTATCAGATAGAACTCACACAAAATGGGGTCGCCGTATGCCTTATATTGTTGTATTTTTCGCACCTTTAGCTGTAGTAATGTATTTCCTGTTCACACCTCCGTTGCCTGTTGGTACAATAAATGAAGTTGGTAATTTCTACTATTTTTAAATGATTATTCTCGTCTTTGAACTATTTTACACTGCTTTCAGTTTAAATCTGACGTCACTTTTTCCAGAAGTTTTCATGACCGAGCAAGAACGAACGAAAGCAAATAATGTTCGTCAAATTTTCTCAATTATAGGCTTAATTTTTGCGTTTATATTGCCTGGACTAATAATATCAGATTTTTCTGATCCCGGTGCTTTACCTGAATATCAATTGTTCGGAATTATAGCCGGAATAATTGTAATCGTGGGGGTATTAATTTTTCTGCTATTTGGTCCAAAAGAAAAACAAGAATTTCGAGAAGATTATAAGAATGCATTTGGATTCTTTAAAACTATAAAATTTTGCTTTAAGAGTAAGTCTTTTAGATGGTATATCGTTTCGGAAACATCAAATTGGTTTGTATTTGGTATGCTTCCTACTCTCGTTCCACTCTATGCAAAATTCGTTTTAAATGAATCAGTCGCATTCATGGCTTCACTGCTTTTAGGCTTAACATTTATTTCAGCTACGCTTTTTATTACATTCTTGTGGAGACCAGTTGTTCGTAAATTCGGTAATAGAAAAGCGTGGATGATCTCAATGACCATCTGGATATTATCACTGTTTCCTTTAATGTTTATAGGAGATCTTATATCAGGGATGATTATTTTCTTCTTAATAGGGATGGGTTTATCTGGTTCATTGTATATTATTGACCTAGTTGTCGCGGATATCGTAGACGAAGACGAAATTACTACAGGAATGCGTAGAGAAGCGGGATTTTATGGCGTAAATGCTTTCGTCCTTAGGTTTTCTAATATTTTAGTAATTTTAGCCATAAGCACAGTTTTTAGTACTGTTGGTTGGGCAACCTTTGATCCATCAGTTGATCCATCGCAAGTTGCTTTCGGGTTAAGAGCTTTAATCTTTATATTTCCAGCAATAGCCCTATTAATTGCCATATTGGCAATATACAAATACCCCTTACACGGTGAAAAACTTAAGGAAGTCAAAGAAAAACTCGAGGAAATTCACGAACAAAAGAAAGCAAGAGTGTAAAATTAAAAAATTTTTCTTTTTTTTCTTATTCTTATTTCTATTTAATTGTTTATTATCAATAAAAAAAAATATTATTTCCTCCAACTATTAAATTAGCTCTTAATAATCAATAAATATTAAAAATTAGATAAGGAAAATAAAAGAAATAATAATTCAGAATTCAGAATTCGTAGCCACACTTCTTACATACATTCTTTTTAGCATACATGGGTATATGGCCAACATATGACAAGACTTTTGTTTTATCCTCAATTTGCTTGATTTCTCGTCCTACTGATCCGCACATGGGACAAGTTATCCTTTCATCGTTAGCAAAACCACCCGTGCCCATTTCTGGAGGCTTTAACTCGCCTAATTCGGTTTCAACATCATCTAGATGTGCAGTTTGAGCTTCAATTAGTTTTTCTTTAGCACTTAAATTATTACTTAACTCTTGAATACTGGTGTCTTTTTGCAGCAACGTATTGTTTAATTCCATTAATTGTTCGTTTAATTTCGTGTTTTCTTCTTGGGTACTCGTAAGTTTGCTATTCAATTCTTGAACTTCAGAAGTTAGATTATCAATTTTTTCTTGGCTTTCTGAAGTTGAGCTTTGCAACCCATTTATTTGAGCTTTAGATGCGTCTAACTCTGAAGATAAACTCGAGATCGTTGCTTCAAATTCTTGCTCTTTACTTTCTAATTTCTCTTCAAGTTCGCTTGCTTTACTATTTATGTTTTCAAGATTAGAATTCAAATTATTTACAGTTTGTATTTTATCTTCGAGATTGCTGTTAACTTGTTCTAATATCGATTTAGTTTCATTTAACTCAGTTTTGGTGCTATCATGCGTAGATTTAGTACTATTAAGATCAGTTGTAGTAGCCTCGAGTTTTCCCTCAGTAGCTTTAAGGTTACTCTGCGTTCCAGTCAAATCAATTTTAGTTTCGCTAAGTTGTTTTTCTAAATCGTTAACTTTCGCTCTTAAGTCTAATAAGAACCTTCCTTCTACGGCTTGCTTCTTATCAGGCTTTTCTTCTGCTTTGGCCCAGTCTATCGACATTATTTTTCACTTTATGTGTGAATTTTGATTTTTTTGGTTATTAATTTTTTATATTTATAATTACTATAATAGGTTTGTTTTAAAAATCTATTTTTATAAAAAAACAATATTTTAAAGTAAAAATTGTGTAAAATTTATTTATTTTACGGTTGTTATATTATAATAATAATAACTTTTCAGATTAGAATTGAGCAAAATGGAGAGAGATAATAATTCCAAATTTGAAATGGATTATATATCTACATCTGGAGTTTACAAAACCCCTTTTTCTTTGATTATAATAGTACAATTGTTTATAGGGGGTATAGTTTTATTTCTTGTGAACTTATGGTTTATTAATAGTTTACATTATCTTTTAACTGGAAGCGAATTTTATTCTTTTGGGTTAAAGGCTGAGTGGTATTATTGGTTATTGCTTCCTCTAAATATATATGGAAATATTTTACTATTCACATTTACAATCATATTATTTTCTGCCGGAATTTTTAAGCTACTGAACAAACTCTCTCCACCCCGAGAGGGAATTTTTGAGAGAGGAAGTAAGGACTGGAAGTACATGCATAGAAGGTTCTGGGTGGCATATTTCCCGATTTGGTTGGCAAGAGCTTTACCATTGCCTTGGGTTGATATTGTTGTTTATCGATTTTTCGGTACTCGGGTTGGAAAAAGCGTAGTTTTATATGAAGGGTATGTAGATCCTTTATTTATAGAGATTGGTGATTTTACGATGACTTCATTAAACATTTGTATTTTTTCACATTTAATTTATCAAGATAAAATCTTAATTAAAAAAGTAAAAATTGGAAAGGCATGCGTTGTAGGACCTCACACAATAGTTTCGCCAGGTACAATCATGCAAGATTTCGCCATATTGGGCGTAAATAGTTATACATCGATTGAACAGGAATTAGAAGGTAATTTAATTCACATAGGTACTCCAGTGAGTTTAACATTGCCTATTCAATCAGTCGAAGATTCTCAAAAAAAAGCGAAAAAAGTTAAACTAGGGTCTTCAAATGCCGAAGTGAATCAAAATGAAAACGATCTAAATTTAAAAGAGGAGTGAAAATTGTTTCAACCTGTTAGCTTAAAGGGAGATTCACCATCACCTATAGACGAGAGAATTAGAAGTAAATACCTAATTTTATATATTGGAATAATTATTCTTAGCCTTGTTCCCTTCTCTATTTTTGAATATTCGTATGTTATTTATTTTTGGAACAAGATGGGTTATTGGTTATTCTTTATATTATTGCCGCTTAATGTTTTAGCCGCGATCTACATAATTCAATTTAGTGCGACTTTAATATCAGTTTTAATTTTGAAAATAGTTAACCTCCTACATGTTCCAAAAGAAGGTAACTTCAAACGATCTTTAGAAGATCGGGATTATCTCTTTTGGAATATACGAAATTTTGTTAAAAAATGTCCGTTATATGTTGCAGCTTCAAATCCGTTTCCATGGTTTAAAAATCGGTTCACTTTAAGGTTTTTTGGTGTAAAAATCGGGAAAAAAACAATTTGTGATAATAGTTGGATTTCTTCGGAATTCGTATCAATTGGAGCGAATGTTATAATAGGAATGAATTCTACGATCTTGAGTTTTGGTATTGAACAAGATAATTTCATTTTAAGAAAAATAAGAGTGGAAAGCGATGCTCTTATCGGAGCCAAATGCGTTCTTCTGCCTGGTACGGTTATGGAACAAAACTCGAAACTTTCAGCTCATTCGTATACAAGTTACGACCAGATTCTAAAAGATAATTCAATTTATTTAGGTCATCCAGCAAAATTAAAAACTACTTAAAAATATGATCTCCGAAAAAAGCTTTAGAATTAATCCAAAGGAGAAGTTAGAGTCGAAAAAAAGACTTGTGATCATATCTGATACTCATATTACTCGATCGGGTGGCGCATTTAACCTTCACGCCTTTAATGTTGGAATGGAAAAAATAAATAAAATTAAAGACGCGTCTATTTACTTGCATTTAGGAGATATTACTCACATGGGAACATTATTGGAATACGAGTATGCGTTAGAGCAATTTGAAAAGTTCCAACCTTTATCCAAAAGTCCAAAAATGATATTTTTAATAGGAAACCACGACGCAATGAATGTAGGGTATTTGTTATTTGAAGAACTGGTCGGAACCAGACATTATACCTATGAAGATGACGATCTTTATATATATGGGATAGATAGTACAAAACCCGATTTACCTGGTGGAATAATTCATCATAGTATAATCGAATCAGTTAGAAAAAAGTTAGAAAAACCTGAAAGAGAAAATAAATTTAAGGTTGTATGTTTTCATCATCAATTAATACCGATTCCTAACACAGGAAAAGAACGATCAGCGATAGATGATTCAGGAGATATGCTTAAGATGCTTTTAGAGGCAAAAGCAGATTTAGTTTTAAATGGGCATCGACATTTTTCTAATTTATATACTGTGAGTAGCAGTGAGAAAGATTTATTTGTTTTTAATGCAGGAACTTTTTGCTGTAACAAAACGAGGTATCGTGAATTATTTACTTATTCAATCATAGATATTGATGGCAACAATCTTAATTTTAAAGTGATTCCCGTATTAGATTCAAATTCTCAACGAGAAATTCTACGCGAAGTTAACTATTATATTCCATTACAGATAGATAAAAAACAAAAACCTATTGCTAGATTTATTCAAATATCAAATTCGTTAGTTTCAGAACGATTTGAGAGTAATTTCAATAATTTTGATAAAGCAATTGAAAAAATTAATAAAATTGGCGAAGTTGATTTAGTTGTTCATGCGGGTAATCTTACTAAGAATAGCTTTAAAGAAGAGTTTCAAATAGCTAAGGATAAACTAAATCAATTAAAGCATCCTTATTTGGCCGTTCCGGGATATACTGATTCAAAACCTCTTGCTTGGGAATACTGGAAACATTACTTTGGAGAATTTGATCCGCTGTATGAAAATGACAATATATATTTTCAGGGTATGAACTCTACGACTTTAGATTCGAAAGAAGGATTTATTGGTCGAAAAAAATTGAATAAGTTCATCGAAAAAGTGTTGTCGCTTAGTCATCAGAAAATTTTTGGAGTTTGTTGTTTTCACAACTTAATACCTACTCCTTTAAGCGTGTGGAGGACGGAATTAATTGATTCTGGAGATGTTCTTTCTCAATTTGCCAGATCACAAATTGATTTGGTTTTAAATTCTTCGCCGAGCATTTCATTTAACATTAAAATTGAGAATACAGTCTTTTCAAATGGTGGAAACCTTGAAGGTAAATATTTTGAGGAAGTTTTTATTGAAATTGAAATTTATAAGAAAGGACTAGTTGTATTGAAAGAACATAACTTACAAACGGGAGAGATAAAGGTTATTGGAAACTATTACCTATCTATTTTAATTTAAAAGAGAATTAGGAATATCATGGAAAAAAACCTTATTCTAGAGCAGTACAACTTAATACTAATAAGATACGCTGAGGTTTGGCTGAAATCGCAAAAAGTAAAAATCCGTATGCTCAAATTCTTAATGAATAATATAAAAAATATGCTCAAGAGAAAAGGAATTCACTTTAATAAGTATCAATTAAGCAAGGATTCCTCCAGAGTATTATTCTTTTTTAACAATAAAGATATTCCTAATGCTATCGAGGTATTAAAAAACGCTTTTGGAGTGCATTCACTCAGTCCGGCAATTAGAACTTCGAATAGTCTTAAAAACATTACTGAAAGAACGATAGAATTAGCTAAAGAAATTTTGGAAAAGGGCGATTCTTTTGCGCTCAGAGTTAGAAGATCTGGAAAACATGACTATACCTCAATGGAAGTGGCTAAAATCGTGGGTAAAGCCGTCATTGACAATCTCTCGAATCATAACTTAAAAGTAAATCTAACTCACCCAAAGAAACAAATTTTTGTTGAAATAAGGCAAGACTTTTCATACATATTTTCTCAAGTAATTAAGAGCAAATGGGGGGGCTTGCCAATTGAACCTGTAAAAAAGATATTAGTAATGGATGTCGGCAGGTTAAACGATTTAATAGCTGGTTTTTTATTAATGAGAAGAGGCTCTGAAATTTATCCTGTATTGTTTGATATTACAGAAGATAAAGCACTGAACGATATCTGGATATCGAATTGGAAAGAAGTAACGGATTACATACCTTTTAACCAGTTCAGATTAATAAAAGTTAATTTATATAACATTTTAAAAAAACTCAGCTCAGAATTAAGCGATATTCAGTACTTTTGCGGTATATGTAGATTAATTAGATTTGATTTATTATCAAGAATTCTTACGGTTTCCAATTTTTCTTTTTACGAAAAAATTAGGGCAATAACAGACGGAACTAGTTTGAGCTGCTCGAGCATTTGTTCAGATTCAGTAGATTTAGATTCCATAGTACTTAATCACCTTATTTCTAAATTTCCTATTTTTACGCCGTTAATAGGTTTTGGAAAAGATAGTATTCAAAATCTAGCTTTTAAAATATCAAAAAAGTTTAAACCTATTGAGTATTGCCCATATAAACCAAAAGATCAAGAATTTGACGCTGAGAAATTAAAGAAAATATACGGTAATTTAAATCTTGATAAAATTCTTGAAGAAAGCGTTGAAAAAATTGTAGAAATAAAAATTTTTTAAATTACAAAAAACAAAAGCTCTTGAATTTTTGAACCTATTATTTTTCATTATGATTAAGCTTAAAAATAAATTAAATTTATTAAAATTGAATCAAATTTAGGATTGGATTTTATCTAATCTTTTAACTTTTCAATTATATGGGGTCAAAATATTATGGTTAAAGTTGATCTAAATTTATTGAACATATTTGTATTGAAGGTTAAAAAAAATACTATTCAATACGAAGGAAACACCGTCGGTGATATTATAACTCAATTTCTTAAAGAGCATAAAAACCTATTAGATGATAGCATCCTATCCAAAAATAAGAAGAAATTAAATCCACTAATGATCATTTTACTCAACGGCAGAAACATCACTTACATGAAAAATTATAAAACGAAACTAAAAGAAGGAGACCAACTTTACATATCGTTCCCAATTTCGGGAGGGTAATTCTTTTTTTTTTTAATCAAAATTTTTACAATAAAAAGTAAGTATTTATTAGTTTCTTCTGCTATAAATATTTTGTAGAGTTACTTCCGTAATTTTCAATAAAATGCCCAATGAACGATTATTATGAAAAAAATTAGTTTTATAGGACTTGATAATGCAGGTAAGACTAGTATTATCACTGTAATTACTAAAAGATTCGGTTTCGAAGAAGAGATTTCGAAATTGATGCCTACAAGAAAAATCGCACGTGATGCTTTCAAATTTTTAGGTGTTGAATTCATAAGAATGGATTTTGGGGGGCAATTACAATACAGAGAAGAATATTTGAAGAACCCAACTAAATACATTAGCGGAACCGACTTAATATTTTATGTCATAGATGCGCAAGATTACGACCGTTATGTTGAGACAATAGATTACCTTGACAAAGTTTTACTCTTCCTAAAAGAAGAACAAGACTACCCTCCAATGTGTATTCTTTTTCATAAATTCGATCCGCAACTTACTAAAGAAAAGGTAATAAACCAGAGAATTTTAACTATTAAACAAGCATTAACCCGATATTCAAATGATTTTGATATCTTTTTCTTTGAGACTTCAATATACGATATTAAATCAATAATGGATGCTTTTTCAAGCGGGTTATCGTTATTATTTGAAAAAATGGAAATGGTATCTCAATTATTTGCTGAGATGAGTAAAAATTACAATTCGATTATGATCGCATTATTTGACCCTAAAGGAATAACAATTGGGGAGTATTATCGGCCGCATTTACATTTATTGGAAAAAATGCGGATTTACAATAAATATATAGATGCTCAAAAAAAAATAATAGCAGAAAACCGGACGCTATTAGAATTCTCAGACAAGTTTGAAAATGGCGATAGATATTCTGGATTGGTAGAAGTATTAAAGTTTGGGAACTTGGACTTCTATTTACTATTCATTATTGAAGAGGACGAACAGAATTTAGGAAATACTGTAGAAATGTTAAATAAAATAGAATCCGCGAAACCACAAATGGAAAATATAATTCTCCAATTAATACAGTAAAAGAGAAAGGTCTATTTAATTTTAAAAGTTTTAATAAAATCTTCCATTTCTTTCTTAGTTGGAATTAACTGATTAGTAATTTTATAAATCGCCGTATAAGTTGCAAATTCTATGCATTTGCTTAGAATATCTCTTAATTTTTCGAGATTCTCATCTTTATTTAATTGATCGAGCATTTCTTTATCTTTAACTAATTCAAATAATTTCGTCAAAAACCCCGCTGCAAAACAATCTCCTGCCCCCGTTCGATCGACAACTTCTTCAACTTCTATTCCGGGAAAAAAGATTTCAAAATTATCAGTTCTTGTAAAAGAACCTCCTTTTCCAGCCGTGTAAATTCGAATTTTTGCGTATTTTTTAAATTTTTCATCGACCTGATCGATTGAAAAAGTCCCATTTAATATAGAGTAAGCATCCTTTAAGTTTAAAAAAAATAAATCAAACTTTTGCTTGATTAATCCATCAAGTTGTTCGATTGATTGAACTTTTTGAGTCTCTATATTAAAAGCGGTTATCAAGCCCAATTTAGAACCATTTTCAAACAATTTAATAAACTTTTTCGCAATAGGTGTTGAATATAATATTTTTGCATTCAAAAAAGCATCATCTTCTATTTCTATTCCTTCGAAGTTCATTCTGTTTTTTAAATTAGGAGCTAAATGGATTTTTGTTGTAAAGTCTGATTTTATAATAGTACTAACTGGTGTAATCTCATCTATTTGAAAAATATCATCGGTGTTTATGCTTAGTTCATTTAGTTCTGTAATCATCCATTCACTTCCTCTTCCAATTACACTAATTAATTTAGTGAAAACTCCAAGTTTTGCGATAAATTCAGCTGAATTGTTACCATTCCCCCCTCTCTTAAAGTAACAATGCCCCACTATTTTTTTGGGTGTTTCTGAGAACCCTTTTTTAACTATTTTTTCAAATAATTTTCTATTAAGATCATCTGGGTTGAATTTGATAAAATCAATTATATTCGTTACTATTTTTTGAACTAATTGCCAATAGAAATCGCTTTCATAGTATAAATCTTGATGTAATTCTCCTACAACAACAATATTCTTATTCAATTTGTTTTTCACCCTAAAAAAATAATAAACGCAGATGGAGGGACTCGAACCCCCGAACGCTTACGCGCACCGGCTTTTATGGTAATAGTGCATTACTCTCGAAGCCGGCGTCTTACCACTGGACCACATCTGCTTTAAATTATATGCTTTATTAGGATTAGTCGTAAAAAATATAAATTATTTTCTAATAACATTTTGTTTGGATTGAATAAAAGTAAGTAAAGTAAATTAAAAAAATTAGTAGCTGAAATAATATAAATCAGAGATTAAGATTTAGGAACATAAATCTTTAATTTTAATGAAGGATCTAATAATTTTATTAAGCCTTCTTCTTCGTATTGCTTTAATAGCAGATTTACAGTTGATATTCTTAAATCATACTTTAGAGCTAAATCAGACGCTAAAATTGATTTCCGTTTCGAAAGTGATTCTCTAATTTCCTTTTCTATTGAATTAGGTATAAAAGCATCTCTTTCTACAATAGTGATTTGTTTTGATCTTCCGTATTTTCTACGCAAATTTAAAGTTGCTTTTCTGACCACTAACTTTTCTTCCTTTTCAGACAATAGTATCACATTAAAAAATTGAAATGTCAAAAATTAAAGATAATTAAAATATTAAATATTTAAATTCTAATAAAATTTTTGATTTATAAACTGATTTAAGAAAGCTTTTTCCGTATCAAATAGCGAAGCAAATTAGATAGGCATACTCAATTTGAGCGATGATTATTTTTTTAATATCAAACGTAAAAGACCAGAGGAATTATATAAGAGCGCATTAGAATATTTTAAGAAGGATACTCTTTCTAGTTATGCCAAGTCTAAATCCATAATGCGTACACAAAGAAAAATTACATTGAGAGCATTAGAAATAATGGAACTTAAAGAGAACCATTGTTTAATACTTGATGCTGGTTGTGGTCCTGGATTTGTGGCGATTTACCTGAATGAATTAGGACACACGACAATAGCACTTGACATCATTTCAGATTTTCTCAATTTTTACGATATTAAAGATTTAAATCCCATTCTTGCTGATATGTGTTATCCTCCATTTCAACCAAGCATTTTCGACGCAATTATTTCCATTTCTGCTTTGCAATGGATCTACAAAGATTCAAATTTAGAAAAAAAGCGTTTAGATTTAATTGGTCTTTTTAAATCGTTTTATAGCATTCTGAAGCCTAACGGGAAAGCAGTTTTTCAATTTTATCCAAAAAATAAAATAATATTGGATGACATTGGAGATATTATTGCTGAGAATACAAAATTTAAGGGAAATTTCATTATTGATAACCCAAATAATCCAAAAAAAAGAAAAATCTTCTTAATCCTAAAAAAGGAGTAGCCATAAAATATAGTTAAAATTCTTTTGAATTTTTGATTTTCTTCCTTTTTCTAAACATAAGATTATAAGAACATAAGATTATAAGAACATAATATTATAATTTTATAAATTTGTTAAAAAAAAAGATGAAAAAGCATCATTGGAAAAAAGGAAAAATGAAGAAGGTGTAATTTAGAAATGCCTGTCGGATTAGTTGTAATGAAATGGGATGAACGAGTCGGTACTGAAATCCTAGCGAAGTATCCCGAAGAAATCGTAATCACAGATAAAACTCTTATGCAGGTGTACAGCACGCACGAGTACAGTGGGGAATCGGGGATGATTAGTTTAATGGTTGGTTCATTAAACATTGCTTCATATTACACGGGACCAGAAAAAGGGTATTATATACTCTTACTTTTAAACCTGGACGATGATCCTGATGCGTACGAAGGAGGCTTAATCGATACATCAAAAATCATTTTACAAAATCTTGAGGACGGTGCTTTTATACAATTAGTTCCTTCATTATTTAGGAGGGTATCTATGTATCCAACCTTAAACGAAGAGCAGCGATTAGCAATTACGTATCAAGACGACATAAAACGAATGATTATCAACCGTTTAAGGGAAGAAGGCGTAGTTTCAAAATCAGAGTTAATGATTTGGCTAAAAGATAGATATAAACAAGATTTTGTTGATTTAGAAGGAGTTGTCATAGAACTCATTAAAAGAGACATCATAAAAGAAACATCAGTGAAGGGGATGCCTTCAGAATTAATCTTTCTAACAAACGATTTAATAATGATGCGCGTTCCAGCAATCCAACTTTTCAAGGATCCAAGCGATAGGGGCTTACCTTCCCAACTTAGCGATGATTACACAACAGAATCCAAGAAATTTTTTCAAAACTATCGTCCTTCAGAACAAGACAACCTAAAAGTTATAGAAATTCTCGTAAACCCTCAAGCCTACGAAGTATTGAGATTACTGAGGACCGCTATTGTTACTAAAAACGATCTTGAAAAACTGAAAAAGAAAGGAGTCGAAGACATAGATGATGTTTTGAAATCTCTATGGGAAAATCAGATGATTCAGGTTTTCCGAGACGATAGGAACAACGAATACTACGCTCTTATTTCTGACTTTCACATAGCTTTAATATTTCCAAAATATTTATTGAATGTTATTAAAGCGGAATACGATAAAAAATCCAAAGCCGATCAAGTGCTAATAGAATATCTAAATGTTCTTGAAAATACGTTTTTAAATTTAAAATCAGCCACAAAATCAAAAGAATAATTTTCGTAAATTTTTTTTTTTTTTTAATCTATTTAGTTTTAATGGGCAAAATTTTACTTACTAGAAGGATGTACTCACACCAGTTTCAATAGCACAGTCTGAAAATTTTAAGGTAAACAAATCTGCTCTTGGTTGTTCAGATAAATATATAATTAAAAAAAACTATATTAGATTATTTTACTAAAGATGGGAGAGTTTAAGTAATGAAATGAATTTATAAGGCATTAATTTTCTATTACAATTATTATGTCAGAGTAATATTTAGAATTGTTTTATATTAGGGAAAAATTAAATATGAGATACTTGATCATTATTTTAATAATAAAAATTCTCGAAGAATTTTTAATACTTTATAACAAAAAGCATAAAATAGGTAATCTTAATGAATAGAATTAAAAGCAAAAAGACTCAATTAAAGACATTATTAATGTTATTGATTTTGGGATTTACAACTATTTATATTAATTATGCTATGTTTACCATGACTAATTCAGATGTTTCTAATGAACCCGATAATGACATAAACATGCCAAAAACAAATGAAGTTAGCCTTTCTGATTGGTGGAATGCATCATTCTTTTACAGAAAGCTTATTAATATTACGAATCCTAATGCTGTAGATTTAACTGATTTTACCACCTATATTACTTTCAATTATACCGATTTAGTTTCTCAAGGGCATATGAATTCAAGTTTGTATGACATAAGAATAGTGGAAAATGGTATTTTGAGAAATTATTATTACAGAATTGATTATCCTAATACTGATTACGCTACAGTATGGTTCAAGACAAACTGTTCTTCAAGTGCTACTGAATATGATACCTTCCTATATTATGGAAACAATTCAGTTGGATGTGCTGAAAGTTATTATATGTCACAGGATCCTGAAGGGCTAATTTGGTATTCTTTTGAAAATGATAATACTGGAGTTATTGTTGATAAATTAGCAAATTATAATGCTACAACATATAATAATCCGGGTCATACTGATGGAAAGGTGGGAGATTATTCACTCAGTTTTAACGGGAATACTCAGTATTTGGGAATACAAGGAAAAAATTATAATACTGTTGGTGCTCTTGGTGAATTAACTATAGGTTTATGGTTTCAAACTTCATACAACGTAGGATCTTGGACTAATAATTGGGCATTCTTTGATTACGATCGTTCAGAATATTTTAATTTTTTTATACGACCAGATACAGGACAACTAGGATTCTCCACCTCTAGAAGTGGTATTGACGATTTTTATAGTGCTACTGGCGGATTTAATGATGGAGAATGGCATTATGCTGTAGCAGTGTATGATGGTACAAATAAATATATTTATATTGATCCATCCACAGGCCAACCAGATAACACAGATTTGGATTCTCACTCTGGATTAGCAATTGGGACAGGGACATCCCGATACGGAATAATTGGAGACGGTTCTGAAGCAACTAGTGTGGGTACTCCCAGAAATAACATTTATTATCAAGGATTAATGGATGAGATTAGATATTATGAGCGTGCTTTAGCTGGCCAAGAAATAGAATGGCTATTTAAGGATTATAAGTTATCAGCTTCCTTAAATGAAGAACAGCAACAATTAGCTCAAGTGATTTTCACTTGTTATGATGTTGATGGCAGGATTGTCCCTAATGCAGAAATCTCTTTAATTAACGGTACCGATGGATCAATGGTGGCAATTCAAAACACATCTTCAGACGGATCAGCAAGATTCAATCAGCTAAATTATGGTTCTTATAACATTACAATAAATTATACATTAAATTCTGGAATAGAGGGTGTTGTTTATGACAGTACTCAAAGCAAATATGGTGGTCCTACTCAATATTTATTGACAGGGCTTTACCATACTTTTGATATTAATGTAGATATTTGGACCATAGATTTCGAAATTGTTGATTGGGATAATAATCCATTAAACCACGGATATATAGAGATTAGTAATGATTCAAGTAGTCCTGTATTTGAGACATTACAACTCGATAGCGAAGGAAAAATGGTATTCCGATGGCATAATAGAGCCTCATATTATTATAAAGTCTATTATCAAAATGCAGATTATAACCCAGCTATTACACCATTAAATGCAAGTGATATTTATAGAAATACTTACATCTCAAATCAAAAATATTATAGCCAAAGTATTAAAGTAAATGAGACAAATATCGCATCAGCTGGCTTCTTCTCTATAAAGGAAAGCATATTTTCGGGGGGTTCTTCGACCGAGCTAAGCTATAAAAAGATTTTGAAGGCTAATATTATGTTATTAAATATGATTGACCATTTGGATTCAGTGAAGATTTACTATATTAATAAGGAGAATAAAACTTTTACATCAATTCCAGGGGATCATCTAATTTTTCAAAATACATCATATGGAATAAGTGATACAACTGATTTCATTCAAATTGATATGAGAAATCCAACAGAATCTAGTACCCCTCTAATTAATGATAATTATGAAGTTTTTGGACTGTATTTGGAAGTGGATGGAACAAATGCTACTCAGTGTAATGGAATAATTCAAATAGATACTCTCGAAACTCTTAATGTTTATAATAAAACAGCTCTAGCTAAAATAAATATTAGAGTAGTAGATGAACCTCCAAATAGAGTCCCCGTTCCTAGTGTAATTGTTCATGTTTTCAATGGATCGATTTCAGACTCGAATTCAGTTGTTAACTTGACTACTGATCAAGATGGATATGCCTATGGAACCCAAAATTCAGATATAAGTTTCTGGTTTTTACGAGGTGTTTCATATAATTTTACTGTGGAATTTTTTGGAGCTCAAGATAAGCAATTCAGTGTAAACTATACATCTCCTTCCCAATGGATGCCGACATATCCAACTGTGGTTACAAATTATAATTACACTTTAGAAAGTGAATCTTCTATTATATTTGAATTAATAATTGATTCAAGTAAATTTATAACACTGTTTGAAAATTCATATGGAGATATAGAAGCCGATTGGGGGGAATTTATAACATATTCAGTTAATTTCACTTATTCTACTGATGGGGGTATTAGTTGGCATCCCATAACTTCAACTGATGAGATTCAGGCAACGATTAAGGATTTTGATGGCTTTCCTGTATTATACCAAAATTTACAATCTTTGGGTAATGGTAATTTCAGTGTATCTTTTAACTCAAGTGTCTTATCAGCAGGTTTTGATAGTATAATTTATACTATAGAAATCACAGGAGAAATATCCGGTTATGGATCACCTGGCATTGAAACATATGTCCTCCAACTTTTAGCTACTCCGACTTCCTCAAATGTCCATGATTATGACAATCCTACACAAACTTTAACTCAAATTACTCAGTATTACAACGAATTAATTAATATCACAGTTTCATATTTCCCGACATCTAGTCCAACTTTTTTATTACACAACGCGATTCTAAGTTATAGTTGGGATTATGGATCAGGATTTAATATAGGTGAAGATCCAATCAATCCTGGTTATTATTCATTTGAAATTAATACCTCAGCAGCGCCTACTACTGGAACATACAGCATTGATATTAGTATTGAGTTAGAAAATTATACAAGAAGTAATTTTGCTATACTTATGGATATTAAACCAAGATTTACGACCTTAAATGACACTAGTACATTATATTATGTCTCAATAGATGGTTGGATCCACGATGCGTTTAATTTAACCTTTGAATATAAAGATACTACTGGTACTGCTAATTTTAGGGTTGGAGATCTAGAACTAGCATACTATTATTGGTATCAACTTGCTGATGATGGAACACCCATAGGATCCCCAAGTTCTAATATTGATCTTATAGAAAATGAGGATAACTTATACATATTAGACTTTGATACAGAAACGAGAGATATTGGAAAATACGCGATATTTATAACCTTACAAAAGAATAATTATGAAGCAAGGAATGCATTTATCAACCTAGAGATTAAAGAACGGACAATTGACCATCTGATTTCAGCTACAGGATTAAGTGGTTCACGAATAAATGTTATCCAAGGTGAAAATATTATTATTACGCTAGATTTAAAAGATGAGTCTAGAAATATGGCTGAATTAACAGGAGCTATAGTGAGTTTAACAATAGGTTCTTCCCAATATTCTTTTGTGGAGCTTGGGAATGGTACATATCAACTAGTTTTTCCAACTGAAGATTTAAATGCTTTCTTTTTACCCCAGACTCTATTGGGAACCATTAAAATATCTAAAGAGGATTTTGTAACTGAAAATGTTTCAATAACAATAGTTATTGGAATGACTGAAATTTTCCCTGGATTTCCAATATTCTATTTCTTAATAATTGTTGTTGGAGTTGTTGCTGTTGTTGGTAGCTTAGTGACATATCGGCAAATACAAAGAGCACGGATTCCTACTTTCGTTAAGAAAGTAAGAGAGATGAGCAAAGGTATAAAAGGAAGAAAATCTATTTCAGACTCGCTTTTATATCCATCTAAGGAAGAATTTATCATAAAAAGACTAGGAGATAAATGGGAAATGCTTGGATTATCGTTAGAAGAAATCTTGGGAATTGATACTAAGAAGAAAAAGAAATTACCGGAATCTACAGAAGGTAAAGTAGGTGCTTTCTAAATGCCTGTCGGATTAGTAGTCATGAAATGGGACGAAAGAGTCGGTACTGAAATCCTAGCGAAGTATCCCGAAGAGATTGTAATCACGGATAAAACTCTTATGCAGGTGTACAGCACGCACGAGTATAGTGGGGAATCGGGGATGATTAGTTTAATGGTTGGTTCATTAAACATTGCTTCATATTACACGGGACCAGAAAAAGGGTATTATATACTCTTACTTTTAAACCTGGACGATGATCCTGATGCGTACGAAGGAGGTTTGGCTGATGCATCACGGATAATCTTACAAAACCTTGAAGACGAAGGGTATGTGCAGCTTGTTCCTTCGCTTTTCAGGAGATTGTCAGTGTATCCAACCTTAAACGAAGAGCAGCGATTAGCAATTACTTATCAAGATGAAATTAAAAGGATGATTATCAATCGTCTAAGGGAAGAAGGTGCTGTCTCAAAATCAGAGTTAATAGTTTGGTTAAAGGACAAGTATAGACAAGGATTTGTCGATTTAGAAGGCATATTAATTGAATTGATTAAAAGGGAGCTTATTAAAGAAACTTCAGTAAAGGGGATGCCCTCTGAATTGATTTTTCTTACAAATGACATTTTAATGTTGCGAATTCCTCCAGTTCAATTACTCAAAGATCCTGCCGATAAAGGGTTGCCTTCTCAATTGGCCGCAGACTATAGAACTGAAACGAAGAAATATTTCCAAAATTATCGTCCTTCTGAACAAGACAACCTAAGAGTCATAGAAATTATCATAAATCCTCAAGTTTACGAGACTTTGCGATTGTTACGAACTGCAATTGTAACTAAAAACGACCTTGAGAAGTTAAAAAAGAAAGGCGTCGACGACATTGACGAAGTTTTGAAAATATTATGGGAAAGGCAAATAATTCAAGTATTCCAAGACGATAGAAACAACGAATATTACGCGCTAGTGTCAGATTTTTTCATAGATAAGATATTTCCAAAATATTTGTTGAATGTAATCAAAGCTGAATACGAGAAGAAATCAGAAGCTGATCAAGTTTTACTAGAATACTTAACTGTCCTCGAAAACGCATATCTTAACTTAAAATCAGCAGTTAAATCCGAAGAATAATTTTTTATTTTAACTTTTTTTTTATTCTTATCTTTTTTTAATTATGGAGTGTTATTGAATTAGTTATATCTTCTTAATAATGATCAAATTTTTGTTTTTATTACTAAATAAAAAAATTTTTCAATATTAATCAATTATTATTTTTGATGTAATTATGGATAGTACTGAAAAATATTTAGATACGCCAGAAGCAATAGGTTTAGATGGTATTGATTTAGAGAAATATATTATCGCAAGTTATATCATCAAGCGACCAAAAGGAATGAATGTGAATTATTTATCCCGATTTGCGGCAATTGAACAATCGACAGGAACTTGGGTTCGAGTACCGGCTGAAACTGAAGAAGTGAGAAAAAATCACGTGGCTCGTGTATTAGGTGTCTATGAAATACCACATTACGAATATGTGATTCCAAAGGATGTTAAGGAGCGATTATATTTCGTTCAGATTGGTTTCCCAATAATAAATATTAAGGGAGATGGAATTCCAATGCTGCTTACTTCAGTTATTGGTAATATTAGTATTACACATGGACTGAAATTAGTTGATCTCGCGTTTCCAAAAGAATATTTAAAAGATTTCAAGGGTCCAAAATTTGGAATTGATGGGCTTAGAAAACTTTTGAAAGTGCCCGAAAGGCCATTGTTAAATAATATGGTAAAACCATGTACGGGACATACATGTGAAGTCGCTGCGGACTTAGTATATCAAGCTGCAGTTGGAGGTTGTGATGTCGTAAAAGACGACGAGTTAATTTCAAACCCATCGTTTAACACTTTGGAAGACAGAATTAGCGCAGTTATGGAAAGTATCGATAGAGCAGATTCAGAAAAAGGAGAGAAGACGCTATATACAATAAATATCACCAGTAAATTCCCAGAAATGTTTGAATACGCTGATAAAATGATCGAAATGGGCGCAAATGCTTTAATGATAAATTATCTCACAGCTGGTTTCGAAGCATTAAGAGCTGTTGCTGAAGATCCTTCAATAAAAGTACCAATCTTAGGACACATGGATTTTGCAGGCGCATATTTTGGTGGCCATTGGACAGGATTAACAAGCATGATAACTCTTGCTAAATTTCCAAGAATGTGTGGAGCTGATACAGTTGTAATTCCTGCACCGTATGGTAAGGCAGAGATATTAGATGAAAGGTACGAACAAAATTTAAAAACTCTCAGATATCCTTGGAAACACATAAAGCCTACACTCCCGATGCCAAGTGGAGGAATCACGCAAGGAATGGTCGAGAAAACCATGAAAGAAGCAGGTACAGATATTTTAATTGGAAGTGGAGGGGGAATTCATAGCCACCCAGATGGTCCAATATCAGGTGCAAAAGCATTTAGGCAAGCAATTCATGCTGTAATGCAAGGGATAAGTGTAAAGGAGTACGCTAAAGAACACAAGGAATTGGGAGTAGCCCTTGGAGTGTGGGGTACTGGAAAGACTGCTTTAATCGAATAAAATGTAACTTCTTTTTTCTTTTATTTTTTATTATATTTTCAAATGTTATTCTAAGTATCTTCTTAATAAAACTCGTATATTGGGATTGAAATCATTATTTTTTACAACCTCCACAATAGAATTGCCACATAAGTCTAAATACTGGAGTTTTGGTAATTGTTTGAGGAATTTTAGATTCACTGAATCGCTAATATTATTGTTTGATAATATTAGATGAGTCAAATTTTTTAGTTTAATCAATTCTTTTATGTTTTTAATTTGATTATTTGAAAGATCCAATCTTTTTAAATGATTTAAATTGTGCAAACCTGATATCTCAGAAATTTCCCGAATGTTGTTTTTCCAACCCCATGGAGTGCCTTTAACTTCAAATTCAAGATAATCTGATAAATCTAATTTTTCAACCAGTAATGTATTAGGGTCTAGTTCAAAATATACATTCGGAATTTTTTCTATTAGGTGTTTTATAGTTAAATAATTAATTAAAATCTCAGCTAGTTGTGTAGTAGTAAAATTTTTAATTCTATTTGTTTTGAGTAGAGCTTTTAGAGATTTTTTATACTTTTTATTCTCGAAGCCTTTTTCAATACTCAAAAATTGAATCTTTTTAATTTTCTTCAATTGTTCGATTAAAATTAATTTAGAATCATGAGAATTCATTTTTACTAAATATTTTATTACAGTAATTAAGCAATTATAAGAAGTTTCGTGCTGAATCGTCCATTTAAATAGAGTTAAAGTATTATGGAGATAATTTTTACCAATATAATTAGCAGAAGCGTTCCTTACAATCTCACTTGAATCAGAAAGTAATAGGTTTTCGAAGAAATTGAATAAATTCTCATCTTTTAAATTTATTTTACCTAAGATATTAATAGAATCTGCTCTAATTATATCTTCATCGTAGTTCTCAATGATAGAAATCAACAAATTAGTAGCAGAAGATTTATCTAAGAGTTTATTACAGTACTCTTCAAATATAGTTTGAGGATTTAACTCCATTATGTGATAATATTTATAATTAAATGTTTGTACACTGATTTATTAATTAAAGATGATCTAAAAATAAAAAATTTAAGTAAATTTACCTTTAGGAACATTCTTAAACAAATCTTTAATTGTAGCTTTTAGTTTGTTGAAAGGTCTTAAATTTCCCGAAAAGGGCGTACTGATGCCATGATATAAAATTGGTTCTATTTGGTCTTCTACATTTTCGATCTTCCTTAAATTTCCTTCAGATAAGCAAGAAAGAAAATAGTCATTTTGATATTTTCTAAAAGTTAAAAATCGATACTTTTGAAACCCCAATTTAACAGCAATCCAGCGCGGATACGCGCCAGTGTTTCCTAACGTATTCGCAGCAATTGCCTCGATTTTGGCAGTTAATAACGATTCTTTCATTTCCATCTCTTCCTCTAGATTCTCAAATTCTCCCGGTGCTTTTATGTTCAATTGACCTTCTTTATCAAGTAAGAGCGAAATTACACCAATCGACATTGATGACAATCCAATGTAATCAATTCTTATCCAATCCTCTAAATATGGAATTTCTTGGTCTGAAAATACATCATGTAATTGTCGATATTCCTTTATAATAAAATTAAGATAACCCTTAAACTTATTATCAATGTCAAATTTTTCTATTTTTGTTAAATTGTTAATGTCTTTACCTCGTATTAGTTCTGAATAATACTTCGCCATTTGTTCGAGAAACCACTTTCCCTTTTTATCGGGAAAAACTCCATAGATTAAATATATGATATTATCCTTTTCGAAGAATTGGCATTTAGCATCTTCGTTATTTTCGGATTTGAGGAGCATCTTGTCAAGGTCTCCACCTAAAATACTAGTAGCAATGAAATCTAAGTTATTTGATAATTCTAATAAATAACTTAATCTACTATTACTTGCAAATAAGGGAATTCTCTCTACCGAGGTTATTCCACAGAATTGTATGTATTCTCCTTCTCCCCCTTTTCCGCCCCTTTTTAATATAATCTTTTCGTCGTCTAAAGAAAATTTAGTTGCTACTTGCTTTACTCTGACTTTACCTTTTAATTTTGAGGAAGCTGTTGCAATTTTGGGTTTAAATTGTTGGGGGGAAACCTTTTTCGACTCACTAATTTCGGGATCAACATATTCAAACAAATTTGCTAAGAATTTTCTACATCTAGGGCAAAGTTGGTCTTCTGGATATGGTTTTACAATTGTATAACCACAATTTTTGCACTTTAGGGTTTTACTATTGACTGCTCTAAAAATGTTTTACCAACTCCGCCAAAAAAATTAGGATAGATAATATAAACTAATAATTAATTATTGATGTTTGGAAATAAAAAAGTTTGTAAATCTAAGTAAAGATTATAAATATTTCTCAGCAACAGTATTAAATGCTTGTAAGAACTTATTATTTTCTTCTTTAGTTCCAATAGTTATTCTAATATAGTTATAAAGGTCCGGCTTACTGAAGTGTCGTACTAAGATTTTGATATCTTTTAAATCCCATAAAAATTTTAAAGTAGTTGATTTATCATCAAATTTAATAAAGATAAAATTCGCATCTGAGGGTAGCACGCTGATACCTGCATACTTATTAAGTATTTCTGACAATCTTTTTCTTTCTGTGATTATATTCTTATTTTGATCGTATACTTTATTTCTATGTTTTATACAAGATAATGCTGCATGTTGTGCGATATAACTTGTATTAAAAGGTAATTTAACTCTATTCATTTCTTTAATGATAGAAGCATCAGCTAAAGCGTATCCAATTCCTAAGGAAGCAAGTGAGAAAGCTTTTGAGAAAGATCTGCAAACAATTAAATTTTTTACATTTTTCAGTAACGGTAAACACGTATATTCTGAGAAATCGGCGTATGTTTCATCCACTACAACAATTCCAGGAAAATTGTGGCAAATTTTAAGAATAATATCATTATCAAATGACTTCCCGTTAGGATCGTTTGGTGAATTTATAAAGAGTAATTTTCCTTTTTGGTTATAAGCACTTTCTGGTATCGTAAAATTGTCATCTAATTTAATCTCGGTGATTTTTGCGCCATAAAGATTAGCTAAAACTTTATATAATCCAAAAGTGGGATAGAATATAATAACCTCATCTCCATGATTAACAAATACTTTGAAAATTACATCCAAAATATCGCTGGAACCATTTCCTACAAAAACAGTATTTCTATTAGTTAATGTATCTTTATTTCTCAATAGTTGATTTAGAACCGCTTTACGAACCTCAAGAGCTAATGAATCGGGGTATTTTCGTAATAAATCTTTATTTTCTATAGCTAATTTTAAATCATCTAGTATTTCTTGGATGGGGGGGTATGCGTTTTCAGTTGTGTTTAATTTTACCCAGCCGTCTCCTTCCGGTTGTTCTTCTGGTTCATAAGCGCTATAATTTCGAAGATTTTCTCTAAATAACTTTTCTAATTCCATCTCGATTACCTTTTTTTAAAATAGACTATTTGGTAGCAATTTCTTAATAATTTAATATGTTATAACATTTATTTTTTGTCTTTTAACTCCTCATTCACTGATTTTTTAGAAACTTGCTGTCCTTCGAATTCAACTATTATAGTTGAGTTATCTTTTTTTTTCTATTTATAAAAGCAAGTGAAAAAACTTAATTTTTAAATGTATGAAACCTATTAATTTTATAATATTATTTATAGAAGATAGAGATTAAGTATTTTTTAAAATGCGATACGCAATCATGTTTGAGGTGTTGGAAGGCGGAGTAAGCAACCCTATAAAATGGAATAAAGACAGTCTCACAGCTGAAAGCAATATTATCATCTTAGATGAGGGGACTTCCTCTCTTTATTTATGGTATGGGGCAAAACAAGGGTTAGTTTCAAGAAGAACTGCACTTAGACAAGCACAAGCACTAAGAGGGCATGGATTTACCGTCGGTAAAAGTATAGTCGGGAGAGATATTAGAGATTTAAAAGAAATTGATCAAAGGAAAATTGGTAGGGTTCTTGAAATCGACGAATTAAATGAGGACCTTCAAACATTATTAAATAGAGAGTATAAAGAATTAGATAATTTTGTTATTACATTTGAATTAAAAGAAATTGTAGAACCCGTTGCAAAAGTAATACCTAAACCTGAAACTAAGATTGTATCAAAACCTGTGTCTAAACCCGAACCAGTAATCGAGCAAGAAACTCCTAAAGTTGTAAAAACAGAAATGAAATTTGCTTCTGAATACGACGATAAGCCAGATCCTGTTTTAGAAAGCAAACCAACAGTAAAGCCATCAATATCTACTACAAAAGTTTCTACACCAGAACCCAAAGTTGCGCCTAAACCTGCGTTAAGTCTTTCCATCCAAGCTAAATTAGGATTTGTGTTAGTAGGAATTTTAGATCATTACGATGATATTTGGATTTCAATAAAAGAGGATGGGAGTTATTCCGTCGAACACATGGATGGAAGAGTATGTGAATTCTCAATTGTCGAAGGTAAGATTAAATTTACAGTAGATTCTTTTTCAGGCATTTCTACAAAGGTTAAAACTGAAATACAAAAGAAATTTGTAGAACTATCAAAGCTAATATAATTCTTTTTTTCCTAATTTTTTATATATATTGGAATTTAAATTTTAAGCTATTTTCATTATTATTAAGAAGAAGAGTTTCGATTCTTAGTGTTATATTTATTATTTTTAAAAATAATTTTGTAAAATTATGAAATTCAAAACATTAGCAGTTTTATTTTCTGATTTAGAGGCCACCCCAAAAAGGCTCGAAATGATCGATATCTTGTCAACATTTTTTGGAAATATAAAAAAGAATAAAAATTTTAAGGATTTAGATAAAATAATCTATTTGTTGCAAGGCCAATTAGTTTCGAATATAAAACAATTTCCAAAAATCGGTCTTGCAGAAAAAATGATAATTGAAGCGCTATCTTTACATTCTACTATCGAAAAAAAAAAAATAAAAGAAGTTCTAATAAAAATTGGAGATATTGGGGCTACTGCTGAATTAGTATTAACAAAAAAGAAAGAGCAAAAATATATATTTGATTTTGAAGATAAACTAAGTGAATTGGAATCTTTATTAGAGATATCTGAATTATATTCTGCTTTACAGAAAATTGCCTTAAGTGAAGGATCAGGATCGCAGGATGTGAAACTAAGAATTTTAAGAGGTTTAATGAGTAAAAGTTCTCCTTTAGAGACTAAATATCTATTACGCATAATTACATCAACTCTAAGAGTAGGTGTTTCAACTTTAACTATTATTGATGGGTTAGCTTTAGGGTTTACTGGCGTTAAAAAGAATAGAGAATTTATCGAAAAAGCCTATAATTTGCATCCTGATTTGGGAGATATTACAATAATTTTAGCAGAAAACGGTATAGAAGAAGTAAAAAAGATTAATATCAGTTATGGCGTTCCAATTCGAAGTATGCTTGCCTCTCGGGTTCCTTATGGAGAAATCATTGAAAAAACAGGTTCACCTTTAATAGCAGAATATAAATTAGACGGAGAGAGATTACAAATTCACAAGCATGGAGATAATGTTTTACTCTTTTCACGGCGATTACTTGAGATATCTGAACAGTATCCAGACGTTTGTCAAATTGTACGTGAAAATGTGAAAGTAAATAACGCTATTATTGAAGGTGAAGTTGTTGCTATGGATGTTTTTTACGAAAAGATGCTTCCCTTTCAAGTTTTAAGTAAAAGAAGGAGAAAGTATGACATCGAAGATGTTTCAAAAGAAGTTCCTGTCAGCTTATTTTTATTTGATTTGCTAAAAATTGAAGACGAATCCTATATAGAAAAACCATTCCTTGAACGACGTAAAAAATTAGAAGAAATTGTGAAGGAAAGGGATGAGATACATTTAGTTAAATCCGTTTTAATAAATACAACAGAAGAATTATTAGAGTTTTTTAATGAAGCACGAAATAATGGAACGGAAGGAATTATTGCAAAATCTATTAAAGAGGAGTCTATATATCAAGCAGGGAACCGTGGTTTTCTCTGGATTAAGTTAAAGGGGTTGGAAGGAGGCAAATTAAGAGATTCTATAGATGTAGTATTAGTTGGTGCTTTCTATGGCAAAGGTCGAAGGACGGGCGTTTATGGAACATATATAGGTGCTGTATTTGATCCTGTGGATAATAAATATATTGCTTTTACTCGATTCTTCTCAGGGTTAACTGACGAATTATCAGAATCCTTAACAAAAGATATGGAACAATATAAGGAAAAAAGAAAACCTAATAATGTTATTTGTGAAGATATTCCAGAGATTTGGTTTAATCCAGAAGTTGTAGTTGAAATTATCGGTGACGAGATCACTATTAGCGAGAAATTTTCTACTTTAGGATATTCCCTGCGATTCCCTGTTTTCCAGAGATTTCGACCAGAAAAAGGTCCAGAGGATATAACTACAGTTGATGAAATTAAAAAGTTTTATAATTCTCAATAAAGAAAAAAATCTATATTTTAAATATAAACCTGAAGCCCCTTTTCTTCTAATTTTTTCAAAAAATAGGGGTAAATTTTAAGGTTATTTTCTGTTAAATATAATTCTTCTAAAAGATCAAGAGAATTAAGGGTATCTGGAAGTTTAGTTAATTTATTCCTAGACAAGTTTAAAATTTTTAAATTTTTTAAATTTCCAATTGTATCTGGAATCGTTTCTAACTGATTATCGCCTAAATTTAATAGCTCTAGGGAATTAAGTGAGCCTATTGACAATGGAATGTTTACTAACTCGTTTCTTTCAAGATCTAAAGATTTTAGAGATGATAAATTACCTAATGAGGAAGGAATGGTAGTCATTAAATTCCAACTCAAATTCAAGGTTATTAATGATTTTAGGGATAAAATAGAATCCGGAATTTTTGTTAGTTTATTGTCGTGAAGATTTAAATCTTTTAGGTTTATTAAATTTCCAAAATCGTTAGGTAATAGTGTAAGCTGGTTTAGTCTTAAATTTAATTGTTCTAATGAGATTAAGGAACAGATTGAGGTTGGAAGATTTTGGAGTTCATTCTTCCAAAGTAACAATTCTTTAAGCTTAGAAAGCAAACCTATATTCTCAGGAAGTTTATTTAAATTATTTACATTTAAATTAAGGTATTCTAATGAAATTAAAGTGCTAATCCACTCTGGAAGTTCTGTTATTTGATTATATCTTAAAGTTAATTTTTTGAGAGAAGTAAGGTATTTAATAGCAATAGGTAATTTTGTTAACCCTTTGAACATAAAATCTAACTCCACAATTTTACAACGGTAAATGGTATACTTCAATCTCCAATAAGTCTTTTTCAAGTAAATCAATATAAAATAATTAATCAAAATGTCAGCTAATTCCATACGAGTAAATGGTTTCGCACCCTCAGCAAAGCTCAATGTCTCAAAGCCTATTTTAAAATCTTTATCATCTATTTGTTTTATCTCGTGAATCAAGATGAGTTTTGCGATGCGATCATTTCTTTTTTCTAAGTTTTTAATTATATTTATTAATAAATCAAAAATCGTATCCAAACAAGTTTGAGATTCTTCATGATGAAGAGCCCATCTTAGTGGGTTCAAAGCTTTCTCTTTAAAATTATATAGTAAAATAAGAGCGGCTTCGTTTCTGATTTTTTCATCTGAGTCCGAAATAAGTAAATTTTCGAAGAATCTAAAAATCTCCTCCTTCTTTACGCCAGTATTTTTTAAATTATCCCCAATACTTCTTAAAATTTGAATGCTTTCGTAGCGGTCTTTAACTTTTGTACTATTTTCTATTAATGCGATTAGTTGTTTAACTGCCGATGATACATCGATTATTTTTTTGTTAAATTCGTCAAATATCTTAGTCGGTGTGCGTCTCGTAATGTAAATCCCTCAACTATTTATAAATTATTAATCCATTTTTTTCTAATTTACCCAAAAAATCGGGTGTTTCTTCAATATTATTAAAGTTTAAATCTAGAATTTTCAATGATTTAAGATTCTCAAGAGATTCGGGAAGTTTTTTCAATTTATTCCCCCATAAACTCAATATCTCAAGAGATTTAAGAGATCCCACACAATCGGGTAAATTTTCAAAACGATTCCAACTTAAATTTAAAACTTTTAAATTAATTAACGAGCTAAACGACTTAGGTAAAGAAGTTAAATTATTATTCCATAGAGTTAATTCTTTAAGCGTAGAAATTTTACCAATTGATTCAGGAAGTTCAATCAACTTATTATCAAATAATTGTAATATTTCTAATGATTGCAACGACCCAAGCCAAGAAGGAAGTGATGTCAATTTATTTCCTCCCAAACCCAATTTTTTAAGAAATTTAAGAGGCTTTACCCATTTAGGAAGTCTTTCTATATTGTTCAATCCCAAATCTAATTGTTTAAGAGAAGTCAATCGCTTGAAAGAACCCTTTAATTTGCTTAGATTGTTTCCGTGCAAATCTAAGACTTCTAACTTTGATATATTCTTTATTGTTTTTGGCAAAGAAGTTAATTCATTAGCTCTTAAATCTAGATGTTTTAACGATTTTAAAGAGCCAATAGAAAGTGGTAAACTTTTTAGTTTATTATATCTCAAATTCAACACATTCAAGGCCGTTAGTAAACCAATAGAATGAGGAATTGATTTAATTTTATTATAACTTAAATCTAAGTGAATCATTGAAAATAAAAAGCCAATAGTTTTAGGTATCATAGTAAGTCTATTAAATTTTAAATCTAGAATTTCTAATGATGTTAAAAATTCCATAAAATCAGGAAATTTGTTCAAAATTGTCCATCCAAAAACGTGACTACTAACATCGGATAAATCTAATTCAAAAATCAGACCCTCTTTTACCTTAAAATTAATTTGACCAAATCTTTTTTCCAGATCGGCTACAATAAAATAATTCTCGATAATTCGTGAAAGTTCAAAACTCGAGAAACTTTCAATATCTCTTTTTTTAAATAAGAGATTTAAATTTTCAACAATTTTCTCATTTCTTATTTTTTTTATTTTATCAATTAACAAGGATTTTGATTGAGGAGTATTAATTTTTCCTAATATCTTTGAGATCGCTAACAAACATTTTAAGGATTCTTCATGTTTCAAAGCCCATCTCATTGGTTCAAAAGCATTATCCAAAAATAACTTTTCTATGACTTTAATTGAATTAAACCTTATAGATTCATGAGAATCTGAAATGAGTAAATTTTCTAATAGTTTGAAAATATCATTAGATTTAGCATCAATCTGAGAGAGGGTGTTAATGCTTTCAATTCTTGAATCTAAATTATCACTATTGTCTATAATCGATATTAATTGATTTATCGCTGAAATTTTATCTAACTTCTTGTTCTTGTAATTTTTATTAATTAATTTTGGAGATAATTCCATTAATTCTCGAAATTTGGTTTAATTATTTAAATTTTTTATTTTAATACATTAAATTTCTAATTTCATTTTTTATAAAAAAAGAATTATTATAATTCTAAAAATATTTCTCTAAAGCAAGCGATTTAATTTTACTTATTGTGGGGTAACTACTTTGTTCATCCCAGCCTCGTTCGTCATAATAATCGTCTATTAATTTATTGGCAATATCTTGAGTAATAATTACTTCTCCGTAAAAATCTTGGAATTTAAGTACATTTTCTCCAATTTTTAATGGTTTAAACCATCCGCTAGGGAATTTATCGTCCTTTCGAGAAAATCCTTCCTTTAAATTCATTAACTTCAATAAATTCCAAGAACGTTCAGCCGATAGTCTTAATTCTTCTTGATGTAAATTGAATCCAGTAATTAAATTGTATAAATCAGTTACTAATTCTAAACTATAAAATCTATTCATTTGAGCTCTAGCGCACAATCCTAGAGATGTTAGAACAGTGTACCAATCTTCAGAGTATCTCGTTAGTCGTCCAACATTTACGCCCATTTCTTTTTTGGGTGGATTAAAAATTCTAGAGTAAGCGGTTTCGGGAATACCCATCCTGTTAAAATGGCTTTTCATTTTATCCGGAGTTCCCCCAGCGCCAACATAAGTTGGTGATCCACCCGAAGCTACATGAGCGCCTTTAGGATTTACTACTTGTTCAAATTCCATTGTTCCTAATCGCAAAAACCTAGGTTCGAATATAATATCTAAGCCTTTCACCGTAAGCATTTCGTTTGAAAATGTTTTATTTTGCTCAGCCAATTTTTTCCACCCATCTGCTAATAAATCCCCGAATCCTTCTCTTTTTGCTGTTATATCGATAAGGTGCTGAAAAGTCTTAAAATCCCGCTTCCACTCGAAACCTAGTACTTCATTGGTGAGAATATCTCGTTCATTCATTTTACTTATAAATTCGAATAATGCGGTCATAGTTAATGAGTCCAATCCATATCTACTAATTATATCAAAAACTTTTATCGCTTGGTCGTACGTGTCTAACCCATCAACAGTAAACATCATTAAGGGGTTAATTATTGAGGATGTGTAATTAATCAAACCGCTAAATTCTCCTTCACATATTTCAAGAATATCTTTATCAGCCATAGGACAAGATGGACAAGCAATACGTCTTTTTTTCATTTTTTTTAAGTACATTCTATCGCTACATTGGCGGGCTTTTTTCTTTTGACCTTTTGCGGTTAAGAACATGCCAACTGGCAAACTTCTTAACATACCCAATTCAATCCACGAATCTCTAAGAGGATATTTACGAATACGCTCAATAAAACTTGTATATAATTTATCAAACTTTTTTGGTTCTGCTATTGGAATCCCTTTTGTCCCTTGAGTCAAAATAGCTTTAAGGTTTTTCGACCCCATAATTGCTCCAAGTCCACCACGCCCTAAAGTTGAAGTTTTATCTATTAGCGTCATCGAAGATTTAACAAAATTTTCTCCCGCTTGTCCAATAGCAATTACTCCACTTGAACCATGTTTCCTCTTTAAATAATTAGTTGTCTCAATAATATCTTTGCCCCATATTACTTTAGCTTTACATAATTCAACATAATCATCAGATATAAGTAAATATACTGGTTTTTCTGATTTTCCAGTTATAATTATATGATCAAATCCCGCTTGCTTCAAGTTAAACGCAAAACTCATACTTCCGCAAGAATTAGCAACGGCTCCGGTCGCCGGAAACTTTGAAATTGCAACGGTTCGAGAAGAACCAGGTACAATAGTTCCTACTAAGGGGCCAGTTCCAAATATTATTAAATTTTTTGATGAAAATGGATCCGTTAACGGTTTGAATCGATCAGCAAAAAGTTTACAATTCATCCCGAATCCGCCAATGAACCTTTTAAGGTCTCTGACATCTTCATTAATAACTGACACTCTATTTTCTGTTAAATCAATGTCAAGTATATTTCCAGTGTAACCAAACCAATCCGTTATTTCTCACCCTCCTTGAGTTCTAAAGCTCCATACAGACAAAAATTTGCACATTGCCCGCAGTGAGTACATCCATCCAAGAACGAGATTTTTGGGATCAATTCGTAGACATCAACAATTTGAATAAAGGCTTCAGTAGGGGAATATTTATTCTTATATATGGAAGAACAGATTAATTGACAGATTCTACATCCTGTACATCTTTCCTCGTGTATAATTATCTCAATTAATTTAGATTTTACCAAAATAAATCAAATCTTTAACTTACTTTTACTAACTTGTAAATTTTATTAGGTTCACTATACTTAATGTGTAATAATTTGAGTTTTTAATACATATAGCTTTTTAAGTATTACATTAAAATAAAAATTATATCCTTTCTATCATCATACCTCCTAAAATGATGGGTCCACCAGTCGAATTATATATTTTCTCGGCTTTTTTTAATTTGTTTTGACTATCAGAATGAATTTTAAAGATTAAATCTCCTTCCTTTATTCTTGCTCCTTGCTTTTTAAAAATCTCAACACCAGAAAATTTTGAATAGGGGCAACCAGTAGCTTTAGCTATACTGTTAATAATTGCGTTGTTTACTCCAGTTATATGTCCTGCTTTAATAGCAAAAAATTCTTTAGAATGGGTGCCTATTTTAATATCTTTGGGTTTTATTTCTGGATTTCCACCCTGGACTTCGATTATTCTTTTCATTTTTTCATAAGCCTTACCAGAACGCAATATCTCTTTAGCTAAGCTTTGTCCTTTCCCTTTCTGAGCCTTTCCACCCATTTCAAGCAATATGCCCGCTAAATCGGTTGCTTTCTCAATCAAAGAATTCGGACCTGCAGAATAATCCATAAGCAAAGTTAACGCTTCTTTAGCTTCTAATCCCGGGCCAATTGCGTGACCAATTGGTTGATGGGCAAGAGTTAGGGCACACTCCGCTTCAATCCCCACATTTTTTGCAATTTCTTTAAATAAATAAGCAAACTGTTTCCCATTATCTGGAGTAGGGAATTTTGTTCCTTCGCCAACAGGTATATCTAATACGAGTTTTTTAACTCCAAGAGAAAGTTTTTTAGTGAGTATAGATGGAATCATAAGTCCTACTGGATCCATGTGGAGTGGGCGTTCAATTTCGATCAATATATTATCTGCAGGCGAAGTATTTAGAGCTCCACCCCATATAATGCACGCTTTTTCTTTCGATACAATGCTTTTTAATTTTTCAGCATCAAAAGCAACAGGAGCCAGAACTTCCATAGAATCAGCAGTTCCAGAGGGAGAGGTTATAGCTCTTGTCGATGACTTTGGAATTGTCAACCCAGCAGCAGCGACAATTGGAACAATGATAAGCGTAACTTTATTTCCTGGCACACCACCTGTCGAATGCTTGTCATAAACGTCCGGTCCGAAGTCGAAAAGCTCTCCACTTCTTGCTTCAGCATAAGTCAATGCTGTCATCTCTTCGTTATCCATGCCATTTATAGACACCGCCGTTATAAATGCTGCTAAGTCGATTCTTGATAAAGAACCAGAGACTGTATCGTGAATTATACTATTGATTTCTTCAGTTGTTAGTTTAGTCCCTCTTATTTTTTTCTGAATATATTTAAAAGAATCAGGCGGATCTGCCGGTTTAACGGATATCATCATATTGTCAACTAAATCTTTTTTCTCCTTAAGGATATCTAAAAAAATTCCGATCTCTCCAGGGTGAACCAAAGAATTAGAATAATCAATTTGTAGTATTGCCACCCAATATTTATCTTCAAGAGATTTTGATTGAGGATTTTTTACGACAATACGTTCGCCGGCTTTCTGTCCTAATTCTTGAGCGTCTTTAATATTAAGAACAACATCTTTGGTATTCCCAGTTTCGAAATTAATTTCTTTTACTTTTAGCTTCATAATATCAAAATTTTATGTAATTAATTATTAATTAGAGAGCTTGATTAAATAAATTTAATTGAAATTTTTACAATTGTATTAGGTTTTTTCGATTATTTATTTATTCATTTCTTAAGTTTACAAGTTAACAACTTTTTTTATATTTTTTTGTAATATCTCTTATTTTTCTTTCCGACATTATTTCTTCAGTATTTTAAGTTCTTAGAATTGTTCAAAACTGCGTTTAACAGATTAATTGAGTGATTTCTTCATTTAAAAGAGATTTTGCTCTATTTTGATTCCATCCCCCCTACTCTTGAAGAATATTCGCTAATTCAATAAGATGAATCTAGTTTTTATAGGCGATAAATTTATAAACCTTCCCCCCTATTATTAATTATGGTTTATTTAACTCGAAAAAAAAAGAAAGGGAAATATTACCTGTATTTGGAAGAAAAGGCTTGGATCAACGGTCGTACTCGTCGTGTTTGGCAAAAATATCTGGGTCCAGAAGATAAACTTAAAGATATTAAGTTTAATAGTCTGTTAACAAGACTTGATAATAAAGTGGAGGTAAGAATTATCGAGTTCGGGATTTCCGCAGCTTTATGGCAAATGGCAGAGGAGATTGAATTAGCCAAGATTATTGATGCTCATACTGGAAAAGAGAGGAATCAAAACTTATCTTTGGGTGAGTACATTACCATTGCAGCCATAAATCGCTGTGTTGCCCCTTGTTCAAAATCTAAATTAAAACAATGGTACGAGAAGGACTGGCTTTCCACGAGATACGACATTGAGCCCAAAGTATTGAATGCCCAGACCTATTGGAACCACTTTCAATACCTAAATAAAGAGGTTCTTGCGCAAATTGAACTCGCATTCGGGCAGTTTGTGGTTGATAAGTACGACCTTGACCTTGACAGCTTATTCTACGACCCTACTAATTTTTTTACGTTTTCTAAAGGAGGTGAAGGAAGCGAATTGCTTCAATTCGGGCACTCTAAAGAAAATCGAAACGGATGTCGCCTTGTAAATTATTCGCTACTATGTGCTCGAGAATCGGGAATCCCTTTGATGCACGAAACATACGCAGGAAACGTTCAAGACGCACGGGAATTTAAAGAGGTGCCGCAACGAATAGCAAACCGCCTTCGTGCACTCGGAAGGGACCCCGAGCGAATTACGTTGGTGTTTGATAAAGGAAACCATTCAAAAGAAGCGTTTGCTGCCATCGATCAAATGGGGTTAGGTTTTATTGCCTCCAGAAAAAATTCGACTCACAAGGAACTTCTCCACACGCCTCGGGATAAATTCATCAAGACGGTATTACCGCTAACAAAAAAGGCGGTCGAGTACTTTAAGACGACTAAGAAGATATACGGGAAAAATCGGATTCTTTACGTTGTCCTCGATCCGTTGAAACAGAAGAAACACGCTATTAAATTTAACGAAAACCTTGAAAAAAAGGTTCTTGAAATTAAGGAGTACTTTAAAGACCGTTTGAACGTAAAAATGTGGTCTAAAAAAGAAGCGGTCGAGAAGAAGCTGAAATCCATAATCGGCAGAAGACCCCTTACAGATGTAATTATTACCGAAGTTCTGGGTACGGACGGAAACATGACTCTAAAAGTTTCAATTGATGAGAAAGCCAGAAAAGCACACGAGGCAACGCTGGGACGGACAATATTATTCACTAATCGCGAAGAGTGGACCCCTGAGGCCGTTATTTGGGGATATAGAGAACAATACATTGTAGAACACGCCTTTCGGGACATGAAAAGTCCAACTTCTATTGCCATTCGACCGATGTATCACCACGCAGACTCCTCTGTCCGGGCTCATGTGTTCTTGTGCGTGATTTCCTTGCTTTTATTATCGCTACTCAGGTTGAAATTGGCGAGAAAATCGGTACCTACGAGTTACAACGAGCTTCTCAGCGAACTAAGAGCAATACACGCTCTTAAAATTTTAACCAGCCCAAAAGCAAAACCTCTTTGGAAACTTGAAAAAATTCCTAAAAACGCTTCAAAGCTTTTCAAGACGCTAAATTTAAGGCGTCTACTGCCAAATTAAGAATCCATCCCCCCCTACTTTTTTCTTCAAAGTCTTTAAATTCATTAATGTCGTTAGTTATATTAAGAAAAACTTTTTTTTTGATACTTAACTTGTAAACTTAAGA
>NJBI01000011.1 GCA_005222975.1 Promethearchaeota archaeon Loki_b31
CCTGAATAAAAAGATGCCGTTCTCACCTGAGGATGGCGTGGACCATCCGGTATCCCTCTATGCGGCCACTAAAAAAGCCAATGAACTGATGTCACACAGCTACAGCCATTTGTACGGCATCCCTACGACAGGGCTGCGCTTTTTTACCGTGTATGGCCCTTGGGGCCGGCCTGATATGGCTCTGTTTTTATTTACCAAAGCCATTTTAAATGGCGAGCCTATTAAGGTATTTAACTACGGAAAAATGAAGCGGGACTTTACTTATATTGACGATATAGTCGAAGGCATTATCCGGATCCAGGCCAAGGCACCACAAACAAAGCCGGACTGGTCTGACACCGCAGGTGCCCGCAGTGAAAGTTCTGCCCCTTATAAGTTATTTAATATAGGTAACAGTCAGCCTGTGGAGCTGGAGCGTTTAATTTGTGCTATTGAGGCTGCGACGGGTAAAAAAGCAATCAGGGATTACCAGCCTATTCAACCGGGGGATGTGGAAGCGACTTTTGCCGATGTGGAAGACTTTGAGCGGCATATCGACTTTGTACCGGCCACTCCGATTGAACAAGGAGTGCAAAGTTTCGTGGATTGGTACCGGGCTTACTATCAGAACGAATAGAGCTATCCTGCCTGAAATCAGGCAGGATTTTTAAACAAGGTTTGCCATATATCGCGGTCGGCATTTAAATCAAAGTACTTGCTGGCATGCTGGGCCTGTTTGCTAAAGTAGGGCAATTTATTCAGGAAATAACTGAAGTTTTCCTGCAACGCCATGGCGTCATTTGGCGTCACCATACCATTCTGGTAGCGCACTAACTCACTGCAGCCCCCGACATCGCTTAAAAACAATGGTAAACCACAGGCAGCGGCTTCAATGGCCGACATGGGCAAGCCTTCGCTGTCTGACAGCAAGACCAAACCATCGTAGGCACTGAAGTTACCGAAGTTTTTTACTTCTCCGCACAACCTGATATTGCTTGCAGGCAGAATTTGCGTGGCCAGACTGCCTTGGCCTATCACGTCAATCTGGACAGAAAAGTGATTCAGAAGATTCAGCAGATCAGGTCTTTTCGGTGCTTCCAGCCTGGCTAGATACAATAAATTCGGAGAGTTCGGGCGTCTGTCTAATGGCGGCTCCAGGCCTGAAGCTTGTGGCTGGAAGACTTTATTGGGGATCAGCAGCAGCTTGTCCTGTTCAATTTTCAGCGTTTCCTGCGCTATCTGATAATCCGCACCTGATATGCAGATAATTTTATCGGTCAGTGCCGCCAGCCATTGTTCAATTTTGCGAAAGGCAAAGCGCAGCAAGCCGCCGTTGTAGTTAAACGACCAGCCGTGCGAAACATAATAAACCTGAACAGGGGTTAGCAATTTGACCAGCCGGGCCATCACGCCGGCATGTGCAGAGCTGGCCACCAACAAACCAATATTGTGCTGGCGGATAAACTTCTTTAACCTGAACAAATCCCGTAAAAAAAACAGTTTGCCCATGGAGGGAAGGGTGAGGCTTCGCTCGTCAGCGAAGAAGCTGTTCAGCCAGCCATGCTCAGATGAAATAAGGAAACGTCTGGAGTTTTCGCAAAAGCCTGAGACATTTTTCACCCAAGCCTGAGCACCACCAACTTCCGATTTGGTGATGATAAAACCAACATTCATACCTTAGCGTCCCATGCCAAAGATCACTACCTTTAAGGTAGCGAACAAGATCCTGATATCCAGCCAAAACGAGTGGTGTTTGATATAAAAAATATCATATTTATGCTTCCAGACTGCGTCCTCAACCGATGCCCCATAAGGATAACGCACCTGCGCCAGACCGGTGATACCCGGTTTAACGGCGTGACGGAAGCGGTAATACACGATGGATTTTTCCAGCTCTTCGATAAAGACCTCGCGCTCAGGCCGGGGACCGATCAGCGACATATCGCCCAGAAAGACATTCAGCAACTGAGGCAACTCATCAATACGGGTTTTGCGGATAAAATTGCCTACTTTGGTGATACGGCTGTCATTTTCTTCTGTGCCGGCAGCGGAGTCCATATACCATGGCTGGCAAACGGTTATGGAGCCAAAAGAAGACAATATCCGGTCTCTGGCAAACCCGGGCACATACGAATGGGGAAACAGGATTGCAGTGCTGGTTTTCATTTTTTCATTATGATCTGTTGTCATGTCTTTAACTTCACCGTTCACAAGCTTCCCTCCTCACCCCTCACTCATCCTTTCCTTCAAGATGACAATTGCAATGATGATCACCGCATTCAGGGCATACATAAACAGGATTCTCATTTTCAGATTTATTTCCGGTTTTCCTTAACCAGAACCAGATCAATGCCGCTGCAATTATAAACAGCAACAAGATAACTACTAACAGCAACAGCAACAAAAATACAATTAATAAGTGAAACAGCAACTAACTTTAGCGAGCCATAAAATTAGTGGGCTACGCTTGTACCCCCCCCACAAAAGATTCTTATGTTTTTTTCCAAAAAACATTTCACGACATAAATCTAACCATCTTCTTCAGACAATACAGCAACAAAACCGAACCTTTCGACAACTCCCATTTTGTCATACTCCACCTTATTTTCCACCATCATCTTATAAACACCACAATCCTTATAACTATCAAATTCGCTACAGTCAGAACCTCTTTCATCCCACGAAAGACAACAATTCATTACATCCCCCAACGAGATTTCATTTCGATACGCTATTACATAATCCACTATATCATTACACTTAAAATATCGATTAAAATTAGCCTTTATAATTTCCTTCACCAAATCAACCGACAACAACTTACACAACCCCAATTCCAAATTTAAACCAGATTACTTCTTATCTTTCTATACGACACATTAGACAAGCAACAAGCCACCTTAACTTCTTTTTTATTTTTTCCAATAGTAAAAACGCTTACCCTAACCGACCATATTACCCAGCACCCAATTTGAATTATCTTTTCCAATTTAGTAAACTTTTTTGGAGTATTTCTCCACCATTTAACTAACTTCGTCAAACTTTTCACCTTCTTTTTTTAATTTCATTTGCTTTTTTGCTTTATACCCGCAAAAAGGACAATAGTTAACCCTACTAACATAACCCCAGTTTACCACGCACAGACTACCATTTTCACGCTCAAAACACCTAATCATAGACGCAGTATAACCCCATTCTACTTGCGAGCCAACAACGCTACACTCGTGTAACTCATTATTTTTCCATTTTTTAATCTTTTTCTTTATTTCCTTAATATTTTCTTTTTCTATTTCTTTCATTCTTTCCCACGCCTTCCTTTCTTTTTTCATTAAACTCAATATTTTTCCCTCAATGTTTTTTGAACCAAATATTCATCCTTTATCAGACCTTCCTCGTCAACCATTCTATTTTTAATATCGTCAATCACCCTCTTATAAATATACGCACCCACTTTTCCAATGCTATTGTAATAATCAACCATCTCATCTTTTGACGCCATTACCATATACAAAGCCTCACCCACAGGAAACATACCAACCGTTTCTAACACCTTTTCCCACTCACCCTGCACTTCACCTTCAGGATCGAAATCAACATTTAAACTATTATACCACTTCTTAGCATTTGGTTTCAAATATTTTGATTCAGTATACTTATAAAAATCTTTTTTAACATATTCTTCCAAATTCATGTAATGCATTATCTCTCTCGCATGAGCAATACCGTTACCCCACTTCTTAAAGAAATAGTAACCCAGCAACAACTCAATGCGCGATTTACCCTTATTCATAGCATAACCATATTGCGTCGCAAACCACTTTTTCCAATCCATTTTATCCCACGACTTTGGATGAATCAACTTTTTTAAGTCAATTTCTTTAAACCTTTTTACAATAAAATCGACCTCAACCATAGCAACCCCTTTCGCGCTAACATATTCCATTTTCCTTAGTACCTTACCCTTAAAAGACCTAATCTTTTTTAACCGTTTATCCAAATCATCTTTCTTACATTTTATCGTTCTATTTATAAAATCAAACAACACATGATAATGTGGCCACTCACCACCCTTAATTGGACTTTTACAAACATTGCAGAACACCCATCCTTCACGCTCTTTATCGCGAGTAAAATAAACCTTTTTATCACAAGTTTTACAGAATATCATCGTACCCTCCTCGTACTTCCAGAAATACTTGAAACCCCAGAACTTATTCCGCAACTTGTTAAAACAATCCGTTAAAGCAGTCCCTAACTCGCCATGTTTACCAAAATAAACCTCAAAACTTTCGGGACTAAAAGTAAATACCGCATGCCACTTCCATTTAGCATTGGTGACGCTCATAATCTTACTCTGCATATTTTTTAACGACCTGATATCGCTTATTCTTTTGCCCCGCACGGTATAAAACATACCAACCGTGTGATATTCTACTTTTACTACAACACCCTTACCACTCAAGATTTACCGACACCCCAATACCATCAAATTCACCCTTAGCAAACACATTCCATTTTCCACAGACAACACACTTCCAAGCCACAATTACCTGTCCAATATACCCATACCCACGACCACTAACCTTCATTTGATACACATTATTACATTCCCCATTTTTACACTTTAGATCCACTCTTAACCACCATTTTAACTATTTTTCCCGTACCATCCAAATTAACAAATTTGTTAAAACAACTATCGCAATAATTTTCTATCCCACTATTTCCATACAATTCATATCCACATTGCCGACAAACAAATTTTACGATCTTACCATAGTTTTTTTCATTATTCATTACCTTATTCACCCTCAACCGTATTTTTTTACCAGAACAATCGACTTAACCTTATATTTAGTCTCTTTGTTAAACAATTTAACAAAATCTAACACAAGTTTTTTTATTTGAACACACAACATAACATTCCCATTCTCCCATGTTATTGCCAACGCCACCATCCTAAAATCGCTACGACCACCACTACAACGCAACTCCATTTACTGCACCAACCCCATTTTTTTCAGAAACCACCTTTTAACATCCAATATAATTTTCACACCTCTTTCCATAGAATCCATTGCATCACCACCCCCAATACAACTTTTAGGAATCCACAAATCCCCTTTTTTACCAAACAACTCCACCAACACAGCCATATCACTCGTCCTTATTATCTGTCTAACATCAAACGGTACCAAAACATTACCATCACCCTCCTTCCCAGACTCAGTACCAACATCAAGACTTTTTCTCGTAGCATAAGGATATATCATACAACCACAATTTTTACAAAACACCTTTCCATCTTTATCTTTAACGCCAGTTATCCATTTCCCACACCCCTCACACGCATACGACACAACAAACCTTTTCTTTTCAGCAACTCCATTATCAACAACATCCATTTTTACCACACCCTCTCGCTTTTCCAACTCCTTATAACCGCCACCCGTATCAGTTCTAACTATTTCCCTTTCAGGAATCCTACCTAACTTTTCGTAACCCAATCTCTTTTGAGCATCCTTTACATCCATAATATTTTTTATAATTAAATCCTCTTCTCCAATTTTTTTGTTCAGAAAAGTTTTCGCCCCGTTATATGCCTGCTCTGGACTCACACCACCAACATCCAACATAACACCAATTCTATAACCATACGATTGAAAGTCCCGCGTATACTTCCTATGTATAGAAATCTTAATTTCTTTTATTCTTACCACAACAACCACACCTATTCCACACTTTTCAATTTATCGTAATCGTTTAATATTTTCGCAACCTTTAACAAAGTCAGTTGCTCTTTAGTTTCAGAATCGTAAAAATACGCACCAAACCTACCGTACTTTACCACATACCGATCCACTACAACCAGTATTTTTTTCTTACTTTTTATCATAAATTTTTACCCCCTTTTTTATTACAATTTTTATTTAATTCAGAACCAATTCAAACCACGCAAAAAACAAAAAAAAAAATATTTATTTAATCTCAATTTTCAACAGCTAACAACAACACTACCCAAACATCTTTTTACCGCAGTTGACACAATAAGCATTCCCATCATTATCTCTTTCTATATAGACCTTACCTGCACAACCCTTGCAATAATATTGCTTGCTACTTTTAGTCATACCGCCACCGCTAGAACCCTTAGTTCCTTGAACGCTCGTTGTTCCATACCTCTTACTCTTAAACCTCGGCGTACCGTCAGACTTTTTACCGCCCCAAGTACAATTTCTATGAGCACCCATCGTCATCCTATACAACACATGTAACTCCTTATTCTTTTTAGGCGAATTACTATACATAACCTTCTTATACTGACTACCATCTGGATACGGCAACATAAGAGATTTAACAATCGAAAACATAGCTATACCCCGATTACCACCCATAGACAGACCAACCCAGACAACTTTACCATCAAAAGGATTTTTACCATCCCTTGGTGGCAACACCTTTTCCAGAAATTCACCAACCTGCATTTAAGCCGTCACCCCATCGGACTTGTCATTAACATTACCTATGAAATCGAGTATTTCCTTAACCATCTTTTCGTAATCAACTTCGCCATTTTTAAACACATCCGCCAAATATTTCTTTTTTATAGAATCTATCAACAACTTTATCAACTTTTTGTAGAAGTTATATTTCAACTTAAAAGTACTCTTATCAATAACAACAGCATCAGCTTTCTCGCCCGTAATAGATTTATACAATTTCTTAAAATCTTTTTTCCGCTTAAACAACCATAACAGGAACGACAAAACCGTAGTAACCGAAAAAGTTATTACACCAATAGTTATATCCAACATTATTTCATTATCCCCCTTTGCATTTCCATCAGAGTAAGCTTTGAAGCATAGCTTTTGCCCTCTCTCGCATACTTTTCAGCCAGAGCAATCATTTCCGCCCGCTCAAAACTCTTTTCCAAATTACCCCTTAAGAACTCACGCTTTCTATTCCACACGACCTCAAATTGTTTAGGAATATCTCTCACAAACTTTTTATCAACCCTCCTAAACGCCGACGCCACCATACTAATACGCCCCGCCATCTCTTTCGGAATTCCTTCAGCTTTTTTCAGATTTTCCAACTGTCTAGTCACAACCTTAGCATATCTGCGAAATTCACGCCTCAAATGTTCGTCTTCTTCGCCTTTACCACCGTACCATTTTTGAACTTTCTCTTCATAAGTTAACTTTTTAGGCACAGCCTTAGGCAATATACCACCAAATAGACCAGCAACTCCTTTGAGCAAACCTAATTTGAAACCTAGGACTTTTCCAATAAAATCACCAACCCCTTTAAACGCTTTACCAAAAACACCACCCACAGCTTTAAGTGGATCAAATTTTTTCGCTAGCACAATAAACGCAAGTACAGCAATACCAAGCCCACCAAAAATCAACAAGTACTTCGCCAACTTTCCTATACCCTTTCTTACTTCAGGTTGCATCAACATTTGACCAGCCAACATAGCCATTTTTTACAACACCTACCGAACTTCTTTATACCCAGATCTTGAACCACGCCCAGAACCCCCCGCACCTAACAACTTATCTAAATTAATCAAACCCATCAACTTAGACAAATGCTTTCCACCCGTAGCTAGATTTTGTAGAAAATCAGCCAACCTATCTAAACTGTCCTTACCCACACTAACATCAAACGCCCTAAGCGTTAAATCCAACAATTGAACATTATCGCCAACAGTATCTATAATTTCAAATAGACCATCAGCATTCCAATTTCTTACCTTTTCGTACACTGGTTCTAATTTTTCCCCTATACTCAACAACTTATCCAACACCACCAGACCAACACCTAGTCCAGCTATCATCGGTAAATTTTCCGCTATCTTCTCCCAGCTAAACAATTTCTTCAACTTATCCTTCGTTTCAACCAAATCCATTTACAACACCTCAATTCAGCAATATTACTGACTTGGACTTAACAACTCCTCAACTTCCTCGGGTAAAAATCCTATTCCAATTATCAACCGTTGATCCAATACCGCACTTCCTGTAATACTACCACCAGCAGTACTAGCTTCACAATAACCCAACACACCTACTTCACTATACAAATACAACTTATCTTGAATTTTACGAATAGGAAACGAACTTTTAATCGGCGAAAAAATTGGTATCAATCTCTTTTTCGCAGTTTCAATAACAACACCTTCCGTTATCAGACCCAACCCATTTTGCGGTAAAGTTTGATACGCAGACAACATCACGCCAATCAAATCTTCTTCGTTCCAACTCGTTAAAGGTTGCCTCGAAATCCAATACTTAATATGACCCCCTAACAACCTCGCAACCGCATCCGTAGGTTGTGAACCAATAGACAAACCCAACAGCGTCGCTATACCATAAATCTGTATACTATCAACTGGATATTCGTTTAACAAATCTTGGGGAAACATATCGCCAGACTCCATTTGAACATTACCTGGGTTTGTTTCGTACTCCGCAAAATGTTCCGCACTTGAACCCGCCCCTATCGTACCACTAACCGTTATCGTCCTCGTTTTCTTTTCCGACAGAGCTATGAACTCGTTTGGACCTCTAATAATAAATCGTCCAGATTCCCTTAGTATCATTTCCAGACCGTTACTACCACCAAACTTCGGTATCGGACCAATGTTAATTACCTTATTTTCACCAGTTATAAACGTCATAATAGCCTCCATCCAATTCTTTTTTTATAAGGTATGCCCCTAATCGCATTTATTACACACTTATTTAATTTAGCAATCGCCAGGCAGACATCTCGCAATCTGAAACCCCAGCGTTATTTATGTTCGTAGAATATATGTTTCAAGTATTTAAAGATAAGTGGATGTGATTAAGGATTAGTAAAAGACCGTTTTGCGTAAAAGGAGGGGAGATCATAGGAAATGTACCAACTATTGAAGAATTGGCGAGTTATATAAAGGATTACATTCTAAACGGTGCTTATGGAGGTGAGTGGGCAACCGATGGTGTTAAGGGTGCGACTCGTAAGGCGATTTATGAAGAATTAGAGTTGTTTAAGTCTCAAGTCCTAGGGCAATTAGAGTATAAAGGCGTGTGGGATGCGAGTGGAGGTTAATAAATTATGAGTTATCCGAGTGACCCAGAAATAGGCTGGTATTATGTGGTTAGTGTTGCTGGTGAGATTGGTGGTGTTATGTATGAGGTTGGCGATTGGATCGTGTGGAACGGTACGACTTGGGATAGGATTACGGGTAATCGTATAGTGAATCTAAACCAAATTCTGATGAGAAAACATGCTGATTTACAAGAAGTTTTAGAAAGTCAGCATCATGTTAAAACGGTTTCTGGGGAAATAAGTTTGGCGGGTCTGTTGGAAAAAAGTCATGGTTCGTTAACTAGTGTTACAGCTGATCAACATCATCCAAAGGTGCATGGTGACGAAGCACATTCTTCTGCTATGGGTTATCTGTTCTATAAGGGTGGTTGGGATGCGAGTGGAGGTTAAAGAATTATGAGTTATCCGAGTGACCCAGAATTAGGCTGGTATTATGTAGTTAGTGTTGCTGGTGAGGTTGGTGGGGTACAATATGATGTTGGAGATTGGATTGTGTGGAACGGAACGAGTTGGGATCGAGTTGTCGGGAGACAGTTGGTGTTACCAATTGGTGCGATAATAATGTATGATGGTGTAGGGATAGTGGATGCGGGAACTCGTACTGTTCAGATTGGTGACGAGGTTGGCGATGCTTTCAAAATGTATGGTTGGTATGTTTGCAACGGTCAGGCGGGAACTCCTGATTTAGAGAAGTTGTTTGTGCGGGGTGCTTATGTTTCTGGTAATGTGGAAGGTTCTGACGATGCTGTTGTGGTTCAACATAATCATCCAGCGAGTCAAGTTGCTCATGCTCATGGTGTACCGAGAACAGGTAGTGGTAGTTCAACGGGTAAACTTGATGTTACTGAAAGTTATGCGACGAGCGATCAAACCTGGACTAAGGATGCACAGCCGGTTATTACGGTTGATAATGAAGGTGTTTCTGGTGTTGATAAGAATGTTCCTAGACATTATAAGTTGATTTATATAAAAAGAATGAGTTAGTTGGTTGGGTAAAATAAATTAAAGGAGGTGTTTGTATGATTGAAAAAGATGTGGTTTATTCGAATCCCGTTAGGATTGATGGCGATACTATACAATTGGATAAAAGCTCTAAAGTTGTTATGAGCGTGGTTTCTTTGTTGGCTGATAAAGAGTCGTATGGGTTGAAATTAATTGAAATTGATAAAATGTTGGATGTATCGAAGGATTTATAGGAGTGAGTTGATAGGTGTTGGGTTGGATAATAGGTAAAAGTGTGGGTTGTCCTTATAAGAAGGGGTGTGGCGTTAAATATACTAGTAAGTATTATTGCGGTACGGCTAAGCATTTGAAGTGTATAGATTTTCAAGTGCTCAGAGATAAAGAAAATAAGGATAAGTGTTCTGAGTGTGGTGGGCATAGGTGGGGGGAATCAATTATGCATAACGATGGTTGTTCTAAATGTGTTACTTCTACGACGGGAGTAAGTATGAACGATTATTACAATAAAAGTGAGTGAGTTAATAAAAGATCGTAGATCATATATTTCACGATCTTCGCATAAATTCACTTTTAGCTAATTAATAACATTTTTTCCAATATATTTAAACTTTTCGACACAAGTGATGACGAAATAAACTTTTTATGATTCTATCATAAATTTTCTGTAGTATTAAATTATATTACTACATAATATTATAATAATATATAATAAGACTTTTGCATAGGTGTTAATTAATGTTATAAACTATCTGAAAAGATTAAATATCTTGTAGTATAAAAATATTAATATAAAATAATACAATAAAAAAAATTATTAATGGTGTGAGAAGTATTTCGGTAGATTGGTCTAAAGCAAAAGAAAAACCTGATAAAAAGCAAGCCGTAGAGGGGCGTTTTTTATTAGATCTTAGGTCAAAAATTGATGATTTAGAACAAAAACTAAAACAAAGGGAACAAAAAATAGAGAAGTTATCTAAGGAACTAAATGATACTAAGGAGAAATTATTAGAAAAAGAAAAAAGTTTAACTGAAAAAACTCAAGAATTATCGACTACTAAAAGCGAAATAGACGCTATAAAAGAAGAAAAAATCAATATTGAAGCAGAAATTGATAATTTGAAATCAAACAAATCTAGCTTAGAGCAAAATTTAGAAGCTGATAACGAAAAAATAAGAGAATTCGAAAGCAAATTAGAGGAATTAGAACCGCAAGTTGGGAATCTAAAGGAAGACTACGAACAAAAAGAAAGAGAGCTCGAGGGTGTTAAAAAAGATCTACAGCAAACAATTTCAGATAAATATATTGAGATTGAAAGTTTGAAAAACGAATTGACAGACCAGATTAATGTTAAGGAAAATCAAATAATAGAAGCTAAAAATGAACTAGAAGCAAAAAATAAAGAAATTGAGGCGATTGAACTCAAAATAAAATCTTTAGAGGATTATATTGAAGAATCAAAAGGTGCGCCCCAGGTTATCGAGGGAATCAAAGAACTTATGTCTCACAAAGGCTTCCTTTCCGATAAAGAGTTAGAAGATCTTATAGATAAACATCGGGAATAAAAATTAATCTCTTTTATCTATTGATTTCTCTGGTAAATAATCTCTATGAAAATTCATTTTCGCAAGAAATTGTTAAAACAGTTGTAATTAGTTCATCAATTCTCGAGGAGATATCATAAAAATGGTTTACTTAGTCTTATTACAAACGATATCAGCAGAAGAATTTTACATCTTATTTTTTAAAATTATCGTATCGTTTTTCTGTGGTTTTGTTATTGGGATCGAGCGCACAAGAGTCAGCGCACAATATGGTGCCCGGGATCACATCTTTTTTTCTATAATTTCTACTTCTTTAATTATATTACACGACAAGTTTCTCCCTGTATCAGAGGGTTTTACATTAATTGTAATGTTTTTTGGAGGAATGATAGTTTTTCTATTGATCGGAAGCGTTTATAGATTGTTTCGTGAAAATGATCCGGGTTATACTACTACACTATCAATGATATTAGCGATGATCGTTGGAACGATGTGTTATTACAATGAGCCCCTTGCCATTGCCATTTCTGTAATATTTTTAATTATCCTTTCCACAAAAAAGCAATTTTATAAAATAAGGAAATTAAAAGATATTGAATGGACAGGAACAGTTGAATTTATAGCAATCGTAGTCTTGCTTTACATTTTAATTCCAGACGATTTTCAGGTTTTTGAAATTAATATTAAGCCAATAGTATTAGTTTTCATTATAATTTTAGCTATAAAATATTTTAGCTACTTTATATTAAGGAGCACAACTGAGAAAAATCTATATTATATTTCTTTTTTAGGAGGTTTTGCACATAGTGAAGCTACAACCGTTGAATTAGCTGAAGCTGGCGCATCATCCTCAGCTGTTTGGCTCGTAATTCAGACTATGCTAATTAGAATGATAATCGTTTTAATGATTACTCCTACTTTACTATTTTATGCCTTGTTCCCAATTCTAACTACATCTTTTATTGGGTTAATCGGGTCATTTTTAGTATTAAGAAAAAAAGAAACTCAATTAACTTTAGATAAAATCAAAAACCCTCTCTCAATTAAAGGCGCTTTAATCTTTTCGGGAACATATTTAATTGGTTTAATAATATCGATCGTTTTAAGTTTTTTTGAAATAAATATTCTTGCTTATTACATTATTGTGTTTGTGATCGGGCTTCTTTCCGGCGGTGCGTCCTCTCTGTTTGTAGCAACAGCATTTTATAAATCCTTAATTAACGAAGGGAATGCTCTAATGATGTTAACCATCGGTTTATCGGCTGCGATAATAAATAAGATCTTCTATTCAACTCAAGCATTGAAGGAAGATAAAAATAAAAAAGTATATGTCATTCATCTCGTCTTTTACATCATCATAACTATTTTTCTGTTAACTACGATGACCTTTTTAACGATAATTACATCCAATCTATCAATCTTCTAAAGAGAAATATAATAGTCAAATGATTAGATAATGGTTAAATTAACTTGGGAAAATAAGTCAAATATTTCTGAAAATATCAAGGATTTAAAAATAAGATATTTCAACTATTTTGAAACCGTGGACTTGGGAATTGGAGATTTTCGAGGTAATAATTGGAAAAACATGCTATTTTGGGGGGAAAACCTCGATGTGCTTTATTATTTAACGAATCATTTCTCTGGAAAGATCGATTTAATTTACATTGATCCTCCCTTTTTCTCAGGAACGAATTACAGAATCAAAATCGAAGAAAATGGGAATCAATACGATTCAATTGCGTATTTTGATCATTGGGACAAAGATATTGATTCTTACTTACAAATGCTTCGCGATAGGATAGTTTTATTTAGGGAATTGTTGTCAATAAATGGGTTGTTATTTATCCACTTAGATTGGCACGCAAGTCATTACATTCGAGTGTTGTTAGACGAAATTTTCGGTGCAAACCGATTTGTCAACAGTATAGTTTGGTATTACTACAATAAATACTCGGCTGGGAAGAAGAGCTTGCCGAGGGCTCACGATGATATTCTAGTTTATTCTAAATCCGCTAACTATACCTTTAATGAGCTCAGAATCCGCCGTAAAAAACCAATAAAGCAGTTGAAAAGAGTGATGGTTGATGGCGTTTTAAAAAATGCTAAAGACGAAAAGGGGCATGTTATTTATAGGGTTGTAAAAGATAAAAAAATGGACGATGTGTGGAAAATACCATGCATGCAACCAGCATCAAAGGAGTGGACAGGGTTTCCTACGCAAAAGCACCAGGATTTGCTCGAACGAATAATTAAAATTGGAAGCAATGAAGGCGATTTAGTAGCCGACTTTTTTTCTGGTTCAGGAACCACTTTATTAGTTGCCGATAAATTAAATAGAAGATGGATCGGAAGCGACATATCCGAATACTCAATTTATCTAACTCGCAAGAGATTACTTAATTATAGAAAAAATATAATTGACCCAGTAAAAAAGATTGAGCCTATTGAAATTTATACTCATTTTGATGAACAAAAAAAGAATTTAATATCATCTGGCTTTTTTGAAAAAGATTTGAAAATAAAAAGAAAAAAATAGAGTTTTTTATATCTTTACTTTGGATAAATTATATTCCATCCAAGATAGTTAGAAAGAGCTTCAAATACAATTTCTCCTACTTCATTTAATGAGGCGGCTACATGGTGAGCAAAACCTTCTTTACATAATGTCTTTAGAACATCTTGTAAATTAGGTATCTCTATCACTCCATAACCTCCAAAAGTTTCTAAAAGATCGTCTGTATAATTTCCTTCTACTAAAAGGGCTTTAATCTCTCCGAAAACATCATCAGTTTCAATCCTTAATAATGTACACGGTTTACTTTTAATTCTTCCTTGAATAGCTCCAAAACTATGGTCATCGCCTTTAAGATCTGAAATAATGGGGTGGATTGTCATCTTGGTGTCTTTAAAGAATGATTTTGGAAGATTACTGCAGTGAAAAAGAACCATTTTATTAGGATCATCACCATAATTATTGTTCCAATCTAAAATTGCCGAAGGCGTTTCGGTTGCTACTTGTAAAATGTACATACCAATTAAACCCGCAATATCTACTTCACAAGCCGCGGGTACTAAACCTTCACTGAACATGCTCATGACGGCACAGGGAACAATCCCAAAATTATCTTGAATGCTTGGCCAACATTGAAAAGCAAAACCATCCAATTCGTTTTCCAATACCCAATTCTCGACAACAACTGCTAGTTTTGCTAATTTTAATATGCCGTCTTCTGGAAATGTTGTAGTTGGTGTATAATCCTTAATGACTTGAATTTTTTCCTTTACTTTAGGATCGCCATCTGGTAACCTACTAATTTCTCCAAAAATTTCTGATAAATCAATTGGTTCAATCGTAATCCCATGTAATTGTAAAATTTTCTCGCTATATCTCACAGTTTCAAAAGCGTTAGGTCTTACACCTATTTGTCCAAATCTGGCGTTTTTAAGTTTCTTTACAATTTTACAGACTCCTTCAAATTTTATTATATCTGCTTTAAAAGCATCAGAGTTAATAGGACATGTATGTGTTTCGGTTAGCGTAAATGGAATTCCGTGTTGATATAGAACGCTACAAACGGATAGTTTTCCGCAAAATGCATCTCGTCTGAATTTTCGATTCATTTTGTCGACTTCATCAGATGATGCTTGAATAAGGATTGGAACATTTAAATCAGATAGTTTCAGAGTGTTAGCAAAAGCTTTCTCGTCAGAAAAATTAGGTAAGCACAAAATTATACCTGCTATTGAGTCTTTATTATCTCGAAATAATTTAGCACATTTTTTTGCGTCCGAATAAGATTCTACTAAGCCATCTTTTGTATCTCTCTCGCTTAGAATAACATAACTAATCCCTAATTCTTTCAACACACTTATAATTTCTAATCGTCCTTCTTTAGCAAGATGGTCAGGGAAAACATCTCTATTACCAACGATTACTCCAAATGCAAAATTTTTATTGCTTGTTTTCATTATTGACATTTCTAAAACTATTTTATGGGTTGTTTTTGATAAATTCTACAATAAGTTCTGCCAGTTCAGGACCTTTATCTTCTTGAACAAAATGGCCTGCGTTTTTAATTGTTATGTGATTTTGCCCAGCAGCTCCAGGAACGAGTGCTTGCCAAAACCTTTCTCCTCCTCGAGTAATTGGATCCTTATCAGAAAACGCTGTTAAAAAGGGTTTTTTCCATCGTTTAAAAAGTTCAATAGCTTTTTTATTAGCTTCGTGCTCCGGATCATCGGTACTGATTGGAACTAAAGAGGGCAAGATCCGGGCGCCAGCTTTAAAAGAATCGTCAGGAAAAGGCGCATCATACCCATTTAAAACCTCTTTAGATAATATAGTGGTGGTTGCACCCTGTAAAATAAATTTGATGTCAAAAGAAGGTGAATTTCTAGAAAACTCCCGCCAATTAGTAAAAGCATCAGACATCCTTTGTTCACCGGTTGGTAACCCCCCATTTGATAAAACAATTCTATTAAATCTATCCTGATTTTCAATAGTAAGTCTTAAACCTATTAATGATCCCCAATCTTGACAAAATAAGGTAATATTTCGAAGATCGTGTAATTGTAGCCATTTTGTCATCCATTCTACATGTTTAAGGTATGTGTGGTCGTTTTGTTCAGTTGGTTTGTCTGAACGGCCAAATCCTACTAAATCTGGGGCTAAAATTCTAAATCCTGCTTTCACCAGAATAGGAATCATATGTCTATATAAAAAACACCATGATGGTTCGCCATGCATTAATAAAATAACTTCTACTTGTTTAGGACCCTCGTCTAAATAGTGGATGTTGATTCCATCTACTTCAATAAAATGTGGTTTAAATGGAAAGTCGGGGAGATTATCAAACCTCTCTTCGGGTGTGTTTAATAATTTCACTTTTTCCTTAACCTATTGAATTTTTAATTTTTGTAAACTGTATTAAGTTAATCAAAAACCTTATTTATATAAAAAATAATTCTTTTTTGATTTAATTTGAAAAAAGTTAACTATTTTTCCAATTTAAAAAATTTAATTTTTATTGAATTATACTAAAATTTAAGATTAAATTGTTTTTTATTCTTGATCGATGATTTTTATTAATATACTAATTAGTGTAAAAAGAAAATTTAATAGATTCTGGGAAAAGAAAATATTCCAAATCGCAGTTTTTCTTCATTTCTAAAGAAAATTTTAGCTTATTTGTTCAATTTGAGCTTGTCTCTTTTGTAGGATAAAAGAACTTGAAATAATAAGAGCGACTCCAAGGATAAAAAAAATAATAGATATTATTCTTGAAGCTATCATCATAAACACAAAGAAATAGAGAATTGAAGGAGTTAATTGTACTGGAATATTCTGAATCGTAGTAAGAAAGCTTGCTCTACCACTTCTAAAACCTTGTGACATTTTAATAACACTAAAAATGTTTGCCATTATTAGAATCGCGGAAGATACGATAAATAAAAGAATAGTTTCGATGTAAAAATAACCTCCAAACATATTGCCTAACGACCATATGAAAGGGGTTATCCAAAAATTATTCAATGATAGCATTAAGCCAGATATCAACGCTAATAAAATTGCTTTAAAATGTGAAATTTTTCCTTGAATTATTTGAAACACTATGGCAATTAAAGCTAAGATACCTGTTGATATAGACAATCTGACTAAAAAAGTGGGATTTACCAAATTTTTTTCACTTATTTCGATAGAGAGTCCGCTAAGACCAATGAACGTTATAGCTATAATCATTACGATTATAGCAACAATTTCCATACAATTAAGTTTTTCGCCGAGAATTTTATTGGATCCAATAGCTAAAATGATTAGCCCGGATGCCATCAAACCGGGAATTATTGCAGGTCCGATTATTAATTGTGCAAAAATAAATAAGATTGAACCAGTACCAAACCTAATGAATATTGCGAAAAGCCATAACGGTTCTTTAATAATAGTTTTCATTAATTTTACTTCATCTGGCATTTTATTAATAACATACTTCTCAAGGATTAATCCCAAATAATGCGAGCATCCCCCTAATATTGCCAATAGCACTCCAATCCAATAGATACTTGGTTCCATGAGAATTTACCATTTAGATTTTTTCAAAGACACCAAAAACAAAACTGAAATTTTTTCAAATTTGCTAATATTACTCACATCTATTATTATATTAGTTGTAATAAAAAATTTGCGGAGAAAAGTAAAATCGGGTAATATGGATGCCGTCTCCACCTCCTTGTGGTAGTGTCTAAGTTTGTCCACATTTTATATCACGGTAAAAGGGAATCATAGAATAAATTATATAGAATCAGTTAATTTTTTTTCCAATTAATTATACTGAAAGATATGAACATTCTTTTTATTGAAAATTTTAAACTTTTTAAAAAATTAACGAGGATTAAGACGATTGGTGGGATTGAAACAAATACAAATGATATAATACATTATCTTCGTCAAAAAGGACATAAAATCTGGGTATTAAATAAAGAGGTAAAACCCAAATGGGCGGAGAAAGGAGAAGTCGACATCATTGCTGCTTCCACATTCGATCCAATTACATTTTTTCAAATTAGTAAGTATAAGAAAAAATACAAACAAAGAGCTGCTGTAGTAATTCATGGTCATACAACGGTTGAAGATTTAGTAGGAAATTTTGTACCTGATAAAACCATTTTTAACAAAATTTTTAAATTCTGGCTAAAACTTTTGTATGGTCAAGCACACTTATTAATTACACCAAGTGAATTTTCTAAGGAGTGTTTAATAAATATTCAAACTTCTATGACTTATCCTATACATGTTGTAAGCAATGGAATTCGTATTGAAGAATTTAAGGAAAATAAAAAATATAGAGTCAATTTTAGAAGATTTCTCTTTCAACAATATGATATACCTGAAGAAGCAGTAGTTATTATAAATGTAGGTTTAAGCTGGAAGAAGAAGGGTGTTAGGACCTTTGGAGAGATCGCTGAGAAATTTCCAGAATATTATTTTGTTTGGGTTGGACCAATAAATAAAAACCCTGAGATTGATGAGGTAATAAAACTAGATAATGTGATATTTACAGGATTTTATAATGATATTAGAGAGGCATATTATGGTGCTGATTTATTTTTAAATACATCTTGGGTGGAAAATCAAGGAATTCCTTTAATAGAGGCAGCAATTTGCAAATTACCTGTTGTTGCTAGAGATTTATCCGCATTTGATTGGATTGTTCATGAATATTCCTGTTATAAAGCTAAAAATATGGCAGAATTTGTTGATGGAATTAGCAAGATCGTCTCAAATTCAAATTTTAGAAAAAAAATCGTTGAAAACGCTTGTGATGATGCAATGGAATTACATGATTTTGATAAAATTGGTGAGAAAATCGAGAAATTATATATTAAGGCAATTAAAGTAAAAAAAATATGGGATCATAAACGAAATAAATAAACACAATGTTTAATTTTGCAGAAATTAGAAAGAATAAGAAAAAATCATGTCAATGAGCGATCAAGACCTATTAAAGAATATTAAGCAAAAATTGAAAAACTTTTGGAGCATACCAATATTTAAATACACTATTATCATTCACCTTCTCTATTTTGTTCTTTCTACAATTCTAACTCTTGTTTTTTTCCGAAGTCAGAATGACTTTTTGGCATACTATAGAGCGGGTGAAATTGCCCTTAACGATTTCATGGAGTTATATAATCCTGATAATTATACTTGGTCATTTAGATATTTTCCCTTAGTTGCTTTTTATTTTATTCCCTTTTATTTGTTGGGATTTGATTTGGGATTTGTGGTCTTTAATTCAGTTAATTTAATCTTGAATATTATAATTTCTGTTTATCTCTATAAGGTCATCATGTTAATACGCCGAGAAGATCATGAAGATAACGATGATCGGATTATTCTCTATATTTGTATATTTTTATTGAGTCTTCCTCAGTTGTTTAATTATTTTCTTGGTCAAATAAATTTATATATAACATTTTTTACAATCTTTTCCCTTTATTTATTTCTGAAGAATGAACAAATAAAAATGCAGTTTTTGGCGAGTCTAATATTAGGTGTTGCCGGAATTTTCAAACCTATTACGATTTTCATGTTTCCCTTTCTTATTTTAAGTCATTATAGTTATAATGAAAAAAAATTTAAGTTTGAACTCTCAAGGAGTATCATCAAGTCTATTGGCATATTACTTCCCTTAGCGATTAACGGTATTGTATTTATATTATATCCTACATTATGGCAAGATTTTACTGCGATAAATATTACAGGTGAAGCAAATACTTTAGTCAATTTTTCATTTAGCATAACCAAATTGTGTACAAATTTCTTATTTTTCATTGGAATTCCTGCAAATTTACTAGTTCAATATCAGTTATACATATTCATTCCCATTTTACTTATTTTTGGAGGCATAGGCTTCTTCATATTTATTTTTCGAAGAGTTCCTCGCAACGCAGTGATTTATGGATATACTTTTGGCATCCTGATAATGTTGCTTACTTATTTTGATTCTTGGAATCATCATCTATTAATTTTAACTCCATTATTAACCATTATATTATTTGATCTACCACGAAATTCAGAAATTTCTGGAAAATACATCAAACCAAGTATATTTTTCTTTAGTTTCTTTGATATCGTATTTATGGGGTTATTTCTCCTTACTAAAATCTTTTTCCCTTTCAATTTTGCATCGACTATTTTTCTGATACTAGTATTCATCGGACTTAGCAAGTATTATTTGAAAAATCCAAATTAAAATGATATATAATGATTACAATTAAATAATGTTAAAACTATCATTACATGAATTTAGATAATTAACACGAGTCCAATAGACAATGGTTCAAGAATATTTTATTATTTTAATGCCAGCATTTTTATTAGGAATATTACATACGCTAATTCCATGTGAAGATAAAGCTATCTTCTTTTTTTGGTCGTTTGGAATAGCAAAGACTCCAAAAAAGAGTATTTACATATTAATGCTCTATGGATTGGGATTAATTACTTCTAATATGATTATAGCGTCAGTTACGGTTTTTATCACTCAACTCCCAAGATTTCTTTTACCCGAATTTACTCCCGACCCTGTAGTTATTAATTTCTTTGGAGCGGTCACATCTATGTTTGCGGGGATATTTTTTTTACTCTTCGTTACAAGACGGGACTATTTACCTCATTCTAAGTATTTTAAGGATATTCCAAGTTTAGATTGGGAATTAAAGAAAACGCCTTATGTTTTTGGACTCATAGCAGGATTTGCTCCTTGTATATTTGAATTAATTATATATTCTCAAGCTTTTCAATTATCTCTTGGATATGGATTCATAGAAGGTCTATTGGTAGTACTTTATTTCTCTTTAGGCACTTTTGTGGGATTATTTCCACTTGCTTTAGCTAAACAAGGCACTTCGCTTATAGTTAAGCCAAAAGAAAGCAGAAAGAACACAATTTATTACATTATGCTCCTAATAATTATACTTTTTAATATAGCGGTTATGGTGCTATCATTTTTAGGAATTTCTGTATTTCCAATCCAGAACTTATAAGTAATTACATATATACCATTAATTTTTTTATTTGATCAATAGTTGGTCTCATAAAATAATTTATATCAGTATTTTTATATATATTATTAACTAATCTATATCTTTCATAATTATGGAGATAATCAGATAATGGAATGCAAATTCTGCGAGAGTCAAAACATTTCTTTTACCTGTGAGAAATGCAAGTCAAGTTTTTGCATCCATCATATGGCTACAACAGAAAGTTGGCTTTGTAAAAAACATGGAATACCCTATTCAAAAGCAAGCGCTGCTGAAAAGTATTATAAATGTACCGTTATTGAAAATAGCAAGTGCCCTGAGTGCGAAGCGCTTTTGAGGTTAGAGAGACTGTCGTCTGGTCAATATTATTTAGAGTGCACGGATGATACTTGTGCCTGGAACTCCTACTTAAAATCCCCCGGCTTATTTTTTCCTACTAAAGAACAACTAGCTAGAGAAGCAACTAAGTATAATTTAATAAAAGGATATAGGTTAAGTTTATGTCGTAGGTCTTTAAAAAGAATAATCGGAAAAGAAGTTTGTCCTAATTGCTTTTTAGAATTTTTAAAGAGATCGCCAATCGCTAACTTCTCTACGATTATGGAGTCTTTTAATATATCCGCCCAACAAATGATAAAATTAATTAATCAATACATCGACGAGGAGCGTATATACGGCATAATCGATCAGAAGGACCAAATGTTTTATTACATTTCGTACGAGATGAGAGAAAAAATCCTTTCAAAAATACAAAACGAGGGTATTTTGAAAGTAGCTGATTTAGCCACCATGCTTGACATGAGTTCTGAAATAGCCATTAAAGTTATATATAAATTAATAAGTCAATTTCAGATAAAAGGTTCCTTCTCACAAACTAAGAAATTTTATTACACTCAAAAATATATTATGGACCATTTAATTAAAGAAATAAATAAACAGGGAAGAATTTCATTAGATAAACTTGCGAAAGTTTTCGATATACCAAAGGAACTATCGAAATCGTTTTGCGTCAATTTAATGAGAACAAATGCCGTTACCGCGTTTTTTGCTGATCGCGGCAACGAAATTATTACATCTGATAGAATTTATAAAGAAATCAAAGACTTTTCTAAAGAAGGTGGATTGTTTGAATTATCTAAGCTTGCAAAAAAGTTAAAAATCGCAGAAGAACTCGCAAGGAAATCACTCCACGACCTTATCAAATCAGGTTCGATAAAAGGAATTTTCACTCAAAGAAGAGAATTTATGACGCGAAAATACCTTGAAGATAAAATAAAAGAACTAGCAAGAGCATATAGAACTATGCCTTTGAGAGAATTATCGAATCGATTGGGGGTTACTGAATCCAGTATAGAAGAAAATCTAGCTCAATTAATTGGGAGGGGCGACATTGATGGTTACATTGACATGCACAAGAGAATTTTTATGGCTTATAGCGTCCCCCGAACACAAGCAGGATCAACTCGTACGAAACAGAAAAAGCCCAAATCAACTGACGAGGGAAAAATTGAGGTTGTAAGGGATTACGATTTTGAAGGTGGACAGTTACATTTCAAAGTAGCCGTTAGGAATAAGAGCAGTATGGCAATAAATAATGTCAAAGTTCTATTGGACGCACCCTCAAGTTATAAGATGAAACAGCCATTAATCAACATTCCAGTAATCGAGTCCAAGAATTCTAGGGGAGTAGATTTTTATTTGGAGCCTAAGCAATGTGGTGTGTCGAATATTAGTGGTACAGTTATTTATCGAACAGCTTCAGGAACTAAAAAAACAATCAACATTCGGAAAATGGAAGTACAAATCAAATGTCCCTTGGTTTGCACTTCTATGAGCACAATAGAGGATTGTCAAGTCGCAATACAAACTCTAGGAAATGACGCACGAGCATTTTTAATCGCCGACTTAGACCCGCGATTAGCTTATAGAGCTGCCATAAGAACTCTTAAAAACTTTGATACCAGTGCTGTTACTTCCCATGAAGGTTCAGATACTAAAGGAAGTTACGAAGGAGAGGCATGGTTTTGTTCGGAAGCAAAAAATACTGGAGGGAGAATTATAACGAGAATTTACGTTTCCGAGACGAGCCAATCGTTAGAAGTGAGGGTCTGGTGTGGAAACCCAGGACAACTTACAGGATTTTTAGCAAAAATTATAGAAATTCTATTTGAGGAAATTAATATTATTCGAAAGATTAAGTCAGAAGAAAGGGAGAAAACCATTGATGTTATGGCAATCACTCAAAACTTAGCAGAAGTCAGTGATTATTGTATGCTTAGATGGAAAGCACAGAATATAAGAAATAAACTACATGATACTTTTATTCGATTACGTAAAGTAATAGGAGATAAAGAGGCGATCTTAGGTAGAATTGAATTTTGGCTGACGCAGTTGAATAAGTACGGCAAAGACGATAAAATTAGCGATGAGGACGCCGATAAACTAGTGAACGATGTAGAAAAATTCAGAAATGTCATTGCTCGAGCCATAAAATTGTGATTATTTTTCTAAAAACATTTATAAGTGTTATTGCAAATTTATATTATTAAGATAGAAGAAGAGTTCAAAAAATATGTGCCCAATAATTTCATTCTCAATAAATGAAAACCTAAAGCAGTTTATTAATAAACTAGTATCCAAAAATCAATATGAAAACAAATCTAAATTAATAAGAGATGCCTTATTAAGGTTAATGTCAGATATAGATGTCTCAAATTTAGAGTCGTACGGAGAATCCTACGGAGAAGCAATTCCAACTACCAAAAAGATTGTTGGAAATATGATAATTGTAGCTCCTCACGATCCGAATATTCAGAGAAAATTAAATAAGATAGAGAGTAGATATAACGAGCAAATAATGAATAAGAATCAACATTTTCAAGGGGAAAATCTAATTATTTTTATGATTTTTGAAGGGACAGTACAAGATTTTCAGAAAATTGTAGTTGATGTAAATGGAATTAAAGAAATTAAGAATTTCCGTTATCTAATTATAAATTAGACTAAAAAAAACATTTATTATTATATTCCTTTTCAATATTACGTTCTCCTATTTCTATAATAACACTCTAACATTCCTCTAACTTTATTTAAAGCTTATCAACGTATAGGCGTAACTTTAATAAATATATCTAATTTAATTCAGTAATTTGATGTTTTATTTTAGTAGAATTTAAACGAGAAAATGATTGAAAAAGAAGATAATATATATCGAAAGCTGCAACAGCAATTAGATACTTTGCCCATAGGCTTTCCTGCGACTAAATCAGGCGTAGAAATTCGATTGTTAAAATTTTTCTTTACTCCTGAAGAAGCAGAAATTGCTATTAACATGCGATTTATCCCCGAACCTGTGAAAAAGATTTATCGCAGGGTTAAAAAAAAGGTAAAATCCATAGAGGAACTTGAGCTCATCTTAGATAAAATGTATCACAAGGGTGCTATCAATTTAAAGAGACTGATGGATGAAAATGGGGAAGAGATACGATATCATCTCGCCTTTTTAGCAGTAGGCATGTACGAATATCAAGTAAAGTCGATTACAAGAGAGTTTTATGAAGACATCGAGCAATACTTTGAAGAGGAATACCGAGATGAAATCGTAAGCACTAAAATCAACCAATTACGAACAATTCCAGTTGAAGAAAGCATCACGCCAGAACACAATATTGCAACATACGATGAACTAAGAACAATAATTGAAAGTGCCGAGAAGATTTCTATAATGGATTGCATATGCCAAAAAGGGAAAGATCTAATCGGCGAGTCGTGTAAACAGACGAATATGCGCGAGCACTGTTTCGCACTAAATAATTCTGCTCAACATGTCGTAGATATAAATAACGGAAGATTTATAACAAATGATGAAGCTTTAAATATACTTAAAAAAGCCCAAGAAGAAGGTTTAATTCTTCAACCTGGAAACGCTCAGGATCCTAATTTCATTTGTTGTTGTTGTGGATGTTGTTGCGATCTTATAACAAATTTAAAGAAAATTGAGCGTCCTTGGGAAATGTTTTATTCTAATTATTACGCTAATGTTGATTCAGACTCATGTATCGGGTGTGAAACCTGTTTAAATCGATGTCAGATGAATGCTATTTCGATGGTTGAGGGCATAGCTGTTGTTGAGCAAAAATTATGTATCGGGTGTGGTAATTGCGTAACAACTTGCCCATAACAAGCAATAACGCTTAAAAGGAAAGATAAGGAGATAATACCCCCCAAAACTACAAAAGATTTATATTTAAAATTGATGGATAAAAAAGCAGAATTAAGGCGCGCAGAAAAAGGAATATCATAAAATATTTGATAGAGGTGAAAATTAATGGGAAAAGGTAAATATGGAAAAGGATATCAAAAAAAAGGTCAAAGTTCGAAAGGTTCAGGAAAAAGTGCTGGAGGAGCACCCATTCGTGGAGGAAAAATCAAGGCAAGTCATATTTTGGTTGATAAGTTTAGTAGAGCCCAAGAATTACGTGAAGACATACAAACAGGAGAGAAGTTTGAAAGTCTGGCACAAAAATTTTCTACTTGTCCAAGTAAAAAAAAGAGTGGCAATCTAGGAGAATTCTCTAAGGGTGATATGGTTCCAGAGTTCTGGAACGCGTGTACGAAGCTTAAAATTGGTGAAATTTCTCAGCCAGTTAAAACTAAATATGGTTATCATATAATAAAAAGAACGGGTTAGAATATAATTAGCCCAGCACGGATTCGAACCGTGGTCGCAGGGTTCAGGGCCCCAAATGCTTGACCTCTACACCACTGGGCTTTAATAAAATAAAGATTTGATAAATTATAATATATTTTCTGTAAAAAATTTTATTATTCTGAATAAAGATAGATTTTTATTAGAGAATAACCTTATAATTTATTGGATTACACAGTTCTTAAATGGAGGATGCTAAAAAAAAACTTGTTTTTATTAATACTCTTCTAACTGAGGGTATTAAACCCCGTGACTGAAAAAAACAAAACCCCGTATAAACTGAAAAAAAATTTGCTTCTCCATGTGTAATCCACTTTATTTCATTAAAAAGTTAATATAATATCTTAGTAATTTTTGTAAGGTTAAATTAAGAATTAGAGATGAGTTGAAACTTCTGAATAGTTAAGCAATTATTAATGCTTTAGATTATATTTTCTAAAAATCTCGTTGAAATACTTATCACTCATTCCGGAGATATAATCTCTCACGACCAAAGTTAACTTATTTTGATCTTTAAGAGGTTTAAAGTAAGTAGAATAGTTTTTGTTGTCGATATATTCTATGTGATCTTTAAAAATCGGAGCGTCGAAGTTATCTTCCTCCAAATCCTTCAAAGATTTTTCAAATATTAATTCAAACTGATAAGTTAAGTTTTCTATGTAAGATATTTTTGAACTTTTACTTTTGTAAAGATCTCTTCGACTGTATATTTGTTCATAATTAAATTCCTTCAATCTTTTTAGCGCTTCAAAAATTTCCTCACTATAACCAATTATATCGCTATCAAGGCTATTATTTAAGAGGTCCATAATTAGTGTTTTCATTATTTTTCGGTTAGTATCGCCAAGTACATTTGTACAACTTTTAGGTATGTCAGACCTTTTAATGAATTTAATTAAAATCGCATCTTCGATATCTCTTCCGATGTATGCTATGGTGTCTGCTAGCCTAACTCCTACTCCTTCATAAGACATTGGGACTCTTTTTATTTTATTTTCGTGAAATGCGTCGTTATATTCATTCAAATGGTCTTCCCAAGTTTTTCCATTCACTTCAATTGGTTTTAACCCTTGTTCGTAAACTTCACCGTCGTGACAAAGAATGCCGTCTAATACTTGTAGAGTTAAATTTAATCCTTTCGCAGGTTTATTTGGAAATCTTTTTTCTAGGTACGACAACCATCTTATTCCTTGAGCGTTATGATTAAATGTACCCATTTTATACTTGATACTTATGTTATTAAGTATTTCTTCGCCCAGATGCCCCCTTGGGCTATGACCTATGTCGTGTGCTAAACTTATACCTTCCATTAAATCAGTATTTAGTTTTAATATTCGCCCGATTTGACGAGCAATTCTTGAGACTAATATAACATGTAACGAGCGATGGGTGATATTTGCGTTGTTAACACCAAAAAAAACTTGTGTTTTGTCTATATAACGCGCATATGCTTTGCTATGAACAATACGGTCAACATCTCTGAAAAAATGAGGTCTAATATCGATTTTAGACTCAATATCTTCTTCGTACAATCTTACCGCTTGAGAATCGGATATGGCTTTAAATCCAATATCTGAATCTCTTCGCATATGCAATCTGTATATTTTAAGGTTTTTAGGATCCATTTCTGCTTATTATAGGTCTCTTATCAAGTATTTTATCAAATCGCACTATAAATTTCCAAATTTTATTAATATCGCATCATAAGGACACTTCTCTTTACACTCCAAACAAAAGTTACACTCACCTTTACCCGTGAAAAATTCAAACGGCTCATCTAATATTCTAATCTGTTTTGGACAGATGTCTTCACAGATTCCACATTCAGACCTACCTACACATTTAACAGGGTTTCTGGATAATTTTAAAAAAGCATAATCGGTTATGACTGAAGAAACTGCAGCAAAAGGGCAAATATACCTACAGTATAATCGTGGATACCACACCGAAAGGACAAGGATTAAAGTGTAGACACCTATTATAATATATCCTCCAGGTTCTAAAGCATCGAATTTTGCCGGTAAAAAGATATTCAGAATAATATCTGGAAGAAACACAAAAATAAATTCAGATAAAGAAAAAAATCCTATTGGTCGTTGAGCAAATACACCTATCTGGTTTTTAAAATCAAGATAAAATAAGACATTCGTATTTTTAGCAATTCCTAACGGGAATATGATTAATGTGATAATAATTATAAAAACATACTTTATGTTGAGAAGATTCTTATGGGTTTCAAGTTTTACCCTCTTTTTTTTAGTAGGTATTGCAGCACACACATCTTGGATCGCCCCAATCGGACATATCCATCCACAAAAAAACCGATTTGAAAATAATAATATTAATATTAACACTGCAATAAGAAAAAATGGAAATACACCTTCTGCCATGGAGAAGAAGATATATTCTAACATTCCTGCTCCATTAGAAAGAGGATTTCTTGGCGAGTTTAAAATGGGTAGTGCCTTTATAATTCCTTCTAAACTTAATAGGTTAATAGGAAAAATGGCTTCTATAATTATGTAATTTATCAATAAAAACGCAAAAATCTGAATTATTCTTCGAGTGATTGTGATTAAGTTTCCTCTAATCTTTAAACTTTTAAATCTCATAGATATCACTTGCTAAATTTTAAATTAATAAATAATTGCTGGTTTTTCAATTTTTAGAATTGAAAAAAGAGAAATAAAAAAAAATTTGAAAAAGTAATTTTTTTAAGCTTTTTTAATTTTACTGAAGGACTTTTTATACTCTTCAGGATTTCCACCCGCTACAAGGTAATCTATGTAAACTTTTAAACTTTTTAAAAATAAATCTCCAGCCATTTCCATAATCATTCTTTGGTCTTCCAATTCAAATTCAGTCCAAAGCGTCACTTTAGTTACATCGCCTTTCGGTTCGAAAATATAACCAATTTTTTTCATAGGGCTTCCCTCTTGGATTGATGTTATCTTCTCACGAGGTATGTTCTCAATTTCTATGTTTGTTACATCCCCTACATTAGTTTTTAGGAAATATTTTTTGGAATCGAGTTGTTTGATTTCATTTACAACGATATTCCATCTTGGTAAACCCATGTAATCGTTTAATATCTCGTAAACTTTTTCTACGGAAGCTTTAATTTCTATTTTTTTTTCTGCTATTGGCAAAAAATCAACTCCTTTAAAATTTATTATCTTTAGTCATTATTAAAAATTACAGTAAAACATTTAGCTGAAATTTAAATCTTTAATATAATAAAATAGAGAGATGAATGGATTACTTGAGCGAAAGAGACTCTCTATTTCTCGGAGCTTTAGTGGCTTTTCTTAATTTTTTATGTATCATCGTCGATAAGCTTACACATTTGCTTTCTTCGCCGTGGTTGATTATAACTAATTTTGGTCTGGGTTGAATTCTGCGTAGAAATTGCGATATCTGGCTTCTTGACGAGTGACCAGAGAATCCTTCTAAAGTAAAGACATTTAAGTTTAATCTTATAAGCTGTGTCCTTCCTTTCTCATTGGTGTATTGAATCTCGCGGAAACCACGCTGAACCCTGCTTCCCAAAGTTCCATTTACTTGGTAAGATACAAATATAAGAGAATTATTCTTATCTTCAGCTAACCTTCTTAAATATTGAACTGAGGGGCCTCCGATTAACATACCGCTCGTAGCTAAGATAATACAAGGTCCACCCAAAATTACATCGTTCCTTTCTTCTTGACTAGAAATAGTCGTGAAAAAATCGCTTAAGAATGGGTTTTTGCCCTGATGTAATATTTTTTCTCTTAAGTCAGAGCTAAGAAAATCGGGGTTTGCGGTATGTATAGCTGTTGCTTCTGAGATTAATCCGTCCAAAAAGATTGGGACATGATCAATAATACCTTTTGAGATGAACTCTTCTAACACTATTATTAGCTCTTGAGCTCGCCCTACTGCTAATACAGGAATAAGAATTTTGCCACCTCTCTTGATCGTTGAATTTAATATTTGCCTAAGGTCTCTTTCAGAATCTTGTCTACTTGGGATTCGATCTTGAGGGCCTCCATAAGTTGATTCAATAAGTAGGGCTTCAACCCTCGGAAATTTTACAGCCGCTTTTTCTAGAAGTCTTGTTTTTTGATATTTAAAATCTCCTGTGTATATAAAGTTGAATCCACCCTTTCCGAAATGTAAATGAATTATTGAAGAGCCTAATATATGACCAGAATTATGAAGTGTTAACTTAATATCGGGAGCAATATCCGTAACTTTCCCCCATGAGAGGGGTATCGTATGGAGTACAGCGCTTTTTACATCCCTTTTAGAATAAGGACCAGGTATACCCTCTTTTTCGCAAATCTGAACGAAATCTAATTGCAACATGGTCGAAAGGTTTCGTGTAGGGAGCGTACAATATACGGGACCTTTATACCCATACTTAAATAAAAAAGGTACCATTCCACAATGATCTAAGTGAGCATGAGAAACTATTACGGCGTCTAAATCCCTTATTGAAAACTCTGGAATATCAAAATTTGGAAATTGATCGTTTTTATTGCCGACATTTAACCCTACATCGAGAAGAATGTTACTATCTCTTGTTTGCATTAAAATACACGATCTACCGACTTCTCTAAAACCACCTAAGGAAGTTAGGCGAATATTTAAATCTTTAAAAATGGTAGGGCGGTGAATTCTCTTTCCAATATTCAAGAGTATGTCTTTTTGGTTTTGTCTTTCTTTTTTCAACATTCCTCTAATTAATTCAATGGTTCTCGATTCCAACGGTGGCGTTCTTATTGTTTTAGGTTGCCAAAAAGTGTTCATCCGTATTTCCTTTAAATTCACACCTTTTTTTCCAATAACCAACCCTGGTTTTACCGATTCTATAATAACTTCTCCACGAGTGTGATCAAATTCAATATTGGTGATTTCAGCGCTTTCGACTATTAAATTTCTTATGTAATCTTCTGTTTCAGATGGATCCTTGCGCTTCTCCGCGTTCCAGCGAAAAACCACTCTTTTACGCATAGTTTTCGCTAATTCTTTTAAAATGTCTGAACTTTCAATAAGATCCAAATTTTCATTTTCAGAATAAACGGCTATTTCAGGACCCTCAAATTCTATTTTTTTAACCTTGATACCGGCAGGGAGATTTGAAATGATTTGATCCTTAATTCTTTGTAGTTCTCCTTCGAAACTCATATATCCTCAATTTTTTAATATAATTCTTATTTAGTTTTAAAAATGTAAAAGTTGTTGATTCTCTTATTATTATATTTAGAATAATCTTTTCTTTAAATTGAATTATTTATAACCTAGTTATAATCTCCTTTAAAGTTATATGTACAGTCAATTTGGTTTTTTAAACGATGTTTTTAAACAAATAGAACAATTCTTAGATATTAATATTAATACCAGAGATTATATTTAACAACGAATTAATTCTAATTTCTAAATAATATATGAGTTTATAGAATAAAAATATTGTCATTATGGAATGAGGATTAATGATCTGCTGCAAATCTCTTCCCTCACCTAAAGGAGGGGGTTTTTGTTTTGCTTTAATGATAAACTTTTTTTAAAAAAGAAAATTAGAACGAACTATGTCAAAAGTAAAAATAGGTGCGATAGCCTCTGGTTCTGGGAGTAATTTAGAAGCAATAATTAAAGCATGCGAGGAAGGCATTTTGAAACATAAGGCGGGCGTAAAAGTACTTATTTGTAACAAAACTGGAGCATTTTGCATGGAACGAGCGAAAAACCATAACATACCATATGAATTAATTGAATCTAATAAGTTTCTTCATCTCCCCAGAGAAGAGTTCGATAAAAAGATGATAGCTGTACTAAAAAAATACGATTGTGAATTAGTTGTTTTAGTCGGCTATATGAGATTAGTAAGCCAAAGTTTTATTGATGCTTTCAATGGGAATGTTATGAATATACATCCTGCCCTTTTGCCTTCCTTCAAAGGTATGCACGCTCACAAAGATGTTTTAGAATATGGTGTAAAGGTTTCTGGTACTACAGTTCATTTTGTGGATCCTCAATCGGATCATGGACCAATCATCATCCAAAAATGCGTTCCTGTGTACGATACCGACACAGAAAAAACTTTAGGACCAAGAGTTTTAGAATGGGAGCACAAAATCTTTCCTAAAGCGATAGAATTATATTGCGATAAACGGTTGCATGTTGATGGAAGAATTGTAAGAATCGATGGTGATGTTGTCTTATAATTGTAATTATTTAAATATGCGGGAAATGATTTCGTTGAAAGCTCTGACCCAACTGAAAGTATTGGTATTTTCCATAACTTAATGAAGAAGATCTTGAGTAATGAGATTACTCATTTCCCGCTCCTATTACATTCAAATAAACCTAAAATTTTAATCAAATCAAACATGGTTTAATAATATATTAATATAATTAACAAGAGAATAAAGTAAAGATGCCTCGTCGTAAGGAAATTTCTGAGATTCTAAATATGATGGAAAAGACTCAGAATATTAGGAATATTGGGTTTGTGGGCCATATAGACCATGGTAAAACAACGCTAAGCGATTCTCTTTTGAGTGAAGCGGGTTTACTTTCACCCGATCTAGCAGGTGAAGCACGTGCCTTAGATTATTTAGAAGAAGAACAAAGACGTGGAATTACCATGAAATCTACTAATATTTCATTATACTATGAAAAATCCCTTAAAGACCACGACCCTTTTCTAATAAATCTTGTTGATACACCAGGCCACTTAGATTTTAGTGGCAAAGTAACTCGTGCTTTAAGGTTAATAGATGGAGTCGTTGTAGTTGTCGATGCTGTTGAGGAAATAATAACTCAATCTGAAACGGTTATTAAACAAGCTCTACAGGAAGGTGTGAAACCAGTACTTTATATTAATAAAGTAGATCGCCTCATCCGAGAGTTAAAGCTAACAGATGAAAAAATAAGAAAAAAATATACAAGGATTATTAAAGATTTTAATACGCTCATTAAAAGGTACGCAGATAAACCCTTCAAAAAAGAGTGGCAAGTATCTCCTGACATTGGAAATGTTGCATTCGGCTCAGCGCTCCACAAATGGGGTTTTACATTAAGTATTTTAGAAAATAACGAGTTAAAGTTTTCGGATATTAGATCGCGGTATCAAAAAGAAACATACACTAAAGAAACCTATGCTGATTTAGCTGTTTATTTTCCAATACACAACGCAATACTAGAAATGGTTGTCGATCACCTCCCTAATCCTATTGAAGCTCAGAAATACAGAATAGGTAAGATTTGGTGTGGAGATTTGACATCTGAAGTTGGAAAATCTATGACTAATTGCGATCCAAATGGACCTTTAATAATATGTTTGAGTAAAGTACAAGCAGATAAGCACAGTTTGGTCGCAACTGGAAGAATATTTTCTGGAAATTGTTTCAATAAAGAGGAAGTATTTTTATTAAGAGAAAATAATTTCGATACAATTCGAAAAACCGCAATTTTCATGGGTCAAAGAAGAGAGCAAGTTGAAGAAATCCCTGTTGGAAACATCGTTGCTATAGAAGGGTTAAAAAAAGTAAAAAGCGGCGAGACTTTAATTAATAAGAATTATATTGATAAAATGGTTCCATTTGAAAATGTAAAATATGTTTCTACTCCCGTCGTAACGGTATCAATCGAACCGGAATATTTAAGAGATTTAGATAAAATGAAAGAGCTCATCGAAAACATACTAATCGAAGATCCCAATTTGTTATTTGAAATAAACGAGGAAAACGGCGAGTTCCTACTCTCAGGTATGGGACCTTTACATCTTGAAATCACCGCAAATGAAATTGAAAAACGAGGTGTTGAGATTTCAACATCAGAACCAAGGGCGGTCTTTAAAGAATCTTGCAAATATGGTTCTTCTACTATAGCTGCAGAATCAACAAACCATCAAAGTTCGCTAAAAATTAGAATAGAACTATTAAACGATAAAACAAGCAGGTTCTTCCGGACTCATGATTTTAAGTCTATAAAACCAGTAGCAAAATTGAAAGAATTGTTAGAAGAATTTACTGATTTAACAACGGATGAAATCCAAGACTTTTGGACATATTTCGATAATAATAACGTTTTAATTTATAATTTAAAAGATGATTTAAACCAATTCTTGAAAGATACAAATTTAGAAATTATTGATAAAATTCTATTAAATGGTCCACTATGCGGCGAAAAATTAACAGGTCTAAAAGTTATAATTGAAGAACTCGTCGTAAATAAGCTTGACGAAGAAAATGCGTTTACAGAATTATCGGCAATGTTTTACGATGCCATTAAAAAAGCTTTAAACGAATCTGGACTTATCCTACTTGAACCTATATACTATACAATTATTCAATTACCCCCAGATTACATAAAAAATACGCTTTCTTTGCTTTCAAAATATTCTGCAAAAATAAAAAATGTCAATCAAGAAAAGGATTATCAAGCAATCATAGAAGTGCTCTTGCCAGTAAGAAATTCTATTAAATTTGCTGAAGCTATTCGTTCTAGCACTTCAGGAAAAGCGTTCTGGCAAAATGAGTTTTACGCTTACATGGAAGTCCCTAATCATGAAGCCAAAAGATTAATTAGTGATTTAAGATTTCTTAAAGGGCTTTCTTGGTAGAGATAATGATTAAATGCGCCTGCCGGGAATTGAACCCGGGACGCTGACTTGGGAAGCCAGCATATTACCACTATACTACAAGCGCAAAAATATAGAAAATTAATAATAATAAATGAGATTTTATAAATAAATTTTTTTACAAGTTGTGGTTTATTAATAATTAAATTTCAAAATAGGTAGTACCATGAATATTGAGAATTTAATTTTTCAAAAAAATATTACGATTAACAGCAACGATTCACTACTCATAATTGATATGCAGTATGATTTTATGCCAGGGGGAGCTTTACCTGTCGAAGAAGGCGATCAGATTATAGATGACATTAATTTAGTCGCTGAAATTTTTAAGGATAACAATGGGATAGTTGTATTAACACAAGATTGGCATCCAAAAAATCATAAGTCATTTGCAAGTAGCTATCCTGGGAAAAACCCTAGAGATGAGTTTCAATCCGAAGGAATTGGTCCAATTATTTGGCCAGATCATTGCGTTCAAGGCACACAAGGCGCAAAATTTCACGAAAAATTAAAAACTGATTTAACTAATGTTATTATTCGTAAGGGCTATAATATCGATGTAGATAGTTATTCTGGATTTATTGAAAACGATAAAAAATCAGAAACAGGTTTGGCTGGACTATTGAAATCATTGAATATTAAAAGAATCTTTATTTGTGGATTAGTGTTAGACTATTGTTGCTATTTTACTGCGATTGATGGTATCGATTTTGGTTTTGAGGTTTACTTTTTAGTAAATTTAACTAAAGGCATAGATTTGCCCCCAGGAAACATCTCTAGCTCTTTAGAGAATATGAGAAATAAAGGAATTAAATTCGTAGCAAAGGAGAGTTTTGTGTAAGGGTTAAAATCGTGAAGTCTACGACGAATGCTAAACCTAAGAGTTTTCCATACAGCAAAATTTTAGTAGCTTGTAGTGTAAATACCGCAAGAAGTCCAATGACAGAAGGATTTTTAAAAGATTTCTTTGCTCGTAATAATATGAAAGGAGAAGTGTATTCTGGTGGAATTTCTTCGAACGCTAGAGATGGAATGCTTATTTCTCTTGACGCGAAATTTGTAATGAAAGAATTTTTTATAGACTTACCAGAAGATTCTGTCTCGATTGATTTAAAAAAACGACTTGAATTAATTCAGTGGGCAGATTTAATCCTCACGCTAACTGATAAACATAAACAAGAAATTATTAAATTTATTGACTCAGATAATAAAGAGATTTGCACTCTAAGAGAATTTGCGGGAGAAAATGGGGATATTGAAGACCCTTCAATGAAAGGACTTGAAGGTTTTCGCAAAGCTCGGGACGAGATAAAAAGATGTTTGGATAAAGGGTTAAGAAAATATTCGTGAAATTTTCTAACTTGTTTTGATAAAATTAAGTAAGTAATCGCTCAATATACTTTCAATATTCTTTATTCCTCGAAATCCTGGAAAATCGTTAAGATCTATGAAATAATACTTATTGCTATTTACGGGTTGAACCAAGTCGAACCCAAATATTTTTAAATTCATTTCTTTTGAAAGGATTTGGGCTAGATTATGAATTTCTTTAGTTATTTTAAATTCTTTTCTTTTGATTGTGTCAACATCGATATTATCGGGCTTTTTTTTCAAAAATATATAAATCGGATTTTCTCTTATAATCCCAAACGTTTTGTCTCCTATTACGTAAATCTTTCTTTCAAAACCATCACACTCAATAAATTTTTGAATGTAAATGTCGTAGTATAATAAATGTTTATATCTTTCGCAAAAAATATCTATTTCTTTTATCTTTCGAACTAGAAAATTGAATCTATTGTATTTATCGTGTTGATAATGACTTTTAAGTACAATAGGTAATTTCGGAGTTGCCCATTTCTTAAATTTTTGAACATCTGTAATATTATTATTCCAAGAATTTGGTAGAGCGAAATGCTTCCTGATTTGAGGATTATTTTTAAAGACACTTCTAAGAGCGTAATCAAGAGCGATCTTGTTTTTGCATGTTAAAACAACATCAACACTATGGAATGTCGGAATTTTATTTATTTTAGCAAAATGAAGTAGATCGATAGAACAATCGTTTCTTATTTTAGCAATTATTAAATCTGCTTCTTTAATCGCTTTAGGCATTCTGGAAAGGTTGAAAAATTTCTTTGTAGGATCGTGAAAGTATAAATTGACATCTGGAATAGTTTTGAGCCTGTTTATAACGCTTTTTATGATTTCGTGATCTTCTCTTGCTGAAAAAACGACCTTTTTGACCATAATTAATTCTTAAAAAAGCGGGACACATTCTTAAATATTCCTTAATCCTTATTTTTTTTAAAGTTTATATTAATTAAAATTTAATTAATTATTAATAATTACATCTTTAAATTTAACCAGAATGTGGAAATTCTATTGAGAGAAAAAAAATTTAGTAAATTTTTAAGGAGACAAGTATTACTGATTGGATTACTTTATTGCGGTGATTATATTTTCTTCTTTTTTGAGCAAAACTACTTTAACACTTATATTGATCACGTTCTTAATCTTCCAGAAATCTATATATCACTAATGGTTTCTTTATCTGCTACTATGGGATTGATTATGAATTTTGTATGGGGTGTTTTTAGTGATAATACGCGATCAAAATTCGGAAGGAGGCGTCCATATTTACTTTTAGGAATGATAGCGGGAACTGCTATGATTTTCTATGGATTATCACCTAGTTTTTATATTTGCCTATTCATAGATGTCATCATTATAGGAATCTTTTCGAACGCGTATTTAGTTGCCGAAAGGTCTCTTATCCCAGACACAGTTGAAATTGAGAAGAGAGGTCGAGCAAATGGCATAATTAATGCTGTTAGCTATATAGGATTATTAGTTGGCGTCGCTTTTTTGTTGGTTGGTAATGAACTATTTGGAGTCCAGGACCCTATCGATGGTGGAACGATCATTACTCAAGAAGGGCATTTTATCTTACTTTCTGTAGGGGGTATAATCTTTGGATTAGTCGGATTAATTGGTTTCATTTTTATTAAAGAAAAACCAATATCTGAGCTTCCTGAAAAGAAACCATTTTTGAAAGAATTAAAAAATTCCTTTAATTTAAGAGAGTTTAAAGCTCAAAAAGAATTCTATAAAATTACACTGGCATTTATGGTTTTTCAGTCGGGAATCTCATCTGTGATGCCATTTCTGTTTGTCTTTATCTTTGATTTAGGCTTATCGACTATAGAATTGTTAACGGTAATTGCTGTAGCTTTTCCTATATTATACGGTGTGACCTTATACCTTGGTAAAGTGGCTGATAAATTTGGTCGAAAAAGGTTTATTCCGTTATCCATTATATTGACTAGTATAGGATACCTAATCGTTCCATTCACAGTGAGCGGTAATAATGTAAATTTCGTTCTATTTATAGTGATATTTCCATTTATCATGGTAGGATTGCTAGCCTTAGTAACTCCTCTAAATACTTGGACACAAGATTTATTACCTGAAGATAGACGAGGGACATTTAATGGTATATTCAATATAGTTTTTACCGTATCACAAGTAATTGGATCAATTGCGGGTGGGATAGTAGCAACCTTATTCGGAGTCCAATGGATTTTTCTATTAGGTCCTGTCTTTTTTATTGCTTCTATTCCACTTTTCCTAAAAGTAGAAGAGACTCTAAAGAAAGACTAGATAATTTTTTCTATATTTTTTTATTTTTTTTTTGTGGTATGATTATAAGTTCTAATAACTTTTCTCTATATCGATAGTTTCAAAATGGTTAAATACTATAAACAAATAATAGAAGATAACATGGCGAATAAAATCAATATCGCTATTATTGGAATTGGAGATTGCGCAAGCGCCCTAATTCAAGGAGTAGAAAACTATAAAAAGAATCCCGATAAGATAATTGGATTACTACCAGAAATCAAACAATATAGCGTTAACAACATAAACTTTGTACTAGGGATCGATGTTAATTCAAATAAGGTTGGAAAGGACTTAAGTGAAGCTATTTTCATTGAACCAAATTGCAATATCAAATTATTTGAACCCAAATTTTTAGATGCTCCTGTAATAAAAGGACCTGTGAAGGATGGATTAAATAGCAATATAAAAAAGATAATTCCCTTAGATAATAATCAACTTGATTCGGACGTTTCTAAAGAGATAAAAAAGAAAAATGTTGATGTTGCAGTAATACTACTTCCTACTGGAAGCCATAACGCAGTGAAGTTTTATGCTATGGCTGCTCTCAATGCTGGCGCCTGTGTTATTAATGGAATGCCGTCATATGTAGCTAAGGACCCTGAAATCGTTAAGAAAGCCGAAGATTTATCCCTCTCATTAATAGGTGACGATGTAAAATCTCAGATAGGCGCTACTATTATTCATCGCTCATTAGCAAATCTCTTTCCTATGAGAGGAGCAATTCTCGATCGCACAATTCAATTAGATTGGGGAGGATCGTCAGATTTTTGTAATTTATTAACTCCAAGAGCTAATGGAAAGCTAGTCTATGAAGAAGGAAAACGACAAGCTAAAACTGAAGCAGTTGTAGCAAATCTTCAAAATAAAGACACTATAGAATGTCAAATCTCAGCTGTAGACTATATTCCTTTCTTAAAGAATCAAAAGGAAGCGTATATGAGATTAGAAGGTCGAATTTTTGGAGGTGCTCCAGTTAGGGTTGATATTACGATGTTTGTGGAAGATGGAAATAATTCTGCGGGAGTAATAGCAGATTGTATTAGAGTTTCTAAAATTGCTAAAGATCGCAAAATTGGAGGTGTTCTACACTCAGCTTGCTCTTTCTTTAATAAACATCCTCCAGAACAATTAGAGGATTACGTAGCAAAAATTCGCCTTGTAGAGTTTATAGAAAATAAAAGGGAAAGGTAAACTCAAGGAACTTTTTCTTCACTTGCATATTTAACTTTTTGCTCTAATAAGCGCACTTCGGTAAGTTTCTCTCATATTTATCAAGTTATAAATGTTATCTGAAACCAGACTCACTCCTTCAGGTATACTCCTAAAACTTGGGAAGTCGTTTACATCTACAATGTAAGGACCTTTTTCAGTCATAATGTAATCTAATCCAAAAATAGACATTCCAAACTTTCGTCCTAATCTTATAATCCTTCTTTTAAATCGCTCGTCTACAGGAACTCTAATATGGATTAGTTCTAACGGAGACAAATCTTTATTTTTTTGTAAGCGATTATGCGAAGTAATTGAAACAACCCAATTACCTATAACATATACTTTATAGATAATATCGTGCTCACCTAAATATTCTTGTAAAAATAACTCACTCTCGTTATAGCTTTGTATCAATTCAACTAATTCTTTCGAGTTTTTAGCAATTCCAATAATTCTATCGTTTTTAGGTAGCTCTGGTATGTTATGGGAGTTCAACTTAACTATAATTTTAGCACCCTCCTGACATGCTTTCCAAGCGTCTTGTTTGGTATAATAAGTGAGTGGTATTTGGATTTTCTTACATCTATTCTTGATTAATTCAAAAGTGTTTGTTCTACTCTCACAAATATGGACAGAATTTAACGAATTTAGAATTGGGATATTTGGAGAAACGTTTCTAATAACTTTGTAGATATTTTCGTTAGATTTTTGGGTCGTAAGTTTAACAATCAAAAAGGAAATAGGGTATTTTTTCAATCTTTTTTCTAAATATTTTTCATTAAAATTTTCAGGTCCATTTTTCATTAAATTGACTAAATAAATATTATAATTCTTTAATAGGAATTTCTTGATATGTTCTAAAACCTCAAGATCCCTATTACAAATGGCTCCTACATATTTCCTTTTTATATTATTCGCCATTTAAAAAACCCTATTAATTTGATTTTTTAAAAGCAAACCATAGTATATAAATGTATTGTTTGAGCGTATTTTCAGCCATTAAGTTTTTTTTTTTTTTCATTAATGAAGAATTAGATTATAATAATAAATTCAAGATAATTCAATATTATATAGAAGTATGAATTTTATTAGTTTGTTAGTAAAATATCTTTTTAGAATTTAAAGTAATTGAATTAAAAGGTTAATTTTTTGATAAAAATTGGTATTATTATCGATAAGTACCATTTGCAGAAAAAAACCTCGCAACTTATTGAATATTTGTCCACAGTAGCAAAAATTTCTCTATATCTTGAAGAAGATTATCTAATAGATTATTCTAACTTTGATTTTAATGAGGATATCTTTTTTGTCAAGGCTAAAGGTGATTTAATATTAAATCTAATAAAGTTGATTGAAAGAGAAACAGATATTCCTGTAATTAATTCATCAAGAGGAATATGGTTAGCTATTAATAGATTTTTAAATAGTACTTTTCTAAGACAATCAGGAATACGAGTCCCTAATTTTACTTTAAACGCTAAAGGATTACTTCCGCCTTTTACTGATTATATTATAAAAAATATCATAGATCAAAAGAACTATGCTTTTAGCCCCCAAATTCAAAGAATTAACGGATACTTAAATATTTCCGATCAAAGGGCATTAGACGAAGTAAACGGAGAGAAAGCAAAATATACCTATCTCTATTACCAAGAATTTATTAAAAGTAAATGGGAATATAAAGTATATTGCATTGGTGATGACCTGTTTTATTACAAACAACTACCAATATTAGTAAATCCCGATAAAATGAAAACTAGGCGAAAAATTGATAAAATTCCTGAGCTAAAAGAAATTACCTTAAAAGCTTTAAAAACGATAGGATTAAAAATAAGTTCTTTAGATTTTCTAAGATCAAAGGAAGGTGAATTCTTCCTAACAGACATAAATTCGTCGCCCAATTTTAATTACATAAAAAATGGTCCAAAAATTATTGGAGATTATTTAATTAAACAAGCTAAAAATTAAGTTTAACAAATAAAATGAAAATTGGAATATTATCAAAAAGAACAAGAAACTTCACTGGTAAAATCAAGCTTTACTTAGAAAAAAAAGGACACGCAGTGAATATTTATACTGCTAGCAATCTATGCATTAATGATGCTCTCTTAGTAAACGATTTTTACATATTAAAATCTAAGCATCTATTTTATCTATATGCGGGTTATTTTTTAGAAGCGAATAATATTCCCGTTATCCCAAGTACAGATATTAGTTATCGACATAAAAATCGAATTGAATCTTACTTTTCTATTAAAAATACTAATCTCTTACTTCCAAATGTTTTTATGGGAGCTATTGATACTTTAAAAGGTCAATTAAAAACATCTGATTTACCACTTATTTTAAAACCACTTTTTGGCTCTGGAAGTAAGGGAGTGAAAATTATTAATTCTTTTCACGATTTTAATGATATTGACGAAAAGAATCTTTATTTAGAAAAGTTTATTGAAGGCACTCACTACTTAGTATACTTTATAGGCAATGAGATCTGTATCTGTGAAAAAAAACCTTTAGCAAACGAACACGACAAGGTAAAATTAATTCATTCTGATAGTGAGATGGAAGAATATATAATGAAATGGAAGAATAAATATAATCTTTTATTTGGCCACCTAGATCTTATAAGAGATAACAACACTGATAAATTATACGTTGTAGATGCGGGAACCTTTCCTGAATTTTCAAATTGGAAACATAATACTGATCCCGTTTCGAAAGTATGTAATTTGATTCTGGATAGATATCAACAAATAAAAAATAAAACGGAGTAAAAGTTTAAAAAAGAGGTATAGAATTTTTACATTAAAAATGAATTCGGCCAACAATTCTCCTGGTTCAGACGAATATGACTATGCGAAATCTTTAATATTCAAAAAACAAAAGGTTAAATTATATGAGATTAAACACTTTCTTTTTGATTTTGGAGGAGTATTAATAGAAAAGACATTTGTATTAAATAATTTATTTGCTTTTATTGAGCATGATCTAAATATTAAAATTCCATCAAAAGAAATTGATCCATATCTCAAAAAATTAAGACGGAGGTTATCGTCTGGAAGGATTTCTGCTAGAACATTTTTAGAATCGATATTTGAGATGTATTACATCCCTTTCCAAAAAAAAAATGAAGCGTTACCGCCAAAAAAAGTTAATATCAAGTATTACTTGGAGCTTTGGTTTAATCTTTATACTCAAGTTACACACATATCGTCTGATATGGCAGAAATTGTTGAGCGTCTACATTTAGCGGGGTATACAGTAAGTCTTTTGTCAAATACTTATGACATTCATGCGAAATCAAATGAATTAAGGGGTTTTTACGATAATTTTGATAACGTGTTTTTATCGAACGAAATTGGATTAATTAAACCCGATATGGATAAATACATATATGTATTAAAAAAATTAGGTTCCAAACCAAAAAGATGTATTTTTATTGACGATAAAATAAGTAATCTTATTCCTGCGCATGAATTAGGAATAATCGTTATAAAATTCGAATCTTTCGAAAAGTTTAAACAGCAATTAAACGATATAGGCATAAAAGAAATAAGCCCAAATTTAAGGAAAGAAATCAAGAAAAAGTATGAATCGTATAAAAAAAAGAAAAAGGAATACAACAAAATAAAAAGGGAATACAAGAAGGCTAAAAATAAGTATCTAAAAAAAAGATATAGAAAGAAAAAATCGTTAAAGAGAAGGCTTGAATTCCAAAAAAAGCGAGCAGAATACCAAAAGAAAAAGATTGAATATCAAAATGAAAGGGATAAGAAAAAGGAAGAACTGATATCTAAAGTTAAATTAAATTTTTATAGGTAATTAACCATTATTTATTTTCTTCTGTTTCGTTATCGCGTTCTTTATTGTAAGCTTCTACCTTTTCCATAACGGATTCTGCGGGTGTTGCTGCGGGAATTGGCATTTTTTCGTAAATTTCAATAAACTTTACATTCTCTATATCTTCGCTCATATGAGTCTGAAGGTCCATGGCAAGACCAAATTTTAAGTAAGTGAGATTTTGGAACAGAAACATTTTAGGGATTGTAATTTCTAGAGTTTTATCCTCCGCATGATTTATAATAAATTCAGCAGCACTCTCTTTAGGAATCCCCTTTGTAATCATGAAATATTCAATTTTTTCGTTAAAACCTTCGATTTTATCGATAATCTCTAGGTTGTAGTCGATTGATTGACCTGCCAAAGGATGGTTGTAGTCGATAATAACTTTTCCTTGCATAATATTAGAAACTACACCTCTTTGACCTTTTTTATTGGTAAAATCTTGACCATATTCGGGGTTCTTGCCTTCATTTAATTTTCTAAATTTAGCGATGCCAATTCTTTCGATTTTTTGAGGGTCTCTTTTACCAAATGCTTTAGTAGGGGGTATTCTTACAGATTTTTTTTCAAAGTAATTCATTTCTTTAATTGTATCAGTTAATCCCTCGTTTACAAATCCTGGCTTTCCAGCAATAATGAATTCTGGGGTGTAATAACCTTGTTTACCCTTTTCTTCTTCGTAAATCCCAGCTTTTCTTGCGTCCTCCTCGGTAGAAACTCTAAAAACTTTACCTTTTTGGGTTCTTGCTGTCATTTTTAAGAGTACAAAATCACCTTCGTCAACTTTTTTTCCTTGTAATTTTGCCTTCTTTTCTTCTAATTTCTTAGCTTCTTCTTGAATTCTTTTTTCTTCCTCTGCTTCTGCTTCCACTTCTGCGGAGATTTTATCGTTTTCTACTGTACTACCATCTGAGGTAGCCTTATTTGAGTACCCTAACAAATCTTTTGCGTTACTTACGAATTTTTCAGCAGTAGCCTTTCCAATACCTTTAAGTTGTGTTAACTCATCCACATCCGCATTTGCTAATTTCTCAACTGTATCAATCCCAGCTTCTATTAGAACTTCCTGTTTTTTGCCAACACCTTTCACATCTTCTAAATTCATTCCTAAAACCATTAAATAATATTAGTTAAGTTATAACCAATTAGATTTTAAAATTTTTCATTACTTATTACTTTTTCTAAATTTAAGATACTGGCTCATACAAAATTCCTAATTCGTCAGCATAATTCTTAACATCGTGCATTTCTTCTATTGAAGGTCTTCTGTTTATTTCTTTATATTTATAAACTAAATATTCGGGGTGATAAGAGATCAGAAAAAATTAAGTTTTTCTTTTTATAGAACCATTAGTATTAATATTCCTTATTTAAACAATAATTTTTGTTTAAATACATGTGTTCTAATAATATAGTATAGTGTATATACATATTTTTAGCCAAGAGGGCAGAAAGTAGAGATTTTGATATCTTGAAGGAAACAGGAGTGTATTTGATTAATGGGACAATTAAAGAAAAAATTGCTGATGCTGCAGCTCTTTTCAAAGCAATAAGGAAACAGATTTCATTGTATCCAAATCCTTGTTATTGTATCAGAAAAGCCATTGAAAATGCTGAGTTCTTCAGTTTGTTGCTTGGTTTAAAACCTTATTATTTTACATATAAAAGTCAAAGAAGTCAAAGAGGTAAGCAATTAGGTTTAGACCTTTTAATAAGAATTGAAACAATTCTGATGAAATCATTTGATTATTGGAGACAGAAAGAATCCGACTCAAAATTAATTGACAAGATTACTTTCATAAGGGATAATATTAGAAAGATCATTGAAAGTTATAAAGCTTCTAACAAACTTAAGTTATATGCTCATGGTTCAAATGGTGTTTTAGAACAACACCCTGATCTAAAACTAGATTATTTTAAAAATATTGACTCTCTAGAAAAAGCGTATTGGCTTGGTTGTTTGTTTGCTGAAGCTTATATTACTATTAAGAAACTTAAAAGTGGTAAAAAATATTATCAATTAGGAGTTGGATGTGTACAAGATGATTTCATTTTATTAGAAAGGTTTGCAGATGCTCTTGGCTTAGATATTGTAAATAATGAACCCCGTAAAGAAAAATATATTACTTCTAAAGGAGAAGTGCATCTATTTAGACGAATTACATTAATTAATAATTATTTTTGTAAAAATCTCATATCTCATGGATTTATTGTGGGAAAAAAAAAATCAAAAAACATAAGATTACCAAAATTTAAAATTCGAGAACTATTACTAGTGTTTCTACTTGGTTATTATGATGGAGATGGAACAATGGGGAGATCTAGAATAACTTCTAGTAGTGAGAAGTTTCTTGAAGATATTTTAAATTCGCCATTCTTAAATATACACATTTCTAATTCCAATTCCATCCAATATGATCCAGTTAAAAAATCATACATAATCACAGGAGATAGAATAAGTATAGGAGCAGACTTAATGAGAGAAATAGTTAAAAATTATAAGAATAGCCTACCAAGAAAGCGAGCTTATTGGGAGAATTGGGTTGATAACCGTACAAATAAACCTTCTCCAAAAATGGATTTATTAAGAGAAAAACTACCTGAAGAGGAACTAATAAACCTTATGAAAAAATTTACTCTAAAACAAATTGCATATATGTACGGAGTTGGGTATAGAACTTTAATGGATTATAAAGGCAAATTAAATATATATTTAAGAGACAGGTCTCCAGAAGATTCCTAATTTATCCGCATAATTTCTAACTTCTTGAATTTCCTGTGAATTAGGTCTACGATTTATTTCAGGATAGTGAAAAGCTTTGTACTCTGGATGAAACTGCTGCATTAGGTTCATAACCGCTTTTGGAAGTTCTTTAGCTACATAATCTAATATTGGCTTAGAACAGCATTCCACATGATTAGGCATGATTAAGTGTCGAATTATTATTTCCCCACTTCCTAAATCGTGAATTCTTTTAAGATTACGAGTTATTACATCGTAATAACCTTTTATTCCAGAGTATTTTTCTCCACATTCGTTGTTGCCGTACTTAAAATCAGGTAACCAAAAATCTATAAAATCTATGATGAGAGACAACGATTCGTTAGTAAGATAAAAGTTTGAATTCCAGAGTTGCGTAATGTTTGATGTTTGATGTTGAAAACTACCTACAATAGTATGGAGGTTTGGTATAGGATCACCTCCTACATAATTGATATTTATAGCACCTTTCCCAACTAGTTTGTCTGCAAGAGCGGCTAATTGTAAAACATCAACTTTTTGAGCAATATCTTCAATATTTCTCCGACCTTTCCAAGCTTGAGAAATATCGTAATTTTGACAAAAGACGCAACCAAAATTACAACCTTGGAAAAAGATAGTACCGCTTGGTATCAGCGGAGATTCTTCGCCCATATGTAAAAAAGCAGAGGAAACAAACGAATCTTTCGATATCAGACAAAATCCTTTTTCACCATCTATACGGTTAACCTTACATTGCCTTTCGCAAAAAATGCAACTCTCAAGATATTTATTTGCTAATTCTTCAGCTAGAGTAATATAACTTTTAGAGGCTATGCTACGATTTTTAAGATCTTCAGTTGGATTTTTTAACAACTCATTAAATTCTACAGATTTTTTCCTTAACAAATCCTCTAAATGTTCTATAGTATCTTTTGTATCGTATTCACATTTTATACTTTTTGCGATAATATACCTTGCAACTTCCTTATTGTCAATGATCCCTCGATATCTAGGAAATCTTTTGAGCAGTTCTTCGTTTTTCCACACCGAAATTGAGTCTGGTCGAAGAATTCTAAAAACCATAATTAATATATTAGAAACATTTTTTAATATGATTTTCGCTAAATTTATTTTTAAATGTAAGAATGAGAAATGGACGAGGATAGAGTTAAAGAATTAGGTATCAAATGCTAACCATTTGATGATGTTTGAAAGAAATTTAATATTATCACCAGCATCTAATCCAAATTCATCTTCAATAAGCCAATCTGATGAACCTATAGTTACACATCTCCCGTTAAAAAACTCGGATACAACACAAATAGGCACCAGCCCAATTATTTCTATATCGTCGTCAATTGTATATTTAAATTCTGCTTTTTCGGAAGTAACGATTAAATCCTCAACATCCTCTTCCGTTAGTGTAAAGAAAGTACAGTTTGGCAGGACTACTTCAGTAATTCCTTCAGTTATCGGATGGTTAAATAAGAGGTTTATTAGTACATTTTGTTTGTTGACTAAAAAATGTGAGTGTGATTCTTGAATTACGCCGTTCCAAAATCGTCGCACTCCCGTCATTTTATACAACACCCGAATAGAACCTAGCTTCATAGCAACATCATTATCGCCCCCACCTCCACTAGTTAAAAAAAGGCTCCCGCCACCCCCAACATACCGCTTAATTGCTAGTAGTTCGTCCTTAGTAAATTTATCTGCCTTTCCGTCTTTAGTATGCTGAATATGTCCCATAAATAGAATGTCATAATCTTCAAGTGTATCAAAATCTATAGGTCCTTCATTCTTGTCAATATAATCGACTTCTAATTCGACTTCGCTTAAAGAAAAATCGGGAAATTCCTCTATCTTTTCTTTGTGAGATAAATCGACTATTATACTATATGGCATCTTAATGCTACTCCACGATCTAATGTGCTTTAATTTTTGATAAAGTGTATTTGTTTATCCTAAGTTGTTTAAAGTGTTAATTCTTCTAACTAAAATAATATAATTTTTATTTTTAAAGATATGTTATTATTTTTAAAGGTTTCTAAAAAAAATGGGCTATTTAAACTTTATCCTTGTGTAATGTTTAAATATTTAGAGGTGAAAAGATAAGAGATAGAAAAGATAATACAGGTTTATTGCTTATCTTTTTATGGAAATGAAGTCTCTTTCTGCTTCTCCTTCTTTTTTGACAATGGCAATATCAATTCCATTTCCGGATGCCATATCTCTTATGATACTAGAGGAGATTGCTTTAATTAAAATTTGCTTTCCTTCTTTAATTGTTAAATTATCTTTATATTTAGCCTCGAGAACGCCGTACGAAAAATTTTGACCGCTCCCCACTGCGCAAAACTTATCGGGCAAAATTGACCCATAAGCACCAATATTCAAAAGAGTAGGACCTTCTACTTCGGTTACTCCCCCAAGTATGAGTCCAACTTGAAAAGGATACATTTTATTCTGGTACAAAATGTTGGACAACAATTTCCCAGCGCTTTTAACTTTAATAGTCTTTTCTCTTTTTAATTGATACAACGAAGTTTCAGCCCGCAAAACATCTATGAGATATTGTGCATCTGCTACGCCTCCAGCAATAGTCATATACAAGTGTTCTTGAATCATAAGCAATTTCTCAGCAGTTTTACTAGAAACAAAATAACCCATTGACGCTCTTTTATCAGTTCCTAGAATTACCGCGTCTTTAACAACTAAACCGACTGTAGTAGTCCCAGTTTTGAAAGTTTGAGTTTTAAATTTTTGAGAATTATTAGTAATAATATCGGAATCTCTTGAAAAAACCGACTTAGAGGGTATAATTAAATCTTCTTTTCTCATAATTTCTTTAAAGGTCTCTTGTTTTAATAATTTTTTTTAATTTTTTATAAATCGTTGTACTCTTAAACTGATTATTAATATGATTGGTTAAAATTTAGATCTTTTTTATTCGATTTTTCTTGAGATTCTTGAGAGGGGGTGCCCTTTTGCCTTGAGTTCAAGCTCATTGAACCACCCAAAAGGAGGTCTAAGCACATTGAATCCATTCTCAATTAATTTTTTCTCAAGATTCTTTAATGCTTTCAAGCCAAATTCAGGATTACTTAATTCGCCAAATAGATGGGCGAAAGAAAGTACAATTATGTTCGACACTTTGAGTTGGTTGGCAATTTTTTCGATTTCTTTTATAGCTTTAGGAATGAACTCTGTACTATCCTCATCTCGCTTTTCTACGCTTATGTATAAGGCAATTACATTTTCAAATCCATTTTCTCTATTTTCTTCTGTCAATTCTTCAAATATTTTTGAACGGCTTCTCTTTGTCGCCTTAAATCTAAAGTAATCGCAATGAAAAGAAAGAAATCTCATAATTTTAATAATATTTTAATTTTTAATAACTTTAGGGATTGAACTTGGAAGTTAAAACATCCATTTGCCTCCCGCGATTGTTGTTTAAGATTTTAATGGCTTTATCAGTATTGTTTTTATCGTGTATTATGCCTGAGATTGATAAAGCAACTGCTCTCGGATCGTCATCGCCGGGATACAATACATTTCTTCCAGCTAAACATCCTTTTACGTTTTTCCCAGCAGCTAATCCCATTTCTAGGATTTTAAAAAGATCTATGGGGTTACCTGTACTTTCACCACCTAGAATTAAAATAGGGTTGGTTGCACTTTTAGCAACAGATTCAAACTTATCAACATATGGCACTTTTAACCAAGTGTTTACCGAACCCCCTCCTAATGCTGTTGCTATTCCAATCGTTTTAATCATTGATTCTGCATTCTTGTTAACTGTATAATTACTGTCTTGATCGCGTGTCACCGGGAGCGCTTCTATAAACGAGGGTAGTTTGGATTCGTTACACCGTCTAATCATTTTTGAACATAACACCAAAGTCCTTTGGCTATATTTCGCCATTTTCGTCTCGAAATCTAACCTAACCATCATTTTTGCACCGTCCAATTTTAATTTCCTAATATCATCAATAGTATAAGCAGTCACAGGATCGTACATCTCGTAAGGCGAGCCTAAAAGACCTCCTCGATTTGTACTTCCTATAAGTATTTTGGTATCGAGGAAACTCTTCCCTCCTAATTGTTTGAAAAGATAGTTCATTATAAACAAATCGTCCATTATATCAGGAGTCGTCATGATACCATCTACATGATCAAGAGTAAGAACGCGAAGTATTCGTCCCAAATATTCGTGACGATCACCCATTTCCGTATTATTCTGGCCAATCTTAGTAACACCCCTTGCTGGATGATCAGCAGCAATCATGACGAGATTTTTATTCCAAGGATACTTTCTTTTAACGCGATTTTTATATTCCTCTTCAAGAATTTCGTTTACATTGCTGAGTCTTACTTCAATTATCTTATAAAATATATCTTCTGGAAAAAAGAGTTTGGTTTCAAATTTATATGAACCAATATCATAATTATTATTAATACTTCTTTTGAAAGCCATTTGTTTCAAACCGATTCTATTTTAATTTTATGAATGAATGAGAGAATATGAATTGAATGGCTAATATTTTTAAAAGCCAGAAGTTAATATTTTTTAACAAGGTCTACTTATTATTCATTCAATAAAACTTATTCAGTAAGGTGAACTAAAATTTATTTAACAAAAGAAGAAGAGCGTATCCTCGATGGAGAAAAGGGAGAGTTGCTTTCAAAATTATTGAGATTGATCGTAAAATTAGGAGACACTTTTGGTGCGGAAAAACTTATTGAAATAAGTTCGGCTCATACTGTCCTAAATTTTGGTTTAAATTTTGTTAATGCTTCTGCTAAAGTTTTACATCAAATGGCAGAAGATAATTTAAAAGTAAAAGTAAGAACAACTGCGGATCCAATTATAGATATGGATTATGCAGACGATTTGGAAGTCATCTATCCGATGTTTTCATTACATGATCAAATGATGAAGGATTTAGAACAAATCGGTGTATACGGATTTACATGTACTCCTTATTTTTTAGATAATAAACCAAAGATAGGTGAGCATTGTGCCTGGTCTGAATCATCAGCAGTTATATATTTAAATTCAGTTTTAGGTGCTCGCTCAAATCGAGAAGGAGGTCTAGTAGATTTAGCTTGTGCGATTACAGGAAAAACTGCATACCATGGATTACATATAACGGAAAATAGAAAAGGTCAAATACTATTTAAAATATCAGCTGATATAAATCTTACTAATGTATTTAATTTGACTTCAATAGGTTTAAAGATTGGAGAAATTGCGGGAAATAAAATACCCGTGATAGATGGATTAAGAAATATCTCAACTGATAATTTAAAGAATCTTGGTGCTGCTTCAGCATCTACAGGAGCAGTAGCTTTGATTCATGTTCTCAATATAACACCTGAAGCTAAGGATCTTAATGAGGCTTTTCAATATGATAAACCAGAAGAGATAATTGAAATAAATATGAAGGATCTAAAAGAAGTTAGAGAAAAATATAGTACAGAATGGACTCAAACACCTCAAAATATTAGCATTGGTTGTCCTCAATTAAGTGAAGAAGAGGTAATTAATGTTCTAAAGAAGCTTAAAGGAAAAAAAATTCTTCAAAATATTAACTTTTGGATATGTACAAATAAAAAAGTGAAAGAATCGATTAAAAATTCTGAATTTAACGATATTTTAATTTCTTCGGGGGCAAAAATAACATCTTTATGTCCTCTTTTAACACCCTTGCCAAGACCACTTACAACAAATTCTGCTAAAACTTGTTTCTATAGTCATGCTTCCTATAGAAATTTAGATGAATGTATTAAAATCGCAACGGAGGGGATTAAAATTGACTAAAATTTTAAAAGGTCGAAGCTTAAGTAATGGTATTGTTGAAGGAGAAGCAATAGTTACTAAACAACCTTTTAGTATTTCTGCAGCTTTTACATTTGCACTTATTCAAAAAAGTAAAAAATGTAAAGTCGCAGATAGAACACATGAACTTTATAAAAAGGATGTGAAAGATAAAATTTTAATTTTTCCTTATCCAATAGGAACAACAACATTAGGTTTTGTCTTGCTTGAAACAATTGTCCGTAAAATGGGACCTAAAGCCATAGTATGTGAAAAAGGGGAACCTTTAATGAGTTCTGGTGCTGTAGCTGCTGAGATTTTTTTTGATTTAAAATTTCCTATTATTGATCAAATAGACTTCTCGGAATTAGAAAAAATAGAAAACAATACTATTGTAAAAGTTAATGGAGATGAAGGGTATATTGAGATTCTTTAATTTCTTTTTTAAAATTATAAATGTTCAATTGATTCAATATCCCAGAGAAATTCTTTTAGATCAATTTTGTAGTTATCTCTAATCACAACACCTTCTTTTTCTAACAAATGTTTTTGGTACTCTCGAGCATCAAAAGATTTCATGGATATTTTTCCTAGTGAATTTATGACTCGATGCCATGGTAAGTTGTATTTTTTTGTTGATGAGTGTAATAGCCAGGAAACTTGTCTTGCAGCTTGCGGGTTACTTGCTAATTTAGCGATTCTTCCATAAGTTAGGACCTTCCCGCTAGGTATATTCTTAATTATTTTGATAACATCTCGAGTGAAATCGCTTGTAATACAAATCACCTTTATTTAGAAGAAACTTTTATAACGATAATCGCCATTTTTCTCAATCTTAGACATATTACAAAATTAATTAATTTAAGAATAATTATTAATTCTTGATTAAATATCATTCTATAAATTAGATTTACATCGTAAACAATAATTTATAACTAAAAAACCTTCATAGTGATTCTGAATTTTGGGGAAAGAATTGGACCATAAGTTTGATTGGGAAAACTCTAGAATTTTTGGTAAAAATAAAGAACCTGCTCATGCAACTTTAATTCCATTTGGAAGTAAAAAATTAATATCAAGGAATAGTAAGGATTCAACTTATTCCAAATCTCTTAATGGAATTTGGAAATTTAACTGGGTAAAAATGCCATCATACCGACCAATAGATTTCTATAAATTAGATTTTGATTCGAGTAATTGGAAAGAAATCGATGTTCCAAGTAATTGGCAGATGCGAGGGTATGGAATACCGATATATACTAATGTTGATTACCCAAATAGTGTTAACACTAAAGATATTCCAAGTATTGATCATAATTACAATCCTGTAGGTTCTTACAGAAGAAATTTTGAGATTCCTCCTAATTGGGAGGAGCGTGAGATTTTTATCCATTTTGGAGGAGTAAAATCAGCTTTTTACATTTGGATTAATGGACGAAGAGTCGGTTACAGTCAAGGCAGCATGACTCCCGCTGAATTTAATATAACAAGGTATTTAAAAATAGGTACAAATGTTCTTGCTGTTGAGGTTTATAGGTGGTCGGATGGTTCATATTTAGAAGATCAGGATATGTGGAGGTTTAGTGGTATCTTTAGGGACGTCTTTTTATTCTCAACGCCGAAAGTACATATTCGAGACTTTTTTGCACGCTGCGAACTTGATGATAATTATGAACATGCAATTTTAAAAGTTAGAATAAAATGCTTCAATTATGGAAAAGCTAATGAGGAGCATTATAAAGTAGAAATATCCTTATTAGACAAAGAACAACGATTTAGTGATTCTGAGATTCTTACGAGTAAATCTTTTGGGATTAAATCGGGTACTGAACATTTAATAGAACTAAAAGCAAAGATTGAAAACCCAAGGAAGTGGACTGGAGAAACTCCTAATCTATATGATATAATCCTAGTACTTAAGAATTCTAAAAATGACATAATTGAAGTAGAACATTGTAAATTTGGTTTTAGAAAAGTTGAAATCAGTGAAGTCGGAAGTTTTCTTATTAATGGAAAAGCTATTATTCTCAAAGGAGTTAATAGGCATGAACACGATCCAGACCATGGACGCGCAATTCCCTACAATAGGATGGTTCAGGATATTATTTTAATGAAACAAAACAATATTAACGCTGTTAGAACAAGTCACTATCCAAATCACCCCAAGTGGTACGATTTATGTGATAAATATGGAATTTATGTGCTTGATGAATGTAATTTAGAAACTCATGGATTAAGGGATAGGCTTCCCAAGAGTGACCCAGATTGGACTGAAGCGTGTGTTAATCGAATGGTGAGTATGGTAGAGCGTGATAAGAACCACCCAAGTGTGGTAATATGGTCTCTGGGAAATGAGTCAGGAATGGGTAAAAATTTTGAAATCATAAAAGATGAAACGCTTAAAATAGATACAACTAGACCGATTCATTACGAAGGAGATTATAATCAAGAAATTGTTGACATAATTAGCAGTATGTATTTATCACCCAAACAACTAGAACGAAAACTAAAGAGAAATACTGCGGGACATCCAAGGAGGACTGGTAAAATTAGTAGATCAAGACCATATGTCTTATGTGAATATGCCCACGCAATGGGCAACAGTTTAGGAAATTTTCAAGAATTTATGGATGTGTTTGAAAGATACCCGAATGCCATTGGGGGGTTTATTTGGGATTTTATAGACCAAGGATTAAGGAAAGTATCAGAAAAAGGAGAAGAGTTTTGGGCATATGGAGGGGATTATGGGGATGACCCAAATGATAACAATTTTTGCATCAATGGTATAGTGTTACCAGATCGCAAACCTAATCCCGCATTATTCGAGGTTAAAAAGGTTTATCAAAACATTAAATTTTACCCTGTAGCCCTGTTGGAGGGAAAATTATTAATCCATAATAAATTCGATTTTATTTCATTAAAAGATATTAAAGTTGATTGGGAACTAACTGCGAATGGTAAAATCATTCAAAATGGAATTATTGACAATTTGGAAGTTGAACCAGGTGAACAAAATGAAATGGTCATTCCATTTCAAAAACCTAATCTAGAACCGAATACTGAATACCATCTTAAAATTATTTCCTCTCTGAAAAATAATATGCGATGGGCAAAGTTGGGTCATATAGTTGCATGGGATCAATTCAAAGTACCATACAATACACTAAAAGAAAGTTGTGCTCTAGAAGATTTACCAGAGATAGCAATAGATAATTTAAAAGAGTCTTATGTAATTAAAGGAGATGATTTTAAAATAAGAATTGGTAAAATAACTGGTGTTTTAGAAGCTTACATATATAGAAACATAGAGTTATTAAATACGCCGTTAATCCCCAATTTTTGGAGAGCTCCTACAGATAACGATTTAGGATTGATAGAATTTACTGAATCTTTTGCTCTAGGATTGATAGATCTTTCTGAACAGTCAGTTCCTAGTTTTGATTTTAGTTGGAAAGACACAAGTAAAAATAGAACTGTAAAAGATATTACATTTGAGAAGGTTAGTCATAACATCCTCAGAGTTTTTGTACTTTTTAATATTGATAATTCAGAAGAAGATATGGCTCTTACATACACAATATATGGTGATGGAAATATAATTATCAATAGTTCTATTAGACCATCGATAAATATGGCGCGTTTTGGTATGCAATTGACAATTCAGAATGAATTTAATCAATTAACATGGTTTGGGAGAGGTCCTCATGAAACTATGCTGGACCGCAAGACAAGCGGGGCTATAGGGATATATTCAGGAAAGGTTGATGAATTGGTTCATAATTATATAAGACCACAGGAAAATGGTAATAGAACGGATGTAAGATGGGCTGCATTAACAAACAAAGAAAGTATAGGGCTATTTGTTTCGGATATGGGGGCTAAACATCTGAGTATAAGTACGTGGCCATATTCATTAGAAGATTTAGAATTAGCGAATCATACTTACGACTTACCTAAACGCGAATTTATCACTTTCAACATTGATTACAAGCAACAAGGAGTAGGTGGAGACATCCCAGCAATGGCTATGCTTCATAAAAAATATATATTAAAGAGAAATGAGGAATATTCTTATACTTTCAGAATCAGAGGTTATTCAAAAGATAAAGGAGATTTTAATTCTCTTTTTAAAAAGGTTCCTCCTTTAGAATAGAGAGTATTTCTTTAATTTGTAAATTTTTTTATTTCTTTTAGTTTTCCTCCATCACGAGCAGATCGAGAAGCTTGAATCCCTGACATGCAGAAATTGGCCCCGACTTTAGCGTGTATTGAAGACTTTGTTCCTTTATTTATTGCTTGTAACCAATCCTCCATAATACGAACGGAAGAACCGTAATATAAACCTTCAACTGGAGGTATTATTGTTGATAACTCGTTATTATCAACAATTTTTGATTTTCCTTTTCGATGACGACTCTTACTAATTTTATGTCCGTCAGTTAGAAATAAACGCCCTGGTTTCCCTATTTGATAACATTCATATGTACCTAAACGACCTATAACCTGAATAATAAGGCGGGAAGGTTCTCTGGCAAAAATATAGGCGTTAGCGCATTTTGCAATTGCTCCCGTTTCTGTTTTAAATAACCCTACTTGAAACGCTTTAGCGGGATGGCAGATTGGATTTGCTTGATAACCTCCAATATCATTTGCGTAGCTTATAACTTCAATGAATGGCATAGGTTTTTTAATTCCACCTAACGCAACTTGAGCAGGACCAATCGTGTGTGCATACATTAAAGGATCAAATAATTGATACCAAGAATCTATGCGTGGCGCGTCAACATCGCCAAAATTCCCTTCTCTCCACCTATAAGTTACATCGTGCAAATATTCAGATTCCGAATAAACAATTGGACCAATCTTGCCAGAAGATGCAAGATGTCCCGCAAATAAAACTTCTGAGTAAAAACAGTAATTTTCTCCAAGTTGATAAACTTTTCTTGAATTCTCTTCAGCATCTATTATTCTTTTAATGTCCTTTTTTTTAATTGCCATAGGTATTTCAGAAAATACATGTAGCCCTGCCTCTAGTGCAGCAACGGCTTGATCTGCGTGATATTGAGGGGGGCTACTAATGATAATAGCATCAAGATCAGTTGTATCCAATAAATCTTCAAAAGATTTAGCTACTTTTATACCTTTAATTTTATTAAGCATCTGATTCGCATTAGGATCTGGATCGAACCCAACTATCCATCTTGTACGTCCTATTAATCTTGGATGATTTTTTAGCTCGGATGTATGACTTAACGCATTGAGACCATAACCTACTAAGCCATATCGTAATGCTTCTACCATATTCTATTATATTATAAGGTAAGTGACATTTATCTAATTTGCGATATTTTCTTATCAAAATTAATGAAGGTAGAATCATGGAAAAAAGAATTGTTTTAATAGGGGCGGGTAGTTCTTCGTTTGGTCCTGCTACTTTGATGGATCTTAATCTTAGTTCTGTTTTATCAGGTTCAACTGTTGTTCTTCATGATATTAACGAAGAGAAGTTAGAAATGGTTTATCAAATTGTTGTAAAAGACAATGAAAAGCTTGGTAATAAGTTCAATATTGAGCAAACAACAATTAGATCGAAGGCATTAAAAGATGCAGATTTTGTTATTTCTTCCATTGAAAAGGGAGATCGGTTCGAATTGCGTTGGCAAGATAATACAATACCGAGAAAACATGGTTCTACGGAAATGATGGCTGAGAATGGGGGTTCTGGTGGGTTTTTCCATAGCGCACGACAAATCCCTGAAATTATTAGAATTGCGGAAGATGTTGTAAAAATTTGCCCTAATGCTTTCTTTATAAATTACTCAAACCCCATGTCCCGAATATGTTTAGCAATTAAAAGAGCTGTTCCTAAACTAAAGTTTGTGGGACTTTGCCATCAAATAGAGTTATTAACAAATCACCATTTACCAAATATGTTAGATAGGTATATAAGTGAAATGCAATTAACTACTGGTGGTTTGAATCATTTTGCTTTTCTACTTGGATTAAAAGATTTAACCACTGGAAAGGATTTAATGCCAGAATTTAACTCAAAATGCTTAGAATATTTCAAAGACAAAAGGGACAGGTTTCATTATGCTGATTTAACTTTCGAAGTATACAAAAGATTTGGCTATTTTCCTTATGTGGGTGACAATCATATATGCGAATATATACAAATTGGGTCTCATTATACAACAATCCAAGATATAAAGGACTGGATTACAAGAATGGAACAAGTAAATAAAGGAAGTTATGCTAAACTTTCTAGATATTATAAAAGGCTTAAGAAAGGAACTTATCCAAGAAAGGGAATGTTTATGAGAGATCCATCTGGAGAACGGGCGATACCAATTATAGAAGCTTTAATTGAAGATAAAAATTCGTATGAAATTGCAGTTAATATACCAAACGACGGAATTATTGAAAATCTCCCTCAAGATTTGGTGATTGAATGTTCTGCAATTATAAATAAAGAGGGCATACATGGAGTTAAACTAGGTGAAGTTCCAAAAAGTATTGCTGCGATACTCCGCATAGAAGCTTCAATTCAAGATTTATGCGTTGAAGCAATTTTAAAAGAATCTAAAGATCTTGCTATAGCGTGTATCGCCACAGATGTTAATTGCGGTAGTTTTAAAATGGCAGAAGCAATATTTAACGAAATGACTGAGCTTCAAAAAGAATATTTACCTGATTTTAAATAATTATAGTGTTTTTAACACAATTTAGAAGGGTTAATTATGGTTTTAAAAAATTAGGTAAAAATAATAACACTTGTCAAATGATCTTCTATAAACAATAGATCTTACCTTATAGGGTTTGAAAATTAAACATGAAAAATCTTACACTTATAGAAGAATTAGGGTTTGAAGCTTCAGATAAAGTTGTTATTTTCCATATTGATGATATAGGTTTCTCTCATGCTTCAAATTTAGCTTCATTTAAATGTTTAGACTTAGGAGTAGCGAGCTGTGGCTCTATTATTACCCCGGCACCTTGGTTTTTAGAAGCCGCATCAATTTGTAAAAAAAACCCTAAATATGATGTTGGCGTGCATTTAACTCTCACATGTGAGTACGAATTATATCGCTGGCGGGCATTGGGGAGCGTTGATACTAAAACGGGCTTATTGGATTCAGAAAGATCGCTCTGGCGCACGTCGGAGGAGGCAATTGCAAATGTAACTGTTCAAGCAGCAGAAACTGAAATGCGTTCACAGATTCAAATGGCTCTCGATAATGGTATTGATGTTACCCACATAGATTCGCACATGGGCACTGTTTTGAATCCCAAATTCCTTCCGTCTTATTTAAAGCTAGCTCAAGAATTCAATATTGTTGCCTTTTTACCAAAATTAACTCGAGAAGAATTAATCACCTTGGGACTAGGAGAACATACCGTTGTTTACCTAAAAATGTTTGCAAATTTAGAAGAAAAAGGTACTCCTCTCATAAACCATGTTATTATTGATACATTGGGAGCGCATCCTAACAAAATAGAATACTATTGCAACAGGTTTGCAGAAATTAAACCAGGTCTAACGCATTTCTTATTCCATCCCGCTAAAATGAGCCCTGAATTGAAAGCTATAACCCCGGATTCAGCAAGTTGGCGAGACCTAGATTTTGGAGCATTTACTAATCCGCATATTAAAGAGTGTGTTGAGAGGCACGATTTAAAAATAATTGGATATAAAGAAATTCGTGATTATATTAGAAATCAATAATCAGTACTTGACTAAATAATAATACACCTTCTTCCTATTAATTTAAATGAGATCAATTTAAGTTTTTACAAAATAAATAAAAAAAATGTTAGAAGAAATTATAGGATTTAAGTTTTGTTTGTTATTTCCTCTTTCTTCTTAGTAATATTACGACTGCAACGCCTATTACTGCTCCTCCAACAATAACCGAAGATATAATAATTAGTTCGAAAGGAATTGCTCCTCCAGGCTTTCCCGGGTTTGTCGGGTCGGAAACATCGATGACCACCAAACCCTCACCATTCGCCATGTAGGCGTAATCTCCAACCACATAAACATCAAATGCAAATCCGTTCGTGTTTGCGTAGACAGGCGTTCCAGGGTTTGTCGGGTCGGAAATGTCGATAACCGCCAAGCCCCAACCACCATCTGCCACATAGGCGTAATCTCCGCTCACGTAAACACCATGTGCTTTTCTGATCGTGTCTTCGTAGATGGGCGTTCCCGGGTTTGTTGGGTCGGAAATATCGATGATCGCCAAGCCAGACTCATAATCCGCCACATAGGCGTAATCTCCAACCACATAAACGTCAAATGCATATCCGTCCGTATCTTCGTAGACGGGCATTCCCGGGTTTGTCAGGTCGGAAACATTGATGACCGCCAAGCCCAAATTACCAGCCGCCACATAAGCGTAATCTCCGCTCACGTAAACGCCACGTGCCTGTCCTGTCGTGTTTTCGTAGACGGGCGTTCCCGGGTTTGTAGGGTCGGAAACATTGATGATCGCCAAGCCCGACTCACGATCCGCCACGTAGGCGTAATCTCCGCTCACGTAAATGCCAATTGCAATTTCGGGTGTGTCTTCGTAGATGGGCGTTCCCGGGTTTGTCGGGTCGAAAATGAAGATGACCGCCAAGCCCGAACTACCAGCCGCTACATAGGCGTAATCTCCGCTCACGTAAACGTTTTCTGCCCATCCGGTCGTGTTTTCGTAGATGGGCGTTCCCGGGTTTGTCGGGTCGGAAATGTCGATGACCGCCAAGCCCGAATCACGATCCGCCACATAGGCGTAATCTCCGCTCACGTGAACGCCACATGCATATCCGGTCGTGTCTTCGTAATAAACAGAAGATTCTTGGGGTGGTCGTGTATTAATAATCTTGTTAGAATTCTTTTCTTCAATGGGAATTTCGATATCTCCCTGTGCACTTATTAACATATTTGGAATTACGATAAACATTGAAATGAGTAGAATAATCAGCAAGATTTTTTTCTTTTTTGATTTCTGCATTGATTTACACCGCTATCTTTAATTTTTTTAAAGATATCGTTTTAATATTAAGATATTATTATTTATAAAGAATGTGGTTGGTAATTGAAAACGACAGATTTCCGTTGCCCCCGCTATAATGGAAAGAAAATTATATCAACTCTTTCGAACGTGCTGAATGTAGTTTAAAATTTATCAAATCTCACTCCTAAATTTTTCAGGTTTACTACCCTCATAGGATTCTTTCTTTATTGCATGCAGTTTCACTAATTCAGATTGCAGTTTTTCTAAAGCTTCTCCGTGATAAGGAAATAGATATATAAAGATTAAACTAATTCCGTGCATAAGGATGGGCATTACAAATAAAAGGACTTTTATTCCGAGGAGTGCAGTTGCGTCTTGAGTCATCGAACCAGTCACAAAACCAAACATAGTTAAAGTGGTTGTAGCAATTATTGGGCCTAAACTATCTGCTGGTTTAAACAAGAGAGAACTAGTTCCTTGAAAAATGCTTTCTCGTCGACTTCCATATTTGATTTCGTCTTCGTCAATTGCCATAGTTAAAAGTACAAAATCAAAGACTCCAAATCCAGATAAAATTGATACGAGAGAAACGCAAATCCATACTATTGTTGTCGATCCTATTGCGGAGACTATTATAAAACTAATTAAATTTGCTATAATCAAACCTGACTTAAGGATAAGAATAGTTTTTCGAATCCCCCATTTTTTTTCTAATTTCATATAAATTATATTTGAGAAAAAACCTATACCAAATGTAAGAAGCATAAATAATATGGGCGTTAGCGGTCCGGGACCTAAGATGAATATAAAGGCAAAAAGAAATGAAAATCCCATAGCCCTTGCACCAGTATTGAAGAAAATGTACCCCGTGCGCGTCAAAAACGCTTTAGATTTAATAACCATTTTCATGGCTTGGAAAAATGTATAATCTTCTTCAACTCTTAATTCTGGTCTTTCCTTTAAAGTGCGAGTAACTATTATATATAATATAATCGAAATAATAGCAAGTATGCCATTGAACATTTGAAAAGTTTCTAAGCTCGCATCAAATATAGATTGTGCAAATACAACTGGAATTCCAGCAATAAATGTTGCAATGTTGGCATAAAAGGATAATTTATAGCGAACTTTGATGTTATCAGACATTTCTGACATTAATGACATGTATAATCCAATTACTAGAGAAAGAAAGGTATCAAAAATACATATACTTAATACGAATTGAAAGAATATTATAATTTGGTTGTCATAACTCCAAGGGAACCACATTATGAAGTAAAATATTGCCCATAATGGCCCGAACCATTTTATATAAATTAATCTTCGACTACCCCATTTATCAATATTAGTTTTATCACTCATATGCCCCGTTAGTGGATCGTTTAGGGCATTAATCGTAGCATAAATTAGCATCCCAATGATAAATAATGAATCAATTAAACCTAAATAATTCCAAAAGAAATTAACATACATTAACATGAAAACTCCCGCAAGGAAAGTATTAGGAATATATCCAAGTGAATATATAAACACATCTTTTCTGGGCAATTTTCCAACAAAATTATTGTTTGTTTTTGATTTTTCCAAATTACATCACTTATATAATTTTAACTTCAAATTTTTTTTACATAATATTTCAATTATTCGTTTTATATACATTCTTTTTTTTTGATGTGATTTTTATCAATATTATTCTAAAATCAAAACATCATGCGCTTTTCCTAATATAAAGATCTTCTTTTTGGTTCTTTTAACATGGTAAAAAATCCAAATATTTTTTTGATTAAGTGCGGTTCATATTCGTCTTTCTGGGCATAGCAAACTCCGAGCATATCTAACCGTTTAAGAATAATTCCAAGGCATTTTTTAAAATTTTTGAAGTTTTTCTGTTCTATCAATGTCCAACCAGTTTCCGCAAATGCTATTAGGCGAGGAAAGGTTTGCCAATCTAATTCATTTACATTTCTAACCCATTCTGTCCACATAGGAGCTTCTATTCCTAAGATATTGCAATGATATTCCTTCATTAATCTTTTAGGAATAGGTTCGTATCGATATGCTTTACTTAGAGAAGTAAAAGAATAGGAATAATCAAGGTAAGTGTAGCCAAATTTCGACATTACAATATTTCCTCCTCTTTTTAGGTGTTTCGTAACTTCCTTTTTACCAAAAATCCAATATTGTCCAATAACATCTTCAGATATCTTATCACTTAGAATTTGATTCCATCCCATTACCCTACAATAGCGAGAGGTTAGAAATGTTATTATCCTATTTGTAAAATAAATTTGGAGCTCCTTTTCATCATTAAGGCTCTCTGATTTTATTCTCGTTTGACATTCAGGACATTCTTTCCATCTTTTTCTAGGAACTTCGTCGCCTCCAATATGAATTATATATGAGGGAAATAATTGAATTATCTCATCTAACACATTTTGCATAAATTCAAATACTGACTCTTTACCAACACATAAAACATCCTTTTTAATTCCAAATTTAATTGGTACTTCAAATGGACCTCCGGTGCAACTTAATTCAGGATAAGCTGCTAATACTGCTTTTGAATGGCCAGGCATGTCTATTTCTGGAACTACTTTAATAAAAAGTTTATCTGCATAAGCAACTATCTCTTGTACATCTTTTTGAGTGTAAAATCCTTCGTGTGGGGTGTTATCTGTTTTTCTACTTATAAAACCTCCAATTTGGGTTTCTTTCCTTTTTGATCCAATTTCTGTTAGGAGGGGATATTTCTTAATTTCAATTCTCCAACCCTGATCATCTGTAAGATGCCAACGAAAAACATTCATCTTAAAGAGTGCCATCATATCTAGGATCCGTTTAACAACTTCTTTACTAAGGAAATGTCTACTTTCGTCAAGCATGTATCCTCGCCAAGAGAATCGAGGATAATCTTTAATTTCTACAGAAGGAACAGACCATTCAATATGGCCCTTATTAGTAATGCTTTCTATTTCAGCTGGAAGTAATTGACGAAGAGTTTGAATGCCATAAAAAACACCAGCAGGACTGGGAGCAGATAATATAATGCGTTCTTGATTAATGTTGAGAAAATACCCTTCTTCACCCAAATTATTAATTTCTTTATCGATTTTTAAAGAAACTGTGTTATATTTATTTAGTTCAGATTTAGAGTTCACTATTAACAAATCAAAGCCCGTTGCTGGTTTTAATAAACGCTTAAAAAATTTAGCAACATCATTTAATTTCGGATCGAATTCAATAATAGTTTTGTTTGTTATAATGAACTTTCCTTTTCCTAGAGCCATATTTACAGGTTTAGGTATGATACAAATTTTATTTCTTAACATTAATTTTTTTTCCATGGATATTAATTAGGCAAAACTGCTATTAAATGTTAAATAAAGTTTAAATTTTAATAAGAGTTATTCATTTTAATTTAATTCTAAAGAGATCGCTTTAATTGAGATTAGCGAATTACAAATCAGTTAAAAAACATAAAGTGCCAGATTGGTTTCATAATGCAAAACTTGGGATTTTCATACATTGGGGACTTTATTCTGTGCCTGCCTTTGCCGTTACAGGCTTAGATTTAGTAGAATCCATGAAAAGAGATTTGGAAGAACACTTCAAGAATAATCCCTATGCTGAATGGTATCTCAATTCTTTAAGAATAGAAGGAAGTCCTACTCAACAATATCATAAAGATAAGTATGGTGAAGATTTTGACTATGAAGATTTTAGTCCTATTTTTAATGAAGAAATAAAGAAGTGGAACCCTAAAGAATGGGTAGAGCTATTCAATAAAGCCGGAGCAAAATATGTAGTTTTAGTAACAAAGCATCACGATGGTTTTCTTCTATGGCCTAGTAAATATCCTAATCCAAAAAAAAAGAATTATAAGGCAAGTAGAGATATTGTTGGCGAACTTTCTAAAGAAGTTCGGAAAAAGGGTTTGAAAATGGGTTTTTATTATTCTGGCACACTAGATTGGTCTTTTAATTCAGAACCGATTAAAGATGGAAAAACCTTTGTCGAAAATGGAGTTAGAACAGCAGAGTACATTGAGTATGCAAATAATCACTGGTATGAATTAATAGATAGGTATAATGCTATTATTCTGTGGAACGATATTGGCTATGTACCAACAAATGCTTATGAAATATTTGAGTATTTTTATACTAAATTTCCTGAAGGAATCATCAATGATCGATGGAAACAAATTCGAAAAAAAGGAGATAATTTTCCACGAGTACACCATAATGATTATTTAACGCCCGAATATGAAGTCTTTAATAAAATTATGAAGAGAAAATGGGAAACAAATCGAGGAATTGGCAATTCTTATGGCTATAATAGAATGGAAAATGAAGAAGATTATCTCGATTCAGAAAAATTAATTAGAATGTTCGTAGATATCGTAAGTAAAAACGGCAACCTCCTCTTAAATGTGGGTCCCATGGCAGATGGCACTATCCCAGAACTTCAAAGGAAAGTTTTGCTTAATTTAGGGGAATGGCTTGAAATCAATGGGGAAGCTATTTACGATACGCGCCCGTGGGTAAAAGCAGAAGGATTAACCATAGATGGAATAGAAGTGAGATATATTAAAACTCAAAAATCCCTTTTCGCAACGCTACTTGAAAAGCCTGAGGAAAAGGAGTTAGAGATTAAATCTTTAGTAATCAATGAAAATTCAACAGTTCGATTATTGGGGAACAATAATGAAATTGAATGGTCCCAAATGGAAGAAAATTTAAAGCTAAAGATTCCAGATGATCTTTTTAACTCACCAGCATATTCCTTTAAAATTACACCTACACCTGATGAAGGCATAAATTGAATTTAGGAATTTAGAATAAGAAAAAAAATTTGAAATTTTTCAAGCTTCTAAGCTTGTTTTAGAAGTGAAGAGATGTAATCCCATTTTTTGTTAATCTTATCGGAAGTTCTTAATCGATTAAATATTTTATATTCGAAAGCCCCAATAAGATTATACATAGATTTCACTTGTTTATATACTTCAAATTCTTCAAACTTTTTTGTATATTCCTCTACATTTTCAGAGTTCCATATATACTCATGATATTTAATAGAGTCCATGTTGCTATCAGAAAGTTCTTTCATTTTTTTCGAGATATTTTCAACCCAGAAGTGTGACATCGCCATTGAATAGTACAACCCTGAAGATCCAAACGGATTAACAAATCCTGCATTATCTCCGATAAGAACAACACCGGGACATGGAACAAAATTTTCTACCATTTTAGAGTTTGGTATATATGTTAATTCCTCGTAATCAATTTTAGCCCCCTTAAAAAACTCACTAAATCCTGGATAATCTTTCTTCAGATTTTCCCAAACCATCATAATTTCATCATGATCAGGTATTTTAACGGTTTTCATTTGAGGTACTTGTGCCATTCGCAACATTAAACCCACTTCTGCTCTTTTTTTCTCTAATGGAAATACATACGCAATACTTTGAGGAAAATTAGTGGAGTAATCCAAATCACCGTTCCCGATGAAAAAGAATTGTAAATCTGGAGTTTCGCTAATATCTATGTTAGCTTCGCTAATTAAGCATTTTATTATGGGACAATTTATCTCTTCGTCGTAAGGAACTCCATAATGGTTTCCAATAATGCCAGAATATCCACTGCAATCTAAAATTGCGTTTCCATATACTTCATTAAGCTCTCCATTCTTATCTTTAAATTTTACGCCAATGATAAAACCATTTTTCTCAATTGGTTCTGTAACCTCAGCTTTTAAAAGGATGTCAACTCCTAACTCGCTCGCAATTTCTACAAATCTATCGATAAATTTTCTCCATTCGAAAAAATAATGGTCGTATTCACGGTAGGTCGTTGTTGTTTGTAAATTTCCAGGAGAATGCCATACTCTTCCTCCGTTGGATTTAATTCCTATAGAAGGTAAGAAGTTCTTTCCTAGAATAATATCAACAATAGGATAATGGCCCATTCCTTCACCACGAGGTTTTGGTCCAGCAAGTTCACCTTTTTCTAAAATCACAGCTTTAAATCCTTTTCTTGCAGACACGATGCCCGCAGTTAATCCAGCTGGCCCAGCTCCAACGATTACAAAATCGTAATTCTTTGAATTTTTTATAGTCATAGTTTAAAAATAGGAATAGAATAAATTAATCATTTTTGATGCAGATGCAAAGAACGATAAACACATTAAAATTTCTTTTTTATTAGGAAAATATAATTTTTAATGCTTCAACCATTAACTAATATACTTACAAAAAAAAACAGATAATGAAAATGTTTGATGTTGTAATATCGGGAGCGGGGCCCGCCGGCTCTAAGTGTGCTCAAGTTCTAGCTGAAAGTGGGTTTGAAGTCGCTTTAATAGAAAGAGATATTAACTGGCGAAAACCTTGCGGTGGTGCTGTTAGCTCAAGAATCTTTAAATATTACCCTCAACTGCGAAAGTTAAATTATTCCCCTATTACGGGAGTAACTATATATTCTGGGGATTATCGTCAGATTAAATACTCGTGGGAAAATACTAGGGATTATTCGATAAATGTAGATCGCTTAGAATTTGATAATTTTGTAAGAAATATTGCTATAGACGCTGGAGTTCAATTGTTTAACAAGAATTTATCTTACGACTTTGTAACTAAAGATAGTCAGAAAGTTGGGATCAAAACAAAAACTCCCTCAGGGACAAAGGAATATCGGGGGAAAGTTTTAATTATAGCAGACGGCATGAGCTCTAAATTAGCGCCTAAATCTGGTTTGAAAGGAAAATGGAAAATTGACGAAATAGGACTATGCAAGTGTGCTATAATGGAAGGGGAAAATTTAATAGAGAAAGATTCTATTTCCTTATTTTTTAGAGCATATAAAGGGTATGGCTGGATATTTCCACTAGATGACAAACGCTTTAACATTGGATGTGGCACATGGTTAGACGAAAATTTGAATTCTAATCTAAACCAAATATATACGGAATTTTTAAACGACCCCCACATTAAGAATTTCTTTCCTAGTTCGCATTATAAAGAAATATGGAAGGGTGCGTATCCAATTCCCGCATTAGGCGTGAAAGAGAAAAGTTTATACGGCGATAATATTATGATTATTGGAGATGCAGCAGGTTTTGTTTCTCCTATAAGCGGCGAAGGAATACATCCTAGCATAGTATCTGGAAAAGTTGCCGCTGAAACTGCTATCAAAGCCTTGGAAAATGACGACATATCTAAACAAAGCTTGAAAAAGTACAAACAACATCCTAACATTAAAAAAATAATTAGAAATTTTAAAATGAAAGTTTCTATGGTTGAATTTCTTTTTGAAAATAAAGGTCAGAATCTTTCAAAAATGTTTGAACTAGCAGGCACAGATGATAAAATAAGAGAAGAAGTCATTAATATGTTCTTATTTTCCATACCACCATCTAAAGAATTACTTTTAAGAATTCAGACCTAAATTTACAATATTTATAATTTTCTAATTAAAGTAATTAATCCAAATAATGTATCATGGAAAAACTAAAGATAAATATCATTAAAATATTGAATTATATACCACGCCCGTTTTACGGGTTGTTATCAGCAACAGTAGGTATAGCCGGAGATATCATAGCTATATCGCTTTTTCCTAATTTTAATTTAAGCAACATGATAAGTGATTTAGGGACGAGTCCTGGCGCAATATACTTCAACATCGGGGCGTTTTTATCTGGTGTTTTTGCATTATTGACATATTTACACATAGTAGAAATTTTTGAGAACGAAAATATCAATCATCCAAAAGTACTCAGAATCGGAAAAGTGTTTGCGATTAATTCGTGCGTTTTTTTTGCTTTAATTGGTGTTATTCCTTCGGTTAGAAGTAATATAATACTTTTTGTTGTTCACGGAGTGGTTGCGTTAATTAGTTTAGTAAGTGGGGTTATTTATTTAAGCGCTTTTAGCTACCTTTTCTTTAAAAGTGAGAAGTTTTCAGGGCTTGTTGGGTATCTACCTTTAATAGCAGTAAGCTGTATCGTCCCGTTTTTGTTCTCATGGCACCCAATAACAGAATGGATTCTGACATTTGGCATTACATTCTGGATTGTTGCTATTTCAATTTACATGCTTTATCATAAAATGTAATTCTTTTTCTCAAGACTACTTTTTCTCGTTTTAATTTTTAAAATAGTATTAAAACGATATTTAATAATTTTAAGTTAATGCCCGAATTAATTGGCTACATTTTAACGCTCGATGCGTTATTTACTTGGGGAATAGCATCTTTAGTATATAAATATGGATTAGGAAAAACACAGCCGAAAGCGACATTATTTTTCAGAATTTTAATAGTTACACTTGGTACATTTATTTTCGCGCTAATTTTCGGAGACTTCTCTTTCTTTGCATCGTTTACATCTCAAGAACTTGTTGTTTTTTTATTTGTAAGTATATTATCAGGTATTTCCGTGACAATCGGAGATCTACTCTACTTTAAAGCGCTTAAAAAGATTGATGCTTCGCGAGCTTATCCATTAACACAACTATCTTTAGTATTCGTATATCCTTTAGCTTTCATATTCTTCGGTGAGCAAGTTATAATATCAATTCTTATTGGAGGGGCTTTTATTCTATTAAGCGTCTTCGTATTAAGCACTCAAGACAAACCTAACAGAGACATAAGTAATAGCGAAGTTATTCAAAAAGCCAATAAGAATTTAATCGTCGGAGTTTTATTGTCAATTGGAACCGCGTTTTTATGGGCAATATCTTATGTTTCGTTTAATCAAGCACGAATAATTTCAAATGAGGTATTTGCCTCAAATTTCGTAAGAATAGCACTTGCTACAATATTTGTTGCGACTTTAGGATTTTTTAGGCGCGATTACTATGAGGCCTTCAAGAAAGAAAATAAACCACATTTGAAATATTATCTTTACATCGGAATCGCAGGTGCGTTATCACTAGGTTTAGCAGATTCACTTTTTATAATGGCAGTAGCAGTTAATGGGCTAGTATTAACCGCAACAATTACTGCAAACACGCCGATGGTCCAACAAACCTTATCAATTCTAATTTTAAAGGAAAAATTTCGTAAAAGATTTATTATTGCAGTTTTATTATTGATTTTAGGCAATTACATAATTTTATTTTTTTAACAGCATATTAATCCTTGATATGATGATTCAAATAGAAATTATTTTATTAACCAACAATATTGTTTTACCTTTTCAGCAACTCAAACAAGATTATCAATTGGATTTTATCGAACTAAATAAATTATTTACTACTAAATCATTAGCAGAACACGGGTTAGGATTCTTGATAAATGTTTACGATGTTCAAGATTCTGATAATTTTACAAACTTAAAATTATTAAAAAAAATAATTTTTGATACTGGGGGACCAAACTTAACCTTTTTACACAATTCAGATTTAAGGGGATACCAATTTTACGATACCGATATGTTAATTTTATCACATTGGCATTACGACCACACTGGCGGATTACTAAAAATATTAGAACGAATAGAAAAAGAAGTGCCCGTTATTTGCCATGAGAGTGCTACCTTCGAAAGGTTTTTCAGGCGAGAGAGGAATTTAAAAATTGAAGATTTAGAAGGAAAATCAAGAGAAGAAATTCTGCTATTACTCTCGTCTTCAAAGATTGTCAATCAAGAGCCAATAGATTTAGAAAAAATAAAGACTCTAAATGGACAGGTTCAGTTCACAAGAGATCTATACGAAATTCTAAATGTTGATGGGCTCAAAATTACCGTAAGCGGAGAAATTCCTAGAAATCACATTGAAGAAGATTTCAATAACTTCTTTTCGCTTCAAGAGGGCACTCTAAAGACTGATAAAATCTTAGACGACAAATGTTTGATTTTAGAGTTTGATGAAAACATAGTCTTGATAAACGGTTGTTGCCATTCTGGTTTAATGAATACCTTAGATTACGTAAAGTATTACTCAAATAAACCAATAAGTCATATAATAGGGGGGTTTCATATGGCGGCTGCGTCTGAAGAAAAGATTAGAGTTACAATAGATTACTTAAATACACTAAATATATTTGATGATACGCTATATATCTTTCCTATTCATTGTAGTGGAGAAAAAATTATCGAAATGGTTAATAAAACCAGTAATAGTAGAATTAAAGCGTTTAACACGAGTGTAGGGACAATTTTTAATTTTTAATAAAAATTATAAATATCTTTTTCGACATATTAAAATCAATGCATTAAAACATTAAATAATAAAAGTTATAAATTTATGTGTTAAATATTTAGATATAATAAATAAATTGTAAAAACGCTGAGGATTGTTATATGAGTATTCTGCTTCTAAATAAACAGAAGTTATTGGTTGATCATATTGTTCTTGTAGCATTGCTAATAATGATGGTAATTTTAACTTTATTTTTTCGTTTAATTATTCTTATGTCAGCGGCTGTCTACCCGATGTCTTGTTTACTAATTTATGGATTCTTAAGAGCTCATAAAGGCATATTTAATAAGAATTTGAATTACATAAAAAAGGTTTTAAATCTTATAGCAGGAGTTATATCTATAATATTTTCTAGTTTGATATTAATCCTTATCTTTTCACAACCTAACATTCCTGCGAGTTATATCATATATTTTTTAGCTTTACCCAGTTTTCTTATAGGTCTTGCTGGGTTTTTAAAAGGGCTAATTGTTAATACATTTTCACCTCTATTTCGAAGTTTAAACATGGCATTTGGGATATTAACTATTATAACGACATATTTTGCAATATTATTTGCTGATGTAAGTTTTATTTTTAACCTTTGTTCTCTTCTAATAGCACTAGCCCTTAATGGCGTTTTAAGATCGGCACTATATTTGAGCGAATTCGGGTTATCGTTAAAAAGTTTTAGAAACTTTAAACTTGTCTTTATAATAATGGAATGGATAAATATAGAGAATATCTAATCTTGACCTGAATATACTCTCACTTTATTTTTTTTTCTTAAACTGAACGAATTAGCAATAATAAAACATTAAATCCTAATCTTTCATTAATATTTATTATCGATCATTAATTCAAGATTCTTGATTAGAATATGTCTGAAATTCACTTTAATAAAGAAGAAGGTTCTCAAATAAAATTATTCACCCCTGGACCCGTTTACATTCCAGAGCGAATATTAAAAGAAATGGCAAAACCAAACGACACGCATAGGTCTAAACCATACGCAGAAATGCATCAACTTGTAGAAGAAGGGCTTAAAAAGCTTTTATTTACCTCTAATAATTGCTTAATCTCTACATCGAGCGCTACTGGACTAATGGAAGCTTGTGTAAGAAATTTAGTTAAAAAAGACGAGAAGGCTCTATTTTTTTCGATTGGAGCATTTGGAGATCGTTGGTACAAAATTGGAGTTTCAAATGGGAAAGTCGCAGTAAAAGAGGGCGTTGAATGGGGTAAACCAATAACTCCCGAATTTGCCCAAGAAGCATTGAATAAGGATAAATATGCTGTAGTTTTTATCCAATCAAATGAAACTTCCACAGGAGTTTATAACCCAATTAATGAAGTAGTCCCAGTTATTAAAGATTTTGGCGCTTTAGTATGCGTTGACGCAACATCATCAATGGCCGGAATTAAAATTGAGGTTGATAAATTAGGAATCGATGTGTGTTTAGCCTCAGTTCAAAAATCTTTTACAATACCACCAGGACTGGCTCTATGTTCAATATCCAAAGCAGCAATCGAAAAGACTTCTCAGGTTAAAAACAGAGGGTTTTACTTTGACTTTCTTGATTTAGTCAAAAGATCTGAAAAACATCAAACCCCAACAACGCCACCAATACCTCAAATTAGAGCTTTAGCGGCTCAGTTGGATTATATCTTGAATCACGAAGGATTAGAAAAAAGATTTGAAAGACATGAACGATTAGGAAAACGCACTAGAATGTGGGCACGAGATATTAATTTTGAGATGTTTCCAGAGAAAGGATACGAATCAAATACAGTTTCTACTATGAAAAATTCGTTGGATATCGACATTGGGAAGATGGTTTCAACATTACTAGGAAAGGGTTATCGCATTGTTAACGGCTATGGAGATTTGAAGAGTAAGACCTTCCGGATTGGCCATATGGGTGAAGTGACAGTAAAAGATCTCGAAAACATGTTAAAGATCTTAACAGATATCGTTTCTGATTTAAGATTGAACCAGTGAAATTATTAAATCTAATCTTTTATTTTTTTATTGTTATTTTGTGTTATTTTTTTTCTTGTCCAATTAATTTTGATATTTAAAGGGATAAAATTAGATCAGCAAAAATTCTTTTAAACATTAATTTACTAAAAATATTATCCATTTATTTTAAATTATTAAAAATTGATGTTTATGAAAATTTTAATTAGCGACAAACTTCAAGAAGAAGGAGTGAAAATTTTTCAAGAAAATGGTTTTGATGTTGTTAAAAACTTCGATATAACTAATGAGGAGCTTAAAAAAGAGATAGGAAATTATGATGGGATTGTTATTCGCTCTAGAACGAAGTTGACAGCCGATGTTTTAGAACACGCAACAAATCTTAAAGCAATTGGCAGAGCGGGAGTAGGCTTAGATAATGTTGATAGGGCAAAAGCAGCGGAATTAAATATTGAAGTTTTAAACACTCCAGAAGCACCATCCGTTTCGGTTGCAGAATTAGCTTTAGGTTTAATGTTTACATTAGCAAGGCATATTTCAAATGCAGATCGAACTATGCATACCGGAGAGTGGAACAAAAAGCAATATCTTGGTTATACATTGAAAGGGAAGAAATTAGGATTAATAGGATTTGGGAACATTGCAAAACAACTAGCAAAAAAAGCAATAGCTCTAGAAATGGATGTGGGAGTTTACTCAAGATTTAGTAAAGGCCCTGAAGCTGTGGAAGAAGCTAAAAATATTGGATGCAAGATTTATTCTTCTATTGATGATCTGCTCAAAGATGCTCAAATTGTCTCTTTACATCTCCCTGTAACATCTCAAACAGAGAACACTATCAATGCAACAAACATAAAACTGATGAACAAAAAATCTATTTTAATTAATACTGCTAGAGGAAAGCTTATTGAAGAAAAAGCCTTAATAGATGCCTTAGTAAATAAAGAAATCGGTGGAGCCGCATTAGATGTTTTTAGAGAGGAACCATTAAAAGACACGAACTTGATAAACTGCGAAGGGAACTTAATTCTTACACCTCATATTGGAGCTCAGACTATAGAAACTCAAGTCTATGCTGCTACGAAAATCGCTGAAAAAATGTCAAATTTTCTAAAAAATTTATAATATTTTATTTTTCTTATTTTTTAAGACCCTTAACAGGTTAAATTTTGGATATTTTTACAATCACAGAGTAAAATGCTCCTGATTTCTCTGATTCTTCAGGTTTTTCTGGAGTGAAATAATTTACATTCTTGAATACCGCATTAATGAATGGTAATCCAGAATAAATTAACGCAGTCCCCGATTTTAAAGCGTTGTTTTGATCTAATAGAAATTTAGCTTCATTAAATTTGTTAGTAACTAGTACCTCTTTACCTGGTACTAACCCGAGCAATTCGATATCAGAAGGATTTAGAAATATCTTACTAAAATCTTTCTCGAATTCTTTATGAATTTCGCCCATTTGGGAGTGGATAAAAGATTTATGAGCTGGAGAAAGTAAATAAAGCTCGTTCTGATTTCGACATAAGAGAAAATCTAGCTTGGGGTCAAATAATTCCAAATCCGATTGTTTAATTTGAATTTTGCCATTGATAGTTGGAAAATTCAAATCTTCGAAAGGAATATCATTAATTGCGAACGGAATATAGTATCCATTAAGTTTTATACTTTGTTGAACTTCTTTAGGTAATAGTTCAACACACTTTTCGAATATCTCTTTTTGAGTTTCTTGAAAAAGTATATCATCCCCCCATCCATTACATTTTGCTAATAATTGGAAAATCTCGTAATTTGATAAACAATTCGAGTATGGGCACGGTCCTCCTTGATTTATCGATATCCCAGGTAAAAAATAAGGTGTTATTAAATCATCACATTCAAGATCGAACTTTGCGGGGATAACAATGTCTGCAAATTTTGTAGTCTCGTTTAGAAACATGTCCAGCACTACTACAAAAAGATCTTCTCGGGATAAGGATTTTCTTAATATAGTCTGATTTGGAAGAGAGTTCGCAGGATTAAGGTTATATATAAACAACATCTTAAATTTATTCGAGCTTAAAGAAGGTCCTAGCGTTACTAGCGGAAAACTGATATTCGGAGAGTAAGATTTTAGACAAGTGATATAATTCATAAGTGGAGCTATGAATTCTTTATTAAAGCCACTTTGAGAAAATAAAAATCCTGTACCTAGTTTTCCAAAATTCCCGAGGAAGATTTGGATTAGCGCAATTGTATTCAGATTTCTTCCACCATAAAAATACTTCTGCGGCCCAAAACCTACGATAAACAGAGTTTTATGCTGAAATTTAAGGAGGATATTTACAAACGCTTCTAAAATTTCACCAGTTAGACCAGTTTGGTGAAAAATTTTGTTTTCATCAATTCTTTCAACCTTTGCTATAAGATCTTTGTAATTGTCAACATGTTTAATGAGGAAATCTTTATCATATTCTCCACTTACTATGATTTTATTCATAATATATTTTGCAATCAGATAATCGGTACCTGGAAAAGGTTGGAGAAAAAATGTAGTATTTTCAACTAATTTAGTCCTAATCGGATTAACTACGACAACAAGTGAGCCATTTTTTATTGCTTTTTTCACTAAGAAATAAGCGTGGTTATTTCGATCAGCTAAATTACTCCCCCAAACGACAATTAATTTATTGTTTGGATTGTTGATTTGGAAAGGATTTGTAGTAGAATAATTACCAAACATCTTACTTAATGCATGAATTCCAGCTTCATTACATATGCCACCGGTTGTTACTGTAGCACCAAATTTACCGAGGAATCTAATTGGAGAAAAATGTGATATCAAACTGCTATTTCCTGCGTAATAGGCAGCTACAATAGACGAGGGTCCAAATTTGTTTTTGGTTGTTGTTAGTTTTTCCGAAACAAGACTTATTGCTTTCTCAAGACTAATTTGTTTGAAGGAATTGAAACCTTTAGAACCTGACCGTATCAATGCTGTTTTTAATCGATGAGGATGATAAAGCAGTTTTTCTCTATTATTGAATTTTGGGCAGAAAAAGCCACTAGTAAAAGGATGCTCCTTTAAAGGTTTAGCGGTTAAAAGTTTTTTCTCGGGAGCTTGATCGTTCCACTCTCCTATAAATACACATGAACCATAACAATCTTTGGAGCAAGTTCCATACCTTTTTTTTAGTTCAAAATTATTACTCAAACTTTTAAGCGCCTGACTTATAGATTTTTGGTCACTCTTCTCGCAAATCGTGTAATACTAAACCAGATAAAAGCTTAGGATCGAACCAAGTTGATTTCGGAGGCATCACTCCTCCAGAATCAGCAATCGATTCTAAATCTCTTATATCGACTGGGAATAGGTTGAAAAAAATGTCGTTTCCCTTTTCTGTAATATATTCTTCCATAATAGTTGGATCTTGAATACCACCTACAAAAAAGATGTTTTCATCAGCACGAACATTTAAGATTCCTAAAATTGGCTCCAGAACCCTATCTTGAAGGATAGCTACATCTAAACTATCTCTCTTTGAGTTGAAAGATTTATCTTTAGCAATCAACTCAAACCATTTTCCCCTAATACAAATAGCAAGTGTATTTTTCATATTTGGATTGAAAGCGCTATTAACTTTTCTAACTTCAAAGACTTTTTCTAATTTCTCTATGAATGTATCTTCATCATCCCTTAATTTCCTGATTACGCGATTATAAGGCAAAATTCGTATTTGATCGTCTGAAGCCACATAAGATAGTAAATATTGCCATGGCGCATCAGTTTTTTCGGTTTTATTTCTATTTTTTAATTGATTTTTGCGATATTCTGCTGCGCTCGCTGCTCTATGATGGCCATCTGCGATATAAATTTTTTTATTTTCGAATAAATTTGCTAACTTGTTAATTATTGTAGAATCATTTTCTTGCCACAATATATGACGATAACCATATTTTTCGAAATCGAATTTAGGGTTCCCTTTTTTAATTTGGGCAATTATTTTATTAATCTCGATATCAGCACGATAAACTGACCAAACAAGGCCCGCAGCTACATTAGTGGTTTCAATATGCCTAGTCCGGTCTTTAAGTGGTTTTTCTCTAGTGTGCTCGTGTTTGACGATATTCCCTTTTTCGTAATCGTCAAGAGCTACTCCCATGATTAAACCTTCTTGATTAAACTTGGAAGACTCTTGGCGATAAACAAAAATACACGGATTTTCTTCTCTGACGATAATGTCAGACGCCTTAAACAGCTCGTAAGCAGATAAAGCATTATGATATAATTCATCTCCTTCACCATCAGGTAAAATCAAATGAATGAGCGAGTTGTAGTTCCTTTTTAATTCTTCCTCTTCTTCTTTTCCTATTACATCATAAGGATTTGTAGTAAATTCGATTGCGTTATTTGGGCAATAGGGACATAAAGCAGATATTTTAACCATGATATGAATTAGAAGATATTACCTTATAAATTAGTTTCTGTTGGTATAATGACGATATTGAACACTATCTTAAAGAAGAGATTTGAAGTAAATTAAAAAGTAAAATTATTTTGAAATGATATTACCTTCTATTTTTAATAAACTTCTTTTTAGATTGGTTCCCCAATCTTCATCCATTTGACCCATAAATCCACCAAGCTTTCCATTTTGTTTTATAACTCGATGGCATGGAATAATCAGGGGCAGCGGGTTATTTCTTAGGACGCTTCCTACGGCTCTATACGCTTTTGAATTTATCTTTTTAGCTATATCAGAGTAAGTGGTCGATTCACCGGGTCTAATTTTTATAAGAGAGTTTATTACTTTTTGGGAAAAATCCGTTTTAAACTTATTTCTAAGATCTAACAAGACATCCATACTTTTCATCTCCTCGAATAAATCTATTATAATACCCGTTAGATAATCATTAATCGCGTTTTCCAACTGAAGCAGTATACTGCGTTCTTTATCATCTTTATGGTTAGACATTTCAAATTTGTTTATTCTAATATACTCCAAAATATCCGATTCGCTTTTAAAAAAGCGGATCTCGGTTAAGTTGATTTTTTTCTGGTTCTTTAGATAATCGTAAGATATGATTATAAACGGATCAATAATATTCGGTTTAAAATAAAATACAGAAATTTCAACATACCTCCACATCTTTAAATATAACAATTTCAGTATTAGACACAAGATATATACAATTCGATAAATATATAAATTGAATCTATTATTTCAATATTAATATTTATTGGTCTTAATAGATAAATAATAAATATAGTTTTTAGTTATCAAAAAAATTGAACTATACTTATAATTAAAGAATCGAGTAAATAAAAGATGCCTAAAGATTTAAAAAATGTATTAGATAATATCGAATCGAGCGAAAAAGAAAGCGCTATTCTCCTATCTAAAATGGATAGGTTAAAAGAAATGATAGAAAAACAGAAGAGGGTTCTGACAGAGCATGAAAATATTATTGAAGAACAAAAAATAAAAATTACAAGAATGTATGACATTCCTGAAGATGTCTTAGAACTAAAAGAATTAGTTGGAACTCAAAGAGCAATGCTTAATCAAAGAGAAAACGAAATGGAACTAGCAAAAGGCGAAGTTCTGGCTATTCAAAAAGAATTAGAATTTATGAAGAAACAAAACATCCCCACCCAACGAAAATTAGAGGAAAGTTTTGAATTAATTGGAAATTTAAAATCAGAACTTTTATTGAAAGAAGAAACTATTAAATCTTTACAAATTAAAGCACGAGAAATTCAAGCTTTTGCTGATAGAATACAAGACGAGCAAGTTAGATTGTTGACTGATATGGATCAAAAGTGGAAAAAAGAACTCGAGAAATTGAGGTTGGACCATATAGAAGAGAAGAAGGATTTAGTTGGAAAAATTTCCGATTTAGATACTTTTTTACTTGATTCTAAACTGACATCTACTGAAGCTACCTCAGAAGCTAAAGACTTAAAATCGCGGTTTCAAGAGATTCGCGATAGTCAGGAAAATATGATTAATAAATTAGAGGAGGCACTAGATAAAAAACGTGAAGCAGATGAAGAGGTCAGAAAACTTAATAAAGAAATGGAAGAACTTAGAATTTTCAGACAAAATAACGTTAAAAAGATTACCTATTACGATAAATTAACTGACTTGATGGAACACGAAGCACAGTTTAAGGCATTCTTAATAGTAGAACAAGTAGGTTCAATGGCATTAGATGATTTAAGAAATGCCTTAGGATCTCCTATTGTGTTGGTAAAAAAAATAGTGCAAAATTTACAGAAAGTCGATCTATTTGAAATAAACGATGCTGGTAAGATTTCTGTTAAAAAAATAGAATAACCCTAATTTATCAGAATTTTATCCTTATTTTTTAAGAATTATTGAATTAAGGTTTAACAAACCTTTATTAGAAATATAGTTAGTTGCTTTTTAAAAAATATAATTTGAGATTCAAATCCTTGCTAAATCTTTATATAAATCAGGTAAACGTTTAATAAATTTTCCATCTTGTACCTGATCGAGTATTTCTGCTGCTATCGTTTTTAAGATTTCTCGATATTTATTTGGTTTCTCATCTCTACGCAATAACAACGCAACTACGTAATTCTCCACGCTAATGTAGTCATCTCCTACGCCAGAAAAGAAAGAAACCACTTTGTTATTCTTTAAGCTAATTGATGCGAAACCTGGCTTCAAGCTCTGATACCGGTGAGAGGAATACACTTGCGTTAGCAAGTTATTTGTTATTTTCAGGTTTTCAGGGTAAAATCCTTCGTTAATCGGACCAATTTCATTATCCCAACGAATTACAAGAATTCCAACTGGCAAAATACAAACCTCGTGAAGAATTAAAAAATTATTTTATTTCTTTTGTTATAATTTTAATATCTTGTTTATATATATTTATTTTTATTTTTTTAATCACTTCTTCAATCATTTATGTTTTCTATCTAATTAATAATTTAAATTAATATGTAGATATCTTTCAATTAATAGAGTATAACAATTAGAAGGCTCATCTCTAAAGTAAAAATTTAAATTAAAACTATAACTTTTCAATATTACACTTAAAAACCTAATTGGTTTAATAAAAAACATCTTACTATTATAAAACATCTAGTATCGTAGCATAAAATTTTGGCGGGATTACCGAGTCTGGTCAAAGGTCTTATGGTTTAGAAGGGTCAAGACCGATTATAGGTGCTGGACTTAAGATTGTGGCTCACTTACGAGTGACAATAAAATATCCAGTGGCAAAGGCCTTCGGGAGTTCGAATCTCCCTCCCGCCATATTCTTTTTATTTTTTAAGAGTTTAAAAATTATAAAAAAAATAAAAAAAATAAGTAAGTTTGATAAAATCTAGGTTTATTGATAATAGGATAGAATAAAATTAATAACAGCATGATTTCTAATTAATTATTATTTTAGTAAAAATCAAATGAGATTAATATGAAATTAATTGAAATTATTGGTTTAGAAAAAAAACACGCTCAACTTTTAGGAAAAGCAGGTATAAAGGAGGTAGAAGATCTTTTGGCTCTTAGTTACTATCAGATTAAACAATTAGCAAGAAACATAGGCGTGACAGTAAATAGACTTGATACGTGGCAAGAACACGCCGATCTAATGAGAATTGAGGGCGTGAATCCTGAAATAGCTAACGCTCTAAATCTAATAGGAATCGATTCTGTCAAAGAATTTGCTTACAGAAATTCTAAAAACACAATTGAAAAGTTAAAACTGTTAAAGAAAGACAATCCAAAAGTCCTTACAAAGCTTCCAACGCTTAAAAACGTAGAAGCGTGGACTAATTACGCAAAAAGTTTAGCAGAAGTGCCAAAAAAGGATGGTAAACCGAAAAAGAAGCCATCACCTAAAAAAAAGCCCTCACCTGACGAAAGTCCGTCCTCAGAAATACCGATTATAGCAAATTATAAGCCTTTTGAAAAATTCGAGAAAGATTATGGTAAATTTGGTCCAGATTATTGGGATAGCAAATGGAAAAAGGCACCAATTATCTATACTGGAAGAGCTTTGAGAGGAGAATCGTACAAAAAACAAATCGATGTAGATGTGAAAGCGTTTATAAAGGATAACGACGCAATATTATGGCACGTTTTAACTCAAGTTGATCTAAGGAAAGAAAGTCCAAACGAAACGGCTTTAACGATCCAAAATTTCGTATGCAAATTTCTAAAATATAAGTACGACGATATCGCGTCAGAATGTCCTGAATTCTGGTTATTTCCCTTCGAGGCAATTCAATCAGAGATAGGAGATTGTGAGGACGGAGCCATCCTCATCGCTAGCCTGTTAATTAATGCGGGCGTTCCTTCGTGGAGAGTCAAAGTGTGTGCCGCTCAAGTAATGGCCGATCCGGTTTTTGCTCCCTCAGATTCAGAGTTAGGAGGGCATGCGTATTGTATATATTTGGCAGATCGTCCAGAATCAGAACGAAAACTAGAGTGGTTAATACTAGACTGGTGTTATTTGCAAGACCCTGAGGTTCCAATCGAAGAAAAACCCTTAGCGCGAGATGGTGGGCAGGGAGGTGCTTATCGAAACATTTGGTTTACTTTTAACGACGAGGAATCGTGGGCACAAAGTAGTTTTGAAGTCAAAGAAGGACGAATTAGCCGGAATCGCACGGCACAGAAAGACGAGGTTTTAGCGCCTTTAAAAAACATCTTAAAAAGTCTAGCAAGCGAAGAGCTCGAAAAAATATTCAGGAAATTAAATATTGAGATCGAATAAATTTAAAGTTTAATATGAGTAAATTTTAATTTTTTTTGCTTTTACTCTTTTTTGGATTTCTTAAATCCTTCACTCGTTATATATATTTTCTATACAAGTTCATTTAATGTCGGATATTTTAAGACATATAACAAATTTAAT
>NJBI01000052.1 GCA_005222975.1 Promethearchaeota archaeon Loki_b31
AACAATAAGGCGCACGTGGAGAATTAGAGAAAAAGATACGGGAAACTTTACCCAATTTAAAGATAATCTGACTCAACTAGAGAGACCCTAATCTATTTTGTCGAGTGAGTGGGGTTTGACATTAAAGAAAAAAAAGAGAAAAAATATAGTTTCTCATTAAGAGAACCTTATGGTACTATTCCTCCACTTTGTGGCATATCCTTTTTCACCCAAATAATTCTTTTAAAAATACTTTTAATAATATACATTACTTAACATGATGAATTTATAATGGATTTATAAAAGGATCACTATTTTTTATTGAAAGAAGAAAATATCTCTAGAATAGAACTAAATTTTCATAGCTTATTATTTAGTTTTTCCAACATTTTAATAACAAATAAGTTCTAAAGCTAACCCAGAGAATTTTAATTAAATGCATGAAAGGATTCCTGATTAACCTTGATTGACCATATCTTCTTTTCGAACATTGGACCGGAATTTGTTTTATTTTGTACCCATGTTAGCTCGCTATTATAAACATTTCTTGAGCGTAATTGTACTTACCTATAATTTCTTTCACAAGAACAGTAGCTATCGATCCATTAAACGCCCTAAAAGAGGATTGTATGTCGTAAACTTCTGCCAGTCTTAATAATATCTTGGACAAAAAGATCGAAATAAACTTGTTTCCTAATTTCTTTATTGACGAACTTTCGTATCTCTCGCCAGCCAAAAATCGGTTTCCTTGCACTAAATCGGCTTCGTCTCGTAATATTGGAGAAATCAACTTATTTATGTGTTTAAGGTTATATTGACCGTCGCCGTCTAACACCACTACAATATCTGCGCCTTCTTTTAACACTTCTACTAATCCAATTTTAAAGGAATAACCCAAACCTAAGTTCTTTTTATTCGATATTACTATTGCACCTGCTTTTTTTGCGGTTGCTGAAGTGTTATCTGTACTACCATCGTTAATAACAATAACTTTCTGATTAATGTTTGGGAACGAGGGCATTTCCTTAATCAATTTAAAAATGCTTTTTTCTTCGTTATAAGCAGGGACGAAAATAATTAAATTTTTAATCGTCATCTTAAAAAAGATTGTAAGTAAAAGAATTATTTAAAAAAGAACAAGGATAAATTTAAATCCTCGTAATCTTCTTTAAGTTCAGGACTTTCTTTAATGTCCTTTTCTTTTTTGCTTTCAATAATTTCAAAGTTTTTTATTCTAATTGTGTTAATAATGTCAGCTTTTACATTTTCAATCTCGTTTATCGTATTTTTATTAGTGGAAATAATAATTCTTTCTACTTCTTGATTTAACGGTATTTTAAGCTTAGATTTGCAATTTCTAAGAATTTTGATAATTTCAATTGCTAATTTTCCGCGCTTCGCTAACTCCTCAGAAACATTATCGTACGGCCGAGACCATGCTTCTAAATGAATCGATTTCAACTCTATATAATTTTGATAGAGAATTGAGTAAATTTCTTCTGTAATAAAAGGCATTGTAAAGGCGAATGTGGTTAAAATTTTGTAAAATAAACTCAGGGCATTTTTTAATGCGTTTTGTGCGATATTTTTATCTTTAGAATAGAATTTATGTTTTATTGCTTCTATGTAATTATCGCAGAGTTCGTTCCAGAAAAAAACTCGTAATACCATAAAAGCTTCGTGCCAATTATATCCGTCGAAATGTTTTGTAGCTTCTTTTAAAGCTTTATTAAATTCAAAAAAATAATAACTTTCAATTTCAGATAATTCGCTATCTTTGATCTGTAAATTTGGAACCTCGATGTTTCTTAAATTAAGGAACAAAAATCTGTATGCGTTCCACATCTTAGTGATAAATCGCGATGCTCCAATTAGTTGCTCGAAATTTCTGCGATATTTTTTGTTAAATTTGTCTTCTGGGAGGTTTTTTCTTTCTTTTTCGATGTTTTCGTTTGAAATCGGCTGTTTTGTATGAATATTTATCCAAGTAAATTCAAAAGGATAATCGTCTCCTAGTGATCCCATCGCCGCCCATTGTCTAACCGCATCGGCACCAAATTTGGGCATAACTTCATCCGGTGAAATAGAATTTCCAAGGCTTTTTGACATATGTCTTCCATCTGGACCTGAAACCATACCATTAATCATTGCTTCGTAAAAAGGGGCTTTTCCTGTTAATATTTTGCACCGAAATAGCGTATAAAACAACCATGTCCGTATTATTTCGTAACCCTGAGGTCGATGAACTTTAGCTTCTAAATAGGCTTTTTTAAAGAAATCATCATCGTCTAACCATTTGGACATGGCAAGGGGAGATATGCTAGAATCAATCCAGCAATCGCAGACATCTTTTTCGCCAATGATATCAGTACTACCACATTTAGGGCATTTTTCAAATGGTGGAGGAATTTTAATTGGATCTATTGGTAAATCTTCTTTTTTTGGAGGAAAAATCTCATTGCATTCACAACAATACCAAAAAGGAATCGGTGTTCCGAATACGCGTTGCCGGGAAATTACCCAATTCCATTCTAAACCATTTGCCCAATCCAATAATCGTAATTTATGTTTTTTAGGATACCACTTCATTAAATCAGCAGATTCTATAATCTCTTGAGTAAAGTCCTTAACATTAATAAACCACTGATAAATTGGTAGATATTCTATTGGAGTTCGACAAGACGACCGTTCTGAATGGATTATTATGCTGTATTCATAGTCATCAATTTTTTCTATCAATTTTAGCTCTTCAAGATCCTTTACTATTTGTTTTCGAGCTTCCATAATTGAAAGTCCCTTGTATTTAGAATTTTCGTTCATACGACCGTTTTCAGTAAATATTTGAATTTCGTTAAGGTCATATTCTAATTTCCATTTGATGTCCATTTCATCTCCGTAAGTACAAACATAAACCACTCCTGTTCCAAAATTCATATCAACATTTTCGTTCATATAAATGCGAACATTTCGGTTAGCAATAGGAAGTCTTACTTCTGCTGCAGAAAGATCGTAGTATCTATCATCGTTTGGATTAATAAGAACGGCAACACAAGCCTCTATATACTCTGGTCGTGTTGTAGCTATGGTAACATACTCGTTTTCTCTTCCCACTACGGATAATTTTATATACCATAACTTTCCTGTTTCTTCCTTATAACCTACTTCTGCTTTCGCTACTGAAGTCTCACAGTTAACGCAGAAATGCGTTGGGAACTTCTCTCTGTAAAGTAATCCCTTTTCGTAAAAATTCAAAAGTGAAATTTGGACTTTTCGTTTATATTCCTCGTCCATAGTGCGATAAGTATATCTCCAATCTGTGGAATATCCTAACTCATCCAACTGTTTTGTCATATTTTTTATATTGTTATCGACCCATTCAACGCATTTTTTTAAGAATTCCTCTCGGTCATCCTTAGAAACGCCATAATTTTTTGCCACCGCTAATTCTACTGGAAGACCATGACAATCAAAACCTTGAGGAAAATAAACATTTTCGCCCTTCATTTTATGATATCGCGCTACAAAATCGATCCACGAATGATTCAAAATGTGTCCCATATGTAACGAACCACTTACGAAAGGAGGAGGAGTGTCAATAGAAAAAAGAGTGCCTTTTTGATCGATGTCAAAATCGTAAATTTTTTCTTCTCGCCAATATTGTATCCACTTTTTTTGAATATCGTTGAATTTAAATCTTTTTGGGTACTCAGTCTCTTGCGCCATTTACATACCTTTTTAGATAGTTATTTAATGTAATAGTGGACCTGACGGGAATTGAACCCGTGCCCTCTTACATGCGAAGCAAGCGATCTGCGACTGATCTACAGGCCCATTTTTACTTTTAAATATTTAGATACAATAAAAAAACAATAATAACTAAAAATTTTTTTGATTTTTCTTCAAAAAATCATATAAATTACATTTGAATGCAATTAAAACTCCGTTCGACCAATAATCTCGTCTTGTGCGGATTTAGATAATTCTGTAAACAATACGGAATAACCAGCGATCCGTACAACTAAGCCTTGATATTCCTTTGGGTTTATTTGAGCATCACATAGAGTTTCTTTTCCAACTACATTAAATTGGATGTGATAACCTCCATTTTCTTCAAAATAGGTTCTAATGAGTGGAAGGAACAATTCTATCTTTAGAGTGTTTGGATGAAAAGCTAATATTACTGAATTTCCATTTGTTATTAACTCATTATCTAGCTTCATAATTGAATTAAGTATCGCGGTTGGACCATTTTTATCCATTCCGTTGGTTGGACCAACTCCATTTGATAATGGTTCTCTAGCTTTTCTTCCATCAGCGGAGGCTGCTGTAAAAACTCCAAATGCCAAGTGAAAAGCTGTAGAATAAATTCCTGGATGATACTTTCCGCCTCTATAATTCTTATATTTAAGAATTTCCTTACAGAATAAATCTGCTACGTCGCGAGCTATAATATCGACATAATCGTTATCGTTTCCAAACTTAGGGACTCTATTAATAAAGATTTGTCTTATCTCTTCTCCCTTTTTCCCATTATAAGTACCCCGGTAATTCTTTGATAATATCTTGATTAACTCTTCTAAAGAGAATAATTTTTCCTCGTAGACCATTTTTTTAATTACAGCAAGAGAATCGGCAACCGTAGATAAACCAATCAGTTGAGTCGTAGTAAAATCATATTTAGCGCCTCCATTTGTGATATCACAACCCCGTTCAATGCAATCATCTATAGTTGCGGATAAAAAGGGTTGCGGATTGAGCTCAGCAATAGCTTTTTCAAGGAAAGTCATTGTTTCTACCAAATTTTTAGTAAAAAAGCTAAGTTGGTTCGAAAATTCGTCCAATAAATCTTGGTATGAAGAGAGCTTTTTTGTGTTTTCAATGCCATATGGCTTTCTTGTAAACATATCTGTCCCATTGTTCAGGGTTAACTCTAAACACTTCACAATATTTAACTGAGTAGCGTTTGTACATCCAAATGACTTGTAAGTATGTGTTGGTTCTACACACCCTATTGGCGCATACCCACGCGCATCTTCTAGAGTATAACCAAGGTTGTTAAGACCTGGAATCATAACAACATCGTTGAACAATGCAATACTTGCTCCAGATTTAATAGCTTCTCCTGTTTTTACAAGCAAATCATCTGGAGATTTATTATGAATGCGGACGGAAAAAGTAGGTTGAACTGTTTTTAGCTTTTTATAAGAATCTAAGAATAGATAAGACAATTGATTAGTAGCGTCGTTTCCATCCTCATCAACGCCTCCTATAGTCATATTTGCTGTGAGTGGCGGACCTTCTGCAGCTATAATTCCTTTATGAAGGACATAATTCCATAGAGTTGTAAGCTTCAAGTAAAAACATTCAATTAAAAATTGTACTTCTTCGTCAGTTATAGTCCCTTTTTTTTTATCATCTAAATAAAAAGGATAGAGAACTTGATCAATGCGTCCTATACTAATAGCAAAGCCTCCATCTTCGAGACCAGCAATAACGTGAGTGAAATACAATAATTGAAAGGCTTCTTTAAATGAGGATGGTGGGTTACCAGAGATATTAGAACAAATTTCAGCAATTTCATAAAGTTCTTTTTTTCTATTACTATTGCCTTCTTTTTCTGCTAATTCAGTTGCCAATATTGAGAATCTTTGAATAAATTCTTTAGAACCATCTAAAACAATAATAACTGACTCCAAAAAGTTCATTTTCTTTTGATCTTTTGAAAATTCTTTCATCTTTTCTCTCGCTTTTTGAATTAAGCCGTTAAATCCCACTTTTAAGACATTATGATGTCCTGGGAAGAAATGCCCCGTCCCGTTAGTTATGTTTGTATCCACGATATAGAGTAGATTTAGCATGAGATCGGTTAATTTGGGACTTAAATAAGAGTCAAATCTGGATTTGGTAGTCTCTTCTTCGTTTTTCCAATATGGTATAATTTCTTCGATTATGATTTGTTTATCGTCATCTGAAAGTAATAGCCGTTGAGTTTCTCGATTGTTATAGAGGTTAATATCTTGCTCAATTGTATCAACGCGTACTTCAGGATATAAGGGCGTTCCAACAAATTTAGTGCATCGATTTCCAACAATGAATTCGTCGTTCCATATTTTTATTGTCATATTTGTAAAAAGATGGTGCATAGCTTTCGCAAATCTTATGTTTGGAGCCTCGCCCTTTGTACTTTTATAAGATTCCGTGAAAAGCTTAGCTCTTTCTATGCAGAGTTCGTGTGGCTGTAAAACCACTCTATTTTTCAATCGTGAAATTCGATCTTCATAACCCGGAGGAGAAATTTGTTCTATTTGCATTGTTATTCCCAAAAAATTGTAATTTTTGATTAATTTTTAATTAAAATATCATTACTTTAATTTTTATTATAATTTTAAAACTAAATAAAAGTTGTTATGAGTTATTATAAAATTTTTAAAAACCTTTAACCTTAAATTGGTGCTCTTTCTAAGACTATCATATATTTACCTTTCTTTTTTAAAAACAAATAGACTTCTATTTTAATTTTATTACTTATTTATAATCCTTTTATCTTATTATATTCAAAGTTAAAAATTACCAAATACTTATTATTTACAAAAAGAAAGACTTTGAATAGTCATCTTTAATCAGAGAAAATAAAATGATTAATAAAGAAAGATTCGAGGAGTTATTTCAACAACAACTTATAAAAGATATATCCCAAGAACCAATTGATATTGTTTTATCAGGACAATATGGTAAAGCACTGGAATTACTTAGAGATGCCGAGGCAACAGGATTGTTTCCAGCTCTTGTTGGACCGCCTGGAGTAGGAAAAACAATTTTGTGTAGATATTTTGCTAGTTTAAGAGCTAAAGAAAAAAAAAATAAGAGCTTTTTCTGGCTCACCATGGACGAAAGCATAAAACCTTCGCATTTTATAGGAAGTTTCGATCCTGCTATTACTCTAAAAAAGGGATTTGTGTTAGAAGCTTTTAATCCCGGCCCACTTTTGAGCGCAATGTTAGAAGGTGGAACTTTTTTAGCAAATGAAATAAATCGAGCTACTGAATACTCGCAAAATACTTTATTAGAACCTTTAGAGGAAGAATCGATTAATATACCGCACTTGGGTCGAATAAAAGCTAGCAAGGATTTCTTCTTTATTTCTGCTATGAATCCGGAAGAGCTTTCGGGCACCCATCGTTTATCTGAGGCTTTAAAGGATAGAATTAAGATCTGGATTAAACTGACATACCCTGATAAAGCGACTGAGCTCGAGATTATAAGAATAAATTTGCCGGAACATTTTGTTATCGAAGAGTCTGAATTAGAATTAATCTATTCAATAATAAACGAAACGAGAAAGAATAAAATAGATATTGAAGTACCAGCGTCAATTCGAGCCGGAATTGCGATAGCAAAGTTATTGGCTCGAAGACGATCTTTAGAAAAAGAAGGAAAAATAAAAGAAAAAACTTCAACTTACGAATATCTTTCAGAAATCACTCGTCACGTTTTACTAGGAAGTATGAAACCAAAACCTGGTACAAAAGTTGAAAATATTATTGAAAGTATTATTCATAAAACTTTAGGTGCGTAGGGGGTAAGAAGTTATTTTATGGCAGTTTTTCCTGAAAATCCTTGCGAATTTGCTGTAGATTTCATTAGAAGAATGAGGTCTCATGCCGACATTATCCAAATTCCATCATCACGTCAAGTTTTATCAATTCCAAAATTAATTTTATCAAGGTATTATCGAAAGGGCTTTGTGACACCTAACGATTACATAGAAATAAGTACCGTAACTTCGTTTCCGGACAATCAGGAATTAGCAAAAGATATTGCTTTTCAAATTCTCTTTCCAAATTACAAAAAAGATATTATTAACTCGTTTTTTCAGAGCGAAGATACAGTTGATAAATATATTGAAGATTTTGTAGAATCCGAGATGAAGTCTGAATTAGATCAACTTCAAGAGATTATAGACGAAATTGAGGCGACAAAATCAATAGATACAGATGCGATTCAAGAATTAGAAGAATTTCTTGAAGAATTAAATTTAAGAAGGGAACAAGAACCATATAAATCAGCGCTACAGTTTTTTAACGACGACTCAGAATTGTATAAAGAAGAGATATCTTCTTTAGAAAAATTAATTCAAGAAGCCCAAAAAAGGCTCGAACAAAAAATAAATTCGTTGAGTCCTGATGATTTAAAAGCTGGCTCGAATTTAGGTTTGAACGATTTAATTCAGCAAAATTCCTTAAGAGAATGGGAAAAACTCGCAAGTAAAGCTCTCAATGACCAAAATATTTCAGATGATTTAAAAAACCTAATTAATTCAGATAAACTTGAGGACCTTCTAAAGACTATTAAGTTCATTAGCGAGACTTCAGACAATCAAAGCATAAAAGAACAAATCCAAAATATTAAAAATCAACTTAAAAATCAACTAAATAATTTAGATCAACTATTTAATGCCGCAAAAACTTTAGGTGAAACTCCTAAATTTGATCAAGATAAAGTATTGAATAATTCGCTAAAACAATCTTCATTTGAGCACAATTTTAATCTTGCAGACTCGTTAGATCAATATTTTGGTACTAATTTAAGAGAGGAATTGCTTAATAAATTAAATGAGCAAAAGATAAATTCACAAATAAGTTTATCGTTAGAAACATTAACCAAAAATGCATTTGCTAATAAGTCTTGGAATTCACTCTTTAACCAAGCTTTAAAAAATGCGATAGAACAGGCAAATAGCCAAAATATTAAGTTTGAAGCATTTAAATCGCTCTCTCATCAAATACAACAATTAATGAACAGTTGCCCAAACATGCACTGTGGACAAAAAATATCTCAAAAATTACCTGATTTAATTTCGCAAACACTTGAGGCTTGTGAAACTCCTGATCAATTAAGAAACGCAACAGAATTCTTAAGAAAGATCGGATTAACCCCTGAAGCAGAAGATATTAAAAGAATTGGAAAAAAACTTGAAATGCCCGAAGAGGAAATATATGAATTAATTGAGCCAAACTATCAGTTACTTAAAAAAACGATTGAAAAGAAGGTAGCAGATTTTCAACGAATTAACAATCTAATGAATCAAATTAAAGATCAACTAAATAAAGAGAGAATCAGAGAGCTTTTAAGCAGTGCGTTAGCTTCCGACAATAGGGATGCTTTAGGCGCAATTGGTCATTTTAATTTGAATGAGGCATTAAAAGGTGCTCAGCAAATTGGGGGCAAAGAAGCACAAGATAAAGTAATTGCTTGTTTATCTGCGGGTACTGGTGAGAATCTCCTTAAACAATGGTTTATTCATAGAAATAATCTACCAGAGCAAGTTAAATTAAAGGTTAAGGAATTAGCAAAAAAAATGCTAATTGAGTTAGGAATCTATTACTCAAGAGCTCGTTTAGGCAGTGCAACGACTGGCCCCACTCCTATTAATATTGTAAGGCCCTACACAATAGGAGACGACTTTGAAAATATAGACTTGGAGGAAACGATCTTTAACCTTTTAGAAAAAGGTAAAAAATTAGATCATATTAATTACGATGATTTTTTTGTTTATGAGACCGCAAAAGGATTACGCTCGTTATGCTTTGAACTTGATATCAGTGGCTCGATGACAGGAGAAAAACTAGCATATATGGCAATTTGTGTGACGATGCTGGTATATGGGATGAGAAAAGATGAGATTGCTATTTCATTTTTTGAATCCGATACGCATGTTTTAAAGGAATTATCTAAAAAAGTAGATTTAGAAAAATTAGCCGATGAGTTGCTCTCTGTTTCAGCTAAGGGAGGTACGAGGCTACAAAGTGCCTTAGAATGGGCAAAAAAACAATTTAAAGAAAAATCAAGCTCCCGCGAAAAGCTGAATGTATTATTTACTGATGCTGAAATATACGACCTTCAGCAATCTATTGAAATATTAAGAATTTTCCGCTCTTTAGGAATTAATTTTATCTTAGTCTGCCCAGAATCCTCCTTTAATTTAAAAGAAGCAAAAAAAATGGTTAAAATAGCAGGAGGACAATTATTAACTATAAAAGATTGGAACGACTTTCCAAAATTAATTTCTGATATTATAAAATCGAGATTTTAGAAGAATGACAAAAAATAAATTATCAGAATTAATAATTGAGAAATATGGAATTGAAATATATAAGAAATCAGTTGAGTTCCAGAAAAATAAAATTAATATAATTTCACTGAAAGAAGATCCAATAAAGATAAGATCAATCATTTTAGATAATGACCGGGAATTCCACCTAGTTATTAACGAGAAAAAAAATGAAATATTTCACGATTGTCCTACTTTTTTAATACACAGCGAAAGAGATGATAAGATATGTATTCATCTAATAAGACTTTTAACGATAATAAAACCGTCGATTTCTTTAAAAATTATCAACAATATTAACGATTTTTATTTAACTTCTGAAGACTTTGGTTCCAAAAAGAAGAGTAAAAACTATTTGGAATTAGCTAATGCTTGTTTTGAACGTAAAAATTGTGTTGAGGGGCTAAATTATTTAAACAAAGCGATTATTAATCAACACGAGTGCGAAGCGATTATTGAAAGGTATTTGAAAACAGCAATTGAAAATAATTTGTATATTGAATTTTTTGAATTTCTGCAATCTGCCTATGATAACGAATTAGGGCCCTATCTTCTCAAATACAATCACTACATAGAAAAAGGAATTAAATTATTTCTAAATTCGGTCTTAAAATATACATTTTTTGACATACTTAGAATTATAGAATCGTTTGATAAATTATTAGATGTTTATAGATTTCAAAACGAATCTTTTGTTTCGTCTATACTTAAGAAATTGGAAAAAATGGCTAATTCAAACGATTTTAATGAAATATACTTTTCAACTTTTTTTATAAAAAAAAATTACGACACTCTTGTTAACCTTAATCCGCTATTCAAAGATTTAATACCTTTGAAGGCTTTTGAATCGTTTAAAAGCGAAATTGTAAAGTATTTTAAAAGCGAAATAGAGAATTTCTGCGTAATAGATAAACTAAAGCTAATGAAAAGGCATTTTGAAGTTTTTCAGATTCAAAAAGACGCGTACTATGACGAATATAAGGCTTATAAAAGCGAAATAAAAGAATTAGAAAAAAAAGTATATCTAAAGAAATTTGCCTTTCTCAATCTACTTAAGGACAAATATAAAATCAAAAAATCTAAAGTTGACTTTAGAAAAAAGAGAAACACCTATATCGTTAATCACGATAAAGAGAATCTCAAAAACCCCGCTTACAATTACGTTATAAGACACATCGGTTTTTATGGAATAAACGAATCTACCATTAAATCTTCGGAAATTGGGGTTAACTATTTAATAATTAAAGAATTGTTTTTAGACGATTTGAACAACTTCCCAGATATTTTTTATTATAAAAAACAATTCTGGGGAGAAGAAAATAATTATGAAATTAATTCTATAGATGTTTTTTCGTTAATAAGTAAACCTATAGAATACAATTACGACATTGATCAAGATTATTCTAATATTAACGACCTTATGATAATAGAATGGGATTTAGCTAGTAAGCCAAGACAAGGTAGTTTAGTAAATGCATATGGTGCTCAAATTGTTATCCCAGATCAAAACAACTCTCTTTTTCACGACTTGAAACCGTTCGATTTAGTTTACTGTCAAAAAACACCAGTAAAAATTGAAGGAAATATCGTTAAAAGAATCAATATAATCGCAAAATGTTCGTTTAAAGACGCAATTAATAGTATTTCGAAGGGAATGGTATTTATTGAAGGATATTACCCTTTATCTCTTATCAAATCAGTTCTCGATAAAAAGATTAGCCCTTTTAAAGCTTATGAAATTATATCAAATAACCCAAATAGACTGTTTGTCCCAAACTATCGTCAATTTGTAAAAGCTTTTAGAAAATTTTTATTCGATTTTATAAATAAAGAAAGAGAATATATTTACCAAGAATTAAAATCTAATTCTGAAGAGAAAACGGATCAAATTTTAGTATTATTAAATTTAACGACTGAATTAGCTGGATTAGATTTACCATTTCCTGAAATAATTCAGGAGCTATTAAGCGAAGTAAGTAATTTGGATGAATTTAGAACGAAACTGCTCAATAAAATTCATTCAGTCGTAAAAAATGTACTCGTAGTAAGAGAGCTTGGAAGTACAAAGATTTTCGATCTAAAAAAAATGCGACATACACAATTTGTCAAATATTCTAGCGAAATCTTAAAAATAAGAAAAGAAGAATTTGAAAAATCTAAAATACTTAAATCTTCTGAAAAATTCGCCTTATATAACATATCCGAGTTGTTTAAAACCTATTACGGTAACCAGTTTTCGAATATATTGAATTTAGGCGTAAAACTAGAGATAGATCAAGATATTTTTAATAAGATAATGTTTTATGCCTCTAAATTAAAACTAAATTTAAATATAATCCCATAATTAGATGTTTATTATAAGAACATCACCTATTTTCTATTCTTTTTTAAAATGTTATTACAGCCGTTAGTTAAAGCTTTCCAACTTAACGACTTAGATCAAAAATTTATCTTCCAATTTACAAAAAGAGTTAAAGGATTGCAATATTTTTAAATTGAAAATATAACTTTATTAAGTATATAAATTAAAATAATCGTTGAAAAATGGTAAAAGACAGATTACAGCACCCATCCAAGGACATTACAGAAAGCAAGGGAACGATCTTAAGAGGAAAAACTATATGTATGTGTTTAACTGGCTCGGTTGCGGTTATTAACGCTCCAATTATTGCTAGAGAATTAATGCGTTTAGGAGCGGATGTAGTTTCCGTAATGTCAAAAGCAGCTACAGAGTTAATAAAACCAACTTTAATGCATTGGGCTACAGGAAACCCTGTAATTACTCATTTAACTGGATCAGTTGAACATGTTTTTCTAGCAGGTGATAGACCTAATGCCGCCGGAAAAGCTGATTTAATTTTGGTTTGTCCAGCAACAGCAAATTCTATTTCTAAGGTCGCTAACGGTATCGACGATACCCCGGTAACAACAATGGTTTCAACCGCTTTTGGTTCATCTATCCCTATAATCGTAGTTCCTGCTATGCATGAAAGCATGTATCACCCTATAATTGAAAAAAATATCTCAGTTTTGAAAAAGTATGGTATTGACGTATTAGGGCCTCGAATATCTGAAGGAAAGGCTAAGATTGCAAAAGTGGAAGATATAATAGATAGAGTTATTGATTTATTGATTACGGAAAAGGATCTTGAAGGAAAGAGGATATTAATCACCGCTGGACCCAGTCGCGAGGCAATAGATAATGTTCGGTATCTATCAAATAAGTCCTCAGGTCGAATGGGTATCGAAATAGCAAAAGAAGCCTCTGCTAGAGGTGCGGATGTATTATTAGTTGCTGGTGAATGTACAGTGAAGATTCCAGAGTACATCAAAACCAATCATGTGGAATCGGCAGACGATTTTATTAAAGTCATAAAGGATGAAATTTCAAATAATAATTACGACTTCTTTATTTCAGCAGCTGCAATTAGCGACTATAAGCCAGTGGACCTCATTGAAGGAAAAATCTCGTCAGACAACATAAAGGAATTAAATGTAAATATGAAATTAACGCCTAAGATATTAGATATAGCAAGAAGGAAAGATTACAAACTTTTTATTATCGCATTTAAAGCGGAGACAAATGTTTCTCGAACTGAGCTAATTGATCGCGCTTATGATAGACTTTTAAAATCTGAGTCAGATTTAATAGTTGCAAATGATGTGGGTCGAGACGATATAGGGTTCAATAGTAAAGATAATGAGGTATACATAATAAATAAAGAAAAACACATAACTCATATTGAAAAGCATACTAAAAGATATGTAGCCTCTAAAATAATTGATGTAGCCTTAGAAAATTACCGAATCAGAGAAATTTCAAAATAAACTTACTCCTTCTTTTTAAATTTTTTCACCTAAAGAAAAGATTTAAATACTAATTCAATTTCTGTTCAAAATGATTGACCGAATACATTGAGAAAAATTGATTGAATAGTAAAGGATTAGGATATTCGTTTAATATTAGTTAATGTATTTATAAATCTACATATAAATATGTAGATATTTAAAATAAAAATAAGAAAAGATGTGATTCAAATTTCCTCTGAGGATGAAGGTAGAATAAAGCAAGGCACAATTGCAGGGTTTATGAGGAAGAGAGGACAACTTGTAGGCTTCTCAATGGGATATTATAAACATATGCAATACATTTCAGAATTTTTAGACAACAGTTTAGATGCTATTGAAGATTTCCAATGGAATGAAATAAAAGATAAAGATTCAAAAATCCAATTCTCTCTTGATCAAGAATTATCTTTAGAAAATTTATCAATCCTTCAAGAAGCAAAAAAAGATGAGGTGGAACGGCCATTAAATAACGAAGCTAAATATGCATTGATGCAAGAAGTTGGTATAGTTCCTACAATATCTTCTGATGCTGAAGTTTTTGTAGATGCTGATAGAGATAAAGAAGAAGAATCTGGAGAAATTATCGACAAATCGGAATTAGAGGTTGAGGAAGAAGTAAAAAGGATTGTTGATGACATGAATGAAATCATCAAACCTGTAGAGCCAATCATTGATATTGAACCAATTGTAATAATCCGACTCCGCGAATCTGAAGCCGCTGCCTTTTTAACTTCTGAATTATCGCAAAAAAATATCATGAGTTATACTTTTGAAATGTTTGATAATGGTATTGGAATGACCAGAAGAGATCTAGGTAAGTTTGGAAAATATCTAGCTTCTTCAAAAAGTGTAGAATTAAAGCAAACTCGTGGAAGCCAAGGATTTGGCGCTCCAAGTGCGTTTAGTGACGCCCAAAACACGACTGGCAAACCAGTTGTTGCAGTTTCAAAGTCTAAAGATACTATTTATGCTACTGTGTCAGAATTTTTTACAACTTCAAAAAATGAAAAACGATATTTAGTGCGCCCAACGGAGGTTGACAGCCCATTCTTACACGGGACATATATTAAGTTGAATTACTTAAACGTGAAATATGTTAGAGGTTATGTGGATACATATATTAGAGAAACTGCTTTAATGAATCCGCATGTAACTATTATTTTTATTGATCCTTATGGTGAAGAATGGATTTATAGAAGAGTAGTTTCAAATTTTCCTAAACAGCCAAAATATGCAAAACCACACCCTTTATCTACTAATATTGGTGATTTACAAGATCTTTTAATAAAATCAGAAAATCTCACGGTTTCAGCTTTTTTACAAGATAGTTTTGTAAGAATTAGTTCCAAATTAGCTAAAGAAATTCTGAAGATCGCAGAAAGGAATTTACAAGATATTTTATCTTTATTAATTCTTAATAATGGATTTGTAAACAAATTAGAGAAAAATACTGATACTATTAATTTCCTTAAATTTGAAAAGAGAATATTTGGGCGCTCTACGAAACCAAGAGATAAATTAATCATTTATCAAGTTGATTCTGAAGAGTTGAAGGCTAAATATTGGGAACTTATGAAAATATATAACCAATATGAAAAAGATTTAGAAAAAATATATAGAGAAATAAAAAAACATAAACGTCGTATTGATAAATCTGAAACGAAAAAAGATATGAAAAAAATCGAAAAAGAGATTAGTAACTTATTAAAACAAATAGAGAACAATTCACAAAATAAAGAAAAAATAAAAAATGGTTTAAATACTATTTTCAATACTTCTATAGGGTTAGTAGAAGTTAAAAAATTAAAAAATAGAAGCGAATTTGAAGATTTAGTAAAAGAAGTTCAAATTTCAAAAGTTAAACCCTCTGAGTTAACTAATGTGCAATTCAATTCTCTATTTCATGCATTCAAATCAGTCAAATATATGGCTCCCCCAACAGACACAGCAATCCCTGTAGGTGATGTTGTATTAGAAAATACATTAATAAAAGAAATTGGGTTAAGAATATCTGCTAATATTGATGATATTGATGATCCCATAGATGACATAAAAGATTCAATTGAGGTATTGCGGGATGAAATAATAAAAGAGCGCGCTAAAAATTATTCCTCCGGAAAGGACGAATCTTTAGAAAAAATTGTTGTAAATTCCGAAGAGGTTAAGATTTTTAACTCAAAGATATTAGCTAGTATTGATATTAAAGATCGCTCTGTCGAACCGGAAAAATTTAGACAAACAATCCAAAAAAATTTGATATCGTCTGAAGAAGTGCAAAAAGATTCATATCAAGAAATATTTGAATATTTTATTGAAAGTTACACTAAGGACGACGATTTTATTTCTGCAGAAACAAGAGCTCCAACAAGTGGTAAGGGCTTAGCATATGCTGTTGAAGCTGTTTTAGCCTATTGTAATGATCCTAAAAAACTTGATACACCTAAGCGTTCTAGAGATGTTCTATCAAGATTTATTAATAGAACGCCAAAATTAAGAGATTCTGCGGATTGTGCAATTACGAAAGCCGTTCAATCAGTTAATTGGAAGAATTATAAATTAGAAACATATGATAATAATTTACCTAAAGGCCCAATAAAGTTATTAATAAATATTTCTGGCCCATACGTTCATTTGATGTTTAAGAGCCAGAGTAAAAATGCTTTGGCTGACGACGAAGAACTTCTAAAAGAAATTAAATATTGTCTCGAAGCTATTGGAAGACGGTTGAGAATATATCTTAATAGAAAAGCGAATATTCGAAAAGTCGAAAAAAGAGCTGGTTTAATTGAAAGATACATTCCAATATTCGTCCAAAGCCTCATTAACATCGCTAAGCAGGGTGATGGAAAATATAAAGATAAAATTTCAGGAACGGAATTAGAAACGTTAATGAAAGATGCTATAGGTGTTAAAAAAATACCTAGCATTTCTAAAGAGATAGAGCCAATAATTAAAAAGATAGAAATTGAAAAAGAAAAACAGAAGAAAACTGTCATTGAATGGGAGAAAAAACTTGATAAGAAAGAATATATCCCCAAGAAGGCAGAACCAAGAAAAGAATTTCTTTCAGAAAGAACTCTTAGGAACTGGACCGTTAATGAACTCAAAGAATATTGCATAGAAAATGATATCTTAATAGCCAAATCTTCAACGGTGCGAAAATCAGAAATTATTAAAACAATACAAGAATTTTATACAAAAGAAAAGCCAGAAGTAATAACGCCTTCAGTAAAGGAAAGAAAAGAACCTATAAAACTCAAACCAGTCATTACAAGCGTCGTAACAGAAAAAAGAAAACAATTGCGGTTAGTCGGGGGTGAAGAGACGACTCAACCTGTTGCTATAAAGAAACCCATAGTTCGTGCTCCAGCGCCTAAACCTGAACCTACTCAAATCGAATTGCCGATAATTACAACAGAGAAAATACTGGACGCTCTATCTGATGAATGGCAACCGATTACTTCTTTAATTTTTAAAATGAAAATAAAAGAAATGATGGATGCGCGCTTCTTACAAATAAAATTAAAGGAGTTAGAGCGCAAAAATAGTATTGTTGTCTCTACTATAAAAAATAAAAAAAATTGGAAGTTAAAATGAAGTGATTTAAGTGTCAAGTAAGACAAAACAGGAAAAATGGGATATAAGGGCAACAAAAAAACTATTTCAAGAATCTTTAAAAAAGGGCCTTGAAGATGAAAAAAAACAAATCAAGTTACCTGAACATACAGTTAAAATTGATGAATTGGATAGGGAGTTAACCTTAGATCGGATAATTATTTTAACAGATTCCCTTATTGAAATGATATATGAAACAGGAAGACCCGCCATTCGCTTACCTTCAAGAACGAGTGCAAATATTATTTGGGACGAAAAAAATGATTTATTGCTGTTAGGACGACAAATAATGGAAAAACAATTTCATTCGCTTGCTAGCGTTGCTGATATTACTAGATTAATGAAAGTGCTTGAAAAAATTAACGAATTACTACTTAAAGACCTTCACGCTACAAAAAGAGAAATTTTTTATTCAGCAGTTCAATTGTTTGGGGATCAAAAAAATAGTGATAAATGTATTGAAGATGTCGCTACAATGCTCTATACAACGAGAAATTCAACACATATAGTTGCTTCAGCCAAAGGGTCATGTATAGGACGCCTTCGAATTAGGGATAAAAATGATATTATAGATTTAGAAGGATTAGGGAGCGGTGGTTGGATGATTAGTCCCATGCTTGATAATATTGAAATAATTGAATCCGATGCGGAATTTATTTTGGTTTTAGAAAAAGATGCCGCTATGATAAGATTAGCAGAGGCTAGATTTTGGAGAAAATACCCGTGTATCATTTTGACAGCGAAGGGCGCTGCTGACATCGCTACACGAATGTTCTTAAGGAGAATTAGTAAGGAACTCAAATTACCCGTCTTTTCGTTAGTTGACAGTGATCCGTATGGGCATTATATTCATTCGGTTTATTTACGAGGGTCTAAACGATTAAGTTACGAGTCGCCTTTTTTAGCCACTCCTGATATAAAACTCCTAGGTGTACTCACCAGAGATTTGGAAAAATATAAAATTCCAAATGATTGTAGAATTCCAATGAATCAAACAGATATCAAAAGGACTAAAGAGTTGTTAAATGAAGGTTTTGTTAAAAAAAATAAAGAGTGGGAAACAGATCTCAAATTAGCTCTGAAATTAAAGGTAAAAGCCGAAATTCAAGCACTTTCAGCGTTTGGATTTGAATTCTTGACCGATCAATACATACCTGAAAAATTATCTACTGGAGATTGGATATAATGAAAATTTTTTACAAAAAAGATGGTGGGATAGTACAACTAATAGACAAAGAAAAAATAAAGGAGTGGCCAATAGAATTACCTCTTATTTTTATTGAGTACATACGTAATAATCAATTAAAGACTTACGAAGGTTCAAAATTAAAGAAAGAAATTGAGCAATATCTTGAAGAAGTTCTTAAAGATGTTGCTATTCCAGGGCTAATTAAAGTTCTTGATGGTGATAATTTTGAAGAAACAAATAAAGCACTCGTTAGAATTGATGAATTAGCTAAAAAGAAAATTGATTTGGTTAAACCAATAAAGCCATACGTAGAGAAACTGGTAAAAAAGGATAATAAGGAAATAAGAAAACTTAGTAACTCAATTTTAGAAAGTTTTGCAAAGGCAGAAAGAAGAAAGAGATTAGCTGAGAAAAGAAAAATTATGCAAGAAAGAGAAAAAGAATTCTTAGCTGGAAATATCAGTGGAGAAGAGTATGCTAACGCTCGAAAAGAGTATTTGATTTTAAAAGAGTAGTATGATTTTTTATGAGTTGGGAATCAGAAAAAAAGATTTTTTACGATTTTATCATACAAAACAATGTAATAGGATTTTTTAACGAGCCAATAACTTTAAAGTCTGGAAGAAAATCATACTGGTACATAAATTGGAGAAATATAGCTGAAGATGTGTTTCTATTTGATATATTAACCGATTTTCTTATTTCATATGTTAAGCATCTAAAGCTTAAACCAGACTGTTTTTATGGCGTTCCAGAAGGCGCTACAAAGCTAGGAGTAATAACTCAATATAAATGGGCGATTAGTGATAATAATCTAACACCAGGCAAGTTTATTCTATCCATGGGAAGAGCAAAACCAAAAGAACACGGGGACCCTAAAGATAAGTTCTTTTTAGGAAATCCTAAAGGGAGAGTGATAATCGTGGAAGATACTACAACTACTGGAGGATCTTTACTTAAAACAATTGACAATTTGCTTGATTTTAATGTAAATATAATAGCCGCTATCGGATTAACAAACAGAAATGAATTAAGAGACGATGGAAGAACTGTTGAAGAAGCTATCAAGCAAAAAAATATTCAATATTTTGCAATGAGCGATGCTTTAGATTTATTGCCAAATCTAAACCCAAATGAAACCATAAAAAGTCATATTAAAAATTATTTTAAGAAATACGGTTCAAAAGAAATCAAATTTTAGCGCAAAATTCAAGCGAGTATAAGTTAATTATTATACGATTTAATCAAAACTTAGAAAGAACGCTCTCCATACTTTAATAAGCTCACTTAGCTTTCTATAGAGCAACTTTTCAGAGTTAGTTAACTTACGCTCATAATCTACAGATAATTCTGATCTCGCTAATCTTAGCATTTTTGACAATCTACTATCAATAATATTTGTGGTAAAAGATTTAAATCGGTCTAAACCTACCTTCGGTTTATTTTTATCATATACATCTTTTTCAATGAATGTTTTAAATTCTTTTATTTTATTTAGAAAATAAGGATTGTCTCGTTGGATTAATCTCTGATCGTCGCGTTCACTTATAGCGTATCTTTGAACATCAACATTATCGCACTTTTCGTTTGATGAAATCTTCATAATATTATTTTCTATAAAAGGAAGCGCTACAAAATACTTTAATTTGTATTTTTTACTTTTTTCGAACGGTCCGAACGCTTCTCCTAATATTGAAAAACCGTCGTAAGCATTTATGCATTCGGTAGTTATATTCTCATTTTTAAAGATAAAATTTACCCGATTTAAAGAATCCTTTAATTGATCTTCAATTTTTTCCAATTTTTACCCACACTATAAAGCTAATTTAATAACATTCAATTCCTTTATATATTAAATATATGTAAACAACAGAAATATAAATGTATTAAATTATTAATAATGCTTACAGAACTTATCCTTTTTCTCCTTTTTATAATTTTTTTCATTATTGGGTTTATAATAATTTACAAACAAGTTAGTTTAGTTAAAAAAGGGGAGTTTAACAACAAGGATCGCCTTCAATGCTTAATTTACGGATTTGTCTTTAGCATGGGAGTTATGGTTGTAATCGCGATGGCTTTTATATTTGCCATAAACACTCCTGAGTTTTGGCAAGGAAGCGTATTAACGACCCCAGATATTAGTCCTCTTTCTTTACTTATCCCATTTGCGTTTTGTTTGATGTATATTTCTTTATACCCTCTTATAGATTTCTTATTTATTGCTTTAAGTTCAGAATCTGACGAGGGGCTTACTCCATTTCATAAAAAACTTCGTAATTATTTGATTTTTTTTATTTCGAGTACAATTTCTAACTAAGAGAAAATTTCCTTAAGACTATTTTTAGGATTTCATTGACCAATATTTGAGCAATATCCTCAATGATTTCGCAATATGAGTTTACCCCCGAACCCATGTTTACAATAAAGTAAATTTTGTATCGATCTTTGTTTTTCATGGCGAACTCGAACTTCGGGGCAGAATTCGTCTTTCATAAGTCATTTAATAAAATAATAGTTATTATGCTTTTTGATTTTGTTATCTTGCTCTCCAAAAGTATTTTATTTTTTTCGTTGAAGTATTAAATTTTTAATAATTAGTTATTAAAGAAGCTCTCCCATATTTATTTAGTAGAGAGAAATTAATGTGAAGATAAAAAATGGAATTTATCGAATTATTAGTTAATTTTTTTACTACAGCAGGCGTCGTTGTTGCGTTTTTCGTTCTTATAAGGGGGTTCTACGAATATAAGCATAAAATTGCTCTCGAATGTGCTAATAAATTCTTGCAGATGAGAACAAAATTTAAAGAGACTGAACCATATTGTAAGATTTATCCGCTAATGAACGCAACCGAAAGAAAAAAAAAAGAGAGCAAAGAAAAGCTAGAAAACCTTAAAGCCCGAGAAATATACGATTTCGTTGGTTTTTTCGAAGAATTAGCGTTAATGATGAACTCGAAGTTAATACCAAAAAAAGTCGTATTCTATTTTTTTGGTTATTATATCTTGCTTACAAGAAAGATGACAAAATATTTTTTATCAAAAGAAGAGTTAAAAGACCCCCTTTGGTCGGTATTTGTGGATTTATCTGACGAAATGAGAAAAATAGGTCGATCCTATAAATATAAAAGAAAAGAAATTCGTTTTGGTACTCCTCTTTACAAGTCGTTTCGCTTATTAAAATGAAAATAAATTATCAGTGACTATCGTTTTTAATAGTTAAACAACCCCTATCTACCTGAAAACCACTTAGTAAAGTGGAAGCCACTTTAATAGTTCAAGATTCGATAACCGGTACACCCCCACATGTGTGGGGACAATGACTCCATTAATAATACTATGGGTACAATAGTAGGTACACCCCCACGTGTGTGGGGACAATAAAAGGTAGGTAAATCTCTATGAGTTAAATAACGGTACACCCCCACGTGCGTGGGGACAATATTTCCATATTTTATCTCCTCTTTATATCTAATCGGTACACCCCCACGTGCGTGGGGACAATTTCTTTTTAATCCTTTCTGGTATCGTAGGATACGGTACACCCCCACGTGCGTGGGGACAATTATTCCGTTTGTAAATAAGCGTCAGTATAAATCGGTACACCCCCACGTGCGTGGGGACAATTCCTCAGTAGCTTTTAAATCAGCAGGTGACAACGGTACACCCCCACGTGCGTGGGGACAATAGCCAGAGAAGTATCCTAAAGTAGTTTATCAACGGTACACCCCCACGTGCGTGGGGACAATTACTTCTTTTTTCTTCCAAAGTGGCGAATTGGTTATTCTTCTTAATGATGTAAAATTTTGGTATAATCCAATCTCAATCATATTCTTTATTCACATCACTTAAGTTACTTAAGTTTTTATTAGTTTTTAATACCATTTATTGCTTTTTTCTTCTTTAAACTTTAGTTTAAAGAATTTAAAATATTTAAAAAAGCTCGGTAAAATTTGGTTCGAGGAAAACGCTCGCAATAAGTCTATGGCAGATAATTAATAAGGAAGGAACGAATACAAAAAAATCAATAATCTTTTTAATTACTGGCATCGTAACGGGATTATTAGCGGGATTTACAACTTGCCTTCCTTTGTTCCTCTAAATTATATTTTACAAGTTTGTCATTTTTTCTTTAAATACTCAGTGAAATATTTATTTGCAATTAAAAAACATAGAAAAAAAACCAATTGATTGATGATGTTGATAAGTAGTAAATTAAGAATTAGAAAAATACTAAGAGAGAGTTTAAAAAATCCTTGTGAAAAAGCGATAGTTAGAACTGAATTCCGGATAAACCAGTTTTATTGAAAAAATATTAAAATGGTGCTGTAATATGTGTGCGATGTATAATAAATTTTTAAATTCTAACCCCTCAAACAAGGCTAAAAAAGAAAATAACTCTACCCTAGAGGAAGATTCGAGCGCTAGTTTGGATTTGTTAGATATATGGAGAGTGAATCCAGCTTATAGAGACATCAATTTAAAATATTCACAAATAAGAAGTGCGTTCGTATTAATAATATCAATCCTTACGTTTTATTTCTCTTATC
>NJBI01000096.1 GCA_005222975.1 Promethearchaeota archaeon Loki_b31
TAATTCTAAATTTTTCGAATCTTCAGCTATTTTCAATGCTTCTTCAAATTGTTTTAATGCCTCTGGAAAATTTCCATTTCTTAAATGAATTTCAGCAATATGACCTAAACTCAGAAATTTTCCTATCATATCTTCTTGTTTACTAGCAATGTTCTGCATCTCTTCATATTTTTTTAATGCCTCTGGGTAATTTCCTTGAAGTTCATTGATTTTGGCTATTTTTTCTAAACATAAGACTTCCTTATTCATATCGCCCAATTCTTCAGCAATCTTTAATGAATCCCTATAAAATTTCAATGCTTCCTCGTATTGTTTTACTTCCTGAAAAATCAAACCTATTTGGTAAAGACATGAGGTTCTATTATTTTTATCTCCTATTATATTAGTAAACATTAACACTTGTTCAAATTGGTCCAAAGCATCTTTAAATTTTTTTAGTTTTCTGTAGATTTCTCCCATATTATTGTGTACTTTAATTTTAATTACCATGTGTTCAGAAATGATACCAAGGGGAAAATTTTCCTTTTGTTTAAAAATTTGTAAAGCTTCTTCATAGTTGCTTAGTGCCTCATCGTATCTCCCTTGATCATCATAAATTGAACCAATGCTATAATAACAGTAGGCTAATCCACTTGAATCCCCAAATTTTATCTCTCCTTTTTGAATTCCTTCATCAAGAACTTTTAATAATTCTGTATTATTTCCAAAAGCTTCTTCTAACTGCGTTCAAGTAGTGAGATCTTTCGAGTGGTATTGATGAATCTGCCCCATATTATTAAGTAGATTCCCTTTAATTATAATATCTTCTCGTCTTCTCACGGGTTGAAATACTTCATATTTATATCCCATTTCATCAAGATTTTTGTAAACTCCTCGAAAATCATCATCAAAAGTTGATTTATCAGTAAGGTTGCTAATTTGTTCAATGATCGAGAACGCGTTTATATATTTTTCAAGTGCCTTAGCAAAATTTTCTTGATAATGATAAATTTCTCCGACATGGTTTAAGAGTTCTGCTTTATTAATGATATCATTCATATATCCAAAAATTTCTAAAGCTTTTTCATAATTTTCTAAAGCCTGGGGATAATTATCTTGTATTTCATTAATAACACCAATATTTTGAAGGACAATTGCTTTATTAGCTAGATAACCAAATTTTTCATTAATATTTAAAGCTAACATATAATATTTCAATGCCCTTTGATAGTCTTCTTGCTCTCCATAAAGGTCACCAAGATTGTTAAATGATATCGCTTTTTCTACTAAATCTGCGAGACTTTCTGAAATTTTTAATGCTGATTCAAACCTCTCTAAAGCCTGCGAATAATTTTTCTGTTCCAAGTAAATCAAGCCTATAATATTAAAACACTTAGCTTTCCCGGGTAGATCTCCCATTTCTTCATCATATTGAAGTGCTTTCTCAAACCATTTCATAGCTTCAGAATAGTTACCAATATCTTTATAAATAAGCCCCATTCCATAAAAACAACGACGATGATATAAAGGTCTTTGATTCTGTAATCTTCTTTCAATTTGTAGCGATTCTCCAATCAAATTTAAAGCCTTAGTATAATTTTTTAATTTATAGTATATCATACCCATATTATAGAAGAGTATACTATCACCTCCATAAATCTCTCCTACGCTTTTACGATATGCTATAATTTCCTCAAATCTCTGTAATGCTTCAGCAAATTTTCTTTGTTCATAATAAATCATTCCAATGTAATTAAGAAGAAAAAGGTAATTACGTTCACCATCACTAAGTCGAAGAGCTTCTTCAGCACACCTTAAGGCATCATTATACTCATTAAACGATAGATAAATTCTGCTTGCGATATATTCTTTCGAAAATTCTCCTGGCTCTTCTATGTTTTTTCTGATCCAATCATCTAATTCTATTGAATAACCCGTTGTTTTAAGATTAGGTTTCTTTTGTAACAGTTCAGTGGCAAATTTTGATGTATTTACATCGATGCGATATACATGCTTAGCCACATTCATTTGGTGTACATCAAAAAGTATTTGAGTAACTTTTTGTAATCCCCCCTCTAGTTTGTTCAAAAATTGATCAGTTTCTTCATTGATTTCATATATTTTTTCTGAACCCATTTCGATTTCTTGCCTATAATTTATCCAAATGACATTTTTGAGATTTTTTAAGGCTTTTAATGTAGGTACAATATCGAAATCATCACTCCCAGAATATCCCATTATAATCAAAGAGCGTCCTTCTGTAATATTAACGAACAAGTCGCGCTTAAAAGGTTCAAGTTGGAATACGTTTAATCCTTCTTTATTTGTACCAAATGCCTGAATTGTAGCAACCAAGTATTCTTTTGTATCCAACCCTGTGAAAATATTTTTGGTTGAACCATGAATTTTGTATAGTACCTTTTTTCCTTGGGTATAAAGCTCATCTGGAAATTTGTACTTCTCAAAATCTTCTCTTGTAATAACAACAATAATATTATCATCAAAAACTCCAGATTGACGTAAGGCATACTCGATTAAAAAGTCAAAATTTGTTGTAATAACAAAATTACCTTTCTTAATCATATCAACCAAAAAAAAATGCTGAATATTTGGATTTTCACATTCTGCGTAAAAATCAATAATTTTTAACTCGGGATCTAAATTATCTCTAACAATCTCTATAAGTGCCTCAAATCGAAGTTGTTCTAACTTTTTTATTTTTTCAATTTCTGGCTCTGCACAAATATAATTAATAATTGCATCCATCATAGGACGTCCTGCTGGTAAGCATGAGGGATGTTCAACTGAACAACCAGCACCTACTAAAAATGTCAATTTTTCATCTGAAGTAATTAAATCTCTAATAGTTAAATTTGAAAGTTTCATCATTAGATCTCTCTGAATATATTAAGATTAATAGAGTAAATTTTTATTTAATTATTTCGTATAATGTAAAATGATTTGAAAATAATCATCTAAAAATATAAAAATTAAAATCTCTAAAGCGATAGTTTTTGTAAGAGGCAACACCATTGGTGATAAGAAGATTGTTAAGTGATTTTAAAGAGTTTAGGCGAAACTTATTTATCAAAAAGCTAAAGTAATATAAAGGACGATAGGGCCGGATCAGAAATATCCTTCATTTTTAATCGGAATCCTTTACGAGCCATTGCTGCTAAAAATTTATTCGATCTAAAGTAATTCTTTAGAACTTGCCCGTGCTTATAACCGTGGATGATATTGATTTCCCCGTCGCCATTTATTTTACATTCTTCTAAAACGCTTAATATTTCGTCAATAGCGCCCCATAGTTTGTGCCCATGTACATTTATCTCCAATAGACTCACGCAGTTTTCATTAGGAATTAATTTTTTCCATTTTCCATTATTTATTAATCTTTTATTTTCTAAAATTAAAAGTAAATTAAAATTTGGAAAGAGAACAAGGACTAAAAGAAGAATTGCTGCCAAAATTTACTCAAACATTTAATAGGAATTTAGAAGGAACGAAAGAATAGTTTTGCCAGTTCTAAAATGACTTTCATTTCTAAATGTTTCTCGACGATTTCATCATCCTTCATTATTACCCATTCTCCACTTAGTTCTTCTGTCATATTCATTCATTTAACCATTCGAGAAATTATTCTGGATAAAGAAAGACCTGTCTTCATAGAGTTAAGAAATGACGTAAATATCTACATTATAGTTCTCTTTGATCTTATTGATTATCTCGTCAGATAGTTCTTCCTCTTTCAGGAAAAGAATAGGACACGAATGAAGAAGTCCAACAGCAATGGAATAACAATCTGGAAGTGCTATAGGATACTCACATTTTATTTGACCAGCGATTTGATATAAAAACCCACTGTCAATGAAATTAATGAATTCTTCAATTTCTTTAATATTTTCCTCCGCTTGTTCCCTTCCAAGTGATCTACAAAGGATATAATATATTTCTGTTTTTAATAGATAATGTCCATACAATCTGACATTCGATTTTTCATGAAATAAAAATTTTCTAAGATTTTTCTTCAAATCATTTTCTTCTTCTTGAAAATATTTTATATATATACCCGTATCGATTGAAATCTCATCAATTCCATCTAGAATCTTTTTATTAATCATTCTAATCCTCTTAATTTTGCTGTGTTTTTAATTGAGCTCTCTTCTCTTCATTTTCTAAATCTTTCCTTTTTTCCTTTAAATAAATATTCAAAGTTCCTTTTGGAAGGATCCCTTCGAAGCGTCTAAATTCTTTAAGATTTTTTTTTTCTAGTAGAGTTTTCTTTTGATTATTGATCAAGTATTCAATTATCTCGTTATAGGATATTCCACTCCCTTTTTGTTCTTCTAATCTTAACTTTATTTTGAAAAGTTTTTTCTTTGTATAATCATCAATTTGTATTGTTGTTGTCATCTTAATCATCTCTATAGAGTTATAATATATATAATTCTATAGGACATTTATTTTTTTGCTTTTTTAAAAAATCAGATTTAGTAAGTTGTAAGGTTTCACATAGATCTTATATTAAAGAAAAAAATAGAATAGAGAATATACCGGATAAGAATTCGTGCCCATGTACATTTATCTCCAATAGACTCACGCAGTTTTCATTAGGAATTAATTTTTTCCATTTTCCATTATTTATTAATCTTTTATTTTTTTAAATTAAAAGTAAATTTACCTTTTTAAAAAATCTCCTGTAATAATTAAACCTGATTATATAATTACACAATAGCTAGAATATAGATTGAAAGTACAAATTTTCCAGTTCTTCTCAAATTTTATAAAGAAGATAATTGACAATATAATTATAATTCAAAACTCTTTAACTTTGTTAAGGATACGAATCGAATAAAAAAAATGTAGGAAAAATAGTTAATTTTTCTTGAGTTTCGCTTCCTTCGCAGCTTTTTCTTCCTCAGTGAGTCCTGTCAGCGTTTCTCTTCCGTAGTATTTAGTAATTAAAGCAACGACTACCCATGTGAATAACCCTGTGATAAGGCTACCCATTCCCATGTCGACAACTTGCCCCATTACGAATACTGGAAAAACATTTTGGAATGCATGAAATAAGATTAAAATAAGCAAACTTTCTGTATTTGCATAAATCCACGAGAATATTATACTTCCACCGAGAATTACTATTGTAAATCCAAGTAGAGCATAAATCACAACGCCAATACTGATGCCAGGGCCTAACTCAGGAATGTAATTAATGTAAATTACATATGGATAATGCCATATTGCCCAGAAAAAACCTATGATAAGACCACTCCTATATGCCTCGTCTTTTTTTATCATCTCCGGAAATGCAAATCCTCTCCAGCCCGGCTCTTCTAACCCACTGGTAACAATATTATTTGTGAGGGTCAGGAATATTATTTGTACAGACATTCCTGGATTAAAAGCTCCCGAAATATCGACTCCCACTAATGCATTCATTCCGAGGGGAATAAGTGCGAATATGAATGGAAGTAAGAGAATAATGAGTATCCATTTGGGTTTAACCCGCCATACTTTAATCTTACTAAAGAGATTTTTTACTTCACTTTTACCGTATTTCTTCCATGAAACGATAATAGCAGCAAATAGAGGTCCATATACACCCATTTGGTTTATAATGAAGATTATTATGTGAAATCCGTCTTTAAATCCAGTACTTGAAATATCCCTAAAAGTATATACACTGGGTAAAAAATAATTATTTGCTGAAGCTATGAGAATGGTTGGAATCCAGAACATCCACGTAATAGCGATAGCTAATAAAAA
>NJBI01000097.1 GCA_005222975.1 Promethearchaeota archaeon Loki_b31
AAAAAGTGGTCTTGCTACATTTTCTATAGAAGAAATAGATATGTTGACCAAGAAATCTATGGAGATGGGTAAAAAACTTAGGAAGGAATTAAATCTTTGGCAATATAAAGTTAAAATTTAAAACTTTTATTTAATTGTATTTTTTTAAAATTTTATTTTTTATTTGTTTTAAACATTATTTTAAGATTATTCTTTAAAAGACTGTTGATAAAATATTTGAACCCTCCCTTATTAATTTTCATAAAGAATTCTCCTTAAACTAATACAATCTTCAAATCGTTCCATGAAATAGGATAGTAGAAAGAAATGATTCCACGCACTAAATATTAAACACGTGTCAATCTTTACGTTATTGAATCCACGCAGTTGAGTACGCCCGAAATTATAGTTTTCCTCCATTATACCAAAGGTCGATTCTACCTTGGAACGGACGCGCGATTTTTTCTTCGCACTGCGCCGATTTTTGGGAATTTTACCTGATTCATCGTTCGAATGGAGTTTGCAGCTTTTTTCATAAAATTCAAGCCATGTCCTATTCTCAGCCGTGAAATAAGCGTTATCCCCGTAAAAAGCACCCACACGGGGGAGCATCTCGTGCGCCTCCATGGATAACAGAAGAGGTACGAAAGCACCGGAATCGTGACGATTTGCCGGTGTGAGGTGATAATCTAGTATGGGCATGTTCTCGCTACCAATGATAACGGTTGCTCGGTACCCAACAAATGCTCGCTTTTTGGCGGCACAATACCCTATTTTGGCGTCAGGATCGGGACGAGGTTTCCCTATTTTAAAACGACCTGAAAAAAAAAGACAAAGGGTCGTGATCGTCGTAATTTGCTTGCGATTCAAAAAACTCCGTGATAGAATCCACCATCACGCGCATTAACCATGGTATTGGAGGGATGCGCTTGAGATAATTATTTATTGAGGGTGTAGAAGGAACGTCCCCGTTACTAAATCCTACAATTTTAGCCGCACTAGGGTGCTTTTTTAGGTAGGTTAACGCTTGATTACGGGATAAGAACCCGCACAACTTCTCGAACGCGATGAATTTCAAGATGGCCTCGTTAGAATACTTTCGTTTACGTCCCCGACCACACGCAGGAGCAATTAAGTTCACGGCAGGCGTAAAATCCACGGTATTAAAAAATTCTTGTAGCTTCGCCTCATTTATCTTGATGCCTGAATTAGAACGGGCAAAATTCTGAGACGCCTCGATCGGAGCTGAATCAACGATAACATCGTCATTTTCCTTAATAAGACCAAATGCAAACAGCAACTCCGTGAGTTGATGGAAATAGGAGTCAAAAAAATCAACCCCCCTGTCTTTTCTGAATTTACTCATAGTTGTATGACTGGGAGCCTTTTTCAGATCGAGTGCCTTTAACCAAGTGGGGTGAGCGTTTAAAATTCTCTCAACCTGCCGATAACTATCGGAAATCATGGTTTGGGACATTAAATGAATAAGAATGAGCGATATCGTGGAGATGCCTGGTCTACCTCTAGAGTTCGGAGCCCGTTCTAGTTCTTGATAATCCATCTTAAATAATACCAATTCAACCACAGGACGAGATAAAGCCAGGATGCGGGCAATATTATCGTAAGATTTTGGGATTTTCTTCTTGATTTTTTCAATTTTCTCAATGGTATATTCCAGCGGAAAAGGCAGCTTAATTTCTTTTTTCTCTACTTGTTGGAGTAAAGATTCAAATGGAAGATATTCTTGATATATCATGTAGATAATATACCTAGTTTTCGCTTAAAAATAGGTGTGATATGTAGGTATATATGAGCATATCACGCAGATATATAGGATTGGTGATTGAGTTCTAATTCGATGATTTTCAAATACAAGATCCTCTAAATCGTAGCCGATGACACTATAGACTTTCTTTGCCATAGCGGCGATTCAAAATAGAGTGGTTAAATTACAATAGAAGGGTGATCAAAGCAATAAAGGGAGAATTTAAAATTAGTCAAATCTTAATTATTTTATCAACAGTCTTTTTAAGACAAAAATAAGTACATTTAAAACTCATCTAAAAAACTCATTAAAAAAAAAAAAGAGAGAAAAGATAATTATAAATTTTAAATAATCCTTCCCTCACTCACTTAAGAGAGACATTATGTCTCCTAATTCTTTCATTTTCTTCATTCCTTTTATTTTCAATTTCCCCGTAAGCATTTTAGTTAATGCTGCAAATTTTGATAAAGTTCCACTGCTAAAATTAAAAAATAATTCGGTTGAGCAAGCCATTGAAGCATCGACTTGAAGGTTTTCAAGAATTTCTCTTTCATTCTTAATATGACTAATATCGAGTTTGCTGTTTTCGACTTTAATTAATGTAGCATATGATTGGTCAGTTAAATTATATAAGATTGAAAGCGTCTTATCTTTATAGAGCTCCTTAAACTTATCTAGCTCGTTAACGGGTTCCATTTGCTTCCATAACAACCCAGCAAGCCCCCTTCTTACTTCTACTTTTGGAAAGGAGCTAATTTTCCTGTAATTTTAACTGATTTCTGTAACAATGTACCTAAAAATCGGGATTTTCTCCAATTCTTATTAAATAAATTATACCCAGATGTAAATTATCTATGGACAAATCTTTCTGGAAATACTAAGATTCCCTTTATTCAAGAATTTAATGATATGAAAAGAACATTTGATAATGTTGGCAAAGGAATACATCAAATTTTAATTATTTTAACTTATCTAATGTAGTCAGAACAAAATACAACCTTATTTATTGAAGAACCGGAGTTATATATTCATCCAGAACTACAGAAAAAGCTATTAGAAATTATTAGAAAATTTTTACCGTTACATCAAATTTTCATTACTACTCACTCTCCTTTCTATATTAATTCCTTTGACGAATCACTGAGCATTCACGAAATAAAAAAGAGTGAGGGCGCATCTAATGTCAAAAATGTGGATAGTGAAAATATAACTGATGTTTTTAGTGATTTAGGACTCGCCCCTTCTGATTTATTAATGTATAATGGTTTAATTCTTGTAGAAGGAAAAAGAGACTTTAAATTATTAAATAATTTACTAGCGGAATTTCTAATTTCTAACCATTTAGAAATCATATCTATTGAAGGTAAAAATAAGCTCCATTTCTTTGCTGACCACAAAATATTATCTAAATTGATCAAATTAGGTTTTAAATTCTTAATTATTCTTGACAGGGATGAGGGAAATCAAAAAATTCTTGACACACTCCCCGATGATGCTCTAAAAGATAATATTCTCCTTTTACCCGTTAGAGAAATTGAAAATCTCTATATAAATCCAGAGTTAATAACAAGTTTTTTAATAGAATACTTGTCTATTGATCATGCAGAATCTAAATTAAAAGGAATTATAATTGAATCTATTGATCAAATAATTTCAATGAGTCTTATTGATAGAGTAATTAGAAAGTCATTTTTAGATAAAATACCATTTCAATTTCATTATAGGGATAAAGATGAATTAATGAATATTGAATGTGATAATGATGAATGGCTAGATAATTTTTATAGCTATTTTCAATCGAAATTTTGGATTAAAAATTTTAAGACGGAAAATTATGGAAAATTATTCGAAGAAACAAAGAATTTTTATCAAAGTGTTGATAAACAGAAAAAATGGAAAATTTTTCCAGGGAAGAATATAAGACCGTTATTGTTCGAAAAGTTAAAAGAAACTTTGAAGATATCAATTCCGTTAGAAAAGTTGGAAGAATTAATGAAAGAAAATCAATTTGTTAAAGAAGAATTATTAGAAAAAATAATAAATCATTTTACTATTTAAATATTAATTTTCAGACTAAATCTGATATTTCTAATTTACTATTTTCATTCCAAATTTTTTTTATTTTAAATTCAAATCTCCCCTAATTGATTTCAATCAAAATTGCGACAAATTCATATTTATGCAATTCTAAAACCCAATCCAGCACTCAACCTGTTTTAAATAATAAATCTTTTTACAACCAATTGATTTTATTCAACACCCCCTTTTTAGGGGGGTACCTCGACGAGAGACTAATTATTATGAAAAATTGGGAAAAAAATTTGTTTCCTTCCTATCATAAAACTCTAAATATGAACTGAATAATAAGACACCCTTAAAATTTATAAGCATATGAATTCTAAATTATTTTGAAATGTATATCATAAATAAACAATTGGAAGATATTTCAGAATCAAATATTCAGCACTTAATAGATGATGAGAGAATTGAAAAAAAAGTTTTGGATTATAAATCAGAACTTCCCGGAAATAGTGATTCTGAAAAAAAGGACTTTTTAGCTAATGTCTCTTCCTTTGCAAATGCAGTAGGTGGTGATTTAATCTATGGTGTTATTGAAAATAGGAAAACGGGAAAGCCTGAAAAATTAGAAGGTATCGAGATCTTAAATGTAAATCAAGAGATCTTGCGTTTAGATCAAATAATAAGAAATGGAATCGAACCGAATATTCCTTCATCATCAATTAATATTCGAGAAATTCAATTAAAAAACATGAAATATGTTTTAATTATTAGAATAAACAAAAGTGGGATAGGTCCACATAGAGTCTCCTTTAAATCATGGCATCGATTTTATTCAAGGGGTACTAATGGGAAATATCCTCTTGATGTACAAGAATTAAGGTTAGCATTTAATCTTTCAGATTCAATTAGAGATAAAATTGAGCGAGAGAAAGAATCACCTAACTTTAAAGAATATGATTTTTTAAAAAGATTGATATATTTGCTTCAAAAATATGAAGAAATTAATTATTACGAAAGAGAAGAATTAGAAACAATTAAGGAGATAGGTAAGTTAATTGAAAAATTAGATATAATAAAATTCTTGAAAATTGATAGGACTAATTATTCAAAATTTGACAAATTATTAGGTGAAACTGATTATTCATATTTAGATATGTTTTTATATATGAGGGATAAAAACTACAGTATTACTTATGTTTCTGATAATTTGGGACATTGGTTTGATATTTCTCCACGAAATTCTAAAATTACATATCATTCTATATCATTCTGTTTTAGAGAATTTAACAGATCAGAAGAGATTAAAGTCTTGGAAAATTTCATAGATTATTTGAAAGGAAGAATGGAAGAACTTCATTTATTTCCTTTACTTGAGGAAATTGAAGAAAAAACACGCATCATGAAGAAATTTTTTAGATTACGTAAATTTCTTGAATATCTCTTTGGTGATGATTATTTAAATCCCACCGTGATTAAAGAACGCACTGATGAACGAGTTATTTCAGAATTGAATTGGATAAAACAAAATGATAAGGAATTAAACGACTATTTTACTGTGTTCAGGCGAAAAGATGAACCATCCAAATATGATAAAGTACTTTCTCTTCTCAATGGAAAATACTTGGTGCAGTTTCGGAGTCATATACCTTTTAAAAGCACAATTAAAACAAATGGAAAGATAATTGAATCATCAGCTACGAAGAAAGTTAATTCTACCATTTATGAGATATTTGAAAGTATTAAGAACCACATAGAAGATAATTACAAAATCAAGTTATAATTACTATATTCTCACTCTGATCACTTATGCTCCATCTGTCTCTGTCATTATCCTTTTTGTTTTATTTGGAAGAAAAGATGAAAGATTTCGTATATTATTTCAATATTAATTAGTAGAGAAAGGAGGGAGAGCATATTTATACTGAGAATAGAACGGATAAAGGGAGGTTCCATGGTGTAA
>NJBI01000098.1 GCA_005222975.1 Promethearchaeota archaeon Loki_b31
CGCCCTTCACGACTAAATCAAATCCCATTTCAAGGGTTCCTTCTGGGTCACCTGTCGGATGAGGGCCACCCGCGATAAATAAAACTCGTTGGTTATATTTTTTCTGTAATATTTTAATTAAATCAAGAATCTCCCATAATTGAGTTGTAAAAAAAGATATCCCTACAACAACTTTTTGATGATTTTGAATTATTTTTTCTAACTCGTTAATAAGGTTTTCATGGCCTCGAATAAAATAAATCTTAACGTCATCTAACCCGCGTTCAGTTTCAATGGCACCAATTAACGCATTAAAACTATAAATGTTTTCCTTTTGATACAAAACAACTAATGCTATTTTTGATTGCAAATATAACACAAAATAAGATTATATTGGTGAATTGGTATTATATATTTAAAATATATTTTAAATTAATTCATAACAAAAAAATCAAATAAAACGGCATAGTGATATAAATATGTTATTTGTAGATTTATTTACTACGGATCCATCTATGGTAGGTCTTGCTTGGTTAGATTTCTATTCAATAGGCCACATTTGTTTTGGTATAGGGTTGTTCCTTTTCTTTTCGCTGTTCTATACTATACCCAAAAAACATGGTAAAACTCCTATTTTCTCGCTACTCTTCGTATTTATTCTTAGTGTCGCATGTATAATTTTATGGGAAGTTTTAGAGAATCTCTTGTTCATTGAATTGGGATGGAAATTTGAGGGACGGCCCGACAGTTGGCAAAATATTACAGCAGATATCATAATTGGTATGCTCGGAAGTTTAATTTCTTGGTTCTTTTGCCACGAGATTTTTGTGAAAGATAAAAGCATTTGGGCTTATTATTTTTTTGGAATTATCGGTTTTGGAGTGTGGCTTGTTGTGTTTATTATACTACGCGCCCTTACAATAACCTAAGCAAATCCATTTATTTTAATTATAAAACAATTTTTTTAATTACTTATTTTCTTTTTCTACTATAGCTTTTATGATTTTTAAAAAAAAGGGATATGGTTGATATTAAAGATTACATTGAATATAATAGGGGATCAATTCCATTAATTATTTCAGTTCCTCACGGTGGCAAAACTAAATGTAACCATATACCTCGGAGAACTAATGGGATCCATGGAATAGATAAAGATACAATAAAATTAGCACGTGAGTTAATTGAAAAGATTAAAAATGTCTTTAAATTTAAGACTCCATCCTATATCATATCAAAAATCCATAGAGCAAAAATAGATTTTAATAGGAATTCATCTGAAGCATATGATCAAGAATCAGAATTGGCTAAGAGAATTTATCGTTTTTACCATAATAATATAGAAGAATTAATTTTATACAATTTAGAGACTTTCAACCGTTCAATGTTAATAGATATTCACGGATTTGAAAAAAAGAAACGACCAAAAGGATTTCGAGATGTTGAATTAATTTTAGGAACAAATAATTTAGAGTCATTGTATCCTAATTCGATCCCCAAAAGGGATTGGGGTAAAAATCTTCGTGGGAAAATAGTAAAGAAGTTTAACAATTTAAATATAGCCATAGCTCCCGGTCATCATTTAAGAAGAGAATTTGTTTTGACAGGGGGTTATATCACGACGAAATATGGTGCAAGTCATATTAAAAATAGTCAAGCCATTCAAATTGAATTTTCTGATAAAATTAGACTATATGATAAAGAATTAAAAAATATTGTAATTTCAACGCTTGCAAAATTGTTATATAAAGAATTTGGATAAATAGCACTATAGATTTTATTGTCAATATTAAATAGAATTTTTACTGTGTAAATAAAAGATTATTGATAGTAATTTCGCTTTATTAGTATTTATTTTAATTTTAAGATAATACATGAAGAAATTTATATAAAAATACTCCATATAGGATATAAGAAGAGGAATTATTTAGGTTATAGAAATTTTTATGAACAAGGATATCATTGACATCAAGGATTTAGAATCGTTCATCAATGGTTTACAAGTCTCATTAGATATGCTTGCTGGCGCCGATCCTTCCGAATCAAAAGGTTTTCAAGCCCAGTTAGCTAAAACAATATCGAACTTAAGAATAAAGAGAATCGAGCAATTTGAGCCGTTACCTAAGATTTTAGGAAATGTAACGAAAGAAGACATTAAAAACTACTTAGCAAAAGAATTAGAACAATTAATGCGTTATTTAGATACTCAAGAATACCCTAAAGGAAAATATGCTTTAGTAAAGAAAATTGTTCATTTAAGGGCTGAAATTAACCGAATGTAATAGAAATTTATTTCTAATCCTTATATTAATTATATAAAGGTGATTAAAATTCTAATCGATGTTCATTGTCACGCAAATCTTTATTCGGTAATTGACAAAGTTATTGATGAAGCTAAAATTGTCGGAGTTGAAAAGATCATTGCTGTAGCAATGAGTTCTATAAGTCAAAGGAGAGTCTTAGAAATTGCTGATCAACACAAAGAGATTTATGCTGCTTTAGGAGTTCATCCCGAGGAGGTGAAAATGAATAGAAACATAGAAAATCAGTTAGAATCAATCATAGACTTAATCAGAACCAAAAAAGAAAAAATTTGTGCAATTGGAGAAATTGGTTTAGATCATCACTTTGTTAAAGAAAAAGAGTTATACCCTCTTCAAAAGAAAATATTTGATGAAATGCTATTAATAGCTCAAGAGTTGGAATTACCAGTTAATTTACACACTAAGGGCGCTGAAAAAATAATTTTTGATACCCTACCTTCATATAAAATTCCTAAAGTTAATATCCATTGGTATTCAGGACCAGAGGTTTTTTTAAAAAAAGGAATCGATAGAGGTTATTTCTTTTCTATTACTCCTGCTCTTAACTATTCTCCACCGGTAAAAAAAACTGTTTTAAATGTGGATAAAGAACATTTACTTCTAGAAAGCGATGGTCCAGTTAAATATACAGGAAAAGTTGGTACACCCGCTATGATAAGAGATGTTTTAAACACTATATCAAAATTAAAAGAAATTCCGGTAATTGAGTTAGAAAACCAAATATTAGATAATACAAGGAAAATTTTTCCTAAAATTTTTGAAAGTTAGCCACTATTTTCTTCCATTAATTCAATTACATCATCTGGAAATTGTTCTCCTCTATTTTTCATGCGCTCAAACATGTCCTTAACTTCAGAAATCGTATTTCCATAAATATGCAGAGAATTGCTAAAATCTAAATAATGACCAGTCTCTACGCCGAGCTGTTCAGCAACATATTTCTGAATTCGAATCATTCCATTTACATTTGCTTCCCACGCTCTAAATAAATCTCTGCTTCTCCAAGTTGTTTGCATTATTAATTTGTCATCTTTAACTCGCATATAAATTCTCTGAAGGCAGGGAGGGTCAATATGAAAGGGATCAACAAGCGGACGCCATGTAATTGCTTGAGCTCTGCGCGAATAAGGTTTTTCTTTCAATTTTTTAATTATATATTCAATTTGATCTATTTTTGGGAATTTAATTATCTCAATTGGAATTTTTTGAATTCCAACTTGCTCTGATATTTTCTTGTTCAAATCGAAGTCAACAAGGTTTTTCAATTTCCAAGTTATAGATTCGCCAGATGACTGAACCTTTTCTGACTTCAAAAGCTTTTGGTGTTTTTTGACAAAGTCATTATCGACCAATTCTAAATCGTAATTAACATGAATGGAATCCTCAAGGGAATAGGGTGTATAGTTAAATATTCGATCGTGATAGGAATACGGAAAGCTCGAGCCAGAATCCCAGATATAATGATCGTTTACGCCCTCCATAATTTCTTCAATATAGCCACTTTGGATTGATCCGATTAAATAGGTATCTGCCATACAACCATATACTTCAAAAGAGTTTCCATACTTTGATCTAATTTTCATTACTTTATCTTTACGCTTAATCGGACTACTAAAAGGATCTTTTATTTCTATTAATACACTAGCATCTTTAGATGGAAGATCTTCTTGTTTATCGTACTCTGTTTTAATATCGTCGCCATTATATAAAACTTGAGCCACAGCTGAAAGCCACGCGTCTCGAACTGCTTTTTTGGAAATAAATATAACTTGAGCCATAATTTTAAACCTCTAAACATTCACTTAACATGTTAATTTTTTAGTATTATAATTTTATTGTTAAAACTTTAACAAAATGATATTTTTGTTATACTACATCAAAATTCGATTTAATTCGATTACATTTATCGATTATACATAAATAAATAATAATTTTTTATATTAAATTACCAACAATATTTTATATTCAAACTTATTTAGTCTTCTAAAGAGATTATGAAATTATAGGAGAGATTGATAGGTTGATTTCTTTAAAATTTAGATTTGAACCTCCTTTTAACGAAATTACTAAGGGTACAAACCAAATTATTAATTTTGAGAATGAATTAACAATTAAAGAATTATTAGAATTTTTTAAAGAACATTTTGGCGAAAAATTCTACGAACTACTCTGGGATAAAAAAAAAAGGGACGAGTTTAGTTCCTTTCTTTCAATAATCATAAATGGTAGAAGTTATAGGGACGAAAATTTCTTAAAAACAGTTTTAAAAGATGGAGATGATATATCTTTTTTGTATCTCTATTTTGGTGGGTAAGCTTACAAAGATTAGCTATAATAATAAGATTAACCACATACCTAATCCTGTCAATATAGGATTTAAAATATTATCAGATACATGCTCTATATAAAAGTCTACTAATAAAAACAAAATTACTGATACTAAAGACATTATTAAGATTTTTATAAAACTTATAGGCATCCAGAAGTGGTACATATTCATAATCATAAAGACAATTAAAAAAGTTGTAATGCCTCCAGCGATAAAACCTTCTATTGTTTTATTAGAATTTTTTTTAAGCCTGTGAGTCCCATATTTTTTACCAATTAAACATGCTACAGCGTCAGCTCCCGTTGTAATTAACGCAACAGATGCTAAAATAGGAAATGGTGCAAAAACGAAGGGTATTAAAGACAAAACTAAAGGAGTTGATGCTATAAAAGTATCAAGTTCGCTTGGCCTCATTGCTAATAGCCAATGCTTAGCCCACTCAGGCAAAATATAAAATTTATTTAATCGAGATAGATCAGCAATTTGGAACATAATCACAAACCCTAAACCCAATGTGATTATTAACCAATAAGAAAAACTATATTGGTCTAAATTTAATTGACTTAAAAAGCCTAAATTATCAAGAATGGTTCCTAACGACCAAAAGAAAAATATTATAATTGTTGCTAATAAATGTAAAAATTTTCTTCCAAATTCACTTTTAAAATCGTCAACCCACCTATTATTCACTTCTTTACAATAAATACTATAATCTCTCTCTGCCATAATTTCAGGGTTTCTTTTTGAAATAATTGCATTATAAGTCAAAAATACGCCCCAAACTCCCATTTCAATTAAAAAAAATGTAGATGTAAAAAACCACAAAAAATTCAATGTGCTATTTGCTAATTGAGGGGAATGAAATTGAATCATAAACGGAAATAGAATTCCTGCCATTAACAGCAGTAGAACTACTAATATTTCATTAAAAAACAAATGCTTTTGTATCTTCTCTCTTCTGTTTTTAAATACATAGATGA
>NJBI01000053.1 GCA_005222975.1 Promethearchaeota archaeon Loki_b31
AGGCGTCTACTGCCAAATTAAGAATCCATCCCCCCCTACTTTTTTCTTCAAAGTCTTTAAATTCATTAATGTCGTTAGTTATATTAAGAAAAACTTTTTTTTTGATACTTAACTTGTAAACTTAAGATTTTAATAAAATTAATTAAAAAACATTAAATGATATGATATATGAATAAGTTCGAAAAAGCTCAAAAAGTACTTCATGAACTGAAGAGCGATGGTTGGTTAATTGTTTGTAGCGAAGACAGCGATGTTAATTCTCGATTTCTAATAGGTGTTGAATCTCACGCCCGACACTACATCTATGTGGCAAAAGATGGGAAACATAAAGTGCTTGCCGTAGAAATGGAAGCACCTATGATTGAGCGTTCTTTAAAAAGCAGAGGAATTGATGTTGATGTAATAGCCTATAGAACTATAAAGGATTTAGTTTCATCGTTAAGTTCAATAATTAATAAACCGCGTATAGCTCTTAATTTTGGGGAAAGTATTTTAAGCGCGGAAAGTACGGTATATGCGGACTATATTCGTGCTGGAGATTATTTTTCGTTGAAAAAGTTGGCTCCTCAAACGGAGTTTATTTCAGCAGCACCTATAATTGTTAATTTAAGGAGCGTTAAATCTTCAGAGGAATTAAATGACTTGCGGAATGTGTGTAAAGCAACTATAGAAATCTTAAATGCGATACCGGATTGGGTTAAAGTTGGTATGACGGAAAAAGAAATCAAAGCAAAAATAGAATACGAATATATGAAGTTAGGAAAACCATCATTTGGAGCGATTGTTGCAACCGGAGCTCATTCGGCCGATCCTCACCACAACACATCCATGAAAAAAATTGAACAAGGAGTTTTATTAATAGATACTGGACTACAAATTGATGAGATGTGTTCTGACATAACTTGGACATTTTGGGTCGGTAAACATCCTACGGAAGAATTTATTCACGCATATCACGCTCTTTATGAATCTAAACAAGTGGCAAATAAATACTTTACTGACGGTACCCCAAACAATATGTCCGCTAAAAAATGTCGCGAATATTTATCAGAAGAGGGCTACGATCATGAAAAACTATTTATCCATGGATTAGGGCATGCGTTAGGTTTTGAAGCGCATGACATTGGAGGAAGAATAAGTTGGAAAATGCTTGACAAATATAAACTTAAAGAAAATATGGTATACACTAACGAACCAGGTTTATACTGGTTAGGTAAGTGGGGAATAAGATTAGAAGACGATATAATAATTGGTAAAAATGAATGCGAGCAAGTTACTTCTGTCTCAAAAGAACCAATTCAAATATAATTAAAAGAAAAGCTTTATAATTTTATAGAGAATGGAAAATCTTTTGTTTCTTCTATTTTGTTTTGATCAGAGTCCATAAATTTTATATTTATTTTAATTATGTAGTCTCCTGCTTCAATGGGTTTTAGACTAATTTCCCATTTTAAATCTTCATTCGTCTTCAACGAAAAGATCTGTTTTTTCGTGGTACCCCTCATAACTTTCAAATCTTCAGGAAATTCGACATCAATTTTTATATCTAACGCTTCTCCTACGCCTTTATTCTCAACCACAATTTCTAAGGGAAATGTTTGACCAATAAGAGGAGGTCTTAAGTTCTTAATCGATGTGTTTAATGTGGTAGGAGGAGAAATTAGATGTGGTTTTATCGATTGAGTTTCATAAATAAATATCAAATTATTATTTAACTCACACGTTAAAAACATAGGACCTATTCTTGGATTATCGACTTGAAAATGTGGTTTAAAGGTGAACTCTAAGTGCGATTGTTTTCCAACTTCAATTCGGAAGGGAGCTTTTGGTTTTTTACTAATAGACAAATTATCTGAGAGATTTATCAATATTTTTGTTATATTGAATTCTTCTAATTCATAATATAAAAAAGAGTCTTTTAAAATTTGTAAGAGGTTTGAAGTATCAAAACCCAAATTCAAATTTATAATTTCTTTAGTCGTGTATGTTCCTTTATCTAATTTAAATGTGGTGTTTATTAAAAGCTTAAATTTTGTTAATAGTAATACGTTCTTTAACAATTTTAATTCAGCATCTCTAAATTTATAACGCCCAACATTATTTTTAATTTTATCGAGATATTTTGGATCGTCATCTCTTAGCGCTATTGTTAGTTCAGAAACGAGCTTTATTAGAGAATGTTCTTTAAAATATTCTTTATCAACTCTTTTTTTAGTTCTTTTTATAAAATCTAAACCCTCATCAGGAGAACCTTTAACAAACGAGCATAAATTCGATAATACCGAAAATATTACGAAATTTGAATTCCTATCGCTTTTATTTTTCAATTTAGGAATATAGTTAATGACCTCTTTATAAATTTGGTTAGCTTCTACAAACTTACTATTATGTAGACAAGCCTCTCCAGATTGTCTTAATAACTCTATACTAGTGTTAAATTTCTCTAATATTATAAACGCTTTTGCACCATTAATGAAACAGACTTTTGCTTTTTCAAATTCATTTAACTTAAGATACGAATTTCCCGCTACATGGTACTTATTACCAGCTTTTTTAAATTGTCTAGCTTTAAACAGTTGCTCAGCTCTTAAAAATTGATTTTCGGCAACTAATCTTTGGTCCTTTCCCATTAAAAATCACATTTTAAAATCCCATTTAAAAATCACTATTATTATTATAAATTCATTGTGAAATTAAAAATTAAGTGAATAGTCTGAATTATCTATTATTATCTTACAAATAATAAAAAATTAAAAAAATTAAAAAAAAGATTTATAATTGTGGATTAAAAAGCCATTAGGATAAGGATAAAGGTCACCATAATAATTGTTCCGCTAACACCACCTGGTGTCACCCATGTAAATATTACAAATTATTTATTTGGAATAAATAATAAAAAATTATTATAGGAATAATAATTTCCGAAACCATAGCTAATGGTTCGTCATCTTGCGACTAATATTTTCTCGCAAGAGTCATTCCTTCGGTTTAATTTTTCTTTTGTTTTTCTTTTGAATCTTTTTTGTTCTTTTCGGAACGCAGAGATTCTTTAATTGGATTGCTGCCTAAATTTTCGATTATTTCTGAGATTCTGGTGACTTCTTCTTGAAATTTTTGACCTTCAGCTGCGCTACAATGAAACATTTGGATTCTATCAGGGGAAACACCCGTAGTTTTTAAAATTTCTCTCGCATACTTCACATTTTTTGCAGCTACTAAATTACCCGTTTCATAATCGCATTCTCCTTCGTATCATCCAGCAACAATTACTCCGTCGGCACCCTTCCCAATCGCGCGCATCATAAGTGAAGGCGTTACGCGTCCAGTACAGTTGATTCTTATAGGTCTAATCGTAGAAGGGTATTGAGCGCGTATCGTACCAGCCATATCTCCAGCACCATAACCTCATTTCCAGCACATAAATGCTAAAATCTTTATTTGGTCTTTATCGTTTGTCGCCACTTCTTACACCTCTCTATATCTCTTCTAAAATAGCATCGATTTGTTTTTCATATTGAGGTTCACGGTAGTATCTTAGCGTAATCGCCTCAGAAGGACAATTGGCTAAGCATGAACCGCATCCACGGCATAATATCTCGTTTACTTCTGCTCCGTCAGCTAAAGTCTTAATCGCATCGTAAGGACAATTTAATTCACACAGTCCACACTTCGCACATCTATCTTTGTCTACAGTAGCTCGAATTAATAAAATCCTATATTTATCCTTCCACATCAATCGTGCTAAAGAAGATGCTGCTGCTCTCCCTTGAGCTATTGATTCAGCTATAGATTTAGGGCTTTGAGAAGCTCCTGCAAGTACGATACCCGGAATTTTTGTGTCAATTGGATTTAATCGAGAGTGAAATTCCTTGAAGAATCCATCTTGGCTCGTTTCAAGCTTTAAGATTCTTCTAATTTTTTCTACTCCCTTTGCGGGCACCATAGCACACGATAGAACCACCATATCGTACTCAACTTCTTTTAATCTTGTGCTACTAAGTGTGTTTTGGATAATTATTTTAAGATTTTGAGTTTCTGGGTCTTCTTGAATTTTTGAGACATTAGTTCTAATGTATCTAATACCTTCTTTTCGTGATGCGGTGTAATACTCTTCATAATCTTTTCCAGAGGCTCGAATATCTATGTAGGCAACAGAGATTTCCATTTCAGGATAGTGTTGTTTTATAAGTTTAGTATTTTTAATTGAAATCATACAACATACTCCGGCACTGCAATAAGTATTCATGTTTAAATCTCTCGACCCGACACATTGAATAAATAGTACTTTTTCAGGTTTTTTTCCGTCAGAAGGGCGAACTAGATGTCCAACAGTTGGTCCGTTAGGTGCAAGCATCCTTTCTAACTTCATTTGGGTTATTACATTTGGATAAACATTGTAACCTAAATAACCCGTTTCTGGTTCGTACTCGTCCCATCCTGTAGCTACTATTATTGAGCCAACTTCAACATCTACAATTTCATCTTCTTGATCAAAATCAATTGCTTTAACTTCACAAACACCTTTGCACAATTCACATTTAATGCATCTCGTCATATCAATTTGGGCTATCGAGGGTACGGCTTGAGCAAAGGAAACGTAAATTGCTTTTCTCGGGTTCATTCCTTCGTTAAATTCGTCGTATCCGTAAGCGGGACACACATCAAAGCAAGCACCGCAGCCATTGCAGTCGTTATTAACATACCTTGCCCTTTTACGGATTTTAACATTGAAGTTTCCAACAAATCCAGAAACATCTTCCACTTCACTATAAGTATATACATTTAACCCTGGAGTTCTTGCTGCTTCGAGCATAACAGGACCAAGGATTCATATACTGCAATCGTCAGTGGGAAATGTTCGGTCTAACATAGCCATTTTTCCTCCAGTTGTCGGATTTTTCTCAACCAAATGGACTTCAAAACCTTCTTCAGCCAAATCTATTCCTGCTGATAATCCTGCTACGCCACCACCAATAATTAAGGCTTTCTTAGTGATATCTACCTCTTTGACTAATATTTTTTCTAAAACCCTAGCCCTAGCAACACCAGACCGAATAACATCCTCAGCGGTTCTTTGTGCCCCTGGTTTATCTTGTCTGTGGACAAAACTCGCGTGTTCTCGTATGTTAACGAATTCCAAGTAAGAAGGGTCCAAACCCATAGATTCTAGTACGCTTTTAAAAACAGGTTCGTGAGTTTTTGGGGTGCAAGATACCATAACTAACCTATTAGCGTTGCTCTCGATCATTTTTTCTTTAATGAATTCGGCTCCGGGTTGTGTGCACATTGCTAAGTAATCTAAAGCTTCAACTACATTTGGAAGCGTTTTTGAAAATTCTGATAGAGCTTTTGTATCGATTATTTCGGCAATATTAATACCTCATTGGCATACTGCCACGAAGATTCTTGGTTCATCATTTGTAATTTTAGTTTCTATAGTTTCTACCATTGCATATCATTCCTTTTGTTCCTTTTTGTTAGTTTCCTCCAATAATTTGTAATAATTATTATTATGAATCTAAATATTTTATTCTAATTTAAAATAACTGATTAAAAAAATTAACTTTAAATCAAAAATCTTTTATGTGTTTTTTAAGTAATTGAATAAAAAAAGTTCGATTAAATCAAATTTAAATAGAACTTCTACGGTTATTGAGATAGAGATGTTATTAAATTTATTACAAATGGGAGGGTTTCTAGATGAGGTGATTTTGCTTCTAAGCCTTATGGCTGCTTTTGCGGGTGGAGATATCTTGTTATTAAAGTTCGGGTTAGCAATAACTAAAGCTCGAGAAAGAACAAGAATGAAATGGGTGGCGGTAAGTTTTCTAATTCAATTTGGAGTAATTTTTCTTATTAGTTCTCCCTTGTTTTTGTTAGGATTCTCAGGGGAGTTCGATGGAGCCCCCGGAGTAATCATCCCAATAATAATACTTTGTACTTTTATTGACTTAAACGTAATTAATGTCATACATCAAGTTGGCCTTAAACGTTCGTTAGTCGTAGTATTGATAATAATCCTTCCAATCGTCTTTATTATGGTTAATATGGGATTCGTTCTCTCAATGTCCACAAGATTTTAATAATTTACTTTCACAAATTAACTTCTTTGTTAATTTTTTTGTTCATGTCAATGATTTCGTCTCTCGCAGCTTCACCAAATCTGTCTGCGGGGTATTTTTCATTTTTAAAATAAGCATATGTTATTCCCCTTGACGAGTTAACTATCCCCCCTAACCCGTTTTCATTAAAGCCACTTTTTATATCTCTTGCTGCAGCACCTTGAGCTCCAAAACCAGGCATTAATATATAGGAATTTTTGACTATTTTCCTTATTGTTTTTAATTCTTGTGGGTAAGTTGCTCCTACTACTACTCCCAAATTATGAAAATTAGAAATTTGTTCAAGGTTTTGCCCCCACTTAGAAACTAGTTTTGCCATGTGGATATAATTTCTTTCCAGTGTTATATGATCTACGATAACTTCAACATCAGAGTCGGGAACATTAAGGATCCTAGCGCTAAAGATATCTTGAAAATCTTTACTACTAGGGTTTGAAGTTTTTACTAGGATAAATAGACCTTTCTCTTTATAACTTAAATAAGGTTTAATCCCATCAAATCCAAGGTATGCGATTATTGTACAAGCGTCAGCATTATAAACTTTAAACGTGGAATACGCGTACGCTTCCGAAGTTGAACCAATATCGTTACGCTTTGAATCTAAAATGACAAGTAAATCTTTTTTATGGGCGTATTTTATCGTTTCTTTCAACGCTGTTAACGCCTCATATTTCTCGTAAAATGCGATCTGCGGTTTTACAACGGGGATTAAATCAGATGTATGATCAATAAGATTTTTGTTAAATTCTAGAATTATTTTACTCGGATCTTTTAACTCATCTATTAAATACTTAGGAATTTCGCCTTGCTTATCCATCCGGGGATCAAGTCCCATACAAACTACGCTTTTCTTATCCTTTATAGACTGAATTAATCGTTCAATAAAATGCATATCTTAATTTGGGAACCTTTTGATTTTTTTAAATAATATTGGCAATACAATTGGTAATTATTGGCAATGGATTCATTAATTAACTTTCTTATTTTAAAATTTATTATATTCCAAAAATATAAAAGATTTTTTTTTATTTAATAAGATAAAACTTATTTTTAAGGGGATTATTAATTTCTAATTGCTTCCAAACATTAGATAATTCACTCCAACATTTTTCAGCTAAATTTTTATTCGCTTTATAAGCGGAATTGATTAAAATTTGCAATAGTTTTTCCCGTATTTTGTTATCGTATTTTTCATTCAATATAAACTGTGATAAAGTTGGTAAAGCCTGTCTATACATAAATGGTTTTATTAGATTTAAATCTTCATCTGACAGGATTTTTGGAAAAGAGTCTAAAAATCTTTTAAAGTCTATATTGACAAATGAAACATTCGCATGAGGACAGCTACTTATATTATAATTATCTCTTAATAAATTTTTTTCTACATAATCATAGATCTCTTTATGTGTATGATCTGGATTTTGAACAAGAACTAAATATTCTAAATTTTTTATAAGTAATTCAATTCTCTTATATTTCTTTTCTGACTTTCGACTTTTCCAGACTTCTAAAGTATTAAGCATTAAGGTACGAGACAATTCTGATTCAGTTTTGTAAAGTTTTCTTGCGAGAAAGACTATTGTCCCATAATGGAGCTTTGGATTAGGATCAATTAATATTTCTTTTAAAGAAATTAAATCCTCGTTATTCAAATGAAAATGGTCAGATAGATTCCTTGCAGCAAATCTACGAGTATTTATAGGATCTTCATCTTCATTAGTTATTAATGAAATTAAATATTTTTTTGCTTTTTCATTAAGTGGACCACATAATGGTGCTATTTCATATTTAACTTCAGAAGGTATTTCATTATCCCTCAATAATTTCTCTATTAACGAAATTCTATTTTCTGTTTGAAGAAATCCCATACTTAAAGCAATTCTCGATCTAATAAAATCAGGAATTTGAGAATCTTTTAAAATTTTAATAATTTTATCCAAAACCTTGTCTTGTCCAATCTCAATGAGTTTATTAGCAATATATCTTAATCTATAGGTAGATTCTTTAAATTTTTTTAAAAAGGGCTCTTTTAAGGAGAGTTCGAGCAATTTCTCCAATATTGTTATAGCATCTTCAATTTGTATATAATTTAATACATTTAGACTATATACATTAAAGTCTTTGTCATTTAGGTAATGGTTTTCAAGAATTACAATAGACTCTTTAACACTTATAATATTAAAAATAAATTTAATAACATAAGAATCTAAATTTAATTTCTTATCCTTATACAATAATTCTGCTAAAGCATTTTTTGCGGAATCTAACTTTATTTTTGCTAAATAATTAATAGCCTTCTTCTTTAAATAATTATATGATGGTTCTTCTTTATTTGCTATAGTTTTTAATTTAGAAATTATCTTCTCTCTTAATCCAAGGTCTTTTATAAATTTCAAACCTCGAGAGATGCATTCTGCTATAATGAAAAGTTTATCATAAAGAATATTATCTTTTAATTCTAATATTTCCATTAATAAATTAGTTGCATCTCCCAATTCTGCATAAAAATATAAGACTTGCCTCCAAAAAGGATTTTCAATGTGATTTATAATTTCTTCATAACCATTTTCTCGATCTCTTAATGCGCTTGCAACAAAAAACTCTTGAAACGATATATGAGGAAAAGCATAGTAATTCTCTAGTGTCCAAGAACATAATAATCCTGTTTGGATCCTTATAAAATCAAATGTTGCTTTCGCTTTAACACTATTAATTCCAACAATAGGTAATTTTTTGGCAATATTTTTAATCAATCTATCTTGTTCAAAACAAGCAATACCTTTTCGATGATATAATAGAGAGATTTCATTTAATATATCTTTAATTTTATCAGGTGTTAGGTTTTCTACTTCTGAATAGCGACTTATTCTTCTGGTAGCATCCCATTCCTCTAATAATATGTTTACAGCTCTTTTATATAATTCTGATATTTTTTGAGGTAAATTCATAGTACGATCAAAATTTATACATATAAGCGATAGAAGCAATGGATTTTTCGAGAGATCCCTAAGATTTGATTCTCTTACTTGATTAATTAATTTATTTCCAACCTCAAATTCCTTGGAAAACCACTTCCGAATGAAAGAGTTAATCATTCTTCCAGTTAAGGGCAAAATTTCATAATTCTTAAAAATTACAGTAATTTCTGTAAAAACTGAAATTAGAGATTCTCTTCGAACACTACAAATAACTTTATTTTCAGGATTAAAACGAATAATTTCCTGTAATTCTGAATCAATTTGTTTTAATTTTTTCCTAGCCATCTCTGGATTTTCTATATCTAATTCATCTAATCCATCAACAAAAATAACTAATCTACCAGAATATAGAAAAAAATCAAAAATCAGATTGATTTTGCTTGAGTCTTCAATTACTTTTAGTTCTTGGTAAAGAAAATCTTTAATTTTAAGGTCTTGAGCAATTATTCTTCTAATTGGAATAAATATAGGTAAAAATAAATCCTCATTCTTACAAATATCTAAACACAATCTTTTTAATTCTGTTGATTTTCCAGTTCCAGGATATCCTATTATAAGTATGTGATTCTCACTTTCAAATATTTCTTTTAATAGAAAAAGTATATCATATCTCTCATACTCTTCTGGATGTTTTTCAAGAGAAAAATCTTTTTCAATTTCACTTTCACTAATTTTCCTATATTCTTTAAGATATAGTTGAACATAGAGATCGCTTATTTTTAGTTCTCTATTAAAGCTTAAGAGTGAAATTTTATTTAGAAAATCATAATATTTTCTTTTATATTCATTTAAATATTCTAAAATTGTAGCTTCGTTAAGACTAAACCTCTTTATTTCATTTTCCTCACAAAATTTCTTTATAGCCTCTAATGAAATAGTTGCGTTTAATTTATGTAACTCTCTAATTGAAAGATTTTTTAATGAATAACTACCAAGATGAGAGATTCCAGCAAAATTTCTTATTTGATATATTTTGAAATCATACTTTTCCCAGGTTATATAAAATGGAACCCATAAATTAGTCGAATAGAATCTCGCTTGTTGTTCAACAAATTCATTATCTATTTTCTTAGTTTCTATGACAATTAAACTTGTTTTTTCACAATGATCTCTATCTCCAAAAAAAACAACATCCGCTTCAGGTTTTCTACCTCTTTTATGGGGAGAATAACCTTTTAATGGAAAACTTAATTCAAAATTATCATCATTATATCCCAGAAGTTTAAAGAATGGAATCACTAATTTTACTCTAATATCATCCTCAGAACCTAAAGGAATTCTAATTAATTTATTAATTTTTTCTAATAAATTCATAATTAACCAATTGAATAATTAGGATTTTAATAGAACTTAAATAATATTAAAATTTCTGATTATCTTTATAGAATATTTAGCTTATTAATATATATATCATTTATTTAATCTTATTTTTATTCACATTTGAATGTGTGATTAATTAATTCTCTCCACTTTTTTATTTTAAATTCAACCCATTCTCCAAAAACATAAATAATTAAATCTTTCCAAGTATTGATAATAATATAAATATAAAATTTGATACAACTCCAAAATTATTCAAATTAATAATACTTTTCTTTAAATCATTTCAAATTTATACACTAATGTATTAATTATTTCTCTTAACTTCCGTATTCATCAATAACATTATAGATTTCGTCAATTAATTCTTTGATATCAATTATTTTTTGTTCTTCTGTTGCCATATTTTTAATAGAAACTTTATCATTCTCAGATTCTTTTGGTCCTATTATCAATACGATTAAAACACCGAGCTCATTAGCTTTTTTTAGTTGGTTTTTTAAATTTTTAAACCTGTAATCTATTATGCACGGAAAATCCTCATCTCTAACCATTTTTGCTAATTTTAACGCATAATTAGACACATTATCGTTAATAGAGGCAATATAAATAGTATCAGTATAATCTTTTTCTTTAATTTCTTCAGGAATTAAATTATATGTTTTTAAGAATAATGAAAACATTAACACGCCCATTCCAAACCCTATTCCTGATATTTTTTCGTCTGAAAATAGGGATAACAAGTCGTCGTAGCGCCCTCCTCCAAAAATGCTTCTGATGTTATCTTTTCCAGTATCAAATACTTCGAATACAATACCAGTATAATAATCCAGACCTCTAACAACGCTTGAAGAAAATGTACAATATTCTGTGATGTTTGCTTCTGAAAGTAATAAATTAAAATTTACTAATTCAACATAACCGCGAGAATTATAAAACTCTTCGGGGATGTCCTCGAACTTATTTAATAAATCCTCTAAAGATGTAGACTCTTTTAGTTTAAAAATGCCTTGGACGATTATTTCGTCTTGGAAAGAATCAAGAACAAATTTCTCATATTCTGATTCCTCCATTTTATCAGATTTATCTAAAACCTTATAAACAAGTTGTAACTTGTCTTTAGGTACGTTTAGTATCAGTTCACACACAGAATCGATAAATCGTCGATTATTATAAAAGACTTGAAATTGGTCTGATGTGGCTCCAAATTCTAAAAAGATATCAACTACTACATTGAATATTTCGAGTTCTGCATAGAGACCATTTTCTCCCAAGATGTCCATGTTAATTTGCTTGAATTCCCTTCTACGGCCTTTTTGTGGGCGTTCGTACCTATAACATGTAGGTACTGAAAACCACCTTATGGGTTTTTTAAGTTCTTGACTTTTTGCCGTGATCATTCGTGCTAACGATGGAGTAAGTTCTGGAATTAGTATTAACTTTTCTCCTTTTTTCTTCTCAACAATGAAGGATTGTTCATTTACTAACTCGTCTGAAGATTTAGCAGCAAAAATCTCAATTGATTCTAATCTTGGACTTTCAAATTCTTCATAACTATACAGTTCCGCAACATCTCGAATTGTATTAATTATCCAGTTTATTTCACGTAAATCGGGCGGATAATAATCTTTCATTCCTCTTAGTGGCTTTGTTGAAAATTTCTTAGACATAATATTATTCAATTAAATTAACGCTAGAGTTATTTAAAAAAACGATCATTTACAAATATTTTTTTCGATTTTATTCGACTAAAACAATCTATTTTTGATTTCTCTGATTAAGAGATTTTGAGAAGAAAATCTATTAAAATAATTGAGCTTAAAATTAATTATGTCAAGTATTGAAATTATTAATCCTGGAACTCCCGTTGCGGGACCTTATAGCCCGGGAATAAAAGCAGGTAATTTACTATTTGTTTCTGGTCAAGGATCGGCTCAGCCTGCAACTGATATTAAAGAACAGACTTTAGCTGTGTTAACCAATATAAAAAAAATCGTAGAAGCTACTGGAGGTAAAATTTCGAACATTGTCAATACAACCGTATTTTTAAAAAATATTAAAGAATTTAGCGAAATGAACAGCGTTTATAAAAAATTTTTTAATGACAACGGAGTTTCTGAATTTTATCCTGCGAGGGCAACAGTGGAAGTATCAAATTTACCTCTTGCTAGTATGTTAATAGAAATAAGTGCGATAGTAGCACTGTGAATAAATTAATTATCTTTTTTTTTCTCTTAAATATTATTTCAAATTTTGGGTTTTATCACAGCCAATTCCTTATTAACAAAGTCTAAAAAGTAATTTTCATGTATTATCAATTAATTATTAAATTTGACAGGTTGAAAATATATTGATTTTATCCACTAGTTATGAGGAATTAAAAGATTTAGTTAAAGATAAAAAACTTCCTATGGTAATCTGCGATCTCGATGCTTTCAATCAGAATTTAGAAAGGGTTGGGAATTATTTAACGAGAGTGAAAAAAAGTTTAAGGTTATGCACTAAATCAGTTAGAGTTCCTGAATTGGTAAATAAAGTTGAAAAAGAAGACTTTGTTAACGGGATATTTACTTATAATTCAGCTGAAGCTTTGTTTTACGCTGAAAATTATAAAACTAAAGATATTTTGTTGGGTTATCCCACGATGTCTAAGGTGGATGTTGATGAATTATGCAAAGCAGCTAGCATAGACGGTGTAAGCATTACAGTTATGGTTGACGATATAAAACAGATAAATTTGTTAGAAGAATTTGCAGTTAAAAATAACGTTGAATTTGATACATTGATTGAAATAGATGTTGCAGACAAATTATTTGGAAGAAATGTTGGCGTTTATAGAAGCCCAATAAGGGAACCCGAAGCAGCAGTGAAACTGGCACAAATAATAAGTAAAGCAAATAATTTGCATTTTAGAGGAATTATGGGCTACGAAGCTCAAAATGCTAGTATAGGCGATGATAAAGCATTGTTTAGATTTGCAAAAAAAAGATCTAGGAAACACGTAAATATTTGGCGCCAAAACTTTGTAGACGCCCTTGATAACGCCGGGTTTCAACCTGAAGTTGTTAACGGTGGAGGATCGGGGTGTTTTCAAGAAACTGCTGCTGAAACCTCTATAACAGAAATTGGTATAGGGTCTTTGCTTTTTAAATCGCATATCTTCGATACAATTAATTCTTTGAACGAGTTTTTACCATCTCTTTTTTTCGTTATTCAAATTGTTAGAAAAACAAAAGAAAATATTGCAACTGCTTTTTCAGGAGGTTATGTAAGTTCTGGGAGCGTAAGAGCATTGCCCATTCCTGTTATCCCAAAGAATATTTTAACATCTAAAGACGAAGAATTCGGAGAAGTGCAAACGCCCTTTACTTTCAATCCTAAGCAATTAGATTTAGATCTTGGAGACCCGATATTTTGTAGATTTGGTAAAGCAGGGGAGCCTTTAGAGCATTTTAATCAAGTTTATATTTATAAGAATAGTGAAATAATAGACACTTATAAAACCTATAGAGGTTATGGCAAAAGGTTTTCTTAAAATATCATTTTTTTTTAAAAGAAAAAGAAAAAAAATTGAAATTGACTTAAAATAAATCCTTAATGACAAAATCTAAATTGAGATCTGTTAATGTGTCTTTGAGAGGATAACCAGTTTCAGGATTCCAACCCATTTTTTCACAATATCCTTTGTAATCCTCTAAATAATCTACAGTTACTGTTCTTTCAGGTAATTTATTCTTAATGATATCTATACCTTCTCGTAGTGTGAATGCTTGTCTCAAAGTTTGAATTCTTTGACCTGTTTTAATCGCTTCGGCGATGTCTAAGTCCCATCCAACAACTGCTTTAACTAATTCAAATAGAGGATATTTCTGAAAAACATATGCAAATTCACATAGTCCAAGACTATTAGTATATTGCATTATCGCAGTAAAAAGCTTTTCAGCTTCACTTCTATCATCGCCAGGACGCTTAAATTTTCTTGGTAATGTTAATCCTTCGAATAATCCATTTGGTTTAACTATCGGTCCCATTACAAAAAAATCCAAACTTGCTGTAGTATGTCTACCTGGCGTTGGATCGTAAGCGAAAGTAGTTCCCATGTTTTTATAATATTTTGGTGAATGCATACCTAATTCTTGGCCTAAGGAGTGCATAGCGTATTCCGATCCTCTCCCTAATTTTTCTGCTGCTATTTTAGAACCATCTGCCAGTAAATCCCCAATTCCTTCCCGATTTATCATTTTTTTTAGTAGCGTAATTATAGATTCTGAATTTCCCCAAGTCAATTCAAGTCCGTCAGTATCATCCTTAGAAATTAAATTATTTTCGTAACATTCGATTGCAAATGCAATAGTCGCCCCAGCAGAAATAGTATCTATTCCAGCTCGATTACATATGTCGTTAGCTTTAAAAATTGACATTAGATCGTCGTTAAGCAATAAGTGTCCAAAACTGGAACAAGTTTCATATTCAGGACGGTGAGTCTCTTCTAAACCCACTTCTGGAACTTTCATAATCGCACCACACCGCACTGGGCATGAGAAGCATCCGTAGGGTTTTTCTTTATATTTATCTATTTCATTACCAGAAATTTTAGTCAATTTATCATCTGGAAAATCTTCTTTAGTACCCCCCCAATTTTTGCAAGGAGTATCTCCTATTTTAAATAAAATTTCATTTCCCATTGTAGTTCCTAACGTTTTATACCCTAAAATTCCAGCTGCAGTAGAAGTATTAATTCCATCATTATAATCTTTTGTATGTTGAATAAGAGCATCTTTATCGAAGACAGTAATTTTTTTTCCTCCCTTAAGAACAATTGCTTTAAGTTTTTTGGAACCCATAACAGCTCCAAATCCAGATCTCCCTGCAACCCTAGCTTTATCATTAACAATTCCAGATATTAAACTTAAATTTTCTCCTGCCTGACCAATACTAGCAATTTGAACGCTTCCATGCTTTTCTTTTAGTTTATCTTCTGTTTGCACAACATCTAAACCCCATAAATCTGAAGCATCTAAAATTTGCTTATCATCTTCCAAAATTGTTATGTATTTTGGACTGTTAGCCATGCCTTTAATTAAAATTGCATCATACCCACATTTCTTAATTTCTGGACCAAAATAGCCTCCACAATTTGAGTCGCCCCAAGTTTTTGTTAGCGGTGATTTACCCGCAACCATGAAACGTCCTGTTAAAGGCGCTACTGTTCCGGTTAATAGCCCAGGAAAAAATCCAAATACGGATTCTGGACTGAGAGCATCTGTTTTTAGAGGTACATTTTCATAAATGAGTTTGATTGCTATACCATATCCTCCTATATATTGTCGATATAACTCTTCTGGTAAATCTTCTTCCTTAAAAGTCCCATCAGTAAGATTTACCCATAATATTTTTCCCATATAACCATTTGGCATTCTTATTAACTCTTTTTAAAAATTTTAATAAATTCATAAACAATTATTAAATACAATAAATGTTAAGAAAGTTTAAAAACATTATAAAACAGAATTTGAAAATTATTAATCTAAGATGTCTGATCTAGAACATAAATTCATTATTATGCATTTGGATGATAATTGCGCTACGGCTTTAATAGATATTTCCAAAGACACTGAATTAAAATCAAACGAAATTTTCATAAGAATAAATCAAAATATTCCAATGGGGCATAAATTCTCACTGAAAGATATTAATAAAGGAGAATTAATAAAAAAATACGGTCAAATTATTGGTATAACTACTCAAGATATAAAAACGGGTGATTGGATTCACACACACAATCTAAAAAGTTACTATTTGGAGGTGGCTAAAAAATAACCGAAGAATTCTTTGGATACCAAAGACCTAAAGGAAGGGTAGGCATTCGTAATAAAGTAGCTGTTATATCTTCAGTAGTATGCGTTAATCGCGTCACAAGACAAATTGCGAACCAAATTGAAAATGCGGTTGCTATAACGCACCCGCTAGGTTGCGGTCAATTTGGTCCAGATTTTAATTATACAGTTCGAACTTTATCTGGTTTAGGAATAAACCCAAATATTTATGGGGTTATTGTAGTTGGTTTAGGTTGTGAGAATATCACCAGTAAATTATTGGCAAGAAAAATTAAACAATCAAAAAAACCAGTGGAATTTTTTGATGTCCAAGACATTCAAGGAGGAACAACCGCAGCAATTGAAAAAGGCATTAAAATTGGAAAAAAAATGTCAGAAGCTGCAAAAGAATTAAAACGTGAACTATTCGACTTCTCTCACCTCGTATTAGGTTTAGAATGTGGGAGTTCTGACTCAATATCTGGAATATCTGCAAATCCCTCTTTGGGAATTGTCTCTGATAAAGTCGTAAAATTAGGAGGCACATCTATTCTTCCTGAATTTACAGAATGGATAGGTACAGAACATTTACTAATTGAAAGGGCAGTAAATAAAAACGTAGCTGAAAAAATCCATTCCACTTTAAATCGATTTCTAGAAGGAACTAAAAGACTCGGAATAGATTTCCGAGGAATTCAACCAACACCGGGAAATATAAAAGGTGGACTGACTACAATCGAGGAAAAATCATTAGGCACCATCGCCAAAGCAGGAAATGCACCTATCCAAGGATTATTAGAATATTCAGAGCAACCAAAAGGAAGGGGTTTGTGGTTGATGATTGAACCAGGATTAGATATAGAATCAATGACGGGGCTTGCTGCTGCGGGAGCACAGGTAATTATCATGACAACAGGTCGAGGAAGTCCATGTGGGAATCCAGTTGCCCCTGTAATCAAAGTTTGTGGGAATAAGCGAAGTTGTGAATGGATGGCAGGTAATATCGATATTGATGCAAGTAAGATTTTTACGGAAAATAAAAAAATTGAGGATATCGCTAAAGTACTATGGACTAAACTAAAATCAACCTGCAATGGGGAAAAAACTTACGCTGAAATTCTAGGTTTTGAAGATTTGGCAATTTTGAGAGCAAATACAATCCTTTCAACAATGTATCAGCTATAGGTTTTGCACAGAACTAATAATCCTTTTTAAACTTAACATAAAATGCATTTAGATTTTTATGAGCTACGATTTTCAAGTCGAAAATAAGTAAGTTTTTTTTGTAAAGAAAATTTTCCAAAAAAGTTTATAACAATATCTTTTTTCTGATTATTTGGTGATTTTGATAATAATAAATAAATATCTCTCAGAAAAAGAACTTTCACTAATTTTTAACTTGTTAAAACATCCATTGCGGAGAGGGATTCTTAAACAATTATCTAAAAGTCCACAAGCTTACTCACAGATTTTGAAAAATCTTAATATTCCGGAAAGTAGTATTTTAAACTATCATTTAAGAGAAATGGACGATTTACTGATTAAAAAAGATGTTAATGGAAAATATATATTAAATGAAATCGGTGAAATTTGTTTGCAACTTATACTTAGAGTCAAGGAAAAAGAGGATGTTCGTAGTTTCAATAAACTTCAGCTATTGATAGAAAATTTAAAATCAATAATATTTTTGTTTCAAATAATATTCTTGCCACTCGTAGTTTTTTTAGCATTAGAACTTTACTTGTTAAATATTATTAATTTTTCATCTATTCTTGGAATGTTTGCTTCAGGTGCGACTTTTAGTATATTAATATCAACTGGTGTTTTAAATAAAAAAAAAGAATCTGAGAGCATATCGGTGGATAAATTTGGAAAGAAAGAGAAATTTGGGATGTTTTCCGTGCTATTTACTATTTGGATACTTACTTCAATAATAGTTAGTTTATTATTTTATTATTTTAATTAGCTATTTGTTATATTGCGATATAGGATTATTAAATCAAACCAATTTTATATTACTTTAAATGTTGATATTGAATCACTGAATTTTGCACCCAAACAAAAATAATCTTATTCTAAAATTAAATGAATGGGTTCTTATCTCTGAATATTTTATCTTTATATTCTTTTAACGAAGGAGGACAAAGCTCTTTTTCAGTAGCTTCTTTTTTAAGTGTTTTCATGATTTCTGCTAAATCAACTCCCACAGGACACCAATTCGTACAATTTTCGCAACCTGTACATAAAAATAAACCATCTTTAACAGCAGCTTCGATTCCATTATGAATATAATCTCGAACAATATTTATTGCTCCAATGCCGTATTTTGATGCATATATATTACCAAATGCTCGAGAAGCTGTGCATACATAATCACAACTTTTACATGCGATACATTTTAAAATATCTTTTAAAAAAAGATTTTCTTTTGCTGCTTTAATTCTCCAGTCATCTACAAATATTATAACTACTTCTTTCGCACCATACATCCCAAATACGCGTTTTCCTTGAATATCAGAAGTATTTGATGCCGCGGATATAAAACTAATATAAGCTCCATCTACACTATTTATTCTCTCATGTATTTTAGCTACAATTAGAGCATCAAAAACATTTGGAACGATTTTTTGTATTCCTACTACAACGATGTGTTTCTCAGTCGCCCTAGTTAACAGACTAATATTTCCCTCGTTCTCAACTAAAATAATGGAACCATCGTTAGCAGCAATTGCATTTGCCGATGTAAGAGAAACTTTAACATCGTTAAGTAATTCGGGACGATAATTCTTCCGGTAATAAGCTACTATTGCTTCTGCTTTCGCGTCTACATCTATTCCATATTTTTCCTTCATTTTTGCGACGATTTCTTTTTCAGTAAATTGAACTCCAGGAGCTAAGGTGAAACTTGGATGTTTATAATCAAATAGTTGACATAGAACGTCGCCTAAATCCGTTTCTTTAATTTCTATATTATTTTTCTTTAAAACATCAATTATTCCTATATCCTTTGCTTCCAAAGATTTTGATTTGTATAAAACTTTATTATCTCCTAACTCTTCCATAAAGATTTTTTGGGCTTCTTCGTTTGTTTTGGTGTAATAAACCTTAAATTTATTAGTCTTACGCATCACCTCTATGCATTTTTTTACATATTCCTCAATATTTTCAACGAAATCTTCGCGTATTTTGGTAAGATGTTCTTTGTGTTCTTCAACAAATTCTCTACTAGTATCTTCGTAAAAATATCGTAAATCGAAGGAACGATACTTACCTAAGCTTGCTAACTTCCAAATATCTCTAAACTTGCTGTAAACTGAGTCTTTATCGTTTAATTGTTCTATTTTTTCTTTTACTTCTTCATATAGCTCATTTCCTTTCTTACTCATATTAAGGGGTCCTCCTGGTTCATTACTTTGATTATAAAATCCTCAAATTTAATTACGGGTTTCCTAATATTATTTTCTTCTCGTATTCTATATAAAGCGGTATAACAGAATGGACAAGCTGTTAACAAAGCTTTTCCTTTCCTCATTTGATTGAAAATAGATTTAGCGTTGTAATCGCTATTTTCTTTAAAAATGGCATAGACACCTCCACCAGCCCCACAACAAATGCTATTAATTTTAGTATTTTCCATTTCAAATAATTCTATATTTTCAATTGAGTTGATGATTTCTCTTGGTTCTTCGATGACTGGTGGAATCGCGTTTCGTAGATGACAAGCATCGTGATAATTGACAGTTAATTTTTTTCCAGAATGCTTTAAATTCAACTTCTTTAAATTCTCAGGTATAGCCATAAATTGTAAAAGGTGTTTAACTTCGATGTTGAAATCAGAGCCTAAATATTGTTTATAATATCGAGTTAAGTAATTATAACAACCTGCGCAAATCGTAACAATTTTAGAAACATCATTTGATTTAAACCAATTATTCACAAATTCTACATGTTTCTTTAATTCTTCGTCGCTGGAAATGTGATAAGATAACGCGCCGCAACAAGGGACATCATCAAGGATTTCGTATTCATCGTCAAGGAATTTAATGATCTTTATTCCATTTTCGCAAGTTTCTTTATATTTTGAGCTTGATAAACACCCTAAATAAATTAACTTTCTCATAATTTAATTAACTTTTTAGTTTTAATTAAGATTTGATGTTATTTTATTTAAGAATAATTGTAGAAAGACTTAAAATAAATTAAATTGAAATTTATAACGATAAAAATATTTAAATAAAATATCAGATAAAAACTGAGTTGGTCTAAAATTCCAAAATTGTTAGAGAACAAAGAGAAGAATTTTTCATTATTCCTCAATAAAAATAGGTGTGGCGGTTGTCAAGTCTGTGTCTATTTGTGCCCAACGGGTATTTTAGAGATGGGGGATGAGTTAAATATGAGAATTGCATATATTCCACGAGTTAAAGAGGGGAAAGCAAAATATTGTACAGCGTGTAAGCGATGCGAATATGGATGTCCAGATTGGTGTATATACATTTTGCAAGAATCAGAAAATGAAAATGTGGCTAATAAAGCCAAAGTATAACAAGGTGAAAAAAAAATGGATATAGAAAATAGTAAAAGATTCTTACCAGAAGGTAAACATCTAATGATGGGAAATATAGCGATGTCCGAAGGCGCTATAGCTGCTGGATTGAAATTCTTTGGAGGTTACCCTATCACGCCAAGTACGGAAGTTATTGAACACCTTTCTGTTAGATTGCCACAAATTGGAGGTGTTTGTATGCAAATGGAGGACGAAATAGCATCTATTAATTCTGTAATCGGGGCTTCTTTAGTCGGTGCTAAGGCTATGACAGCAACTTCTGGTCCTGGTCTTTCTTTAATGACCGAAACTATCTCTATGGCAGCAAATCTAGAAATCCCGTTTGTTTTTTGTGATGTACAGCGTAATGGTCCCGGGACGGGATATGTAACAGAACCGCATCATAATGATCTAGGGTTAATGCGC
>NJBI01000054.1 GCA_005222975.1 Promethearchaeota archaeon Loki_b31
AATGCTTGAATGGTCGTCGTTTTCCTAACGAGGAAACATTACGGGAAGAGGTCCAAGCTTGGGTACATGAACGAAATAGGGAAAAAATTGGAATAAATTGGAAATTTAGCAGAAAACAAGCAGAGGTGAAATTCAAGATTAAAAGTAAACCGAATTAAGTGAATTATGTACTAGACTATCAAATCGAAGATATTAAAGAAATTCTTGAAGATGATTTGTTTTTAAAGTTTTTAAAATATTTAAACCGAGAAGATTATAATGCTGACCAAAAAGAGCAAATGCGTAATTTAGTAATTAACGCTATGAGGAGGTTAAATTCTTGAAGATCACTGAATTTGAAATTAAGGATTATGGTCCTCTGCCTAATATTGGAGTTGTCAAGTTAAATGGTTTAAATCTATTCTATGGAAAAAATGAAAGTGGCAAAACTTTAGTTATAGATGCTCTTATTAGAATGTTGATAGATCTACCAAGCAGAAGTAATGATGGAATAAATCGAGTTAAAGAAAAACCAATAGGATACATTGATATTATTAAAGATAATGGTGAGAGGGAAACATTAAAAAGAGATAAAAAGATAACCGAAATTTTAAAAATCTCTCCATTAGAGTTTTATAATGTTTTCATAATAAGAGATAGCGATCTTTCAATTCATAATGAAAAGGAATTTTATGATAATATTACTGATCGTTTATTAGGTTTAAGAATTAAAGATATCTATCAGATCAATCAAGAATTATTAAATATAGGGCAATTAACATCAAAAGGCAATTATAAGAATACAAAACCTGAGAAATTAGATGATAGAATTAAAAATGCTCGATCTTGTATGAAGGACATAACTAATTTGCAAATAAAAATTAAGGAAAATAATTTAGATAGCTTAGAAGAGGAAATTGTTAAAATCAAACGAAAAATTGAAAAAATTGATTTAGATCTTAAAAATCTTGAAAGTGCAAGAAATCGAGAAAAGTACGAGAAGGGAAGAAAAGCATATACTGAGTTAAGTAATGCTATTAATAAGCTAGAAAGATTAACTTTCTTTAATGAGCAAGATGAGCGGGATTGGAGAGAATTCCAAAGCAATATAAAAGTGTTTGAGGATTCTCTCAATAATTTAAGAATAAAACTAAATAATTATCAAAGTAATCTGAGAGAAACTACTGAAAGTATAAAATATAAAGAGATAGAACTAAAACTCCCACAAAAAACCAAAAATCTCATAGATGAGAAAATTAAACCTGAAATGATAAATTATAAAGTAAAGAAAGGAGAATTAGCAAAAGAAAGTGTATTTAATGATTTTTTTCGAAAACTTTGGTTTGGTTCACTACTACTATTTGGAATTTTCTATTTCACAGGAGCAAGTACAAATGTTGGATATTCATATTTCCTAGCGATATTCTTTGTTATTATTACTCTTGGCTCTTTAATTTTTTTTAAATTCCCATACTTAAGGAAAAAAGCTTACACTGAAGGATTCGTAGAAAGAATTAATTTAGAACTTAAAGGGTTTAGATTAGATGGGGAGGATTATCAAGAACTATCTGAAAACATATTAAATTTTGAAAATGGATTTGAGCTTAAAAAAGAAGAATTAGATCATCTAATAAGCGCGAAAGAATTATTAGATAATAGTATTTCTGCAATTTTAATTGAAGATATACCTGCTGCAGAGAGGAAAATAATACAAAATAAAGATTCGATAAATCTTCTTAAGAGAACTTCTAAAGTTGACACCATTAATGAATATGAAGAGAAACTATTACTAAAGAGAGAAACCGAAATCCAAATTAATGGACTTAAATCAATATTAAGTATCTTCAAAGTGGGTGAGGATATAGAGAATGATAATATAATTAAATGGGAAATTGAGATAAATAAATTTGAAAAGTATAAAAATGAAGCATTAGGGACAATTTACGATGAAGAAGTATATTCTGAAAAAAAAATAACTTTGGAAGAGTTTAATAGTGGTTTTGTAAATCTGGAAAAACAATATGAAAATTTAAAGGATAATCTATTAGATGTTGAAAGAAAAGTAAATGCTATAATCCAAATAGAAGATTATCCTATCCTTTGCTCATCGATAGGTGACTTGGAAAAAGTTAACGCAAAAATTAAACAATTCTTGGAGGAAAAGGAGAGCCAAAGGATCAATATTATGGAAATCAGAAAGATTTTTGATCAAATCGAAATGAGGGAGAAAGAAAAAATTTCTAAATTATTAAGTAAGAAAAGTAAAATAATGGATTATTTTAAGCAAATAACTGGTGGGTTATATATTGAGGTTATTTTTAATATGGATCCTATAGAAATTAAAGTGAAAAATAAATATAACGAAATTATTGATATATATCAACTTTCAGGTGGTGCATTAGATCAATTGAATTTTGCTATTAGATTAGCATTAGGAGAAAAATTATTACAAGAAAATCCTGGTTTCTTCATTTTGGACGATCCTTTCATTAAATCAGATTCAATGAGATTAAAAAATCAAACTGCATTATTAAGAACAATATCTCAATTAGGTTGGCAAATCCTCTATTTTACATGTAAAGACGAAATTATTAGCAATTTTAAACTCGATACAAATAACGATAAATTAAATTTTCTTGAATTAAAAAATCCAAATGTTATTTAGGGGATTTAGTAATACTTATTTCTCGTGAAATAACCGATGATCGTGAAACGGTTCCAATTATTTATCTATAATTCGGTTTTGAGGAATTATTAAGAATAATACCCTTTGTTCAATAGAGTACAATTACTTTATAAATCCTTATTAATTTAGCCAATAAATCCAAGATACAATTCATTTTGGAAAACAAATAAGTTTAATAAAATAAAGATTTTAATACTAATCATGTCTTATAGCTATTGGTGATGATAAAATGACCAGCATTCCAATCGAAAAGGAATTATTAGAAGAATTAGTCGATTTAAAATTAAGGTTCTTATATGATGAGATTGATAAAATTTTGAATAAATGGAAATATGAAGAATCTTCTAAGTTCCTTCAAGATGCACGCGATGGTACCATTGAAGAAGCTGAAGATGACGCAATCTCCTTACGACACCTTTTAGACCAAAGAGAAGAATTACTAGCATTAAAGAAAGATTGGAATGAGAAATGACTTAAATGGGCTCTAAGATGTCAAGTCTCCAGAAATTGGATAAAGCAAGAATGCTCCTCCCCCAATACTTGTCAATTCATTTGATTTCGCTCAATTTTGAACCAAAATTAGCAAGAATTCACGCAATACTGAGAGATAATGTCCAGATATATATTAGATACAATAACTATGGAGAATATAGTTACACTATAATTTTTTCTAAGACTTCATTAGATCGTTGTAGATTTGACAACTATGACGACCGTTGGGAGGTTTCAACGAGACCACATCATTTTCATCCAAGAAAAAAGAAAGAAGCCATCCATAGCGATATGACAGGTAATCCAGAAGAAGATATACCATATTTGTGTGAATTAGTCCTTTCTAGTAAACTATATGATATTGAATAATCCCAATACCATCAATCATTATTTAAGAGGGCCCCTGGAGTGAAGCCATCTATAAGAAGACCGTCCTTAAAAGAGTCACCAAAACTACATGTTTCAAATATTAATGGGCAGATCTCAATGGTAAAGATCTGTACAAATATTAGTTAAAATTTATATTTTAATCAAAATAAGTAAAAATTGCTAAGCATGATAATCTTGGGATAGTATCAAGATATTGCATAGTATTAATATATATATAAATATACTTGAAATAACCGGATTATCTAAGGAAAAAATATCTTCATTATCATGGAAGGCAAGACTTCTTAAGATTGTTTTTCTCCTTGAAAATTCAATATATTGCATTTAGAGGATTAATTTTTAGTGAATTCGATGAATTCGTAAAACGGTTATTGTTTAATCATCTAAACTATTTCGGAAAATTTAATCATTATGGATAAGTTCTAAATTTTAGGAAATCTGCTTTATATATTCAAGATAGGTTAAACCTTTCTTTTTCGCTTTTTTTGCTATAATTTTTCTCGCAATATGAACTTGTTACATTGCGGGGTCATTCGGAAATTCTAGTTCAACTTCTCTTTTAATTTTTTCAATTTCCTTGTCATTTAACATACCTAATAACACTTTTTAAATTAATTCTGCAGGAGTAATAATTTCAACTTGCCTTAAATTGTTAATAGTTATGATCATTTTTATAATATCTTTAGTTTTCTTTCTTACAATGTGTCGGAAATTCCAACTCAATAAAAAATCTACCCTATTAATAATAGCAACTGCAACATGATACGCATCTTCAGAATATGATTCCTGAATTGCATTCATTTCTAAAATATTTTTTGTAAAATCTTCAACCTCTTCAGATATGGTAAGAACTCTACGCTTAATTTTTACAAAAACTCATAGCAATTCAAGTAATTCAAGTCTTTTATTTTTCTGAAGATAAAGATAAAACGAGATCTCTATCAATTAATAAATCATACGTTTTTGGCAACAACAAATACACACCTCATCTTATCTAATCGTGGGAGTTTTTGATATTCCAGTGAATTCAAATAGGATCGCCCGAACAGATGACAGTACCAAGGAATATGCTGTAATAAGTGAAAATGATGATTTAAGTAGTAATACAATATTATTAATAGATGATATCATTACTGATGGAGAGACTAAAGATAAAATCTGACTTAAGTTAGGCGAAAAGGGCTGCATTAATGTAGACATGATAACTCTGGCAAGAACAGACCATAATATTTATGAGTATAATGAATAAATTCATTCTTTATTTTAAATATTTATAAATAACAGATCTGTATGCTGAATTTAATTTTGTCGGTAGTATCTTAAATTCCATTACATATTTTACCGCTAATAGCAAATAATTAATAAATCTTTAACTTAATATTTTCATGGATGATATATATTGAGGAAATAGTAAATTAATTAATGAAAAAATATTGACAAGAAGAAACTCAAGGTGATTTAAATGATGGAATTAGATCTTGAAGTAAAGATAAGCCAATTAAAAAAAATATTTTCAAATTCAACACCCTCAAAAAAGTTATATGCTATTACTGATGAGCAAAAACCTTATGTAAGGAAATTAAATGTTCTTTTTGGGGGATTCCATGAATATTTAAAAAATGAGATTAATTTGACAAAAAAAGCAAGTGACGCAATAATAGAAGATATTGAAACGTTTCTCCAAATTTTTCATCTAGATTATAGTGATAAATGGTTATCTGAACTCGATAAGGAGGAGGTAGATTACTATTTACAAGGCTTTTTACCACGGAAATGGTTAGGTTTCTCTAAAAGTGATTTGAAAAGCATGTGTAAGAGCTTAAAAGTATTTCTTGATTTTTTGAGAGAAAAACTAGACTACTTTCCTAATGAGATACGCTATAGGAAAATGATGGATGCCCTTAATGCCAATGATATTATAGATACGATTGATTGGGGTGATGACGAAGATGAAGATGATATGGAAAATCCAAATACTTTTATCAAAAGTAATAGATTGCAATTTGAAGGGTATGATAATGGCAATTTAATATATTCACTTGAAGGGGATGACGACATACCTCGAGATATCTTGGAAGCAAACTTCATGAAATGGTTAAAAACCATTCAGAATGTTAGAGAAAGTGATAAAATGTCAGAAATTGAATTTAAGAAAGACCACCTTAAAAAATCAATAACATTAGAGAAGGATTTGATGCCATGGTATTCCATTGACGAGATAAATGTCGGCAAAATGATTTTAAATAATGTTTATAAAAATTTTCATAAACTCAAGACCATCAATGAACGCGGATTAGTGGCTGCTATAGATTGCGCCTTGAACGAGATACTCTCAAAAAAGGCGATCCAGAAGGAAATTGCCAAGCGCCACGACACATCTCCAGCTACTCTAATCAATAATCGCTATATAATTGCCCCTTGCATCCCCTTGGAATATTTTTACCCTCTTTTTATTTCAGAGAGCGATCTCAACTCAGATAAGGAAAAAACATATATTTTTAAAATTAGTAATTATTACAACGGGCGAGATTGGTCTAAATTTGAATTATTAGAATCCAACACCTTAGATGACCTCCATGATGTGATTCAACACTTTATGGAAGGAGGAGAATATGATGAAGGGCATTTATATTCTTTTTTCATGAACGGGAAGGAATGGGATGCAGAATATGCGGGACCTGAAGAATTTCAACGAGGACGCGCTTCCAAGTTCACGAACATCGCACTAAAAGAAACTAATCTCGGGTACAAGCAAAGGTTTCTATACTTGTACGATTATGGCGATCAAATCAAATACCAAGTGACAATCGTTGGATTGGGTGTATGGAATGAAAGTAAGACATATCCTCATCGTATAAGATAATTAAATATTTTTTTACATTTATGAAATAAATAGGTGTTAAGCTTTAAAGTCCGGGAATGATATGATTTCACAATAAACATGTTCATTCATTTTTCAGGAAAGAACTCGAAAAAAATAATGTGCGTACCATGAATTATACTGAATTAAAAAGAATGTTAGAAAAAAGAAGTAAAGACGATTTGCTCAAGATTTTAAATAACCTAGTCCAATCAAATCCATCCCTGGTCTCCACGATTGAATTTTATCTCTCTAATACGGAGCAAGATGATAGAATAGATTTAGAACCAATCAAGAAAAAGATTTTGAGTGCCGTTTATGGTGATTTAGATTATTACCATATTGATGGAGCATTAGAGAAATTATACAAAGTGCAAAAAATTGCTGAGTCCCTTTCCAAAGCTTCTAAATTCAAATCTGCGGCAGAGATTTACTTTCTTCTCGTGGAGGGATGCGTGGATGCGTATGACGAAGGTGCCGATGACTCCTCAGGAGGAATGGGTTTTTTAGGAGAAGAATGCATCTTAGACTTTAATAAATGCATGAAAGAAGTTAAAGATGAGGGGTTTAAGGCTGATTTTATCGAGTGTGTACTCGAACTGTATTGGAGAGAAGATTACGGTTTTAACGTGGAAGTCATGCTTGAAGGCACGGTAACTCAAGCTAATATTCATATGCTCGAAAAAGAATTTGAAGATTACTTGAAAATACCCAAGAATGATCATCATTTTGGTTATAGACGAAGTACTATTCGGAGATTGATGATAAAATTGTACAATTTAATTGAAATGCCCGAAAAATCCCTACAGACCGCTTTAAAAGGGTTGGCGACAGCCGATGATTATCGAATAGCTGCTGAGACTCTCATGGAATTAGAGAGACATAAAGAAGCGTTAGGACACGTCCTAAACGGATTGAAATTGAATGAATCTCACGGGCTCTTTGAGGTATATTTTATTATAATAGATTCGCTCACTTCCACCAAGAAAGGTGAGATGATTGATATTAACGAGATGATTACATGGGCAATCAAATTCATTTCCTCCTTCTCAAATTGGAGTTATAATGTGAAAAAATATAGAAAAATATGCGGTCTTTTTTCAAAACTTAATTCAAAAGAACTGTTTAAAGAAAAATTGTTTAATACATTAGAGGGCGAGATTTTAGTAAGAGTCCTCTTAGAAGAGGGTGAAATTCTTAATGCTGTTGAGACTCTAAAGAAGTATGATCTCAAGGGAAGATTACCAAGCCTCGCATTATCAATAGCTCACAAAGCAAAAAAAAAGGAGTTTATAGACATTGCTCGAAAAATGATAATTCTTGCGATAAAGAGTGGATTAAGATATATTGATGGAAAAGATGAGAGAGTTATTCGTGAGACTTTAGATAAACATTCTATTGAAGAAATAGCTGAATCAATTCCAGATAACATAAATAAGAAAATTTCTCTATTACTCGCTGAAATCATATCAGTTGAAGCACCTCATATTATAAAGGAAGTGATTAAAGCCCCTGAAAATTATGGAGGCAAAGAGCTTCTTACTATTTGTAATAATCTCGTAAAAAAACGTCCACAAGACGCCTTCCACCTTTGCGAAGGATGGATTTTAAAATTCGTGGTACGGTCACATGTTTATTATGATGATGTTATCAGAATGCTGCGAATTATAAAACGCGCCCTAAGTCAAGAAGAAGAATGGGAAAAGTATCTCCTAAAATTTATGTCAAATTACAAATCTCGGAAGAAATTGATAAAAATGATCCAAGAGGCCAATTTATCATGAAATTTAATGAGATTAATAACTGAAATCATTTTTTCCTTCCCTTCCTTATTTGATTTTTTAATTTTCCTTATTTAAAATTCTTTTACATGAAGTAAAAGTTCATTTTAAGAGTGTTTGTTAATGTAAGCAATTCTGATGTTTTAATTTCTTTCTTTTTCTAAATATTTAATAAAAAGTTCTTTTTTAGTCAATAACTTGTTCAGTTTGCTAAAAGTACCATCTTGAAAAAGACCGTATTCATGATATAATACACTAATTAAAGATTTAAGGCTTCGACTCATCTCAGCCATCGAAGTTTTTGTTGTAATAATTTCATTTTTAAGTACATAATGACTTAAAAATTCTGAAATTGTATCTATAGTTATTAAGTCTTCAACCTCGTTGTTATCATTAATCTCATATTCATTTATTAAAAAAGTGAAAAATAATTCGGCATCTTGAACTTTTATACTAATTGTCTTTTGTTTTAATCCTTTTTCTTCTAAATAGTATTCAAGATCACTAATGAGGCAATCAATATATGAAAATACATCATAAGCACCCATTAATTTATCATCCTCTATTTTTCCAAACTCGTAGAAAGCAAGGCACCATTTATTAGGCTTTATGGGACATTGATTCGGGCATTCTCTACATTCCAAAAATAAGGTTAACGCTGTCCCTATTAATATATTTGATACCTCTTGTTTAGAAATAAAGAAGTATAATAAATGAAGCTCGGGGTTATTAACGATTTTTTTATGAGTTAAAATTAATTCTGTATCAATTTCTGTTTGCGCTCTATTTTTCCCCATTGAAATTGTTTGGAAAATTGCATCTGTAGTAATTTTAGCGATTTCGAAACATAGTTGAACAAAATCTTCTGTAGCAATTAAAGGTGTAAAAGTAAAATATATTTGATAAAAATTTAGCAAGAGCCTTTGCATTAGCTCGAATGTAAACCAATTCCTTAAGATATGATCTGACCTATTAGGAAAGAAATGCAAAGGGTTTCTAACAATAACATTAAGCCTTTCCTTATTATCCTTCGTTAGGCCATCAGGATTCTTATCCATTACTTCTATAGCTTTTGAAATATATTGTTCACCTTGCATTCTCAATTCGTTAAATTGTTTTCTCGTCATTCCAATGTATTTTAAAGAATCTCTGGGTTTAATTCTTTCATTAACCCAATATCGGGATAAAAAATTTGCTAAACGCATAGGATTTAATTGCCCTGCAAGTTTAAGTGCATTTTTATATGGTCCTAACAATTGATACGAATTTATGGCTAACTGAAGCAGATAATTGAAATCAAAAGGACTAAAGCGCATTAGTTGGCATGTGATAATTGTTGAACTATAGAAATAACCCCCAATTTCAAGAATGTATGAAAGATCCATGTATGCTTCAATTTTAAAAGGATCGAGTTCTATACATCTTGAAATATCTCTAAAGGCAGTATAGAATTGTCCTTGTGCTTCTCGCATCTTAGCTCTAAGATAAATAGGAATCGCATTTTCAGGAAACTTTTTTATTAATTTATTAATTAATACCAATGCTTTTTTATATTGACCGTCATAATATAACTCTTGGGCTTTATGCATTATTTTTTTTTCTTCAACTTTTGAAAAATAGTCAGTAAAATCGCCATAATTAGATTTTATAAACTTATTCTTTTCATCCAAAGACCAATATACATCATCTAAGAAAGAACAATGCTTTTTTATATCCATCTTTATATCTTTAGGAAACTTGAAAAGATGACCTGTATCGATGTTAGTAAAGGGTATAGTTTTATCAAAGGGCTTAATTTTGTTAATTAAGCTTTTGACATCAATAAATTCTTTTATATCTTCGAGAATTTCCTCATTCTTCTTTACTTCATCTAAACTCGGAATTATCCCCATCTTAATAAAATTTTCTTTAATAGTTTCGGGGTCTACCTCTAACTCTTCAATTAATTCCTCATAAGATTTTTTTAAGGTATACCCTGAAAAGAAAAAAGTCTGATATAAAAGGATTAACCTATAGAAATATGAATTATGTTTTGTCTGCTTGCGTAAAATACTAATGACCCTTGAAGGAAGAGAATTAAACTTTACTAAATCAACAATAAAAGTAAAAAGTTTCATAAAAACCTCATTATCTTCCATTAATTTGAAAAGATCTAAAATTACGCTACCAATTATCGACTCTTTTTGTTGACCAAAATATTCAAAAATCTCATGTTCTCTATGTTCTTCGATATATTCACCATAATTAAGAGAAAAATGAAGAATCTTGTTCTTTATTGTAAGAAGTTGCTCTTTATGAACTCTCTTTTTGTCAGAAACCTTCTCCTGTTTCTTATTTAGCACAGCTTTTAATTCAGATTTATTATAAAGAGTTCTAAATATGGTTTGGCTTTCCTTTTTTTTTATCACATCTTGAAGTGTAAGGTAATTTAAAAATTTCTTAATAATTGTTTGTGTTTTTACCACTTTATTTGTAGAAAATTCGGGAAAATTCTTAGGAAGTATCTCTGATAAATATTTATTTATAAATTCTGAATTTAGACTGTTTAGATTCAGAAATTTCTTGGTTCTCTTAAGCTCTTCCAAAAATAAAGAAATATTCCTTTCAATGAATTCCAGATCAGTTTTCGAGTATTCTGACCTATCTAAGCTATCAATGAAATCAATTTCATGTGATTTAAATTGTTCATTTGAACTTTGTTCCTTCATAGATATACTAAAAATTACTATAAATTAAGAAATACTTATTGAATCATTAATAGCATATAATATCAGTAGAAATATTAAGATGTATTTTTTTTCGACAAATGTTTTCCATAAATCTCTTCAATTAATTGTAAATCCCATTCTGAAGGTTTTTCCTTTAACTTTTGAATTAAAAATTCCCAATCCTCATCGGATTTACATGCTTCGAAAAAAAGTTCCATCAATCCATCATCAAAACCCGAATTATGTTTTTGATATTCAAATATCGCGTCATCAATAAAATATTGGCGAGCTTCAGACGAGAGAGAACCCGTTTTTAATAGCTGAGATATTTCTTCTAACCATTCATAAGCTTCTTCTTCCTTTTCTTCTGGACCACCACCCAATTCGTTGAATTCGTATATAATTTCTGCCGCATTTGACCAATATTCTTGTATTAACTCCTCATTTACCTTTTCGGTATCTCCTAACCAAATGTAGGTTAATTTCTTGCAATCTCGGGATTTTCTTATGAGTTCAGAAATTAATTCTTGAAGTTGTGGTTTTTCAAGTGCTTTAATCTTATCTTCTAAGGATCTATGATTTTCCATAGTTTTTTCATCATCTACAATTATGATTTTTTCGATTGTCTTTTATTCTTCCTTATTTAACATAGAGATCGGAGTATAAAATTTCAGGAAACCCTTTTCATTAGTATTCTTACTGTTATTCTTATCTTTAACTAAGACTGTTGCCCGCTTGGTAATACGATCAACAATACCGATATATTTTTTAGTATTATATTCAAAGCTTACTTTATCTCCTACTTTAATACTAAATTTCAAAAAAGCCCTTTCTTCTTGGGTAATTAGCTCATGCTTATTACCAGTATGAAGGAAGATTTGCTTCGCTAAAATTTTAAAACTGTCAGATGAGCAACTTGAATCCCCCTCTATTAGCAGTTCAAGAAGGTGGATTAGTTCATGTTCAAAAATTCTTTGGAGTGCTTCTATACGGTCTTTACATATTATCCCATTTATTTTTATTGTTCTTTTTATATCAGAAAATGATTGAAATAGAAGATAAGAGGAAATGTTGATTTTGTAAATTGTTTGGTCTTTTTTTATAATTTTAGAAGTAGAACCACCACTCTTTGTCATTCGAGAAGAAAGTCGAAAAATTAATTTATATTTCTGCTCTTTATTAAGTAAATCCTCTAACAACCCAGAAAAGAAGTCTTTATTGTATTGTTCAAAGAGAAATCTCAAATCTTCCACAGAAATCTTGGTAAAATTACCTTCAGAAATTCTTTCAGAGTAATTAAGCAAATTCATATAGATCTTATTTGTCTTAGCCAAAATTTCCTTTTGAGAATAATTAATCTCGGGAAGATGTGTTTCTTTTTTGTCTAACATATAATTTGAGGTAATTTCCTCCAACAAATCCAACGCATAGAAGGGGTCTTCAAACATCGTACATTTGTTATAAGGAGAAATTAAGCAATGGTTTGAACAACCATGACAAAATTTTATCATTTCCTTTAAAGAACTATAAACGACATGCTCTATCTCTGTTTTAGAGGTATTAACACTATTTTCTTGTAAAAAGAGATTTCCTGTAAGACAATTCTCGAGCTCCTTTAAAATTAAATTTTTAGAGAAAAAAGTAGTCGGTGAAGGTGAATTATTCGTAATAATGGTTCTCGTTATTCTATTTGATAGAAAAAAACAAAATTTAATATAATTCTCTATTAATATTATATCGGAAGTATTTAAGATACCATCATCGAAAAAATAATCTTCTAACATCCCAAAAAGATTAGTTGTAAATTCATAGCAAAACCAATTTTTTAATATATATTCCCTTTCATCTGGAAAATAGTATAAGGGGGATTGTATTTCTTTATTAAATTTTTTAATGGCATCTTTTTGAAGCTCATCAAGAAAATTAGTATCAGATTGATTCAAATTGTTTCTCAAATATTCATCGTATTCCTTTTTTGAAACCCCCATTTGTTCTAATGTAATTATGAATGAATTTTTAATTGAGCTTTTTGAATCCAAACACGATTTATAAAACTTTGAGAGTTTATTAATTGAAAAAGTTTCCTTGGATTTCTTATCTGTTGATATTCTTGGATTGAAGTTAGAACTTTTTAAAAATTCTTTTGTAATAGATTTATGCAGGACATTTTGTAGAGTTAAATAATTAATGAAATAAGCAATGATAGATTGTATTTTAAGAGAAGATACTCCCAGGAGTTCGGGAGATGCCAAATTTGATAAAAAGATATTAATAAAATCGATATTAAATCGAGTCCGCTTGAATTTACTGCTATTATGCTTGAAATATTCCTTTAGATATAACAAAATCACTTTTTTTGTCAGATTTAATTCTTGAGCGGGGATATTAGTCTTTTTTAATGAAGAAATATATTTTGGAAACGTTGTCTTGCACTTTTCTATGAATGTCTTTAAATTGAAAATTGATTTATCCATAAACATTATTAGCTCTGTACTAAATTAAAAATCGTTTGATATTCCATTAATAATTAATAATTAATAATTGTAAGATAATAGATTTAGTTTTTTTAGCTATCAATGAAGACAAAATTAAAAATTATTTTTCGTCTGGGACTACGGGAAATATTGAATTAGATGTAATTTTAGCTGTTGTAAATCAAATAGAGAAGAATAAAGAAATAATTTGCTTATCTGAATTCTCAATTCTAGAATTAGTTTGCTCATTAAAAAGATTGAATAGCTCTCATAAAACTGCACATATATTATCTAAAATCTATCAAATTTCTGATGTTTTGCCTTTAAGATACTTAATGATAAAAAGACAGTATAAAATTTTCATAGTTATTACTTTAAGATATTTTTTTGAAGATCATAGTCTTTTCGGTCTAATATCGAGATATTTAAAGAAATGTTCTACAAATAAAAGAATAACTGATTTCTAAACACCTCAGTTATTATTTAACAAGTCTTATATTTTTGATGGAAAATATATAATATATTACATTATTTAAAAAATAAAAAAGTTCAATTTAAATTGAAAAATTTATATAATTAGAATAGTATGTTTTCTAACGAGAACCAACCCATATATAATGATTGATTATAAGGAAATTTTTGATTATCCCCTATTATCAGAGGTAATAATAGACTTAAGATTTACTACTAAATTAGGAATGGCTAAATTTATGCCAGATTTCCAAGAAAAAATAGAAGAATTTTTTCCTAAATTACGAATACTTAATGTTCGAACAATGAAAATTTCTAGTAACCAAGATTCAGAGATAACGCAAGATAAATATTGGGAGTTTAGCAATCCTGAGGAGCAAACAGTTTGTAAAATATACAACAATAAATTTTCTTTAATATCTAATAAATACAAATCTTGGACGAAATATAAAGAAATTTTAGGATTTAAAGATATTATTAACTTGATTTTACCAGAATTTCTTAATATAGTTTCAATTAAAGAATTTGAGCGAATTGGATTAAGATTTATAAATAAAATTGAACTTGAAAAAAACACCTCCAATTGGTTTAGTAATCTATTTATTCCTCTTTTTAACTTAAACAGATATTCAATTGAAAATCTAAATGAGAACTATGTTCGTTTCATTGTGCAAAAAGAGATGGAAACACAACTAATAACTCAAGCTGTATTTATTATTGAAGATAATAAGAAAAATTATATTCTAGATTTTGACGCATATTTAAGAAATATTGGAAGCACTGAAGCTAATGATAAGATTGATTTCTTACATGAAGTTATTCTAAAAGAATTTCATTCGTTGATTACAGATGAGTGTAGAAATCGAATGAGAGGTAAATAAAAATAATGGTTCTAGAATTAGATAGATTAGTTGATGAAAAAACAAAAAAATATGAAGGCTTATTAGCGAAAGAAACTGAACCGGAACATTTTGCTTTTGTAAATGAAATAGATCAATATATACTAAATCTTTATGAAAGAGAGAAAGATAATCCTCATCCTAAAGTATATTTTAACATCAATTTACCGATAGAATTAAAATCAGTGAAATCTCTTATTGGATATGAACACGGGGGATCTTCTAGTGGTTGGCCTTATAGCATTCACGAATTTCAATCCGAAATTCAAAATCTTCAGAAAAAAATTGAAAGAATAGAAAAATTAACAAAGAGTGAATCCCAATCTTTTATAAATATCTGTTTAGAGGATATAAGAAGAGCATTCGTACACATTTTAAGAAAAACTAAAAAATTAAGAATCAAGGATTATCTTTCTGTAGATTTTTTGAGAGAAATTGAATCTTCCAAAGATATTTTGGAATATGAGGATAACTGGGATGGAGAAGGAAGTAAAAAATATAAAAAGGAAACATGGATTAAATTGAATCAGTTTATAATTAATGTTTCGAAAGAATTTTATTTAAAATATAAAAAGCAAATAAAAACACCTTACATCAATCCAGGAATGGACGGTGCAATTGATCTTCATTGGAAAACAGAAAAATTTGAATTATTTTTAAGTTTCCCTGAAAGAGATGATGCTCCTATAACTTATTATGGAGATAATTATAGGGATAATATAATCAAAGGAACTTTGAAAACCGACAATTTCGGAGTATTAATATCATGGATCAAGACATTCCATTAACAAATTGGCCAAAAGAAGATATACCTAATTTTGATCCTTATAGTAACGATTATCTACTATATCGTCATATCCATAAAACATATATAAAAAAAACGAATCCTGAGATAATATCTCCAAGTGCTTTTAAAGATCCTCAAGGCGCAGGTATATCGACTGATTGGGGTAAATATTCTAGTCCTCAAGAGACTCAAAAACGTTCAGAGAAAAATCCACCAGAAGATTATGGAGTCGTTAGTTTAAAAGTAAGAGAGATTAGAGAAAAAGAAGAATTAAACAAATTAACAATTGAACATGCTCCTAAACAAAAAACAATAAATTATGAAGGAAATCAAGCATACACTAATATAAATGGACTCTTAAAATATGGGCTACTAATAAGAGAAACTCAAGTTCTTCTTTCAAGGCTCGCAAAATGGGAAATTAATGAAAGAATGGGCTTAAAATAGTTATAATTCATATTTTTTATTTTATTGTTTTTGTATTTTCGTGAAGCCATTTTTTGAAAGCTTTTGTAGGAGTATCGGCATATATCCAACGCTTTCCTGTATCTTTTTTAAATCGTTCGATATCTCCTTTAGTACAATTGTATCTTCTCTTAAATCTTTTTAGACTGTACCACTTTTTAAAAGTGTTAGTAGCTATACCGCTCCAAATTGCCTGTTTTCTTGTCTCTTTTTGAAATTGATCGATATCTTTGCTAGTTAAAATATATAAATTGTCGAAAACAAGCTCAGGAACACCCTCTAAAGGACAATTTATTAAATAAAGTTCTTTAAGAGCTGGTAATTTTAGTATAGAATCGGGTACGATTTTAATTTTATTATTCGATAAATCAAGAATTCTTAAATTCTTGAGCGTTAGCAACCCTTTAATTTCGGAAATCTCATTATTTGAAAGATTTAATATTTCCAAATTACGCTGTTTTTCAAGACCTTTAATTTCTCGGATATTATTATAAGAAAGATCTAAATCATATAAATCAACAAGTCTCTCTAACCCTTCTATTTTAGTTATTTCTTTAATATTCATTTCATTTAAACAAAGAAAACCATCTACATCAATTATCGTAGATTCATAAACAATGAATTCTATAAGCGCTTCTTTAAGTATTTCTCTTAAAGAAATTAACAAATCTATAAACAACCTGTGTGGATGTTTTTTATGTCTGTGGATTATTTGAAAAAAAGTAGCATTTAAGAAAATCCTCTTTATACTTTCTGAAAGCTCGCGAATAATCTGAGAAACAAACGAATTGCCGTATCTATCCTTACAAATATCTATTAGTTCCTTAGTTGCTATTTCTATTTTTTTATTTATTTCAAATTTCAAATTATAATCAAACGCCTCGTCAATGAAATATTGAACTTTATCTTGTATTTGATATCTTACGACCTCATTGTTAATCAAAAAGGCGGGGTATTCGAGGACCGTCTTGATTACATTAAAGTCCAAATCCTCTGCCAAGGATTCGATCTCGTCTTGACTTAAATAATCTAAATATCCTTCTTCTAATAAATAGGTAAATATAGGTTCATAACCACACGTAAGTCTTTTGGCTATTTCTTCCTTGAATGCTTTTTTTGCTTGAGGGTCTCCTAGTTCGTATAATTCTTTCAATAAGGGAAACGCAAGGTTGCTGTGGAGCAAGCGTGTATCGTAAAAATTCTCAGCCCAAGCTTGTAAATTAGAACAATGACCCCAAAATTCTGCTTCAATAGATATTTGTGGCTCATCTCCTTCTAAAGAATGATCCAATAATTCTGCAGCTTCATCTATAGAATTAATCTCGTCAAACTCGTGTATTTGGTTAATAGGAATATTCATCAATAAGTACTTACATTGAGAGAACTTTTCATTGTTTACATAGATGTTTACTTTGTTATTTTCTTGCTTAACCGTTATGAATTTGTTGATTTTAAATTCATTTTTTTCTATTTCTAATTTCATTATTTACATCACCTAAAAGAATCGTCTTTGGGGTAATCTTAACATAAATTTGGAATCTCATCTAAATTTTTGATTCTGTAAATATTGTAATGATGCTTAATTTATATTTCCCCTCTTACCGCCCTTAAGCATTATTCCCCAACCAAGTCCCCATACATAGGGGACAAGATTTATATTATTAGAAAATCATCTATTTAATATGGGTACTGAAAAAAAAGAAAAGGAAAAAAATTTCAGCAATATTGTAATAGAAAAAGATTTCTCTTCCAGGGAAAAAATCCTATTCGCTCTATACGAATTTGGAAGAATTAAACGAAAAGATTTTATTGACATAGAAAAACGACTTCCTTTTTATGTAACAAAAAATACTTTCGATAGACATATAAGAAAATTAATTGAAAAACAATTAGTAATAAGAAAATATGAGGGTCCAGTTCACATCTACTCCATCACAGATTTAGGAATAATGACATTAAAAAGAAGATTAGAGAAATTAAACCTTGATACTTACATAATGGATATGGAAAAAAAGAGATTAATCGATTTAATTGAGGAGAAATCTGAGTTCATAAAAAAATATATTTTTGATGATGATAATATTTTAAAATTCTTAGAGTTGGTCAATACTATTAAATCAAATAATTCAAAATTAAGCGATTTAAAGCCAAAATTAGACTTTTTGATTTTATATCTCGCAGTAAATCACCCACAATTATATCCAAGATATTCAGTCTCAGAAGAGGATTTTATAAAAAAATATAATATCAAGAAATGGGAGCTAGAGTATTTTTTAGAAAAGGTCATTGAAGAAGATATTTACCATCTCTATTTTTTCAAAATCTCTGTTAAAGAAAAGGGCATAAATTTATTCTTTATGAAAAATAGTCAGTATGGAATTATATTTGAATCCACCATAAATTCACATATAAAGAAGTTTATTTATTTAGATTTATTAGAAAAAATTCAATACAATCTTGAAAGTCATAGACAGGTTTATAAGCAGATAGTTTCTTCCTTAATAGAGGGATATAATTTATTTCATGAAGATCTCCGCGATGCTCTTTACCATATACTTATAAAAATCGAAAGAAAAACTATGCTTGATTTAATAGAAAAAAAAAACCTCTCTCAAATATCTTTTAGCAAACATTTTCCTATTTATCTAAAATTACTTGTAAAATTATATAGATTCGAAGAACGCAAAAAAAAAGAATATGATATTGTATCAATATCTGGAGATGATTTCTTTAAGAACTATATTTTTTTGAAGATAGAAAACGATAATCCTAAACTTAATTCTGTATTTAAAGAGATTGATAAACTGAGAATAAACAGGAATTTTGCTGAAGCAATAGAAAAACTCGAGAAAATCATTGAAAAATACCCAAATACTTATGCTTTTAATCAATATATAGAGATTTTATGCTTGATGAAAGATGATAATGCGACATTGGAAAAAGTAGAAAAAGCAATTGATTTAAATCTACATCCATCTCTTTTCCATTTTTACAAAGCTGAAATATTACTCAATACGAGAAAATATCAAAAAGCTTTAGAAGCTATCGAAGCAGCAATATGTAAAAACCCTAATGTCCTTTATTTTTATGTCATAAAGGTATTAATTCTGATATCTTTAAATTCTATAGATGAGGCTAAAGATTCTATAGGAAAAGTGTATGAAAATGATGAATTCAAACTAGAAAAACAGAACGATGTTTTTGGGTATGCTTGGCTCCGTTTTATAGAAAATTATTTTCCTCCAGAATCAAAAAAAAATGAAAAAAATTCCCAAATGCTTATCTTAATAAATTATCTAATTGAAATTGCTCCAGAAGATTATAAATTATATGACCAAAAAATTAGCATTCTACAATTTTGGAAACCTATTATATATGAAGAATTATTTAAAGATATTGACATCCGAATAGATCTCAAAGAAGATGTTTTTTATCGCAATTTAAAAGCATCATTCCTGAAAAAAAAGAAGCAGTATGATGAAGCTTTAGAAACCATCGATTCCGCAATTGAAATTAAACCAAATAAGAGCTATTTATACCATACAAAATCGAAAATACTATTTAAACTCGAACAATTTGATGAAGCCTTAGTCGAAATCGATAAAGCAATTCTCAATGACTCTGAAAATAGAGATTATTACAGGTTCAAAACCTTAATTTACTTGAAAATGAACGATTATAAAAATGCCTTAAAATCTATTGATAAAACAATTGAACAAGAACCTGATGTATACTATATTGGTGTTGAAGAGGAAGGAGCAGAAATACCTATGGTTCTTTATGATGATGAATTTGGTGAAGAAGTACTTGATGAAAGTACTTTGGATGATTATCTTATTAAGGCTGATATCTTGCTAAGACTAGAACGGAAAGAGGAAGCTCTTAAAGTTCTTGAAAAAGTGAGAAAAATTGCTGAAAATCAAAATACCCTTGACTATGCGAAAAAAGTAGAAAATAAAATTAAAAATCTCTAAAAATCAAGAGTGTTCAGTTCCCGATTATTTTTTAGAGAGAGTATATATTGAAAGTTAAAATAATAGTATACATTGAAAGATAAATAACTTAAGAGAGATTAATATGAATAATCAGGAATTCAAGCAGTACCTAATCAATATTCATGGAGAGTATGTGATTAATAATATATTGGAGAAAGATAAGCTTGAGTATGTTAAATCTAAAGATTTATGGAAATTTATCATGCAATACTCTCGTAAAACTGATATCAGTAATTTTTGTCTAAAAGACCGTGTAATGAATAAATTGTGTCCAATCTCTAAGAACCCTAAAAATCAAGTTTCGACAGATCCGAACAAAAGAGTAATAGAACTTCAAAACTGGGCGGGAGTGTTGGATCTGGAATCAAATGATGGCGCGATAAGGGATATTATGGTACTAGGGGAGAGTCCAATTCATGATGTAGGTCAATATCTTAAGGAACAGTATAAACAACTATCAAATCCCATATTAGAACAGATATCAGAGGATATCGTAATTAATCCAAGTTGGGGTTTGAATCTAGGTTTTAGATCTTGGAAGGAATTACAGAATGAGATGGATAGATTAGAATCTAATGAGAAAACTACCACAGGGTGTGCATTTTGGATATACTTGGGGAGACTTTTTAACAAAAATTGGAAATACATAGTAAAAAACATTTATGCAACAGATCTTGCTCACTGTAACGCTAATAAATTTCCTGATACCTTAAAAAATTGTGCTAAACTTCATTTTAAGGAAGAATTATTAACAATTAAGCCGAAAATACTTATAATTTTGGGTCATACAGCTGGAACAACTCTCATGAATCTAGAAATAGATCTTGGATTTCATATCGAAGAGCCAGAAGTATCTCTACAGACAGATTATCCATTTTATAAGTATAAATATCCACAGGCGGGTACGCTTCAGATCGAGAATTATAGGACAAAATTTTTAGTCATTCCTCACCCTAGTCCCACGGAAACTACTTATAAAATGAATTTTGATTTTTGGAAACAGCTTAGTTCATGGTTTTATGAATTTTATTCACCATAATTTCGTGAAATAACCGAAGACCAAATAAAAGAATAATAAAAGTTTAAAAAGAAGAAATCTATGAATTAATCTTTGTCGGTTGGATAAATACTAATTAATATATAAGGAAAGATATAAAATGTTCTTCAAAATTTAAAGATATTTTTTATATGTATTTCTAT
>NJBI01000055.1 GCA_005222975.1 Promethearchaeota archaeon Loki_b31
TGCTACTCTTATGGCTGAAAACTATAACATGAAAAATATTGTTTTCTGTGGAGGCTTTCTGATGGGGAATAAAACTGTAAAACAAATACTATCACTACTTTGTAAATTCAAAAGGAAAAAAACAGTTTTTATTGAAAATTCAGAGTTTGCTGGAGCTATTGGCGCCCTACTTTTTAACAATAAATAGAAAAAACAATCAGACTTAAGATAAAGTGTGCCCATGGGAGATATCTATTCATTGAAATTTAGTTGTACAACTACTCTCTTAGATACACTATAATGGGCACAAGAATTGTAAGTAACAATAATTTTTATAGTTTTAAATTAAAACACAAAAACTCAGTATGTAGCAATACGGTTTAGATAGATTCAGAGTGCTTTTTTAACATATCTTCGTTGGTTCTACCCATTTTGATAGCTAATTCTGCAATAATGGCATCTAAGTATACAAATGCAGCAATCTCGAACATTGTACCTTCGGGAGTTAGAATAGCAGTGTCGTCGTGAAGATCGACCTTATCTCTTTTAGTTCTTCCCTTTAATTTTATAGTGATATCCCCAATTCGCCCTATTATTGTTTCAGGATGAGAAGTAATACTAATAATCCCATAAGGTTTAACTGTATTTACGTAATTTTTAAGTAAACTTACAACAATCGAAGTTGTACCTGACCCTGAAAGAACGATTAAAATATCATCGTTCGAAAGAGCAGGTATAGAACCTAAATTGGTAACCATATAAATTTCTGCTCCAAGATGCACTAATCTAGTAGCAAAGCATTGTAAAATGAAAGCTGAACGCCCGCTTGCTAATAAGAAAAATTTTCGCTTTTTTATTAATCCATCATATACTAAATCTATAAATTTTTGAGTGTGCGAGAAATGTTTGGCTTTACTCAAATGTTCCATGTTGGATTTAAGGTTTTCCATTATCACATCCATAGATTGAAAGAGTATCTGTCTTTCTTTTCCATTTAGCCTTTGTCCGTTACTAACTTTATCAGCCATATCTAATCAAAAATAACTTTATTAGAGATATATATTAAATAAGTTAAGATTTAAAAAATACATTTCGGTTAATATTAATTTTAAGCTAGATATTTTAAACCCCATTTATCAAGGGATTAATTCTTTTATACTACACTACTATTATGATTCTTTAATGAGTTTTTTCCATTCTAATAAACATTCTTTAAATTCTTCTTCTGACTGAAATGGAATGTTCGTTTGAATCTGGATGTCTCCAACATCAATATTATCGTTCGATAATAGTTGGTCAATTTGGAGAATTACGGTTAATTCGTCATGGGCTTCCACCCACTTTTTTATACGCTCTAAGGTCATATCAAAATAATCTTCGTCACAACCACAACCAGGATAACAATCGTTTGTGGATAACATTAAATCCCATAATGGAGATTTAATTATGTTATATTTTTCTGAATTATGTTCAAAATTCATAATTTAAGATATAAGGTAGAATTGATTAAAAATTCTCCGAAATTTGATTAAATACATCAAATTAACGCTTTAAATAATAAAAAAAAGAAAAAAAATTATAATGTTAGGGTGTTAAGTTCTTATCCTTTATTTATACTTGATCGACAATAGGAGATCGTTTTTGGTAATCTATGAAAGGCGGACTCGAATAGAGCCCAGCATTTTTCGATTTGCATGCATGGTAAAAGCTCGTGCTTGTTCAGTTAAGCCAATGGCAGTCTTTTCGAGATGGTCAATTAAAAGATCTACTGCGTTTCTTGCTACGATGCTTGCACCTTGCTGCTTCATTAATCTCCTTATTGGCGACCAGGCAAAACTCCACTCAGAATCGAATTGATCCTTGAACTATGTTTCTTTTTAGCCATGGTCTTATTCCTCCACTATTGAAATTTTTAACTGTTTAATTTTTAATTTTTTTTGAATTTATTTTTAAAGTTTCTTAGATAGTAATATATCCGAAGAGTTATTTAAATCTTTTGCCTAATTGTGAAGAACTTCAAGAATTAAATGCATAAAAAATCACGACAAAAAATTTTGGTTATAATTTAATGGTCAATTTGTATGATCATCCAATGGTTGATCATTCGAAAAATATGAATCCATTTTTTTAGAATCATAATAATTCAAATATCAAAATAGAACAAATCTCGTTTTATATTGGTTTTATTATCATTTAATGAGGTAGTAAAAAATTTTGAATTGAAAAAAATCATCCCCAATGAATATTATTTAATCGATCGTACGATCATAATTATTAAGTCATAATTGACCTAAGTAATAAAAATTAATTTCAATCTAGAGATCATGTAACTAAATCAAATATTAAAAATAATAACTTTAATTCTTGGATAATAAATTTTTATTTTTTAGAGATTTCAACAGAATGTTATAATTTAAAACGAAAATTTTAATTAATTCTGACTTTTTTAATAGTATTAACAATAAAAATTTATTATTTCTTAAAAATAGTTTTTGAAAGGTAAAATGATATGTCTCAAGAAATAATGGTACCCGGCGCAACAGCAGTAGCTATCAAGTGTAAAGATGGAGTAGTGTTAGGAAACGATCGCAGGGCAACATGGGGTTATACTGTAACAAATAAATCCACAAAAAAATTATTTAAGATTACAGATCATATTGGCTTGGCAGCTTATGGCTTAATAGGTGATTTTCAATTTGTCGTGAGGGTGATAAAAGCTCAAAGCGTGTTATATGAATTAGATGCTCAGGATAGAATTAACACAAAGAGCGTAGTGAAAATGATTTCTAATATGTTGTATTCTCGAAAAATGATGCCTTTATATACAAATTTAATCATTGCGGGAGTAGATAAAGATGGACCAAAATTATACATGTTAGACGCGCTTGGCTCGTTGATTCCAGAGGACTATGGTGCAACAGGATCAGGTATGCTCCTTTCTATGGGGATTTTGGAAGCAGAATATAAACCAGACATGACTATGGAAGATGGCGTAAAGCTCGTCGAAAAGGTGATAAGAAATTCAATCAAGAGAGATGTGATGTCTGGAAATGGCATTGATTTACTAATAATTACCCAAGATGGTACTGGAGAAAAATTCATTGAGATAAAGGAATTAGGGGAATAAAAAATTAAAAAGTTATTTCTCTCTTATTATTGTAAAAAATTTTATTAAATGATATATTTTTTTACTTGTTAGTTAATCTAATTATTTTGGTGTTTTTCTTTGCGTCTATTTGGTAACACATTTGAAGGTTATAGGGAAATAAAAGGATATAGTAAAGAAGAAATTTTAAGTATTAAAAATTCTATTTCTAGCCTTAAATCGAATAAAACAAAATCACAAGAGATCGAAGATTTCCTTAAATCTGAATTTAAGCTTGAGGTTCTCAACTCTTTCATAGAATATTTTAATGAAATTAAACCTTTTTTCGAGAATTATTTATTTTCTCAAACAAAAGAGGATTATTATTCTTTAAAAGTAGTGATTATTGACGAGTTAAAACTAATCTCTAGCAATTTAACAAACTTAAGCTCAAATAGTAGAAATGTGAAGCGATTCGTAACGAATGGAGGACACATTGAAAATTACTTAACAATTTGTAAGGAATCTATTAATAACCTTGACGATTTTATCCTTCGTTTAGAGAATTTTTCAGTAAAAATAGAGCACGATTACGAAAACGATATATCATTATGGATCAAAGCAAATAAAATAAAAAACCTATCTTTTAAATTAAACCTTATTCCAGACGGTTTGAATAATTGGAAAGAAATTCAAGAGCTCGACATCTACATACAAAGTTTAGTTGAGGCTAAAAAAAAAAAAAAAATAAAATCTCGTAAAGGAACTTTATTAACATTTCATTTCGATGAGCTTTACCAGTTTTTTTTAAGTAAATCAGATGGAAAAAAAGATTTTTACGGTGATCTAATTTATTTGCTATATCAAAATAAGATATTCGAAGAATTTGAAGGAGAAGAATTTGTAAACGTCCTTGAAAGGAAAGAGTCAGTGCAAAGATTAAGGAATAAAATACGTCCAATTATAATTGAATTAATAAAAGATAAATTAAAAGAAAACTTGCAAGAACTTGAAGATTTAGATAAGCAATACGATTTGACTGGAAATGGACAGGGTAAACTAGATTTAAATCGCGTTATGGAACAAAAATTCAGTGAATTTCTCCCTCAAGTCGTTGATTTATATTTTAAGGGCATAGATAAGAAATTTCAAGGAGCGATAAATGATGTAAGTGACTCCGAGGAATTCGTAAAAATCGTGAATTCAAACTACGAGAAAGTGGATGATTTTGCGTTAAAAATAGACGAAATAGACACATGGATATTAACTTTTGATAAAATTTTAAAACCCTATGAGAGTATTACAGCAACTTTAAAAAAGACCTTGGCAAATATCATTTCTGAAATTATTCGACGCAAGGAGGAATATATAAATTATCTTAATAATATTAAAGATGAGGGCTTGCGAGTAGATGTTAGAAGTTTTGTTGACGAAAAAATTGCGGAAGTGAATAAAATAATTAATTCATACGAAAATGAGACATCTATCATCATTAGAGAAGAATTACCGCAATTAAGAGAAATAAAAGACTTATTAACTAATTATAAAGTAAAAATTGAACAAATTAAAGAAGAAGTTTACATTAAATTGGATACTTACAAGGAAAACAATATAGAGATATATTCAATCATCAAATATTGGGAAGATAATTTCAATCGCAAGAAGCAACAGCTCACTTTCTTATTAACAGTTTTGATGAATAAGATTTTTAAAAGTTTTAAGGATTTGATTGATAAAGAATCAATTTTATTTGCTGAAATTACTGAAATCACTAAACAAACCGAGAATTTCGAAGGCTTACCTTTAAATTTTGCATTATCGTCTTTTTTAGCAAATAAATTATCTGAAGATGAACTTAGAGATAGGATTTCCGAAATTAATTCAAAAATTAATCAATTGACAAGCAGTCTTGGTTTATATCAAGTAGAACTCTCAAAAATAGAAGAAATACTATCTACTAAGGTTAAAATAAGAGAGGGCGTATCAGTATCCAATGTTCAATGTACTGTTTGTCATAAATTTATTAACTTCGTAAAAGACAAATTGATTACATGTCCATTCTGTAAATCCACCTATCATTATCTATGTGTTGCGGATTGGCTTGCGAAATATAATTCATGTCCTATGTGCCAGAACACTTTTTTAGACCCTAATATAGGATTATTTGAGAGCGAATAAATATTGGCACGAGATACACTTAAAGTATCCCTTGCGATAACACAACGCGCATAAATGTTTATTTAATTTGTAGAGGATTTCTTAATTGGGTTTTTTATTTTTGAAAATGTTAAAACGTTTTATTAGGATTGCAAAAAAAATTATATAAAGAGGATAAACAATTGTAAAATATGTAAATTTACCTGTATACTTGTAACTATTTATGTCGACCAAGAGAAGACCAGTTATCATTATTGTCATCGCACAAATAAATATAATTAAGTGATCTAATTTTAGAGGGAAATTATTTTTCAGTTTGATTATATGATACACATCTTTAGTTATTATCATAAATATTGATGCAATACAAAAAAGAATCCATCCATTAATTTGAATAATCAAAAATAAGTTTGGAGATATTTCAAATAAATTTAGAATCATAGATAATACAATTAAAAAGGTTCCAATTATAAGTAATATTAATCCTGTATCTGATAATTTTGACATATTAAGTAAGATTATGACATATTCGTTTAAATATTTTCCACTAAAATAAGATCATTTAATTATACTTAGATCCAAATTTAGGATTGTTTGAAAGCAAATTGTATTGTGAGTTAAATTTTTTATTCTAATTCTTTTCAAGATTCTTTCTAAGAAATCATTAAAAACTTGCACTAAAATTTGATAATAGCAAAAAAAAGTTAGACTTTAATCTCCTTGAATAAATTATTTATGAATAAACGAATTTGCTTGTTAGAAGAGGGATCGTTATTAAAATTGGAATACAAGTAATTACCTAAATAATTTTTTATTTGAAATTCAAAATCTTCAAATTTAATAAACTCGTACCCTTCTTCAAGTTGTTTTTTGCTAATTAAAGGCTTTATATGTTTTTTAATCAAGAATAAAACGAAATCAACGAGGATATTATCTATATTTTCCTCATCGTCACCCGAAAGTTCGTAGTCTCCTTTAACAATCCCGTCTTTGATGTTATTTAATTGTATTAATGAGATTTCAATGTCTTTTGGAAGCTTTAACCTTTTTATTTTATTCGACATGTTTTTATCGTTTCCCATTCCTGACTGGGAAAAGTAATTCTCTAAATTGGCAAAAAAACGCACAAGAAACTTAAAACTGTCGTCAATGGCGTATAAATCTTCCCAGACTTCGAAATTTAAATTTTTTAACTCGGTCTCGATCTTGCTTTTAACTTTCCCAGTTATTTCTTTTAGGTGTTGTGAATAATCTCCGTAAGGGAATCCAAAGTAATAGCTGTTATATTTTTCTCTAACTTCTTTTGATTCTTTATTTTTAGAAATTATCTTTTCTTTTCTTACAATTTCTTTTACGAAATTTAAAATGTAATTACATGAAGGGCAGTACGTTATCCAGGTACTTAGAATAACTTCTGGGGGTTTTACTGTTCTGGAACTTATATATCCATTAAAGCCTGATAATTTTTTTCCATCGTGCGTAGAAAAAATAGATTCTTCAGGGTAAAATGTTCTGGGAATAAACTTCATCCCGCATACAGGGCAATTAATCATTTGTTTTTCGTTCATAATTCATTTGGTGGCGATAATTATCCTTTTAAATTAAATATTCAAAAATTTATTCCAATTGAAATAACAAGATTCTTGAAATTGTTTAAAACAAAATTATTTTTACTCTTAATCCGATAAATTTCGAAATTTACATTCTTATTTATAAGAAGAGTGTTGGTATTTATTATATATATATGAGTGATATTAGGATATCTGTACATTTTATATGTCTGATACTGAAAGCGCCTAATGCTATTACTTTAAGCTTAAAAGAAATCAAATTTAAAATGATGGTGGATTGAAAATTATATTAAAAACTAAATAAATACCAAAAATGATCATGAACGCACCGCAAACGATCAAAATATATTTATAGACTTTAGGATTTAAAGATTTCCCTCCATAATAGACGAAGGTAGAGATAGGCAAATACCAAATCATATCTCCTAACTCGTGACCTATAAAAAACAATAATATACCAAGTGGATTTGCAAAGGAGATGTTGAAACTTAGCATAAAACCTAAGCCGATAACTGCCCACCAAAACGTCCAAAATGGGTTTGATAAACTAACGACGATTCCTCCAATAAAGCTATTCCCCTTAAAGCCCTTTACTTTGTCCTCCTCGAAAGTGAAAGTTGCATCAAAATTAGTTTTTGATACATCTCTTATAACAACTACTCCGAAAACTACTAAAAAAAAACCTCCAATAGTTCCTACTAACATTAGAAAAACGATATTTTGAAAAAAGAAGGATGTTCCAGCAAGTAAAGCAATGATTAGCACGAATTCGATTGTAGCGTGGCCCAAAACGATATAAATACCCGCTAAATAACCCCTTTTTTGCTTAAGCGATTTATAAACAGTAAATGTCAAAAGTGGTCCTGGAGATAGGGCTCCAGTTAACGCTATTAAGAACGAAAAGACGAGAATTTCTATCATATTGATGGATAAATCAATATTAACTTTATTGCGGCAAGAATTTAGTGAGATAATACATGATAATCACAAAAACAATCAAGATAGGGATCATATATACTAAAAACATGTAAGAGCCCTTAATCATCTCTCTTCGGAATGATTTTAGACCTTTTTCCCAATCTCTTTTCGTTTGCTTATGCCAATTATTTATATCTAGGTTAATTTTCTGTTTTCTCGCTTCCCATTGTTCCTTATTCTCGATTTGTCTTTTCTCTAAATCAACAGTCCATTCTTTTATTTTATTATCCCATGTTTCTTGAGTATTTTTGAAAAACGCGTTAATTTTTCCTAAGTTGTTATCCCACAATTCTTTGTTATCTTTGTGAGTTTTTTTGAATTCTGTGCCCCACTCTGTCATTGTAACATCCCAGTTTTCCTTAGCATCCTTAAGGAATTTATTAATCTTTTCTTGATTTTGATTCCATGACTCAGTATTTTTACTAGTGATTCCTTCAATACTTTTTTGGAATTTATTGTATCCTTCTGTAATGCTAGAAACAAAATTGTTCCAACCCTTAAATATTAAGTTCTCTATTGGTTTGGTCTCCTCAATATTTTCTTTTTTTTCTTTTTCAGACATTTTTAGATTTTATTCTAGTTAATTTAAAATTTTTAATTCTTTTCAATATAATATAAGAATTCTCTTTAATAAAATACTAGTGAAATCAGATTAAAACCTTATATTCCATAAATAATTACATTTGATAATCATGGAATTTGAAATTATTAAAAAAACTCCTCTCTATAAAGCTTTATCAGAGCTAGGAAAACGTATTTATTTACCTCAAGGCGTTTTTTATTGGGCTGGTAGAGCAAAAAAGGAAGCAGAAATAATGGGTACTCTTGGGTCTGCTTTCGGATACGAAAAAGATTTTATTGAAGGAGGCACTTCTGAATGGGTTCCTTGTTATTTAGAAGATATTAAGAATTATACCAAGCTTAATATAAATGAGATCGTACCATATCCTAAAATCTCTGGGCTTGAAGGTTTAAAAACAATCTGGAAGAATTGGATCATTGAAAAATCGCTTATCAATAAAACCATAGAAAAAGAAAGGTTAAATAGACTTGAAAATTATATTTCAACGCCAGTGATAACATCGGGTTTGACAAATGGAATATTTTTCTGCTGTAGTTTGCTCCTGAATTCAGGAGATTACATTATTTCTCCAAATAAAAGATGGGGAAACTACGATAACATTATTGAAAAACTACTTGGTGCAAAAATTAAATCTTTTGAATTTTTTATTAAGAGTAAATTTAATGTTCAAGGATTAAAAGACGCTATTTACGAAGTTCCAAAAATTCAAGAAAAAATTGTTCTTATTTTAGGTTTTCCTAATAACCCTACGGGATATATTCCCAAAAAGGAAGAACTTGAGGAAATTATTAATGTTTTAAGACTAGCTCAAAAAGATATTTCAAAACCTATTATTGTACTTGTTGACGATGCTTACGAGCCATACATCTATTCTAATAATGTAATAAATCGCTCAGTTTTTTATGACTTACACGATTTAGAAGAGGATATAATTCCTATTAAAATAGATGGTATAACTAAGGAATTTCTAATGTATGGCGGACGTATTGGGTTCGTTACGATTGGATTAAAACCAAGCTGGGTAAACAGCGAAGAAGAACTAGATATTTTAAAAACAGAGATTAATAACAAATTATCTGGTTTAATTAGAACTACGATTTCAAATTCTAATCATTTTTATCAAAGCCTAATTATAAATCTCTTTAAGGATGTCGGAACGGATGGTTTAATTAAAAAAAGAGATAAAATAAAAGTTCTCCTTAAAGCAAGATACGAAAAAATTAATGCTGAATTTAGAAAAATAAAAAACTCTGATATTTCAGTAGATCCAAACGCAGGAGGTTTCTTCGTTTTTGTAAATCTAAACCCTAAAAAATTTCGCGCAAACGATTTTGCTGATCACCTTTTAAAAAAATATAAAGTAGGTGTCATTCCCATAGAAAAACCAAATGATAACATTAACGGAATACGAATTGCATATTGTTCTATTGATCTTACACAGATTACTGAATTCGTTAACCGAATTAACCTTGCACTTGTAGATTATTAATCGAACCCAGATGTTTTTTACATATTATATCATTTGACCTAGTTATTTTTTGCAAGTAATTAAAAAGATTGAGTTTATATTTAATATAAAAATTTAAAAAAAATTCTACTTGAGGAGTATTTTATTGAAATTATATTTAGTCGAACAAGGTAATTTAAAAGAAATTAAGAAACCAGTGTTTAGTACCGGAGACACATACATCGTGGACGACGATAAAACAATTTACGTGTGGATAGGAAGTAAATGTAGCGTAGACGAAAAGACAGCTGGGGCAGCACAAGCTCGAACTTTGGACCAACAACGGGGTGGAGCAGCAAAAATAATAACTATTGACCAAAATCAAGAAACATCTGATTTTATGAAATCAATAAATGCTATGGGCACTATGAAGGTTGTTGAGAAGAATTACGCAAAAACTCTTCTCAAAGATGTATCTACGGGGGATTTTGCTGGATTCTCAGAGTGGAAGAATATTATGTATCGCGTTTCGGCTGAAGAGTTTGATGGAATTAACACTATGAAAATGATTCAAGTCCCATTCACTAAAGATTCTTTAGATTCAGAAGATTGTTTTATTGCTGATTTAGGTAATAAAGTTTACATCTGGCAAGGAAGTACGTGCAATGTAAAAGAAAAAGTTAAAGCGGGTCAATGGGCTAGACACATTGATGCTGAGAGAGCTGGTGCCCAAAATGAAAAGATCTTTGAAGAAGGGGACGATAGCGAATTTCTCGCAGCGATAGATAGAGGGGTGGATTACAAAGAATCGGACGCCGTCCAATTAAGAGCGGAATCAGTGTTGGAACCCGAAACAGAAGCCGATAAAGCCGCAGCAGGAATTCAACCAGAACTCAAATCAGAAGTTAAAGATGTCACTCCTGACGAAATAAAAGCTGATATTGCCCAAATTAAGGCAGTAAGTGCCTCTAGCGCCAGTCCTGGAATCCCTGGACGAGATGACGATTCTATTTTAACCGTTGAAAAACCTGAAGGACGTAGAAGGTGTCCAAAATGTAACACCGAAAATAAGATGATGATCCACGAAACCGTTGATAAAAGCAACATAATTCTGGATTACCCGCGAGTGTACGGCAAGAAATACCGTTGCGGAGAGTGTGGTCAAGAGTGGCGTGAAAAATAAGCACGAATTTGATTCAATTTTTTTATCTTTTTTTAATTTTACAGTAAGAATTTTAAAAGGTTTAAGATTTTTTAATATCTCTACGCATAACTTTAATTTTTTTCTTTAACTCAACTATCTCACTATCTTTGGCTTCGTATTTGGATTCAAGCTTTAGTTTTTCGTCCTTAACTTTTTGCATTTCGGTTAGAATCCTGTCTTCGATTTGTTCTGTCTCGAATAACTTGTCTTTTAATTTTTTTCCATTTTCCCTCAAGCCTTTTATTTCGGCTATTTGTTCGTCAATGACATTTCTTAAATTTATTATTTCTAATTCGAGTTTCCCAGTTGTATTGCCAGATTTTTCCTGGGATTCTTCTAATCTCGATTGAATTTGATTGATAAATTCTTCATTTGTTATATTTTTTTGAGTTAATTTTTCAATCTCTAGCACTAAATTATTAATCCGTTCTTCTTTTTTCTCTACATCTTTTTTTACTAAACTGAAAGTTTCAAGTTTCTGTTGCATATCTTTTATAGAATGATTGTAAGATTGTTGCGAGCTTTCAAGTTTAAAGATTTCTTTTTCTTTTTCAGTAATAATTTCGTCTTTCTTCTCTACTAATATCGAGACTTTTTCGAATTTTGATTTTTGAACCGTATCATTTTCTAAATATTGGAGTTGTTCCATCATTTCTTTAATTTTGTTGTCTTTTTCTTGTAGTCGTTCAACTAACCCTTTACTCGCTGATTCCTCGGACTTTAATTTTTCTAATTCTGAAGTAAGGTTTTGAATTTTCTGATTTTGATCGCTAATAACATCATTTAACTCGTTGTTCTTGTTAGTTTGTTCTTGGATTGTTTGGTTTTTTTCTTTACTCGAGAAATCTAATTCTTGAATTTCTTGGTTTTTATCTCCTAATTGAGATTTTAGCGTTTCAATTTCTTGTTCTTTACTCTCGATTGAACTACTTATCTCTGAATCCTTTATTGTGGCATCGCTTAATAACTGAATTTTTGATTCGAGCTCATTTATAATCTCATCTTTTTGAACAACTATTTGAAGGATGTCTTCTATAGTTGAATTGGTTTCATTAGTCAATTGAAGGGCTTTTTCTTTTTCTTGAGAGAGAGCATCAGACGCTATCTTAAGACTTTCGTTTTCTTCTTTAAGCTTACTGATTTCTTCGTTTAGTTGTTTATTCTGTTCTATAAAGAGATTCAATTGCTCTGTGAGCTTATCTTCTTCGGAAAGGGGGGTTTCCTCTTCCAAACCTTTCTCTTCAATCCAACCAAGTGAACTTAACGCTTCTACCATCGACGCATCTTCTTCTTTTTGATCTCTCTGTTCCTCTGCCATAATATTATAAACAATTTTTGTTCTATTAAATTTTTCTAGTTGTAATTAAAATTATAATTTTGTTAAAATGAAAATTGTTAATCAGAATTAAACCAAACTATATTACATTAACTTTAGGCATCATTATTGTCATAAATTTTTAACATGAAATCAAAAAATTCTGATTAGCTTTTAATGCTTGTTAGTATTCTTTTGTGAAGACATATTTTTTGTCCAGAAAGAACTTTGTAATATAACCAATAGATAAAGCGACTACAAAACTAACTTCTAAAGGTGCATTGAAAAGGTTGGTTAAGATAAATTGAATTCCTATGTTTAATATTGTTGTTAAGATAGCGAATCCAAAGTACTTAAAAAACTCCTGTGAAGTTTCCTTTATTTTTAAGCTTGATTTTTTGAAAACTATATACTTATCTAGAAAAAATTTAATTATGTACGTAATCCCTACGGCTGCAATCGAGCCTATTAATTCAGGCATATTATATGGACTAGTAGAGCAATAAAACAATTGGAAAAACTCTATGCTTCCAAAACTTCCACAGATAAAAGGTGCTATAACAATTTGGTTTGTCTTTTGAATAATATAGTTTAGCATAATCATACAAGCGGCAAAAATAAAATAGAGTGCCATTTGCTTTTTAACATTATTTTGATCTTCCATATTTTAAATCAATCTAAAATTAGTAGAATGTTCAAAATTAATTTTCCAATTTAAGTCATTTTTTAATACGGTTTTTCCAAGATTCTTCTTGTTCATCGACATATCCTCGTTCCTGAATTGGTTCGTTAATATGTCTTGTTAACTGAATAACGCTTTCGGAGTCCTCTGATTTGGGTGATACCATTCCTAATATTGATGGTTTAATACGTTTAACTTCTTTACCAGTCAGTTTTCTATACAATCTCTTAAACCCATAAAGAATTAAGCTAAAAGTTATTGAGAACAAGAAGTATACGGCAAACCATCCATTTCCTAAAAATGAGATTTGAAACTGAAGAAGTCCTTTCTCATAATCAGCATATACAATTCCAAGGACAGCAAACATTCCCATAAAAATAAGGCATCTTACACAAGACGGAATCATTTGCTTTTTCATTATTATTTTTGTTAGCTCCATTGATTCTCGTTGTAGTTCTAGCATTATTTGAGCGTTTCCAGTAAGTTGAGCCGTTCTCATTCGTTCTCGTAAGTTATTTGATTTTTCTCTTAGTTCTTTTGTGGCATCCGCATTTACGCCCATTATTCTATTAAGAAGCTCGCCTACACCAATCATTGCGATCGTAATAAGCATTATTCCGATAATAATTTCTTCGTTTGCCATTATTCCTCACTATTATAAGAAAAACACAATTTTAAATAAATTTTATTATCTCAATTTAGGAATTAAGATTTTCAACTAAAAATAACAAAGGATGAATATTTGAACCTATTATCTTAAATTTCCTTTCAGATAACCTTGAATATATTTAGCGTATAATGTTTTCCATGTTGTTGGGAGACTTGAGGCAATAGCACATCCCAAACGACACTTATCGCAAAAATCATAGGTGTCGTGCTGCTTCATTATTTCTCTTACTTCACTTGAGTAATAGATGTTATTAATTGTATCTTTTAATGCGTTAAAGCTTTTTATAGGGTGAATTTTGCATGGATAATCTATGAAACCATCGTACCTCACAAATAAATAAGCTTCTGCTACGTGACATCGCAAACTCGTTTGATGATATTCTGGAGCTCCTCCAAAGCCTCCCTTTTCTACAACATTAATACTAATAGGGTCGGTTAAGATATTTTTATATTTAGATCTTAAAGAATGAAGTAATTTTGCCCAAACTGAAAGATCGGGAATCATATCTTCTATATTATTAATTTTATATTGTAAATTTCGATGATCTCTTATGATATCTTCGCACGGAAATAATTCTATCGAACAATTTAGGTTTTCGGCCAATTCACAGATATTTTCAAGAAATTGTATGTTGTCTTTCATAACAACGGTGCTAATTATAACACTTATGTCTCTTTTATTTGATAAAGCTATTGTTTCCATAACTCTATCAAAAACTTTAATTCCTCGCTTTTTATCGTGTAATTCTGCTGTAGGGTAATCGAGAGAAAGTAATATGTAATCTAAGCCCTCTAACCTACTTTTTTCCTTTAATAATTGAGGCATTAAATATCCATTTGTCGCGATTCCATTCATAAAATCGTGAATAACTCCCGCGTGATAGACTAATTCTGGAAGATCTTTCCTTAGCGTTGGTTCGCCTCCGGTAAAAGAAAGTGCGTTAACCCCCAATTCAGAGATTTGATCAATTAACGATATTATCTTGTGTGTAGACATCTCATTAGATTTAAAGCGCTTTGGTATCAAATGAATTGAACAAAAAGGACAAATCGCATTACATCTTAGCGTGAGTTCAATTTGTGCCGAATACGGTACTTTTTTATTAGTGAATTTGTTCAGGGTGAAATTTCGAATATATCTGAGCAAATTTTTTACTCTTATTGGAGGGATTTTATTTCACCTTGATGTGATATATAACTTGTTATGAACTATTATCATGTAGTTGTGTTAGAATTAAAAAGATAACCAAAAGAAACAATCGTAAAAAAGCGATAGTTTTTTGACAAGCAAGAAAGATTTCATAGATTTAAATAAATAAAAAAAGATTAAAAAAATACTGTTTTAATTTAGAATTAAGCTTCAGTTCCACAACTTTTGCAGATATATCTTTTAGCATATATCTTCATTCCGCCTTGTTGGAATAGCACTTGAGTTTTATCTTCTTCAGTATTAAATGAAGTCCCCCCACAAGCTGGACAAACCCTTCTCCCTTCAACTGGTGGCTTCTCTATAGCCTTTTGTTCTTCCTCTTGCTTTTCAACTACAGCAGAAGGTTTCACATATCCTTCCCCCGTTGAAGCTACTGCTCTCGTTCCAACTCCTCCAGATCTTTTGGTATCTAAAAGTTTATCAAGTTTTTCATCTATTTTTTCTAGTAAATTAAATATTTTTTCTTCGAATTCAGACAATTAAACATCTCCTCACTAATTATTTTTTTGAAATAATATTTTTTATTAAATGATCTAAGGTCGATAATAAATATTTTTGTAAAAAGAATTCTTGTCTTAAATAAATAGTCAATTAAAGAAAATAAGTTAAAAATTAGCTTATTATTGGAGTTTTCAATTTCTTTCTTACTGGTCCATCTGATGAAAAATTCTTTGCTTTGTAATAAGTATAAATTCCTACACCGATTACAAATAAGGATAGAAATAAATAACCAAACCAAAAAGTAATTCCTATTACGAAAGAGGTAAAATTTGTAACTCCACCACCAGGTAAGCTAAAGAAGAATATGCCAAATAGAGCTGAAATTGAGCAGATAGTACCACATATACAATCAAAATAAATTGATATTCTTTCAGATTTTAGATCTTTATACATAGGTCTTATTCTATCGTTTTATAAAATATATAAATTAGAATATTTAAAATTGGGGTAATAAAAATTTTAGTTAAAAGAAAATAATAATAATAAATTAAATAAACAGATTACCTCTTATTTTATTACAACAAAAATTCCGAATCATCTGAAGTTCTCATAGATATATCTTAGAAATAATTTTTTTCCGAGAATTAGAATTTCTAGAAGAAATAATTAAGAATATCTTTATTGTGGAAGAGAGAGAGAATTAATTATTATATTCTTGTAATGAGATTTTAGTGTAAGGTTAAAATTCTCTCCTTTTTCCCTCTAAAGATTCAAAATAATCGAGTACTGACTCTCTTATTTCAACGGCAGGAAAAATTAGTCTTGATTTATTTATGTAGTCCATGGCATTGTTCCAACTCCATGTGGGGTTTTCCTTTAAAATCCACGCTACGATAAGTCCTCCACTTCGAGATATCCCCATAGCACAATGTACTAAAACCTTTCCATCTTTTACGTGTTGATCGATAAAGGATAATATCTCTTCTATATAACTGTGTGGTGGGTACCAATCGTCGGGAAACCCTTTGTAAAGGTAGGTAAATCCTAAGCGTGTTGGATCGTAAAAATTTTCTTCCATTAAGTTTATTATAGCCGTAATCCCAATTTCTTTAAACTTTTCGAAGTTTAATCTTGGCCAATAAGCACCTATATACAAATTATCGTGAACCTTATAAATTTGATCTAATTCAACCATTGTAATACCCCCAAAGCTCTTTTGAGATAATTACTAAATATTTTCAGTTTCATTTTACAAAAAAAAGCCTTAATATTTTCCTAAATCTCTGCTAGCAATAATATTAACATCTAATTCAAGTATATTTTCTATGAGAATATCCCCCATTTTAATTGGCGCTTTTACTTCAACTTGAGCGATCTCGTTTAATGTCTCTCTTAATTTATCTTTTAGAATTGGTTTATTACTTCTTACTGGGATTAAAGGTAAGAACCCATTCTCCACCCTAATTGTCGTTGTAAGGATTCTCTTAGGGGCGTAATATTCTTGCTCTGCGTATTCCAATCCTCTCTTACAAGTGTACCCTTCAAATGATATTTCAGAACCCTTTGAAATCGCTTTTATTTGGCAACCAGTGGGACATACGATACATCTAATAACTTTTACAACGCTTACACTACTTTCACTCATTATTTAACTCACCTATGATTTTTAATCCTCCTCAATTAATACCTCTGGTCGAGGAATCACTTCAATTGTTATCGATTTGCAATCCGGGTTTATGCCGGACTCTCCTAGGTTTATGTTCAATTCAAGCATTTCACTTGGGATGACGTAAATTTTCTTTCTTTTATAGATTATGCTATTATTTTCGTCTTTAAATTGAATAAGAACCCTTCTATCAGGATATTTAACTCTGAATGTAAAAATTATTTCTTCTGATAAATTTCGTTTGTTGATAATATCTGGTTTAACATAATTTACATTTTCGCCCGGGACACACTTGATTATTTCCTTCTTCTTTAATTCTTTACCATACCTCGAGTTGATATATTCTATTGCGTTTTTTCCAGCTCGTTTAGCTTCTGCAGTTACCAAATCCACTAAATCATGAACTTGTAATACATTTCCACAAGCGAATATACCTTCGATGGTAGTTTCTAAATTCTCATCAACTATAGGGCCTCCGTTTTTGGATAATTCAGCTCCCGCTTGCAGAGTTAACTCATTTTCAGGAATTAACCCAACAGATAACAACAAAGTGTCGCATTCAATGAATTTATCTGAACCTATTATTCTATCAAAGTTTCTACCTACTTTTGAAATGGTAACTCCTTTTATGCGATCTCTTCCGTGGATTCGGGTTACTGTATAGCTCGTTATGAGGGGGATCCCGTAATCTTCTAAACACTGAACTTGATTTCGAAGCAATCCACTTACATAAGGCTGAATTTCCACCACAGCCTTAACTGTACAACCTTCCCAAGTCAATCTTCGGGCCATTATCATTCCAATATCTCCGCTTCCTAATATCACATATGTATTGCCTGGCAAATACCCTTCGATATTAACAAACCTTTGAGCTTGCCCTGCTGTATAAATACCAGTAGGTCGAAACCCAGGAATATTAATCGCCCCTCTCGTTTTTTCCCTACAACCCATCGCTAAGATAATTGCTTTTGCTTCAACTTCAATTAACCCTTCCTTTTTGTTCACCGCATATAATTTTTTATCTTTAGTAATTTCAATTACCATTGTATCCAACAAATAAGGTATTTTCAAATCAATTACTCTATTAATGAATCTTTGAGCATACTCCGGACCTGTTAATTCTTCTTCAAATTCTTTTAAACCAAATCCATTATGGATGCATTGCAAGGTTATTCCTCCTAACTCTTTGTCTCTCTCGATAATTAAAACGCCTAAATCCGCTTGTTTTACTTCTATAGCTGCTGCAAGCCCACCCGCTCCAGCGCCTATAATTACAACATCCGCTTTATATTTTTTCATTCTTCAACACCCTCTTTTAGACGAAGAAGCGCAATTTCTTTCGTTTTAGCCACAAGAAAGTTTGTATCTTCTCCCCTTTTCATTACTTCCTCACAGGGAATATTTAATTCTCTAGAGAGAATCTCAATAACACGAGGGCGACAGAAACCGGCTTGGCAACGTCCCATACCAGGCCTACATCTGAACTTAATGCCGTCCACGGTGGTCGCACCTACAGGTGCGTGTATGGCGTTAAGAATTTCTTTTTCTGGAATAGTTTCACACCGACAAATGATTCTTCCCCACGCAGGATCTTCTTTTATTTTTCTGTCTAATTCTTCCTTAGTAAAATCTTTAAACCTTTCTGGTTTTGGGCGCGTAGGATTATAATCTTCTTTAATCTTAGTGTTTGCTCCTAATAATTCCAGAAATTCTACAACTCTTTCAGCAATAGCATAGCATGATGTTAAACCAGGAGATAAGATGCCAACTACGTTAATAAAACCATATACATCTGTACTATCAATTATGAAATCATAGGTACCTGGTACTGCCCTTAAGCCAGCAAAATTTCTAATAGAGGCTCTTACCGGCAAATTAGGAACTAATTTATGTCCCCCTTCTAAAATTTCCTTTAAACCAGCTTCAGTAGTCGCAATATCTTTTTTATCAGTAATGTTAAGAGCAGTAGGGCCAACAAAAGTATTTCCACTAACAGTTGGGCACACTAAAATTCCCTTAGATACTTTAGTGGGAGTAGGAAATAAAATCTTATTTAGGTGCATCGCGTTCCTATCAAAAAGGATATATTCTCCTTTTCTAGGCATTAGCTTGAAATAGTCTAGACCTACCATTTTTGAAATCTTTAAGCCATATAGTCCAGCAGCATTAATTACATTGTTCGATTTGAATTCATCTGTTTTAGTTTTAAGCACAAATACATAATTTTGATGATTAATCCGTCTTACTTTTTGGTTCCGGAAGAATTTAACGCCGTTCATAGCGGCATTTTCAGCTAGCGCGTAAGTCATCTCATATGGGCTTACGATTCCTGCCGATGGGGCGTGTAATACGCCAACTACTTCATCTGTAAGATTAGGTTCCATGTACTTAATTTTTTCTTTATCTAAAATTAATTCTAAGCCTGGAACTCCGTCTTGAGTACCTAGTCTTCTTTGTTCTTCAAGTTTTTTTATCTGACTATCTTCCAAAGCGACAACAAAAGAACCAATTCTTTGAAAAGGAAAATTAAGCTCTTCTTCAGCTTGAGTATATAATTTATTCCCTAATATACACATATCCCGCTTAACATATTCTCTTGGTGACGCATAACCAGCGTGTACGACTCCAGAATTAGCTTTGGTAGTGCCTGAAGCTATATCTGCCTCCCTCTCTAATAAAGCAACCTTAAGATCGTACTTTGATAAAGTTCGTGCGATGCAACAACCAATTACACCGCCCCCAATAATTATAATGTCATATACTGTCAAGGGATTTACATCTCGAATTTTAAAGAGTGAATTAAATTTATTTGGAACATTAATTAAAACAAGTTATTTCTTTAAAATTTATTTGGAACATTAATATTTTTTAATTGATAAGTTTCATTAATAGGAAAAAATTTATTAAGTCCAGATTTATTAACTTTCATAATTAGACAAAGAAAAACCACATAACATTAAATATCAATGCTATAATAATCAGAGCTATAGTTACGGGGTTTAATATTGTACTTCTTAAGGCTTTTGCGTATTTTACTTCTATATCCCCTTTTAACAATGTATTAATTGATTTATATCTCGAATTTATTGCTTCTTTAAGGTGATAAGAACCTAAAAATTGAGGTTTTGTTAAGCTTTTAAGGTGAGCATTATGATTGCTTGTAGGAAAGAGATTTAATTTATTATTGTTAAGAATATCTTCATAGTCTCTTATTACATGGGGTTTGTCTGGCACTTTATTTAGATTATTATTACTTTCGTTCATTTGAGGAATATCTAACCTATTTTATTTTGCTCATGTTTTTAATATCATTTCGTTCTTAAATTTTTTACGGTTATTTTAAATAACAAACAAAAAACAACTATTACCAAAAGGCGTCTTTCAGTTTTTTGATAGGTTGTTTTTCTAATGAATTATCAATATAATCGCCAAAATCAGAAAATAAATTCACATCATTATCCCAATTTACTAATATTTCGCTATAAACTTCAAAAAACACATCAGATATTAGCTTTAATTCATCAATCACTTTTTTCTCTTTTGTTTTGTTTAAAGAACTCCCAATAAATAGAAAGCTTCTTCGTTTTACAATTACAAAACGAAGATCTGACATTTCGAAGTTAGATATCCCTCCGTCAGTAAGTTTTTCAGCAAATGTGTTTAAAGCGCTCATCAAACCACCAAAAAGTTGGGGGTTAATTGTTTGATCAAAAACTCTTGAGAATAAAACCACTCCATTTTCGGTAAGAATCCACAAATCTTTTAATATTTTAGGCACGAATACCACAAGTTTCAGTTAATCTTTTATCCCACTTTCATATTAAATATGGTGTTTTTATTATTTAAAAAATCATTTTTAAAAATTTTTATTACTGCATGTAATCAGTAATTAAAAAACGTCACAAAATCTGTAATTTATTGCCATTTATTAGGTTATTGACCACAAGTCATCTGTAATTAAAAACGTCAGTAAATTTTCTCTTTTTTTAATGCTTTTTATCT
>NJBI01000056.1 GCA_005222975.1 Promethearchaeota archaeon Loki_b31
CTTACCGAGAAAGGGCTCGAAACCTTTAAATCAAGGGTTTATCGAGCGTGGAGGGCAATTATCCGTTCTTTTCGCAAGGAATTAGAAGAATTAAAATCTGGTTTCCAAGACGCAAAATACTTGGTTTTAATGAACCCAATAAACATGGAGCGATTCGAAAAGAAAGCATTAAGAAAAGCACTGGTAAAATTTCCGTGGCTTCGCTCAATCCGTAGAATCGTGACTAAATTTTATTATCAATTTCGCCTCTCCCCTGCAAAACGATGTTCTTTAAACTTCTTATTAGGGCTTGTTTCTGAACGTTGTCATTCTTGGCTTAAAAGTGCAGTAGATACGCTAATAAGGTATGAGGAACAAATCTTTCGTTTCCAAGTGCTAATTGAGAAATATCCGGCGTTAAAGAATGTTAAGTCGATAAAAGTAGTTGATGAATCGACCATGAGAAAGATTAACAAACTGTATCAAACGCAGTTCGGGATGCGAACGGTTGAAACTCTGGAGATGAGACTTAAACACTATCTTGAGTGTCCTTTCATCATAGTTCCAAGCGTTTTGGAAGAATTAAAAAGTTAGCTATTATTCAAAGATCATACTCTAAAAAAAAAGCAATAAAATTATTTATTATTGAAATAAAAAGTACAATTAAAATTTTCTTATTCAATCAACGGAAATGGCCAGAGGATTAAACATATATCGTAATTTATATAATATAAATAAAAGCTATAAATTCCAACTAAATTAAATTTTGTTTGCTTGTTTTAAAGCAGTGATAATATTTTGATAAATAAATTCTTGATTTTCCCTAGTTACTGTGAAAAACTTGATGTTTGGATTGCTTAAAACAAATTTCTTTAATGGGTGATGCAACTTTTGTCCTATTGTTGCTACTATGTTAATATTAGTCTGAAAAATCCTCCTGATGAAATTTTGAAATTTCTCTGAATATAATTCCATTTTTCCAATTTCATCGAGAAAGATTATATCGACAGGTTTGAAATCGAGAGAATCAAGATGTGATATTATTTTCTCAAATTCTTCAATGAATACATGATATTTACCTAGCTTGAATTGAGTGGTATAGCTTCCTACCCTTGCCAATTTGTATCTTTTTTTAGTATCCAACTCTTGAACATCAAACCCTAATCTCCGGTCGTCTTTTTTTACTTCTGGAGTTATAAAACCATAAATATTATGTTCTTTTTGTGAGCAAAAATTAATCAATTTAGAAATTAATGTCGATTTTCCAGATCTAGGTGGACCAGTGATAAGTATTTTAACGCTCATAATTCAGTTTTCAACTATGATTTAATTAAAAGTATTTATATAATTATATAAGTTAAATAATCTTAGTAACGGGATAAAAAACCATATTTGAGATTTTAAATTATTAACTCTTTTATTTTGAGCTCAATTTTTTGAATTTTAGCAATAATTCTTTTTGTTCCTCAGTAATTTTCTTAGGAATTTCAATATTAATTATAATGTATTGATCTCCCTTACCTCTCCCCCTTAAATAAGTAGCGCCCCTATTTTTAATTCTAAATTCTGTACCGTGTTGGGTTCCTGCGGGTATTTTTAACTCTTTCTCAGTTAATTTTTCAGTTTTGTAATCTAATGTTGGGACTCTAATTTCTCCTCCTAAAGTTGCTGTTACAATATCTATATCAATTGGAGTATAAAGATCGTTTCTGCGGCGTATAAAGTTTTCGTTTTCTTTAATTTTAATGCCTAAATAAAGATCGCCTGGAATTGCTCTAGAAGAAGGAATATGTCCTGCCCCTTGAACTTTTAAATGAACGCCATTTTCTACGCCAGGTGGAATACTTACATGAATTGTTTTAGTTTCAGGGGTTACTTTCATTCCATTACATATTGGACATTTTTTTTTAATTACTTTGCCTGTTCCATTACAAGTATAGCATTCAGATTCGCGTATGATTGTTCCAAAACCAGATTGGGTCATCTTTCTCGTCCGCCCCGATCCATTACATTGAGGGCAAATTTTTATACTTGACGGATCTTCAGCTCCCGTTCCCTCACAATCGTCGCATGGTACGTATCTTTTAATAATAACATCTTTTTTCGTACCAAACATAGCATCCTCAAATGTAATTTCGATGTGATCTTCAAGATCTTGCCCTACTTCCCGACGCGGTGCTGATCTGGCTCTACCTCGAGAGCCAAAAATGCTCCCGAAACTATCTCCAAACATGCCCCCTCCAAAAAGCGAACTGAGTAAATCATCTAAACCAGGGATTCCACCTCTGAAAAAACTACTCATATCAACATCAACACCGCTAAAACCATATCTATCGTAATTTGTTCTTTTATCAGGATTACTCAAAACTTCATATGCTTCTTGAAGCTCAATAAATTTTTCCTTGGCTTTAGGATCAGTCTTATTGAGATCAGGGTGAAGTTTCCTTGCCAGCCGTCTATACGCAAGTTTTATATCGTTTTCACTAGCATCTTTACTAACATGTAAAACCTCGTAGTAATCTCGTTTTTTGCTTGAACTCATGATCTTTTAGTCACTTAATAATATGTCCAAAAAAATTAAATGTAAAATAAAAAGAAAAGTAAATTAATAAAAACCTCGAAAAGTTTAGTCTGATTCATCCCAGTCTACATCGACTACTTTGCCCTTCTTTTTCTTATCTTCTTTATCTTTTTTATAAGCAGCTCCACCTGCACCGGCACCATCCATCCCATCTGGAGGGAAACCGCCCATTCCACTAGCTGCTTGTTGTGCTTGTTCTGCTGCTTGCTGATATACTTGATCTTGAGCCTGTTGGCTATATATCCTTTGAGAGAAACCATGTATCGACTTTTGCAAGTTTTCAATACCCATTTTAATTCTTTGAAGATCATCTGTTTTAATATCTTCTTCTAAAGATTTAATTGCTGCTTCTATTTCGCCTTTTTCCTTCTCTTCGATCTTATCTTTATTATCCTCCATCAGTTTCTTTGTCTGATAGATCATAGAGTCTGCAGCATTTTTTGATTCGATTAACTCCCTTAGCTTTTTATCTTCTTCTTCAAATTGTTCTGCGTTTCTAATTTTCTCCGCAATTTCTTCAGCCGTTAAACCTCTCGCACCAGTAACCGTAATACCTGTTTCTTTTCCAGTTCCCAAATCTTTTGCATTGACGTGAACAATGCCATCAGCATCAATCGAGAATTTCACTTCAATTTGCGGTATTCCACGTGGAGCAGGCGGAATTCCAGTCAGGTGAAACATTCCTAATGTTATATTATCTTTTGCCATTGTTCTTTCTCCTTGCAAAACATTGACCTCGACGCCTGGTTGATTATCCGCAGCAGTGCTAAATACTTGTTTTTTTTCCGTTGGAATCGTTGAATTTCGCTCTATTAGCTTTGTAAACACGCCTCCCAAGGTCTCAATTCCTAAGGAAAGAGGTGTAACATCCAATAAAAGAAGATCTTCAACATCACCCGCAATGATACCTCCCTGAATCGAAGCTCCAATCGCAACGCATTCCATAGGATCAACTGAGTGCTCTGGTTCTTTACCAAAGAAGTTCTTAAATCTTTTCTGAACAGAGGGCATTCTCGTTGGACCACCAACTAAAATAACTTTATCAATTTCATTAACTCCAATTTTAGCGTCGGTTATGGCTCTTTTCATTATAGGATCTAATCTTCTTAAAGTAGGTTCAATTAATTGTTCCAATTTTGCCCGCGTAAGTTCAATTTCTATATGAACTGGATTTCCATCTTTTTGAGTAATGTAAGGTAAGTTAATTTGAGTACTTAAAGTAGTAGATAATTCGATTTTTGCTTTTTCTGCTGCGTCTTTAATTCTTATCATAGCTTTACTGTCTCCTTTAAGATTAATCCCCTCTTTCTTTTGAAAGTTATCGAGGCCCCAATCTATAATAGCATTGTCCATATCGGTCCCTCCTAGCTGTGTATCGCCACCCGTAGATAAAACTTCTACTACACCCTCCCCATATTCCATCAAAGTTATATCAAAAGTTCCTCCTCCTAAGTCTAAAACGCAAATTTTTAGGAGTTTATCTTTTGTATCTCTATCAAGACCGTAAGCTAAGCATGCTGCTGTAGGTTCGTTTATCATACGTACAACTTCAAGTCCAGCAATCTCACCGGCATTCTTAGTAGCTGTTCTTTGGGCGTCGTTAAAATAAGCTGGAACGGTAATAACTGCTTTCTTTATTTCCTTCCCGAGATAAGCAGATGCATCGTTCTTAATCTTTTTTAAAATCATCGCGCTAATTTCTTCAGGGGAAAACTCCTTCCATTCGCTTCCAACTTTAACTTTTGCTTTATATGAAGTTCCCATTTTTCTTTTAATAGCGTAAACAGTTCCATCCGGGTTACTGACTGCTTGCCTTCTAGCTGGTTCACCTACGATTTTTCTACCGTTATCATCAAAAGCAACATAAGAAGGAAATGCTTTGCCTCCTAACGTCCTTCCTTCGGCAGCAGGGATAATTTCTGGTTGTCCAGTTCCACTTAAAACGGCGCATGCGCTGTTAGATGTTCCCAAATCGATTCCAATGATTTTTTCTTTTTTCTTCGGTTTGCTTTCTTCACTCATGATAAAAATATCATCATCTATATTTTATTTAAAGCGTTGATAATCTTGCATTTTATTTAATTATATTATTTAAAAAAATTAAAGTTTTTCTATTTTAGTTTAATATGATGATAAATCATGAGTTTTTAACTCAATTTCTTCAAAATTATCAGATCTCATGATTCTTTTTAATTTTCTGTTATTTTCTAAGATTTTAGATTTTTGTTCAGAGGTAACTGAATTATTCTTACTTAAAAATTGCTCAGCATTCTGTATAAGGAATGTTGATCGTTTATAAACATAAAATAAAAAAATAATAAAATTTTTTATTAAATTATAGAAATAAAGTATTCTTGTGAAAATCAATAGTATTAAAAATTTATAATTTATAATGGTTTTTGCTTATGACTCGGAAAAAAGAAAAGAAAGAAAATCCAAGCAATAAAGCGTTGTTAGAGGATGAGGATGAAATTGTTATTGATGATAGTAAAGAAGGTACAAGTAAAGAACAAGACGATTTACAAGCTAAAATAGAAGTACAAGATATTAAGCTTATAGAAGGTGAAGAACAAAAAGTTCTTGAGTATTACTCTAAGGATAATTTCATAGAGGAGATTAAGATTCTTGAAGAAAGCAATAAAAAGAAAGATGAGCAACTTTTAAAGTATCAAACCGAAAGCGACGATTGGAAAAATAAATACACGAGACTTCAAGCAGAGTTTGAGAACGCTCAAAAACGTTGGAACAAAAATCGACAGAATTTAAGGATAGAATACACAGCATCGGCTCTGAAAACATTTCTACCTTTATATGATTCCTTTAAAAAAGCACTTGAAAATAGCGACGAAAACCAAGTAATCTTGAAGGGTTTTTTTGATCAGTTTATTAATATTTTGAAGTATCATAAAGCAATACCTATTAAAGTTAAGGTAAACGATACTTTTGATTACAATTACCACGAAGCTTTAAGCTCAATAGAAAGGGACGATCTTCCCAACAATACGATTATTAATATCATTCAAGATGGTTGGAAGTTAGATAAAGAAGTGATACGCTACGCTAAAGTTATTGTTTCTCGTGTTCCGCCCCCACCTGAACCTGAACCAGAGGTAAAGGCAGAGCTAGAAGAAGAAATCACTCAAGAAAATAAAGAGAGTGAAGCTATTAGCAATGAAAACGAAAAAGAAAAACAACAAGAAACAGAGAAAGCAGATAAAGAAACAGTTGAACCTGAAGAAAAGAACCAGTAAGATTTTGAATTCTTGAGAACTTATCTTCTCAAATCTTTTCTTATTGATTATATGTAATAATTTATAATTTCAATGTTAATGAATAGACTACATTATGATTTATAATAAAAACTTTTTATTACTTGAGTTTAGTTATGTAAACTTAGTATAACAAAAAAAATACTAAATAAAAGAGATAAGAAATGTCAAAAATTCGAGATGTAAAAGTAACTCTAAAAAGTAGATCAACAATGGAAGGAGCGGGGGTTAGATTGAAACGAGCGTTTGGATACGCTGATCCTTCATTAGATCCGTTTTTACTTTTAGACGATTTCCATTCAGATGATCCTAACGACTATTTAGCCGGATTTCCATGGCACCCTCATCGAGGAATAGAAACGATCACTTACATGCTCCATGGGCAAATAGAACATAGAGATAGTATGGACAATACCGGCGTTATAGGGGCTGGTGATGTTCAATGGATGACTGCTGGGAGCGGGATAATACATCAAGAAATGCCGAAGAAAAATGAGAACGATCCTCTCTTAGCTGGCTTCCAATTGTGGGCAAACCTTCCTGCATCTCATAAAATGATGGATCCACGCTATCGAGATATAACAAAAAAACGGATTCCCGAAGTTATCGTAAATGATAGCGTGAGAGTGAAAATAATTTGTGGTGAAGTAAATGGTGTCAAAGGACCCGTGCAAGATATAGTAACCGATCCAGAATATTTAGATGTCTCTATAGAGCCAAATTCTGAATTTAAACACGCAATAGATAATACTCATAATGTTTTTGCATATGTCATTGAGGGAGAGGGTATTTTTGATCCAAGTAAAGATACTTTAGTTAATGCTGAAAATTTAGTAATTTATAAAGACGGAGATGAAGTAGTCGTGAAAACTAAAGAGAAGCCCATTAGATTCCTTTTAATATCCGGTAAACCGATAGGAGAGCCTGTGGTATGGAGGGGACCAATTGTAATGAACACTGAAGAGGAATTAAGATTAGCATTTAGAGATTACTCTCAAGGTACCTTTATAAAACATAAATAATGTTCTCAACTTTTAATTGTAAACCTAAAAAGTTATTAGTTGTTTATGATTTATAATTATAAATATCAAATTCGTTTAGTGCTTTTAATATGAGTGATGAACCTCAATTTCCAGAGCTCCCTGACATCGGAGAAATACTCGGTCGAAAAGATCGCTTTATACAGAAGAAAACAACGGTCTTAAAGTGTGGAGAATGCAAAGCTAAGTATTCTCGAGAGTTTAAAGCGGGAGACTTTACTTTTAAAAAGTTAGACGACGAAGAATGTGAAAAATGCAATCGTAGTAAGACTCTCGTTGTTGAAGAGATTTATTCCGAATGGATCGATCCAAAGAAAAAATAATAATTCTGTTTCTCAAGACCTTTTATTTTCTAAAAAGAATTAAGGTTTATTATTTAATTCTCAGCTTTTTGCTCTTTTTCTATTAACAGTAATATATATGCTTCCCAAAACTAAACCCACTCCAACTAATAAACAAATGCTTATTGAATACCATAGAATGCCGAGTCTGCTAATATCCAGAAAGGGATATATGTAATCACCTGTGAAACTGCCATGTATAAAAGAGAACAATAAATAACATAGCGGATATATGGTCCAATAAGTTAAATAATTCCAATTATATTTCAATTTAGTTTCTGTTAGTACCCAATCAACTATGAAAGCGATCGGGGTAAAATAGTGTAATATAATATTACTAAAAGCCGCAAATCCTGTGGGATGGTAAAAGAGTTGCAATAAAATTGCAAAGAAAATGAATGTTGTCGTTATATAGAGAGTAAATGCACCTTTCAGTAGTCCAGTTATTTTTTTAAGAGATTCTGGTTTATTATACCATACAATTGCGAATATAAGCCATCCAGAAACCATTAAGTTTGTTTGTATTGTGTAATATTTAAAACTATTTAACCATATAAAAGGTAATCCAGATGTAATTGAACTGATGGACCAGCTAGCTATAATAGTGAATAAAGTTAGTGTTAGGATAATTAAGCGATAAATCAAAATAATTCTATTTGTAAGAGTTATGTTTTTCATTTTTAAGACTGCTAAATTATATTTAATTATATCTTTTGAAAGAACAATAATATAAAAACAATTTTTTTTCTTTCTTCTTATAGTATCAAAATAAGGGTTAATTTATGCTGTAAAATCTGATTTAAATCTAAAGAAATTGAAAAGCCTTTTATTCTATTCCTAATAATTTAATAATTAAATTTGCCATAGAATAAGGATCAAGGCTTTTATCCATAACTAATCTAATGTATTCGTCAATAGCAGAGTTGGAACTAATTAAACCTTCTACTTTTTTTGTGATTTTATGCTTTAGAATTTGAAGCGTTTCACTTTTTATTCGATTTACTTGATAGCTCGCTATAATTCCTGATTCTTCTAAGAATTTTTTGTGCTCTTCAATTAGCTCAATTACTCTTTCAAAATTTTCGCTTGTTTTCGAATTAACTTTTACGATTTTGGGAGTCCATTTCACTATTTTTGCGTAATTTTCATCAATATTATTAGATTGATACTTATAAGTCATGTCTAATTCTAACATCTGAGTAATTTCAGCAACTTTTTTGTCAGCCCCAGATAGATCCATCTTGTTTACAACAAAAATATCTGTGATTTCCATGATTCCAGCTTTAATAGCTTGGATATCGTCTCCCATACCGGGAACTAAGAGTACAACAACAGTATGAGCTGATTTAAATATGTCTACTTCTGATTGCCCCACTCCAACGGTTTCAACAATAACAATATCACATCCGTAAGCATCTAAGATCTTTATTGAATCTTCAGTTGCTCTAGCTAAACCACCTAGTTGCCCTCTATTTGCCATGCTTCTAATAAAAACATTATCTAGAGAAAAGTTTTCTTTCATTCGGATTCTATCCCCTAACAAAGCGCCTCCTGTTAAAGGAGAAGTCGGATCTACGCAAATTATTCCAATTTTTTTGCCTTGCTTAACAAAAAACTTAGTTAAATTTGAGATAAAAGTCGATTTTCCGCTTCCTGGCGCCCCTGTAACGCCTAAAATATATGCTTTCCCCGTATTCTTGTATATTACACTAACAATTTCTTCTGCGGCTTCAATATCATTCTCTACTAAAGTGATTAGACGTGCTGTTGCTCTAGTATTTCCTTCTAGCAATTTATCTATTAAATCAGAATAATGCATTGTATGTTATCTTTTCAAATTGTTTTTAACGAATTCAACAATAGTTTTTAACTCTGTACCTGGTCCATGAAATCCTTTTAATCCGTGTTTTTCGAGAAATGGTTTGTCCTCATCGGGGATAATACCTCCAACACCCACAAGAACATCGTCAATTCCATTTTCTTTTAATTTTTCCATTATAATTGGACATAATGCATTATGTGCTCCAGATAGCATGCTTAGCATAACCGCATCCGGATCTTCTTGAATAATTGTCGAAACAATGTCCGATGGCGTCTGATGGAGCCCAGTGTAAATAACCTCCATACCTGCATCCCGTAGAGCTCGAGCGAGAACTTTAGCTCCCCTATCGTGCCCGTCAAGACCTGGTTTACAAACTAAAACTTTAATTTTTCTTTGTTCTGCCATATTATTTACCTTATTTAAAATATTGAATCTTCTACATAGGTTCCAAATACTTCTTTAAGAGATGCCATGATCTCGCCTATCGAAGCGTACTCCCGTACAGCATCGACGATATAGGGCATTAAATTCTCAGTACCTCTCGCGGCTTCCTCCAACTTTTTCAGTATTTCCTGAACTTTTTCGTTGTTCCTTTGGTTTCTTAAAATGTGTAAATTTTCAATCTGCTCTTTAGCAACTCCTTCATCTATTTTTAACAAAGGTGTCGCGCAAGGTTCTCTTATTTGGATATCGTTCACGCCAACAAATATTCGATCTTTGCTTTCAATTTCTCGTTGATATTTGTATGAAGCGTTAGCAATCTCTTTTTGAAAGAAATTAGCTTTAATTGCTGGAATTACCCCACCCAATTCCTCAATTTTTTCAAAGTAAGCTTCAGCTTCCTCTTCCATTTTATTTGTTAACCATTCAACGTAGTACGAGCCCGCTAATGGGTCAACGGTATCGGCAACACCCGATTCATGGGCGATAATCTGTTGCGTACGTAAAGCAATTTTTACTGCTTTTTCTGTTGGCAAGCACAAAGCCTCATCAAAGGAGTTCGTATGAAGCGATTGAGTCCCTCCTAAAACAGCTGCTAAGCCCTGTATCGTAACTCTAGCAATATTGTTTTCTGGTTCTTGAGCGCTTAACGATACTCCCGCAGTTTGGGTGTGAAAACGCAACCTCATTGATTCTGTTTTTTTTGCCCCATATCTATTTTTCAATCTTTTTGCCCATATCCTTCGAGCAGCGCGATATTTACAAACTTCTTCAAAGAAATTATTATGAGAATTAAAGAAAAAAGAAAGTCTAGGAGCAAAATCATCGACATCTAAACCTCTTTTCATCGCTGCCTCTACATAAGCAAAACCGTCGGCTAAAGTAAAAGCGAGCTCTTGGACTGCGGTAGAGCCCGCCTCTCGTATGTGATAACCTGATATCGAGATAGTATACCATTGGGGGACATTTTTGGCGCAATATTCAATTGTATCAACGATTAAGCGCATTGACGGTTCTGGTGGAAAAATCCAAGATTTCTGAGCTATATATTCCTTAAGGATATCGTTCTGAATTGTTCCTCTTAATTTATCGGGAGAATGGCCTTGTTTTTCAGCAGTTACTATGTACATTGCTAATAATATTGACGCAGGAGCGTTAATTGTCATGGATGTAGATATTTTAGACAAATCAATTCCACTAAACAAAGTTTCCATATCTTTTAAAGTGTCAATCGACACGCCTTCCTTTCCTACTTCGCCCAAAGCTTTATCGTCGTCAGCTTCATAACCATAAATGGTATGTAAACTAAATGCTACGCTCAAACCGGTCGTCCCATGCTCTAATAAGAATTTATAGCGTTTGTTTGTTTGTTCAGCACTGCCAAATCCCGCAAATTGCCTCATTGTCCACAAACGACCGCGATACATGTTAGGATAAGCACCACGAGTAAACGGGTACTTTCCTGGTTCTCCTAAGTCCATATCGTAATTGAACTCTTTGATATCTTCGGGTGTATAGGATGGTTTCATTTCAATATCAGACAAATTAGTAAATTTTTCTCGCCTTTCGCTTTTAGTCGGTTTCAATGTCTTACTTTCATCAATTTCTGTCATAATACTATCCTTTCATTTATATATTAAAACAAGATTACGTAATTATTAAGTTAAACATTCTTACTTTTTGATAAGGATCTAAATTTATTAACTTTTTTTATAAAATTTATATCAATTAAAAAAAATTAGTTATAAATAAGAATAAGTCTTTATTATTCCTTTATTATTTGATGATGTATTCCATGAAGTAATGAGTAGCATTCTCTGCTGTCGTTTTAAACCCCATTTTTTTATAAAGAGTTTTAGCCCTTAAATTTACTTTAAGCACTTGTAATTTAACATTTTTGTTACCTAATTTACCATTTTCTAAAATCGTTCTAATTAATGAACTACCAATCCCTTGATTTTGAAATTCAGGTAAAATCGAAATTAATCCTAAAAATAATTCAACTTCTTTTTCAATAACAGATAATACTCCTATATCAATGCCAGATATTGATATAATTTTTAAATCTTCAGGATGGAAATTTTCTAAAAAATAATTAATTTGCCATATCTCAACCCAACCCCAAGTTTCTTTAATATATTCTTTCAATGTTGCTTTTTTTAAATTAAATAAGAAATCTTTATCTTCTTTTGTAACAACACGTAATCTATGCATATTCTCTCATTTTAGTAGTGTAACTTACCTATATAATTTTATAGGCTTCATTAATAGCAGAACAGCCACCACACCTTACACATCCCGCTTTGTTTTTCAAAGGATTGACTCCATATTCTTTCATTAATTTTGCTGCTTTTTTGTAAATATCAACCATAATTGTATGGTTAGTTATTGGCAAATCTTTTATCCCGGGTATCGATCTCACTGGAGTAATATACGGAATTACTCCTAACGAAATTATTTTTTCGGTGTCCAATATAAAATCATCCGGTGATTCTCCAAAACCAGTTAAAAGATAGGATGAAACCTGATTTTTGCCGAAAATCTCAAGTGCGTGCTTCCAATTTTTCTCATATGACTCATACGAAATGCGAGACTTACCTGGAGTAATACTATCCCTGATCTTTTGATTGAGTACCTCAAGATGGATTCCAATAGCATCTGCACCGGCTTCTTTTAACTCGATTATATACGATAAATCTTCTAAAGGTTCAATTTGAACATGTAAAGGAAGATTAGGGTAATTCTTTTTTATCCCTTTTAAAAGCTCAATATATCGCTTAGCCCCTTTATCAATGTTCTCGTCAGTGCCACTTGTTAAAGTCATATGATTGCACCTTCCTTCTTTTTTCGCGACCGCGATAACTTCGGACATTTGCTGAGCATTTTTTTCCTCTATGGTTGCATCGCTCTTTAAGCTTAACTCGATGCCACAAAATTTACACGCTTCACCACACGCCCAATAAACGCATTTTTGATATATAGTACTAGATAAACAATCTACGCCGTGGACCAACGCAATTTTTTTCATTGGTATTCCATCGGAAGTCATATAATCTGAATTGTAATAACGCGGGTTTTGAATTAATTTCAATTTACTGTGTTCTATTTTATTTCTAACATCGTATACCTCAAAATAACTATCTCGGTTTTCTCTTAACACTAAATTAGATTTTTGAGGATCGTTCCAAAGTGCGGCGTTCACGAGAGTTCGATTTTCAAAAAGAAAATACCTCCCACCTAATGGCCCTGCACCGCCTTTTCGGCCAAAAGAGATCTCGATTCCTTGATTTTTATAATGATCAATTAATTTTTCGTCTAAATACAACCCTTTACACAATATTTCAGTTTTCTTTACAAAAGAAGTGTAATCATCGAGCATAGTTTCAAATATTCGTGCTAAATATGTAAATTTGATAAAATTTTTTAACTATTCTTCATGGAATGAATATAATAACCTTTTATAATTTTATTTCTTATTAATTGTAATCTGTTAATTTAACGCTAAAAAATTTAATTGAAGAGGAAGTATAAAATGGCAAGTCGTAGACCTTGGCGTTGCTACTCAAGTTGGAGTCGAAGACCTTACCAACACAAGCGTAGCGCTAATCATAGAAGAGAATACGCGCGTGGAGGCGCACAGTCAAAGATAGTCCGGTTTTGGGGGGGCAATAAAGATATCCCTTGGGAAGATTGGGAGCTTGTTGTAGGACTTAAAGTCAGTCGACAAATTCAAATATCTTCAAATGCTCTTGAAGCAATCCGTATTACCATAAACAGTGCATTACAAAAGCAAATAGGAAGATCGTACTTTCGTCTTCGAATAAGACCTAAACCATTCCAAAAAATTCGAGAAAATAGAATGCTAGCTTTCGCGGGAGCTGATCGGGTACAAAGCGGCATGAGAAATTCATTCGGACGGTCTACGGGAGTTTGTGCGCGTGTACGAGCAGGTGCGATTGTATGCGATGTCGGAACTAGCTTGAAAGATCTGCCAATAGTCAGAGACAGATTAAGGATAGCATCTATGAAAATCTCGTGTCTCTGTACAACAGTTATCCTTAAGTATAAAACCCCTGAATTATTCAAACAATCAGGGTTACCTCTCTATGACGATAAAAAGCGGCGAGAAATTCCAATGTTCGAGTTTGCCGTTGCATAAGTCAGTGAATTTACTTAATTAGAAGTTTTTCATTATCTTATTTTATCTTATTATTTATATCCAAAGATATTATTTAATCCTTTAATTATTAATTAATAAGATTATGACTTTAAAAGTAGGATTAATTGGAGCGGGTGGCTTTGGGACTATTCATTTATTAGGTTATGTTAGAAATCCTAATTGCGAATTGGTAGCGATAGCTTCCAGAACTGAAGAACATGCGAGAAACGCAGCTGAGAGATTCAGTATCCCAAAAATCTACGGAGGAATCGATAGCTGGAAGAAAATGATTGAAAATGAGGAATTAGATGTTATTAGCATTTGTACGCCCAATTATTTGCACGCTCTAACAGTTTTGAAAGCAATTGATAAAAATCTTCATATTTTGTGCGAAAAACCAATTGCTATTTCTCACAAAGAGTTAAATGAAATCGAAACGAAACTAAAAAATAAGAAGCTTATCTTTTTTACATCGTTTCAAAAGCGATACAATCCAATTTTTCCGTTAATAAAAAAAGTAATAGATGAAATGGTTCTTGGTAGAATCATTTTTGTTAGATATTATTTTAGTCACTATGGGCCTTATAAATCCTGGAAACCACTCTCCAAAGAAAAATGGTTTTTTGATTCTGAAAAAGCGGGCGGAGGCGTTTTATTAGACCTTGGCGTACATTGTATTGATATTCTTCGGTATTTAATAGGTGAATATGATAAAGTTAATGGAATAAATTACAATACTTCTTGTATAAATATGAGCGACGAAGATAATTGTAATGTCCTTTTTCGATTTAAAAATGACGCACTAGGACTTATCAGCGTTTCTTGGTGTAACGAACCTTTAGAAACGATCGAGGTTTTTGGTTCGAAAGGGTACCTCAAAATCGATTTAGGAAAGAAATACTCCGTTTCTTATGGACCAAGAACTATAAAAAGAAACGAATTGATTAAGAAAATTATAAAGTATAAAAGGTCTGGAGACATAGCTCAATATCGCCTAATTGATCATTTTATTAATTGCATCGCTGAGAACAAACAAGACAGTCCTAATTTTGAAGATGGAAAAAGAGCGGTTGAATTTGTATTAGAAGCGTATTCTCTAAAAGAATAAAGATATCGATTAAAAAATAAACATCAAATTTTTAACGATTATTTCTCTCATATTTATTAATATTAAAACAATCAAAACTTGGAGGATAAACCTTGAGAGATTTAAAACCTTTTTTCAATCCTAAAAGCGTACTAATTATCGGAGTTTCAAGGCAAGCACTATCTTTTAGTTATACGGTTTTGAAAAACTTGTTGGAAATTTTTTACCAAGGAAATCTTTATATTCTGAACCCTAACGCAAACGACATTTTAGGGGTTGAATCTTACCATTCTTTTGAAGAATTACCTGAAATTCCCGAATTGGCTGTAATCGTTTTAGGAAAAGGTATTCTCGAAATTGTAGAGAGTTTAGGAAAACTTGGTGTCAAATACATAGCAATCCAGACAGAATTAAAACCAGGAACAAAGATTAACGATTTAACTATCCATTTACATCAAGTTTGCAAAAAATATGACATCACTTATTTAGGACCGTCTATGCTTGGCATTATAAATTTTAACGATAACTTTACGACATCAATAATCCCAGTTCGCCAACATATAATGCGAGAAAACAAAAATGTAAAAGAAGGATTGAGCTTTATTGCTCAATCTGGAGGTCTAGCGGGAGCGTTAGGGTGGTGGACGCCGCCACAAAGGTTACCCATCTCAAAGGTGATACATTTAGGTAAAGGTTTTCACATTAATGAAGCCGATGTACTCGAATACTTTTTAAATGACGATACAACTAAGGTCATTTCCCTATTTGTAAGAGAAATTTCGGAGGAATTAATTGGAGCTGTTAGAAAAGTCAGCTCTTCCAAACCAATACTTTTCTATTACGTGGGAAAGGATGAGATAAAAGAGAGAGAATTACAAAAAGCAGGTGGGATATTGGTATTAAATTATATCGATCTATTTGAGATTGCAAAAATCTTTTTATGGTGTCCTGAACCTAAAGGAATAAATTTAGGTATAATAGGACCAAGTTCTGGCGCAATTCATTTAATCGTGAAAGAAATGAGAAAACAACATTTATCGCTCGCGAAGCCTAGTAAAATCTCTCGAGAAATCATTATAGATAAAGTTGGTGGGTCTACTTGCGCCTTTGGAAATCCTGTAGATTATTGGCCTCCAGAAAAATTTGTTGGAATTAAAATATGTGGTATATATAAGACATCTTCAGAAGCATTATTAAAAGACGATGCTGTTGATGGATTAATTTTAGCTTTAGAGTTCTTTACTGAAATCGAGTTCGATTTCAACATTTACGCGCCTTTGGTTAAAAAATATCCAAATAAACCGATTATTACCATTCTAGTTCAAGCAGAACACGAGGGAGCGAAGCGAGTAATTAAATCAGCAACTGAGTTGAAAATACCTGCCTTTGAAAACGAAATAGAGCGAGCAGTACGAGGTTATAGGCTTTTATACGATTATTACTCAAAAATTAAAAAAAGAAAGTAAAATTAACTAAAAATCTCTTTTAGTTCTTCGGGAATTTCTTCACTAGAGTCCATGAGAGATAAAGCGTAAATTTGATCACCGCACTTGCATTGTTTTCCTTCAAATAAGTAAAACTTAAACTTATTTTTCCAATTACAAATATTTATAACGCTAATTTCTGTTATCTCTCCACAAATACAATAAATTGCCATGTCCTCGGAATAGTTAGGGATTATCTCCGTGAATTTGAGAGGCGATTCGGTAAACTCAGAATCGTTTAACAGTTGATTAATTTTATCAGCAAGGTTATCTTTTAAGCTTGGTATAAAGCTCGTAATTACACCATCTTTACCTTTCATTTCTGTTAAAACAACGAAATTTTTCTCGGGTTTTTCATCTTTTTGCTTTTCTGGAAATAACGGTTCCTCATATTGTTGTCGAAGAATTTCAGGAATAGGGAAAGGCTCCATACCTTCTGGGTATTCAAATGAAAAGTAATATTCTGTGAGCCCCCTTAATCTTTTTTGGTTTATCAATTTTAAGTTTTCATAATCTCGATTAAATAGAGAAAACTTAATTAGTTCCAATGGTACTTCCATTTCTAAAAGATTAGATCGAATATTAGCTAACACTTCACCAATAAAACTTTTTAAAACTAAGAAATCGTCTCTATTTTTCGTGTAAATCTCACTTCTATTCTCTTCCTTAAATCTATACCATTTTTTCACAACAGAACTCTTTGTTAACTGGGGGACCATGCAACAGACACATATTAATGGAAACATAAAAAGTGGATCAACAGGTATATTAATATAAGGCAATATTATAAAAATCAGAGCAATACCAAGCATAGGCGCGGTAACTATTAAGCTTAAGTTCCTTAATCTTTTGTCAACTGATTTGCTAATTCCTTTACTTATTGCTAATTCTTCAACATTAGTCATTAAGCGCTCAACGGTCTCAACGATTTTCTTATCTTCAAATCCCTTTTTAAGAAGTTTGTCTTCTTCTCCACCCAAACCAAATTTTTCAATTTTCTCCGATATCTTTTCTATATATTGATCAACATTGCGCTTCTTAAATATAAAATCTAAAGTTTCCTCCGAAAAATAATCCAAGAATTTAATTATGGATAATTTAGCCTCGATGTTTTTAAGGGCCTCTGGATTTAAACCTAAAGCCTCTTGTAAAATTTGACCTTGTGTCTTTCTAACGGGTCTAGTACGTCTCGACATCCTTAATGGTTGTTCTCTTACTTCAGATCTTTCAATTTTTTCGTTCTCGTTTTCGTTCATATTATTCTCAATAATTTAATGCGTTTATTAATTATTTATTAATTAATAAAAGATAATTAACTTTTTGAAATTATTTCCTTTAAAAAACATGAATTTTCGACTTCGAAAAATTTTTTTATAACTCTTTATCATTAATAATATCCGGCTATAATCGATACCTTACCGGGACTATTTGGTGACAGCAATGGTTGGATCGACATGAGTTTAGATTTAACACCCTATGTAGTTCAATTCGTTGATGTTTGCTTTAGATACATGACAGATTGGGGATACGAAGATCCAGGCTGGTGGATTGACGATATTGTTCTTAACGGAGTAATTTTTGATAACGCTGATGATTTAATTTTGTTTATTTTTCCACCTGATCCTCTAACAGAGTTTATTGTGACTGCATTAGGTGTAGAAATGATCGAAGATAATCTGATTTATAATATCGATAGATGTACAACATTTATACTAGAGGGTAACAATGAAATGATCGAGCCTTTAAATTCCTACATAACTATCGACGGATATGTCTTGGTAATAATAAGTCCTCTTGTAGGTCCTGCTGATTACCAATTTGAAGTAAAGAGAGGATAAAATGAACTTAACTTTTTTTTTATTTTTAATATTTTTTTTTAAGTCTTTATTTAATAGGATTTTTTCTAAAAATATCGTTCCTAATTAAATGATTATTCAAAAATATTCATATTTTAAAGAGCTTTGCTTTAAATATGTTAAATAATTTAATTAAAATAAGATATAAAAAATAAATATGTGATTTTATATGGATAAAGAAAAAGTAAAAGAAGTGCTAGAAAAAATTAGGCCTCAATTACAAATGGACGGCGGAGATGTAGAACTCGTTGAAATTACCGACGATGGAATCGTTAAAGTACGATTATTAGGTCATTGTGCGGGCTGTATGCATGCCCAACAGACCCTAACATTTGGCGTTGAGCGTGCGATTAAACAATTTGTTCCAGAAGTTGTTAGAGTCGAAAATGTTGCATAAAGCAATCTGGAGCTGCTTTTTTTTTTAATTTTTTTTAATTGTATAAGAGTAAGAGCTTGAAATTTATAAAAATTAAACCTTTTGATTAGTAAAATGAATAATAGTGAATTTATTAAAAAAATTCAAGAAGTTCAATTACTCATGAAGGATGAAAAGTACCAAGAAGCGTTAATTATCTTAGACAAATTGAAAGAAATTGAAAAAGCGGGAAATTTTGATTATAGCCTTACTCATAAGTTGTATCAATTAATTTCTAATTCCCATTCGCTTTACAATCAACAAATATTATTAAAAGTTATCCAAAAAGAATCTTCGCAACAAGAGTCAATCTCTTTTACGGAACTAAAGGAATTTTTAAAGGAATGTGAAAATATAGACATTGACGAACCAATTTTAAGAAGAGAAGTTGAAATTCTTATCCTTCGATCGTTGTTACGTTGTAAAATCGAAGGAGACGAGTTAGTTTTCTAATTTCTCTACATTTGACAAAAAAACTTTATTTTTCCTTGTTTTAAAAAACTCGGCTTTTTTAAACTTATTTTTAGTGTTACTTAGAAACGAGAAATAGTATTTAAGATGATAATAGATCAATTAACTCGAAGTATTCAGTTGAAAATTTGCTATTTTGGTCCTGCACTTTCAGGGAAAACCACTACTATTAAAGCATTATTTAACCATTTTGGTAAGAAAGATCGAGTCTTAAGCATAGACAGCAGTATTCGTAGAACGCTGTTCTTTGATTATGGCACTATTGATTTTGAAAACCAGCAATGGCACCTAAAAATCCATCTTTATTCTACAACTGGGCAGGACTTTTACATAATTACCAGACCAATTACTTTACAAGGTATAGATGGAATTATTTTCGTAGCAGATTCACAGCAAAGCGTTTACCACCGAAATTTAACATCATGGAACGAATTATGTGGTTATTTCGAAGATGTAATTATTACGCTTCCTAAAGTTATAGCATTTAACAAGCAAGATTTGCCAGATAAATTTAGCCCTCATGAGTTTTTAGAAAACATTAATTATTTTAGATTTAAAAACATCGATTTCAAAAAGACAATAGCAGTTAACGGGGAGGGTATATTAGATTGTTTTGAAGAGATTTTAAGCCTTGTTTTTAAGAATTTGTGTAAAAATCAAATAGTTTCGATGTTACATTGAAAAAGTAAAAATTATTTATAGAATTTCTATTTTTTTAATCCTTAAAGAATAACTTATGTGTCTAATTGGGTTCCACAGAAAACACAAAAAGTACCTTTTTTGCTGTTTATTTCACCACAAGCGGCACAAAATACATTTGATAAATTCGCAATTTGATGTAGTGGAATTTCTTGGATTTTATCAAGATTAGCTAAGAAATTATAGTCGATTTCTTTAACTAATTTCATAGGGGTGATGCCCATTTCATAAGCCCATTTTTTCATCATGTCTTTTGGTACTTTTGATGGTATACCCTTACCGAAATTTGAATATTTAACAGAAACGCTGACATATGTAGTGTAATCAGAAGGGTTATAACCAAAAGTCATTTCGTACATTTCACCCATAGATGTACCATAAATATGCGTTGAAAGAGCATGGCGTATTCTAAGCTTACGATATAAATTATTTGTAGAAATGTATTGATCTATAATTTTACACTTATGATTCTCAAAAAATACTAATGTTCTATTCCAAACATCTTCTAAATTTATATTAATTGCGTAATATCCATATCTTTTCATAATTTGTTATACTTCTCTCTTATTCTAAACTTTCTTATAATTCATTTATTAATATTTTACATTAAAAATATATATTAGAATATATAGGAGTCCAATTTTTTGTTCATGGTCTTTATATTTAAAGTGTTGTATTTTTGATACTTTATTTATAGTTTTATATTTTTCATATATAATTTTTTTTTCATATTCATATTCGAATTTGATAGACTGGGTATCTCATTATTTAATAAAACAAAGCAAAATATTAAAAATGAAAGATTCTTCTTTTTTCTTCAAATTAAAAGGGAGTTCAAAATACACAAAATTCTATAATTGTATAATTTCGAAGTGAGGCTATAATATTAGAATAGGTTAAGAATAAAATGCTAAGAAAGAAAACTAAAAAAGCTTTTATTATTTTACTTTCTGTTGTTCTTTCAATCTCCATTATTCTTATTATTAACAATTTTATAATATTTAGTCGAATTTATTATAGAGTATATTATGAAGTAAATCTCCCAAATTCTGATGAAATAATAGAAAAAGCTGAAAACTTTGATTATCTAAAGTACCTTAAAATGCATGACC
>NJBI01000099.1 GCA_005222975.1 Promethearchaeota archaeon Loki_b31
AATAAAAGTTTAAAAAGAAGAAATCTATGAATTAATCTTTGTCGGTTGGATAAATACTAATTAATATATAAGGAAAGATATAAAATGTTCTTCAAAATTTAAAGATATTTTTTATATGTATTTCTATTTCATCATATTTGCTGCTACTAAGTTTGCCTCTTTTATATTTAAATCTACTTTTACTAACTGCCTTCATTTGGAAAACCAATGCAATAGAATCATCATCTAATTTATTTATATTATTCTTTTCTATCTTTGTTGTATAAGGAAAGCGTCCAGAATTTAATGTTCCCGTAAATGGTATAAGCAATACTATATAACCAGTCTGAAACTCCTTTATTATTAAGCAAGGTCTTGTCCCCTCTTGTTCATGACCTTGTGAATCAGTATATGTTACATCTACTTCCCATATTTCTTTGAATTTTGGTTTAAGTCTTTTCCATCTTAAAGCCAATATATTACACCATAGATAAATTAATTGATATTGTCCCACATATCTAATTCTTTTCTTATTTCATCTGTTAAAAATTCTGGTTTAAATAATAGTTCTTTAGCAATGTTATTAGAAGTAATTATCATATATTCTTTTAAATGAGATTTCATGTTTTTGACCGTTGCAAAAATATCATCATCAGAAAAATCTGGATTTTCTTCTTTAAGGTATATTATAGTTGATACAGCTTCTAAAAATTCTGTTTCATAATCCTTAGCTATATAATGATCTAATACATTCTCCTTAATCTTATTTGCAATTTGTCTCTCACTTTCATTTAAAATATAATCCGTTTCTAAATTTACAATAGCTTCTGGAAAATTATAATAATCTTGGGCTAAAACATGAGAATACGGACCATGAACACGAATAGTGAATTTGTGATAAAGATCTATTCCTAAGCCTTTACAAAGATATGCGATCTTTTGAATTTTAAATCTTGAGTTAAATGAAATATCAGGACTATCTGATCTCTCTGTTGAGAATCCTAAATATTTTAAAATGGCTATGATTTTTTTATAACTTGGTTTCATTTTTGTCCTCCTCCAATAATTCTTTGATTAATTCTATCCAATTTATAATTTTTTCTAATTCTTTTTTACCATTTTTTGTTATTGAAAAATATTTAATTTTCTTTTTATCCATAACAGTTTCTTCTTCCTTGAGATAATCAACCTTAGTGAGAGCTTTAAGATTAGAGCTTAATTTTCCGTCAGAAATATTTAATGCTGTCTTTAATTCTCTGAATTGAATTCCATCGATGAAATAATAGCAGAGTGCCAAGAGAAGGCTTCTATTTAGGGTACAAGCCTTTGAATTAATCCTTTCAGTTCCTTTAATAATTTCATCCAATATTTGATTTGTTGACATTAAAAAAATTCCTCCAAATATATATCTAAATGTAAGTATTTAAAGATATAGATTTACTTTTTTTTTGAAAGTAAAGTTTTTTAGTAAAATCCATAGTTTATAAATTAATTTCATTATATAAATGTTTTGACTCTCTATAAAATTTGTAATTCATTTAAGAAGATTATATATTCAATAAATAAAAATATTCGAGAAAAAATTTCTCTTAACAACCAATTAATTAACCACAATCAATATGATTATTTTTAGGAAATATTTTTGTTTGTCTATAAATTACCTATGAATTTTTTCAGTAATATAAAGTAGGAAGAATTTCTGAATTGAATATTAACTTACATTCCAATTTTTTAAGATATTTTAAATATAAAGAAATTTATTTTTCCTTTGTCTGTTTTTCTTTATATACATTTAAATTTTAACTTATATTAAACCATCAACTTTTTCTTTTTGATTGATGATATTATCATAGATGAGAGTGTTATGAAAACTAAAAAAATTAATTTAGGAGATTTAATTTTTATCCTATTTTATAAATTCAAAGGAGAAATAAGAGGTAGCACTACATTACAGAAATATATTGATATTATTAGATTAGATAGTGAATTAGAAGTTGATGTAAATTATTCTCCTTATGATTATGGCGACTTTTCACAACAAACTAATGATGTAGTTCAAGTCTTTATTGATAATTCATGGATTTCTAAAGAAGAACTACCTTTTGATGAGAACAAGAAAATTAATATTTTTAAGCTTACTAGGAAAGGAGAACAAATTGCTAAAACATTATATGAAAATTTATTATCTAGAGAGCTAGATTATATCCAGATAATTGATAGATTTCTAGATAAAAGTCGAGATGATATTATGTCATTTTCCTATTTCTGGTATCCTAAGACAACAATTTATTCAAAAATTAAACAAGAGATCTTCAATAAAAGTAATATTTTAAGTTTATTAGATGGAGAATTAGAAACAGAATATAATTCGATTAAGGAAACGGGAAAAACTATTAAGGAATTTATTAAAGAAAGTTGGAAATTTTAAATTAGAGATTATTAATAAAAGTTGGAAATTTTAATTCCAAGAATCAGGAAGTTTAAAAGGATACTTAAGAGCAAGGGGGATTATTCTTGACTTTGGCGGTATGTTTTTTATATTTTAATTTATTGAATTGCTCGAATATCTTTAGTAATTAGTTTAATATAATCAAGATATTTTAACCCCATCTTCTCTGCCTCCTTAGCAATGATTTTTCTGGCTATATGAATTTGCTGCAATGCCATATCGTATGGGAATTCTAGTTCGATCTCTTTTTCTATTTTTTCAATTTCTTTTTTATCTAAAATGATTCTTCACCTATTTCATAATAATTCTGCAGGAGTTATTATTTCTATTTGTCTTAAATTGTTTAAAGTACTAATCATTCTCACTATATCTTTCGTCCTTTTTCTTACTATATGTCTAAAATTCCAACTTAAAAGAAAATCCATTTCATTTATTATAGCTATAGCAATATGATAAGCGTCTTCAGAATATGATTCACTAATTGCCCCTTTTTGAATAATCTTTTTTGCTAATTCTTCAACTTCTATTGAACTATTAAGAACTGAAAATTCTGTTGTTCTTTCCTCCATTTTTCTTTTAATCTCATTATCAGGCGTTTTTTCAATCTCAGCAAGAGTAATATCAGAGATATATATTTTGAAGTTTACAATCTCATTGAAAAAGGATTCTGTAAGAGCTTTTCTTTCAGGGTTTCTCTCATCAAAAAGCGCTGAGATAACTGATGTGTCTAAATATAATTTTAACTTATATCTCAATGAATTTTACACTTAAATATTATTATTTTACTCAATTATTAAACACTCTTATTGTTAAGAAGAGTTAAAATGATATTTTTACTAAGATGGGGATATTCTTCTAAAATATCATTTATTGAATAATTCAATCTTATTAGTTCATAAATTAAAGCAACTGGAATTCTGGTTCCTTTTATAATAGGTTTTCCTCCAAGGATCGCGGGATTACTTTCAATAATATCTGACATTCTCTATGATATAATATAGTGAAAAAGTTATAAATATCTATTGTATAATAAGTAAACTTGATTTTTAGTATTTAAAAATTATATAAATATTTATGTTTATGGTTGAAAAAATGCTTACATATAATTTTTAACTTGTTTTAGACTATTTTAGGATATTAATCATATTTTTTAATTGTGGTTGATTGAAATTATTCATGCCTAAGCGTAAAATCCAGCAAGTTTTTCTGGAAAAAAATGAACTTAAAAAGAAGTGGGAAAACAGCTGGCACAATTTCTTGAAAAAAGAGACCTATTTAACTTTTAATGAAAAAGATCAATTTATTACAGAATTGGACTACTTACTCAAGTATCCACGAATAAATTTGTTTCATTTAAAGCCTTTCCTTAAGATAAGAAAACATAAAAAAGAGCTGCGTTACACAAAATGTAAGGTAATAGAATATAATGAAGAATTTATTGCTCGGCGTTTAAAAGATTACGATTCTTTCTTCGAAGGTACAGATGATGGTTTGAAATATCCACTCGACATTGATCAAAGAAGAGCAATTATTAGAGACGATAAACACAATCTTGTCGTTGCTGGAGCCGGCTCAGGAAAAACTAGCGTACTCTCGTCTAGAATTGCTTATTTAATTAGGCGAAAAGATAAAATTAGCAGCGAGAAAATTCTTGCTCTGGCTCTCACAAGGGTGGCTGCACAAGAAATGAGAGAAAGGATAAAAAAGAACTACAACATTGATATTGATATTTACACATTTCACGCTTTAGGAAGAAAAATCATACGAGAAGAGACTGGCAAAAAACCTAGATTATTATTTGACCAAAGCTTCGACGCTAATCAATATAAATTAATCGAAAACCTATTTGAAGAAGCGTTAAAAGAAAAAGAGTACCAAGAATTACTTATTGAATATTTAGCTTACCATAACGAACAAGAAGTTGACGAAGCTTCTTTTGCTGACAAGGAAGAATATTATAAATACATGAAAAACAAGAAATATTCGACCTTGAACGATATAGAGGTAAAATCTGTAGCTGAGCGAGACATAGGCAACTACCTGTTCCTACATAGTATTGAGTTCAATTACGAACCACTTGTAGAATGGGTGGATAAAAGTGAGGAAGATGAATTCGAAGAAGAAAATGATGAAAGGGAATATCACCCAGATTTCTTTTTACCTGATTATGATATCTATATCGAACATTGGGGATTAAATGAAAATATGGAAGTCCCACCGTGGTTTTCACAAACTTCAGAAGAATATTTAGAAGTTAGAAAGTGGAAATTATCGCAATTTGAAAAGCACAATAAAATTCTTGTAGAAACATGGGATTACGAGAAGAAACGCGACGAATTAATTCCTAATTTGAAAAAGAACCTACTTGACATTAATCCCAAAATTGAGTTTATACCATTGTCCTACGAAGAATTAGTCGAAAAAACTCACGAATTTAAAGAAAAAAGAGACCAGTTGGTAAATTTAATCGCCAATTTCATTAAAATAGCAAAATCCAATTTCTACAACGAAAAAGATATCGAAAAAAAATTAGAAACAATAAAGTACAAGAAAAAACAGAAGCTATTTGGCTATATCGCCCTCGAAGTCTTTAAAAGGTACCAAACCTATTTGAAAGCCAAAGAAAAAATCGATTTTAGCGACATGATAAACCACGCCGTAGAATTCGTTAAAAATCGTCCCGAAAAATATCATAACACGTACGATCACATTCTTGTAGACGAATTTCAGGATATCTCGTACCAAAGATTACAATTAATAAAAGGATT
>NJBI01000057.1 GCA_005222975.1 Promethearchaeota archaeon Loki_b31
TTTCCCCGGAAGCTGGGGCGCCTAGCGGCCCAAAGAGTGATAGTTCAATTAACATGAATGGAACAGATCCAAAGGTTTAAATGACATCCATCTAAATTTTTACAAAATAAGTAAAAGAAAAAAAATTGTGTAATGACCTAAAAGGCATTAATGCCAAATTTCTTGAATTTATTTTTGAGCCAAAACTTCCAGAAATTAATCGTTATGGTTTTATAGTTGATTTGGATATACCGGTATTGCAATTAATAGGCTATGTTGTATTGGTTACGGTTACTCTCTCAGCGGTATTTATTGTAGATCGAAAATTCAAGGATATTTTAATCTTTTTCTTTACGTTAATAGGCGTAACTACTTTAATCGTGTTCAGTTTTGGAGAGCGAGTAGTTGGTGGAGAATTTGATGTTGGAGTAAGCTTTATGACAATAATCTTTATATTCATCCCTTTAATGCTACTTTTTTACGTCGCCAAGGATGTCAATGAACATCCTACTCCTACGCCGGAGAGACCGCGGATAAAACCCGAACTTGGTTTAAAAATTGTTGCAGGATTTTCGGGAATTGTTACGCTATTTTTCTTGCTTATTGGAACACTAGGGATTGTAGCCCCCAATATAGTTCAACAATTAATCGATTTTGGCGAAGGAGCATTCTTTGTAATAGGAATTATATTTATAGCTCTTGGAGCACTAGGTTTGTTAGGTACCATTGGTCTATTTTTCAAATTAAAGATTAGTCGCTATATCATTATGTATATGTGCATATTTATGACCCTCTTTGTGTATCCATTGACAATCGTACTATATTTAAGCCAAGATAATGTAAAAGCACTTTTCGATAAAAGTACCCGTGAATAAGAATCTTATTTAGGTTTATAATTTAAAAACAAGAATTTTATTGAATATAATGAAAGAAAAAATGAATGTTTTATTTATAATTAGTGATCAGCATAGAGCTGATCACATGAGCTGCTCAGGAAATCAACTCTTAAAAACCCCTAACATTGATAAATTGGCAAGTGAAGGAGTTCGATTCACAAACGCATTTTGTACAAATCCTATGTGTATGCCAAATAGAGCAACTTTACTTACGGGGTTGTACCCAAATGTGCATGGCGTTAGGAGCAACGGAATGGTGTTATCTCAGAATGTCCCAACAATAACTCAGACTCTAACAAAAAAAGGATGGCACACAGCAGCATTTGGAAAGCTACATCACCAATTTAACACGGCTGATTTTAAAATTGGCTATAAATCTGCTGAATCTTTTCATGATTGGGTTTTTCCAAAAGAAGAGTGGCATCCTGTATGTGAAAATTTTCCTATTCCATACTATGGTTATCAAGAAGTAGAAACTGTGTTAGGACATGGAGCATGTTTAGCAGGTCATTATTTAGATTGGTTAGAGGAAAGAGCTTCCGGTCTTGCAGAAAATATGCGGAAAAGATGGAGTAATATGGACAATTTTTTTTCTGTTTTCACAGAACATAATTTACCAGTCGAGTTATATTCGAGCGCTTATGTAACAGAACGTACTATCGCATTTCTGGAAAGACACACTAATGGTGATTATGGGGATAAGCCATTTTATGTCCATTGCTCTTTCCCAGATCCACACCAACCTGTAAATCCGCCGGGAAATTACAGAGATATGTATAAATCCGAAGATGTTGAATTACCAAAGAGTTTTAATGATCTCAAGAATTTACGGAATCACCCCTATTTAGCACCATATATCAATGTCATGCCTGGAGCGATGTTGAGAGAAACAAATGAAGAAGAGCTTAAAAAATTCATTGCTTATACATACGGTACTCTGGCGTTACTTGACGCTAGTATTGGACAGATTTTAGCATCATTAGAGAAGTTAGGGTACGCTGATAATACAATAGTAGTGTATACTAGCGACCATGGCGATTTAATGGGAGAACATGGAATGCTTTTTAAAGGTCCATCGGCGTATATGGGTGTATTTCATATACCTATGATATGGAGAGTTCCTGAAATAACAAAGCCAGCAGTAACAGATGCATTAATGAGCTCTATAGACTACCCAAAGACGCTCCTAAACCTCTTAGGGATATCAAAAAGAAAACAACCACCAGATATGCAAGGCTTTGATATGTCAGCTGTTTTAAAAGATCCTGAGAATTCTGCCGACCAACCACGAGATTGTTGTTATATTGAGAATGATGAGGAAGTTGGACTTCTACACGAGAGATTAAGACATTTGATAACAAAGGAATTTAAGTTAACGATATACGAAGGTCATAAAGATTATGGAGATCTGTTTGACAGAAAAAATGATTTGGACGAGTTAAATAACTTATGGTACGATGAACAATATAACGGGGTTAAATTTAAATTAGTTAACAAACTTCTCCATGAAAATCTCAGCGCACAAACTCGATATCCAAAAAGAATAGCTGGTACCTAAAATAATGTAATATGTTCTTAAACCTTAAAAAGTCAAAACATAAAGAAAAATTTTTAATTAAATTTTTTTTTCAATTCTTTCAATCTTTTTTTTATTTGATAAGCTGAATTATCTATAATATTTCCTGCTATGAAAGAGGTCTCATCTTGTACTTTTTCTTTTAAAATCTTAACTTTTAACTTCAAAGCTTCAACTAGAGTTTCTACATTTTTCTCATCAGTTCCTTTTACAACTATATCAAGAACATGTAAAGCAAGCTGTTTTTTACTTTCAGAATAAAGCTTCTTGGCGTGCTCCAGATATTTTTCTTCGCTATTTAATTTTAAGAATTCTCGAGCGATATCATCCGTTTTAGCTGGAAAAAGATCAGTAGGATTTCCACTGTTATACCACCCGTGATAAAGTCTGTAAGAGGCGTGAATAGCGAAACGATAACAACCATAAATGGGTCTTAAAATGTTGTGTTTTTTAAACTTCTCTGGAAAGATTTCAAGCATTTCGTAGTAAATTTGTTCGAACCATTTTCCTTCGTTTAATCTTTTTACAACTTCATCGTGAACAAAATGCATAGCTTCTGCTGTAATCGATAAAACATCTTTTACTTTCCCTTTACCTTCGATGAGCTTTCCATGACCGGGAACTAAATATTCTGCGTTTTTATCTCGCATTCTTTCCATTGCTATTGCCCAATCTTTAGGATACCGCTGAACTTTATAAGGATTCCCTACATTAGGAAACGACGAAACCATCAAGTCACCGGTACAAATTGTCTTCTTTTTTGGTACCCACAACCAAATTGAATCGTCCGTTTCCCCCTTATCGTGGTAAATCTCAAAATTGACCTTTCCTAATTTAAACGAATACGAGTCCTCATTGCCCCTAAGAATAATTGTTGGGTCCAAGGTTTCGTGAGCAGATACAAGCAACTCTTGTTCCTTTCCCCTTACTGAAGCAAATTGTTGTTTATTTATCCAATCGTGATATTTATCGAGAGTTCTATATTTCTCAAATCGCTTAATACAGTTTTCGTGAGCAATTACTTCAGGCATGTCCCAACCTTTCTTTTTTATCTCTTCTATAAAAGGCTCGTAACCAAAAGCGTGATCAAAATGCCCATGCGAATAGATTATGTATTTAACAGGTTTATTCGTAAGTTGTCTTATTTCGTTAAAAGTTTTTTGAGCGTACTGTTTTATAGGTACATCAAAAATAACTAAACCTTCATCTGTTTCGAATACTCCGGTATTTCCCATACCTGGAACAATATAACATCTTCCGTCTCCAAATGTAGATAACGGAAACCACCCAAACCAATCACTCATTCCATCAGTTGTTTTTCTTACCATAATTAATCACATTTCACTACCAATATTTATGATCTATTTATTATAGATAATAACCAAAACTTTTTTATCAAGATTGAAATAATATTAAATAATCTTATGAAGAAGACAAAAAAATTAAATATTATTGGTTTAGTATCGATTGCTCTGTTTATTTTCTTAAGTTTATTTTCAAGAATTGATATCATTACCGCAAATGGGATTGGACCATCCCAAAGATTCAATACTAATTTCGTTTTAGACGAATATTCAAAATTTAATGAAACTGATCAAAATGTAAATTCTTTTAATATTACATTACCATCATCTTCGTGGTCTATTCAAGATATTGAGCTTAATTTTACTGATATTCAATCTATAGAAAATAACACCATCGAAGATAAACAGTATGGAAACTCATATTGGATAAATTACCAAAATGAACCTCAAAAACGCTTTTGTGTAGGAGTACAGATTCAATTAAATAGGTCTACTATTATATTTGGCGTATATATCTATGCTTCTAAGAGTGGTTCTACATCTGAAATTATTCAAGTACAATTAAGAGGTTATGACTATGTTCATGATACGCCAAACAATACAATCTATAGTTCTACTAATATTAATGTGAATACCACAGCAGGATGGTATTTTCAAAAATTCTCCACTGATGGGATATCGCTTCCTATAGGAAATTATTTTTTAGTTTTGAATGGAACCAATATTTCTTCTACTGAAACGGATTATTATTGGTATTATAATAATTTAGACCCAAAAAATCCAAATTTAAATGTATCAGAATATATAGAACCTCCATGGACTGATGGTGTCCCTGGTGATGTCCCTTTATACAAATTAGTTCAAAACTCTAATCTTCCTCTTTATCCAGAAGAAATTAATATGACTGTTGATATTGATGATCAAATGTATGATATATCCAATGGAATCAGTGCGGGGGAAGGATATTTAGAAAAGATGTTGGTTGATTTTTCACCAAATAGTGATAACTATCAAATTTCAGTATATAATAATGCCTCTGAAAGTTTGTTATTCAATGTTAGCTTTTTTGTAACTCTTACTAATAAGTTATTGTCTCCAAGTTCCGTTGTAGCCCAATTAGACGCAACTAATAAGTGGAGTGTAAACCCCATAATCGTAAGACAGCCAACTAATTATAGCGTTCTATTTAGATATCCCGATAACTGGGAGAATATAGGCGTATTGAAAGATGAAGTTAACATTACTTTAGAGATAATACATGATACAATAGAACATCAAATTATTATTTTAAATGATTCAATATCAGATGGTGCGAATTGGGAGATCGTTGCTGATTCTCCTAATGTTGAATTTAGTTTAAACATTCAAAGAACTGAATATATATTAGGTCAAGAGATACATTTCTCACTTCTTACACTCTTACCTGGAACCTATACTTTTGTTTTACTTGATCCTGCGGCTATACCTGTACAGAATCAGACAATAACATACCCTTCAGAAACAATTTTTTCGTATAATCTTAGTTTAACTGATCTTGATGGCACTTATACTGCCTATGTGTTCTGGTTTAGTGATGGTGAAACAAATGCCGGAGTTCAATCGCAAGAATTCTTGGTTTCCCTTAACCACCAAACGCCAACGCCAACACCTGAATTTCCCTTGCTGTTAATAATCTTTATAGTAATACTTGGGGTGGTTGTATTAGGATTGGTTTCTTACATAGCCTACAAGAGGATAAATTCCTATCAAAGAAATAAGCTAGAAAAATTCTTGAGTCAATGTACAGATATCTCAAATATTAACGATATCATCGTCATTGATGCGAAATCTGGAATTGATATTTACTCGCAATCGTTAGGTGGGCGAAAACTAGATCCTAGCCTAATTTCAGGATTCCTGCAAGCTATTAGTAATTTTGGAACGCAGATGTCAGAAGCTGCAAAGGAATCTCGTACATTGAATATAGTATATAAGGATTCAATAGTAATGCAAACTGAATTTGTTAATCTAAAATTAATTATAACGTTAAAAGAAAATCCTTCTCCTAATTTTAAATTTATAATGGAAGACTTAGCCTATGATATATATAAACAATATGGGGACGAAATCGACAAATTCGCAGGAATTTTGAAACCTTTCCGGAATATGAATGTTTTAATAGAAAAACATTTGAATGTCTCGTTTCTTTACCCCCTAACAATTGTAAAAAACCCAAAATATAAGCAGAGTATGTCTGAGAAAGAAATGGTAACTAAAGCTCGAACCTTTATGAAAGAGAACAATTTCAACTATTTCTATTCGCTCTATTTAATGCCGGAAAATGCCTGTACTCCGAAAGATTATCAAACGATTTTTAATTTGATTGAAAAGGGGATATTCCAACCAAAAAATTAGTCTTTAATCCTTATTAACTCAAGTCTTTTTAACTTGACTTATTGAAATAAGATTCTAGAAAATAAAAAAAAAAAAAATTGTTTTATTCTGATTTCTTCCGCCATACCGTCAAATAAACAATAAGGAGAATAATACAAATAGGGACTCCAAATACAATTAGTATCCACATAATTGTCAAGAACCAAGAATAAACCCAATAACTATATGGTTGGCTACCAAACTCAGCATAGTAATTACCTTGAATTCCCATATAAATACAATACGCTATAAACATGAAGAAAGAAAAACCACCACCACCACCCGCATTTCTTTTTGTATGAGTTTTTTTCTTATCTCTGGCTTTAAATTCTTGTTTCTCCTCATCTGGTAATCTGTTCCACCAGATATATCCTCCTACTCCAAAAAATAATCCTGTTGGGATCCCCACAAATAATAATTCCCATAAAATCACAAGGATATAAAATCCAACAATCCAATCCAGGCTCCATTGATTAAACGTTGCTGTACCCTGCAATCCAATAGGAGAAGTTTGTATAAACCAAAATAATACTAAAATTGCTCCAGTAACTATACATATTCCTGCTATAATTATTACAATAAATGTCGTTAAATGTTTCTTTATTTTTTGTTTCCAAAATAATTCATCACTTAATTCTTCAGTCATAAGATTTTCACTTTAAATTTTTAATAAGATTTCCATTTACTTTACTTTTTTATTATTTAACTTTTATTAAATAATAGTTACTAATTGAATTGTGGTTATATATAAAATTTGGGATTGAAACATCAAATGAATAAACATTCATAATAAGAATTAGTCTTTAAATAGAAGATCACATCCTAATATCATCCATCCATCCATAAACTTATAATCGATGCATACAGTAATAAACGAAAAAGAAAAGCCCTTAGAGCCACTGAATTCTTGATGGTTTTCGTTCTGGGATTCTTTTATACTTTACATTAGGATACCCCATTGTTAAAGAATATCCTACAAAATGACCCTCCGGAATCTTTATCAATTCTCTTATCGTTTTAGATTGGTTTATGTGAAATGTTAAATATCCTAAAGAGCAAGTTCCTAACCCTAAAGTTTCAGCAGCGAGCATAATGTGAGCCGCAGCTAGAGAACAATTTTCTGGGATTCCTCCTATAACTTTATCTCCGTGAATAACAATTAACTCTCCATTCCAACACCAAAAATCAATTCCTTGTTTAATCGATTTTAGAATTCTTTTTGTAGTCGGAAGATTTTCTTCAGCTTGATTGAATTCTTCTTCGGACATTCGCTCCTTCAAAAAAGTGCGCCCCTGAGGAGTCTCAAGCGCTTTGACAAATCCAATAGTTTTTTTCGTTATGTGATTTGATATAGCGGTTACAATTTCTTTATCTTGAACTATAGTATAGTAAACATTTTCTGAATTACTCCCAGTGGGAGAATATCTAGCTATTTCTAATAATCTTTCTATTAGATCTTTAGAGATTGCCTTATGCTTAAATTGTCGGATTGACCTTCGAGTTAAAGCAAGGTTTGAAAAAGAATCAAACGATGGAATTTTTTCCTTTATTGAGTTATCTGCTAATACCTCTCGTTTATGAAATAATAATCTAATTACATCAACTGGACATACAGCTTCACAGTGGCCGCATAATATACAAGAATCTTCAAAAGTATCAACTAGTTGGAGTAAATCTGCTTCAAAATAAAACAAACTAGCAACGCATTCCTTAATGCACGCTTTACACCCTGTACAATTCTCAATATCAATTTCTATTTTGGAATTTTTTATAGTATTTACCATATTAAACAAACTATTTTAAGAATTATGTTATAAAATTGTTTTGCAAAAACTCGTATTCTATAAAAATATAATTATTAAATTTTAAAAATATTTGACATTACGCTTATTAGATTTAATCAATTGTCCAATAACTGTTATCCAAAATCTCACTTTTATGCATTTTCACTTTTTGAATAGGATTGTTTTTAAATGCCAAATAAAGCTTTTCTAAACTAGTTTTCTTATAGGTGGAGCCCCAATGATTTCTTAAGATTTTATAATAAATACTTATAGGAATACCTATATCAGCAATATATAATTCCCCAATGTTTTTTCGCTCTGTAATAAGCAGACCCTGTTTAACGAACCCTAGAGTTAAGGTCGCTATTGGATTGATGCCCGAATAATTGCTTTCCGTTGTTGCATCTAGTCCAGAAGGAATATCCAAAGAAAGTAGAATATTTATGTTTGAAAGAAAATTAAAAACATTTTCAGAAATATCATCCTGACGCGGAGTGAACCCATATCCGAGATAAGCATCTATAAAAAAGCTATCGTTCTTAAAATTTAAAGAATTATTTGGTAATTCATTGAACATTTCGATTCCCAATTGTTTTGCTCTTATAAATTGGTCTTTGGGAACGTCTTTAAGTTCATTCACGCCCTTTGGAAAGATAACTTGAGCGTTTAATCCCCAAGAAGCTAAGCGTCTTGCTGCAACAATTCCCCCTCCTGCGTTGTTTCCTGAGCCAGCAATTATTATATAGTTAGAATATTTATTTCTTGATAGATTTACCGCTATATTTGCCAAATTATAGCCTGCGAGCTCCATCATTAATTCAATAGGGATTCTAAAATCTTCAACCATTATACGGTCTACTTCGGTCATCTCCTCCCTTGTAATGCCTGGTAATCTCAAAATATGCCCTCTTAACTTAAATCATTAAAGAATATTATTAAATTTGAGTTTTTTCAGCTCTTGCCAATTCTGCTTTTTTATCCATAATTGTCATATAGGTTGCTAATGTATTCTTTGGAGGAAGTGTCTCTACATCCTTCTTAAAAAGTTTCATTGCTTCTGAGGTACAAGTAGGAACGCATACTCCACAGCCAATACACCTTCCTTTATCTACTTGCGCGATATTGTCTTCAATATTAATAGCATCCAAATTGCATCTATCCTCACAGATTCCACACCCTACACATAGATCTGGATCCACTTCAGCGTAATAATTAGTGGCGAAAAAATGTGATAATTCAGGTAGCTGTTTTTGGGCTGTGAGTACTCCACAACAACAACCACAACAGGTACATATATTCATTGGCCTCTGAGAATTTCCAGGTTGAAGCACTAAACCATCTTCTTCTGCTTTTTCTAAGATTTTAAATGCTTCTTCTTTCGTAATTTCTCGAGCTAGACCTTTTTCTATAAAACACCTAGCAGCCGTTCTAAAGGAAAAGCACGATTCGCGTAATTCTGTCTTTGTACATGTTTCTCCTATGAGATCCGCCCCCTTTCGACAGATGCATTCCATAACAGCAATTGGTTCTCCGATATTTTCAATAACTGCTTTTAAATCGTCGTATTGAGCAATTGACTGTTCAAAATTAACAGTCTGATCTATTGGGATCACACGTAATTGAGGAATACCCGAACTATTATATTCTTCATTAAAAAAGGTATTTTTTATGTATTCATGAGCATCTTTAAAAAATTCAGGTGTCAATCTATTCAATTGATATTCATACATGCCTACTACTAAAGGAGCGCTACCATAATACTTAATGTCTGTTTCTCCTTCTTTTACAACCCCACGATTAATTAAACCCTTGAAATACATATCATCTAGTTTGCTCTCTAATTCTTCTAAAGAGAAACCACTTTTTTTCAATCTCCGGTAAATTTTCTTTAACGGATCTGCCATAAAATTCAATTTCAGTGCGATTTTGACCTGTTCGGGAGTGAAGAGATGCTTCAAAATTTTAATTTCAATACCAGATTTTGTAGCTGGATAACCAACCGGCATTTTATCAAGATGCTTCTGTAATTCTCTATATAAATCTACTCTTTCTTGTGTCATACTATATCCCTATAATTATTAATTTAAAAAGTTGATAATTGAGTTTTATAAGACGGGAGTAATTGAATTTAAATACATCAAATAACATGTTCGAATTTAGTTTTATAAGCGCTTTATAATTATTAATATTATAAAAAAAATGTGGAAATTAAAAAGTGGAAAATATGAGTACAACCAACCAAAATAAAGAAGATGCCGAAATTTTAAATTTAGAAAGCTTACTTGATTATCAAGAGGGTTCTGTTGTCAGCAGAATGTTAGTTAATAAAAAGGTAGGCTCAGTAACTTTATTCTCGTTCGATAAAGATCAAGGTTTAAGTGAACATACTGCTCCATTTGATGCGTTAGTTTATGTTTTTAATGGAAAAGCGGAAATTATAATTTCTAAAAAGTCTTACATTTTAAATTCTGGGCAGATGATCACTATGCCAGCTAACGAGCCGCACGCTCTCAAAGCTACTGAACGATTTAAAATGATGCTAATCATGGTTAAAGCGTAATTTCTAAACTTACGCTCTTTTATTTAATTTTTAAATTATAACCAAATAATTTTAATTCTTAAGCATAATTTTGTATAGTGTAATATAATAAGTAAATTGAGGAATTTTGAATTCAAACGATAATATTAATCAGTATTATTAGACTCTGTATTTCTTTAAATATAGGTAATCCCATTTAAGTATTAACTTGAGATTATCTGAAACAATATATGTAAATCCTTCTGTCCAACTTTCTAAATTGTGTCATTTAGCTAAGAATTTATATAATTTAGCTAATTGGTATGTAAGACAGGATTTTTTTAAATTGAATAACTTTCTCAATTACTACGATCTGGATTATATCTTAAAAGATAAACGAGCATATAGAAAAATACCTTCTCAGACTTCTCAACAGACTCTAAAGCTAGTTAATAGAAATTGGAGATCATATTTTAGAGCATTGGAAGAATTTAGAGCGAATCCTAAAAAATTTAAGAACAAGCCAGGAATTCCACATTATAAAAAGAAGAATGGAGAATCTATCGTTATTTTTACAAATCAACAATGCCGAATTAAGGAGGGATATCTTCGCTTTCCAAAAAAAGTTAATCTCAAACTAACGAAAACAAGAATAAAGGAAAAACTAAAAGAAGTAAGGATTATTCCATTAGGGATAAAATATAAGATAGAAATAATATACGAAAAAGAAGAGCAGGATTTAGGATTAAATAAAAATAATTTATTATCGATTGATTTAGGCTTGAATAACCTTATAACTGCTGTAAATAATATTGGGTTAGATCCAATTATTATTAAAGGTAAGGTTATAAAATCCATAAATCAATATTACAACAAGCAATTAGCTTATTATAGAAGTATCGAAAGCAAGAAAGGTAATTTCCAAGACACTAAAAGGATTCAAAAGTTGCATCTAAAGAGAAACAATAAAATAAACGCCATATTTCACAGAATTTCTAGACTTTTAATTGATTATTGCATCAAAAATAATTTTGGAACTATTATAATTGGATATAATGAAGGCTGGAAGCAGAATATAAACATTGGTAAGAAAAATAACCAGAAATTCGTTCAGATTCCGTTCTTAAGGTTGATTAATCAAGTTAAATATAAATCAGAATTGATTGGAATTACTGTAATGGCAATTAACGAGAACCACACATCTATATGTAGTTTTCTCGATAACGAAGAGATTAGACATCATAAGAGATACATTGGTAAAAGAATTAGTCGGGGATTATTTAGAACTTCCAATGGTACGCTCATCAATGCCGACGTAAATGCAGGTTATAATATAATGAAAAAGGCATTCCCAAATTCCGTAAAGGTTGATGGGATAGAGGCATTCGGACTGATGCCACAAGTAATTTATCAAAAAATATTTGATACTATTATTTAAAATAAAATGAGTATTATTCATTTTAATGGTCTTACATCTATAAGCCTAAAAACATTAAACCCGAGATTAAAATGACTAAAAATAAAATTAAACTTGGGCCATATCTATACCCCATGCCAGTTGTAGTAGTAGGAGCAAATGTAGAGGGAAAGCCAAACTTTATGCCAATTGGCTGGGTTAGTATTGTAGAACATAAACCACCCATGATCTCTATTTCTGCTAATCAGGATCATTACACTAATATAGGTATAAGGGAAAACAAAACATTTAGTGTCAACACACCTTCTGAAGATATGATATTACCAACTGATTATTGTGGAATAAAATCTGGTAAAGAAGTAGATAAATCTGATGTATTTGAAGTTTTTTATGGAGAATTAAAAACCGCACCTATGATTAATGATGCATCGTTAAATATAGAATGTAAAGTTGTCCAGATCGTCGAAACTGGAAAAGGACACGATATTTTTCTTGGAGAAATCATCCAAGCTTACGCCGAAGAGAAATTCTTAACAAATGGAATTCCCGACATCACTAAAATGAAACCTGTGTTTTTTTCTATGAATGATAATAACTATTGGAAAATCGGTGAACATATAGGGAAAGCTTGGAGCATAGGACGAAATTATAAAAAGGAATAAAACAAATCAAGCCTTGTTTAATTTTAAAAAAAATCTCTTGTTTCTTTTTCAAGATAATGCTGCTTGATTAAAAGATCCATCTCAGCATTTAACCAGCACAACTCATCGTATGTACTTGATGAATTATACACTTCCTCTGCTTTCTTCCTAATTTCCTCAAGAGAAGGCATCCCAAGATTTATATTTTGAATCGTTTCTGCTAAAAGCCAGCATAAATCATTGTATGAGTATTTTTTCAGAGAAAGATAATAAGCCGCTTCTCTAATTTGAGATTCAAGACCAATCTCCTCCTCATCTTCTTCATCAATATCCTCTTCAACTACTTCTTCAATTATTTCTTCAAATCCCAGCGACTCCAGTACTATCACTGATTCGTCTGGTTTGTCTACTGGTGCTTCAATTTCTAATTTGTTATATTCTTCTAACTCTGCCAACCCCGCCGATACCCTCGCTCCAAAATCATCTTCCTTCTCTTCTTGAGCCTCTATATCGAAAACGAGTTTTGGAGATTCAGTAGGTTCCTTTAATATTAATTCGGGCCTACGTTCGATTGTTTCACCTGGAATTAAACCCTTTTTTAATTCGTCCATCATAGATAGAAACGAACCGTATTCTCTATCTTGCTTCATTATCAAAATTTTACAGGTACCTCCCCGGTCCTTATCGAATTTTCTAGCCCACGCTGCCGTTATATCTTTTTTATATTGAGGAACATCAAGTCCTACCCAGATAAATACTGTATTTTTATTATTATCATCAATAAGATACACGTTCTGGGTATCAAATTCTAACTTATTTAATTCGATTAAATCGCCTTTTTCATTAATTGTCAATAATTTCATTTAACTATCACTGATACAAAGATGTGAGATTATAAAAATAGATTCAATTAAAGCTTAAAAATCTTTATTTAATATGTTATTGCTTCATCTCGATCAGACATATTAATGGATTAATCCTTATTAATGAGTTAATATATAAAATTTTCTTCAAATCTAGATGAATTATTAATATACTCTATTTCCCAAAAACACTTAGTTAGGTGAACATCGGATTAAAAAAATAGAATTATTTTCTGAAAGTGGAAAATCGCGCGGCTTTTACGACATAGCAAATCAGCTTAACGATTTGACAGGCAAAGAATGGGTATTTTCAACTAAGTCTGTGATTCCAAAAGGTTTTCCTCCTAGCTTTCAACTTAAGCTTAGAAATAAACACGGTGGACAAAAACCTCCAGAATTATGTGAAATGATTATTAAAACATTTACAAAAGAAGGAGAACTAGTGTTAGACCCTTTTTGTGGCGTTGGAGGGACATTATTTGGCTGTTCTTTGAGCAAAAGGAGCGGTATTGGCGTTGAAATAAATAAGGAATGGATTGATATTTATTATAATGTATGCGATTTAGAAGCTGTTGAGCCTCATAAAGTGATACATGGAGATTCTCGTGAAGTGCTTCAAAATTTAATCGAAAAAAATGATGAAAAATTTGATTTTATCTTAACAGATGTTCCTTATTGGAAGATGGACATCGTTGAGAAATCGAAGGGAGTGTACAAAAAAGTAGGGGAAAAGTCAAAAGGTGTGTATTCAGATAAATCGAAATTATCTAGGTTTAGCGATGGTTCCGAACATATTAAGCGAACTAAAGAAGAATGGGAGTTGTTGATCGAAGATGTTTTTACTAGATGTTTTAATCTTTTAAAGTCAGGACGATATTGTGCTGTATTTATCGGAAATATGTACCATAACGGGCAATATTTTCTTTTAAACGCCGATATCGCACGAATTTTAAGCCAGATTGGTTTTGTTTTAAAAGGAGAAATCGTTTGGTACGATGTAAATAAAAAACTTCATCTCTATGGGATTAATTATTCGTGGATACCAAGTATCGCTCACCAATTTATTTTGGTTTTCAGGAAAGAAAGATCGGTAAAGCTAACTAAAGAGGAAATAGAAAAAATTAAAATTGGTAATATTAAAAAGATAAAAACTGAGCAATTATCCCCATTATGAATTAAAACTTTAATTCATTTTTTAATGCTAATAAACATCCAAGCGAGAAATGTTTTAACCTTAGGATTTTGAAAACGAGTTTGAGAAATGAGCTGAAAAATCTCATTATACGCATAACTGGATTGAATTGATCCTAAAGGTTCATGTACTTCTTTTAAAGCTTTTGGAACAACGACTTTAGTCGCAAATGTTAAAATACCATAAAAAAATCTGCGTGAATCACGTCGAAAATCAAAGATTAATAAAGTACCGTCTCTTTTTAAAACACGATGTATCTCATTAAATACTTTTACGGGATTCACCCAATGATGGAGTGAAAGAGTACTTATGATAAAATCAATTGATTCATCTGAAAAAGGTAATTTTTCAACATTTCCAATTTTAAATTCAATCCTTTTACCCAAATTTCTATCAAGTGCTAGCTTTTTTGCAAATTCAAGAATTTCAGAGGAAATATCAATCCCAATTAAATTAAGATCTGGAAAACTCTCTGCAATTTGAATTATCAAATTTCCAGAGCCGCATCCAATGTCAACTAAAGTCCCTTTTGGGTTAAAATCCTTCAGTTTAGATAATACTTTTTTTCGTAACAATCTAAATGGAAGAAAGTTTGTCATTTTTTCAAATGCTTTAGCAACCTCAGGATTATCAAGACCCTCAATATTGGGTTTTCGTGGACTTTTTTTTTTTCGAGGAAATCCAAAAATAATAATTAAAATTACAACAATTCCAATAATTGCGAAAAATATACACCAGAAACTCATAATTTCAAGTAAAATGTTGTGTAATTAGCAAAATATTTAGAAAATTAATATAATTAATAAGTATAAAAAGAAATATGCTTAAATAAATCTAAGTTTTACATTTTACTTTAATAAGAGAAATTGAGCCTTAAAACTTCTCTATAAAATAATTTAAATACCATGGTTCTATAAAGATGTTAATACTCTCTTAAGAAATAATTGAATTGACATGAAGTTTACGAGCAATGTAAAATGTCCTTTTTGTGGACATCTAAACGAAGTTAAAATACCTGATAAAATGTGAATTGTACGCCTGGAATGTCAAAACTGTAAGAAAATTATCACTGGGCACGAAAACCCTCACGGTTGAACCTGAGTAATTTGTACTTACGGTGATGTTCCTTGATTATTGGTTCAAAAACAAGAAGGTTTTACTTAAAAAATATTTAAAAATGATCTATGAGATCGGTAATAAAACGCTAGTTATCGATTGAGACGAGAAAGCTCTCTCGAATATTTTTAAAAACAATTTACTATTATTAAATTACAATTTTTCTAGCAATTGAAATCTTGTACTTCTTACTTAAAGGTTTGAAAAAAAAATAATTGAATTAAACTATAAAAATGATGACGAACCAGATATTTTCATGTACAATTTTAATATTTAATTAAATCAAACGAAAAAATAATCTAACTTCATTAGTAAAGATTTTTTAGTTTATTCTAACATCAATATAATTAAAAATCTTTTTTATTAAGGAAATCAAAAGCAGAATTTTAAGTTATTTTTCTTTTTTCAGAAAGGGGATAATAAAGGAAACTTTCTTCTTATATTCCAAATATTGGCTGCCAAAACGTTTCTCTGAATTATTTTCTTCCCAAACCTTAACTAATACAATCAGAACTATTAATATGATTAATGCAAATCCAACCATCAAAAAGAACGAATTTATTAAAACGCCTAAACCAATCCAGATCAATACATATCCAAAAATCATGGGATTTCTTGTATACCTATAGGGGCCACTTGTAACTACATTGAGCGTGTGTGTGTCTTTAAATGGAACTGGACTTCCGTTCCCTCTCTTATATATTTCAATATTAGACCAGATTGCCCAGAAAAATCCAACAATTAAAATTATGGGCGCTACAACGAGATTATAAGGTGGGGGTATTATTTTTGGTAAATTTAAGAGATTATCCATCGCCATTGAAACAAGAATTCCAATAATTGGCATTATAATTATAACATATATTCCACTACCAATCAAAACAAAAATTCTTTTTTTTTTTCTTGAAAGCTTTTTATTTTCAGTTATAATTCTCACTTCCAGCTTTTCTTATAATTCAGATAACAATAGTATTAATAAAAACTCATAAAAAAAAAGTTTTAGAATTATTACTCATTAATTCCGTTTCTTTCTTAGCGTGAAAATAAATGCAAGCAGCAAGGGAATCGTCGTAAAAAGCATAAGCAAACTCAAATTGAAAACACCTAGAGCGAGACTAAAAATCACATAAAAATAAGCGATAAATTTTCATGACCAGGGAAAAAATGACCCACACCATTTGTAAGTTCCGCATCCACAATAAATAGTAATTTTTCCAGAAGGGTTTTTTCATCATCATTCAAATAACCATAATACCTATGTTGAACTGTTTGTTCCTCATGTTTCCAATACGGAATGATATCTTCCTTTAAAATTTGCCTATCTTCATCGGACAAGAAAAGTGGTTGGACTGAACGTGAATCGTAAGAGTCACAATCTTGCTCTAAAGTATCCACTCTAATTTCAGGATATAATGGAGTCCCTACTAATTTTGAACACCGGTTACCTACAATCACTTCATCATCCCAAATTTTAATCGTCATATTTTGCAAGATATGTTTGATAGCTTTTGCAAATCGAATTACAGGAAAATCTCTCTTTGTTTTTCTATAAGATTCCGTAATTAATATAGCTCTCTCGATACATATTTCATGAGATTGCCTAATTACTTTTTGTTTCATGTTTAAAGTGCGTTTTCCCCATTCTGAAATTTGTTGCTGCTCTATTTGAATTTTTTATCCCCAATTTTTTATTTTCTTAAATAACATCATTTAGATAAACAATAATATAACTCTTGTGTATTTAAATTATTTTTTTTAATATATAATTATTTTAATTAAGTAAATCGATAATTTGTTTAGATATGAATTTCAATTAATTTTAATAAAAAATCAGTTATTAAATCTAAAATATTAAAACCTATAGTTGCTAATAATTGCCCTTTAAATCTGAAAGAATAATAATTTCACGATTACGTAAATGCCATAAAAACCAATTAATAACGCTCCTTCCCATCTTTTCAAAGTTTTGTGGGTCCATAGTAGATATAACGTGATTGATAACGCTAAAAAGAGAACAGGAAGATCGAAAATCAGAATTACCATTGGAACATTAAAACTAATTATTATTGCTCCTGAACCTGTAGCTAATAAGATATCACATATATTGGAGCCTAATATATCACCTATAGCGATTCCATAAGATCCTCTCCTTATAGCCGTTAAATCAGCTACTAGTTCTGGCAAACTTGTACCAAAGCCAACGATTAATATTCCTATGACGTTTTCAGGAATGTTAAACTCCCTCGCTAAATCGTGAGCAGAGAGTAATGTGAATTCTGCTGTGACTAATAAAATTAGAAGACCAATTAAAGTAAAACTGATATCTTTAAAAAGGGTCGATGGTGTGTGAGGGCTCTCTATTGCGTCAAAACTCGTAGGATCTAGGCGTTCTTTATCAGCAAAGCGAACTTCCGGTTTAGTTTTTGCCAAATGCTTTTCGCTCCAGATTATTAATATGAGGTATAAGAAATATGAAATTATCATTAATAACGCTTCAAATTGAGTAATAACTCCATCAAGGGAAAAAATAAGAAAAATCAATAGAGAGATAAAAAGCATAGGACCTTCTCTTCTCAATTCCCACTTACTAACGAAGAGCGGCTGAGTCACCGCTAAAATTCCAATAATTAAAGTGATTTGAGTTAAAAAAGACCCTACTTTATTTCCAATGACTATTCCATCAATAGTTGGATCTATACCTAAAAGCTTATCAAAACCGCCCATTACGCTCACGGCAATTTCAGGTAAACTGGTCCCAATCGCTAAAATCGTGAGACCCACCATCATATGGCTAATATGTAAGCGATCGGCAATATTTTCGAGTCCGATTATTATGAATTTTGATCCTATGGTCAGCCCTATAAAGCCTATTATCAAAAATATAATTGATATTAAAATCATCGCTAGTTTGTAAAAACTACATCATTTAAAAAGTTTTAATATGAGAATAAATAACTTTAAATCCTTCTTAAGACATATTAGTAAGAATAAAAAAAAATTTAACTTTGTTTTGAAGGCAATATATTGACATCCTCAAATAAGATTAAATCAAGTGAAGAACTTTTACCTAGACCAGGTTCTCCGCTTTATAATTTAAATCACGAAGATGAGAATATTAGGAAAAAAACGCTTAGAAAGTGGAGAATAGTAAATAAATTTTTAGTCCTTCCTTTATACCGACTAATAATTTTCCCACTTATTGGCTTTGGGAGAATATTTCTCATTCTAACGACAAAAGGAAGAATAACTGGAAAAAAAAGGAGGACGCCATTAGAATACCATTGGATAGAAGGAGTTATAACGATCTTCTCTAGTAGAGGAGAAGACGCTGGGTGGATAAAAAATATGCGCGTTTATCCAGACGCTATATCGGTAAGACACGGCTTCCACCGTTTCCAGCCGCAATTAGAATTTGTAACTGATGAGGTTCAAAAGCTCAATGTTATGAAATGGTACGTGGTAAACCACGGAAGGGCAGCAAAAATGCTTTTCGGTTGGAATCCGAAAATTGACGATCCTGAAACCACCGATTTCTCAAATATGTTGAATATGATTACAATAATTAGGTTGCATCCGAAATAAAAAGAGAACTAAGGTTAAGAAAAGACTGATTGTTAATTGAGTAAATTTTAATTTTTTTTGATTTTACTCATTTTTAATTTTCTTAAAGAATTCACTCGTTTTATACCTTTTCTATACAGATTTAAATTTCGTCGCTTCTATAATCCAATTTTCTTAAAGATTT
>NJBI01000058.1 GCA_005222975.1 Promethearchaeota archaeon Loki_b31
GACTTTATCGATTCTTTAAATAATAATATCAGCTCTAATCAAAAAAGAAATAGAATTTTGTCGAGTTAGAAGATTTCCAGATTTAATTAAAAATTTAATAGAAATTAATAACTTAGTAACTCAAGAAATTACTTTATTTTTTGTTTAGAAAATATATAAATGTTTAAATATTAAAATTTGAGATTAATATTTTAAAATTATCTTAGTTACCTTTAGTTCTAGCAATAATTATTTCTAATAAAATAGCGAAGGTAAAAAAAATAAGAACAAAATTAATTATTTTTTTTCAAAGCGGTCTTTTTCAACTTAATACCGTTTGTTTAATTTTTCTAACAGATTTTTTTTCCGTCTAAGTTTCTTTTTAAGCTCGTTAAGAGCGTCAGCGACCGCATAATCGTAAGGAGTAACTTTATTTTCAGTAGCTCCTTGAATTACTTCAAATGTTTTTTCTGTGATTTTTGATTTAATATATTCAAAAATTTCGTCTGCGTTATTCGCAACCTTACTCATTAAAATTGCTAAAACCTCTCCAGCATTGGCTACAAAATCAGGGAATGCGATAATACCCTTCTCTTTTAATGCGTCTGTAATACCTTTCGCGTATGGGATATTTGCTGCGGGAACTAATGCAACTGCGTTGATTTTATCGATATTTTTTTGATTTATTACATCTGGACGCGCTCCAGGAATTATGAAATCAGTGTGATAATCTGACGATAATTCAAATAGTCGTTCTTTTGGAATTTTGATAAGGTTTTTACTTATATAATGGCTAATTAAATCGTCTCCATACTCCAACTTTAACTTTAGTAATTCTTCAATATTAAGGCCGTCTTCGTCAAAGATAGCACCATTAATAGTTGAGACTCCCGTTAGAGTAAAGCCTAATTCGTTCAAACTCATAGCTAAAGCAGTTCCTACTTTACCAAAACCCTCTAACATTACATTTGGTTTTTTGGAAGTATTAAGCTTTTTCTTAATTAATTTTTCTAAGTTATTATAGATTACTTCTAAACAATAGACTACTCCATAACCCGTAAATAATTCTTCCACGGGAACCCCAAGTTTTACCATACCAATCTCTTTTGGCGCTAAGTTTGGCACGCCCATTACTTTAAACATTTTTAATAAATCATCGCCGTTGGTTCCCATATCTGGACCGGGGTAATAAACATCGCTTTTAATAAAAGGTTCTATTGATTTTGCAAAGCTTGTAAGTAAAATTTCTTTTTTTTCCTTGTCCAGAGGATCCCCCCATATACCTGCTTTTGCCCCTCCAATTTTCATCCTATAAGTACAGAATTTAAGTGACATTGCCCGGGATAATCTAATCATCTCGTCAAGCGAAATATCGGGAGCAAGTCTTACTCCTCCGGCGGGGATTCCGTAAGCAGAATTGTCTATAACTAAAACTGCGTTTAAATCCGTTGAAGGGTTTTTTAGAATGATAATTTTTTCGGGTCCAATCTCATCTAACAATGAGTAATCGCGAATACTAAAATCCATCTTAAATTAATCCTCGAAAATTTTTTAAAATAAGAAATAATTGATTAATAATTTGATTGGCTTACTTATATACTTTTAAATTAGCGTTAAGTTAGTATATTTTCCTATTTTTTGAGAATTTTGTCAAATATTGAAGCTTAATTTGTAACCTTTTTTTATTATCACAAATTTTAATCCTTATGAAAAATAAAAAGCCAACTTTGTTCGAAGTATATCCGAATTTAAAGGGAAAAGTTCCTTGGATCTCAATATTAACGGGAATACCTTCTGATGTTGATAGGTTAACAGAATTAGAAAATTACTTGAAATTAAAAGATGGCGAAATATATATTAAGCGTGATGACAAAGATCATAAAATATATGGTGGCAACAAACTCAGAAAGTTTGAATTTATTTTTGGGGAGGTTCTAAAGAAAAAAAAGAAAGGTATAATAACTTTGGGAGGAATTGGTACAAATCACGGAGCTGCTTGTGCAATTGTAGCGAAAGAACTCGGTTTAAAATGTGAACTGTTTTTATCCCTTCAACCAATAACTTGGCATGTTCAGCGTTCTCTCCTGCTATACGATTATTTTGGGGCAAAATTACATTTTACAAAGAGTTTTGAACTAGGACTTCTTAAAAGCTTACTTTTTAGATTATTTCATCCAAAATATTATTTAATGTTATACGGAGGGTCACCATTTCTAGGAATTGGGACTCCTTTAGGATCTATCGGTTTTATAAACGCTGTTTTTGAATTAAAAAAACAAATAGATGAAGGGATTATACCTGAACCAGATATTATTTTTGTAGCAGCAGGATCGAGTGGAACATCGGCAGGGTTAACTGCGGGTTGCAAGCTCTTAGGACTAAAAACTAAAGTTTATGCTGTAAATGTTTCTCAAGATATTGTTGTTAACCCAAAAAACCTAATCAAAATCGCAAATAAATCCATTAAATATTTAAGAAAACGAGATAAATCTATACCGGATGTCCAAGTTAATAAAGGTGATTTTGATATGATTAAGGGATATTTGGGCTCTAATTACGGCGTAAAAACAGTTAAGGGGCAAAAAGCGGTAGATTTAGTTTACGAACTAGAGGGGAAAAAGCTGGGCTTCAAATTAGAAACGACTTATACGGGAAAAACGATGGCAGCAATGTTAGATTTTTTTGAAAAAGAAGAAAATAAATCTAAGAAAGTTCTTTTCTGGAACACTTATAATTCGAACGATTTGGATAAATATCTTAGAGAAATTGAATTTGATTACGAAAAGTTACCAAAAAAATTTCATAAGTATTACGAGCAACAAGCCTTCCAATGTTGGCGCCTTGCAAATTGTCCCGAAGAAGTGCGAATAGAATGTCCTGCGTATCTAAACCACGAATATAGGTTCTGGAAAGTTGCTGAGTGTAAGCTTCCCGAGGAAAAGAAAATAGAAGTTCAAGAAAAAGTGAGAAAGGTTATTGAGTTAGAAGATGCTTAATCAATTTTATTTAACTAAAGTTCAAATTCTTCTATAAGTTGTTTTTGAAGAGTTGGCCGATCTACTTTAGCAAGATGAGTAATTGGCAATTCTTTCTTAAAAACAACTTTTTTTGGCACTTTAAAGTTCGCTAATTCTTTTTTACATATTTCAATAATTTCACTTTCAACAACTTCTTGTCCGGATTCAGGAACCACTGCAACCCAAACTATTTCGTTATAAATTTTGTCAGGAATTCCCACTGCTGCAACCATAGCTACCTTTGGATGTTTTACTATTACATCTTCTACTTCTGAAGGAAGAACTGTATAACTGCCAACTCGAATAATGAATTTTATCCTTCCTTTGATATAAATCCTACCATCTTCAGTAATATAACCTAAATCTCCAGATCTGCACCAACCATCCTCCGTAAAGGTCGTTTTATTTTCCTCGGGCATCTCATAATAGCCAGGTATAGTTAAAGTTCCTTTAAATAACATTTCCCCAATTTCTCCAATAGGCACTTCGTTGTTATTCTCGTCCACTATTTTCATTTCTTGGTCAGGTAAGAGCTTGCCAATATAACCTTTGGCTAATTCTTCTAAAGGATCCCCTATATCTGTAAAAGTAACCTCTGGACCTGATTCGGTACTTCCATAAGCATTAAGAATATTGGGACAGATTTTATCTCGCATCCCAGTTAACAAGTCCATACTTACCTTTTCACCACTTATAATAGATATTAATAGAGAAGATGTATTAAAATTATTTAAATCAGGTAAACTTAGCATTATTGCGTACATTGTAGGAACTCCTCCAATTAATTGAAGTTTAAACCTTTTAATTGCCCTTAAAACTGCGTACGGATTCCATTGTTCTTGTAACACAATTTCGCAACCAGCCACTAAAACTGTTCCCATTATTTCAATTGACCCTCCAGCGTGACTTGGGGGAAAATTATTTAACATTTTAAACCTTGGTTTTTACCCTAAAGGTACTCCTTTTTCGTGAATATAAGTCGCTTCAAGGAAACTAGCATGGGCAATATTTTTATGCGTTAATAAGGCTGATTTTGGCACGCCTGTGGTACCCCCCGTAAATATAATTAAAGCACCGTCGTCTGGACTCAATTTAGAACGCGCCTTTTTTAACTCTTCGCTTAGTCCATAATCTTTTTCTAATAATTCTTCAAAGGGAGTGCCGAACTCGTCTTTCCCAATCATAAAATACTTTATATTAGGATTAAAATTTGAACTAAGGTTCTTTATCAAATTTGCGATGTCGTAACCCCGTGCTTTTCCAATTAAGAATACAAGTTTAGGGTCAACATGAGGTATGAATCTCTGAAAATCAGCGGATCTGAAACGAACGTCCATAGGTACGCAAATGGCTCCGATTGAGTTAGCTGCTAAATATATAAGTGGATATTCCATAATCATTGGGATAATAGTTATAATTGTATCGCCTTTTTTAACTCCCAAGCTAAGAAACACTTCCGCTAAATGATCGATAGCGTCAGCTAATTGCTGGGCGTTATATTTCTTCCATTTAAACTTGATAAAAGGGAACTCTGGATCTATGGAAGCCCAATGATGCACATATTGCCATAAATAATCTAATTTTGGGATTTTAAAAGTAATATAAATCACCAATTTTCTTATTTTGATTTATATTCTATTTATATTTAATTAGTCTTTAACTCTTTGATATCAGAAATAATTCTTTTGAGTAATTCATATATTTTTCCAACATCAGAGATCTTTAATCTTTCGCTCGGAGAATGCAGCCCCTCCACTGTGGGACCAAGTGATACCATTTGGAGTCCTGAAATCTTAGTACTAATCATTCCAGTTTCTAATCCCCCATGAATAATGTTAGTTTTTACGGGTTTTTCCAGTAAGGCATCATATTGTTTTTTAACATATTCTAAAAACTTAGATTCTAGATCTGGTAACCATTCTGGTAAAACAGGTCTTAAAAAAACACTCCAACATCCAAGTTCTCCTAGTTGTTTCATAGAAACACAAAATGAGTTCAATTCACTTCTTATTATGCTACGAGGATAAAGCCAAATAATTTCGTTGTCGTTTTCAGTGTTAACGATGGCAAGATTATTTGAACTTTCTACAAATCCCTCATAAATGTGGGATTTTTTAAGCACGCCATGAGGTATTATATGAATAGTCGATATCAATAATCTTGAATCCTCATTTGACAAATAATTGTCAGGAGAAACATTCTTATTTTCAATTTTAAGGTTAGGTTCAAATTTCTCATAATATTGATAAATAGATGAGATTTCTTCATTTAACAATTCTTCAAATTTCTCGTGATTTTTTACATTAATCCCAAATTTTATTAAAGATTTAGCCGGGATAACATTTGATTTAGTACCACCTTGCCATTTGCAGACATAAATTTTAATTTCTTGATGGATTTTTGATAAAATTCTACTCACTAACTTATTTGCATTAGCTCTAGGTAAGTGAATAGCTCCTCCCGAATGTCCACTTAATAGTCCATGAACTAAAAGTTCATAGAATTCCAAATTATCTCTTTCTTTATATTCTTTCCAAGTAAATATTTTTGAAAACCTTACTCTTCTTCCACAAACAGAACCAATTACAATTTCTTCGAGAGGTCCACCATCTAAATTAATCATTAATTTACTTTCTATTCTAAGTTTTGAAGGATCTAATAAGGTTGCTCCATCAAAGCCATCTTCTTCATTCACAGTTAATAAAACTTCAATGGGTCCGTGGGATTCAATCGAAGTATCAACTAAAATAGCTATCGCAAGTGCAACTCCAATACCATCGTCAGCGCCTAGTGTAGTTCCATCCGCATCAACCCATTCATTATTTTTTTGAATGCGTATTGGTATCCCTTTATTAAAGAAATCAAAACCTTCGGGTTTATCAGTTTCACAAACCATATCAAGGTGAGCTTGAAGCATTATTGGTGGATTTGATTCTAATCCTGAAGTTGCAGTTTTCTTGATTAAAATATTTCCAACATCATCTTGGAATAATTTGTAATCAATATTATTTGATTTGCCAACCTCTAATATAAAATCTTTTATCACTTCACGGATTCTTTCTTCATGTCTAGAAGGTCTTGGGGTATTTGATATCATTTCAAAAATATCCCATACAATTTTAGGTTTTAAATTTTCTAATACCATTATTATCCTCTAATTAGCTATTTATTATTGTTTTCTATGTTAATAGATTATTTAACATAGGATATATTTTAATGCAAAATCTTTTAATTTTGAATAGTAAAAATGATTTTTTTAATGTATCTTTTATTGTTTCTTATGATTTTTTTATGGGGATTCTCTTTTATAGTTGTTGATATCGCTATGGATTTTGTACCTCCGCTCTCAATTGCTTTATATAGGTTAATAATTGCCGCAATTTCTATGACTATTGTTGATTGGTATTTAAGAAAAAAAAAAAATAAACCCTTGACAAATTCTTTAATAGAAAGTGAAGATGAGAATTCTAATAAGCAATATTGGCTGTTTATATTTTTAGCAAGTTTAGCAGGAGTGTCCCTATATCTTTTTATAATCTACTCAACTATAGATTTGATAGGTCCGTCAATACCTGTATTTTCAGATTGCTTGATTAACCCCATGCTTATTACAATTATTGCTCTTGTTGTTTTCAAAGAGAAGTTAAACAAGAAAAATATAATAGGTTTAGCTATAGCCTCTTTTGGAGCATTTTTATTAATAACGGGAGGTAATTTAGGAGTTCTTCAACCTGATTCACCCAATTTTTTAGGATATATCCTTTCTCTTTTAGCTCCTTTAAGTTGGACAAGTTATACGATCGTTATAAAAAAATTGAAAAAATACAATAGATTCAAGTCTGATTTTCAAAATCTTAAAAATATCTCTATATTTGGATGTTTAGAATTATTTCTCTTTGTTATTCTAAGTAATCAATTTGATGTGTTTCTTAATAATATCTTAAATGTCGTTGTTTTTCTGTGCGCTTTATACCTCGCTTTAGGACCTTTCGTAATCGGTTATTACATTTGGAATTTTTCTCTTAAGAAGCTAAAATCTTCAAATGTTGCATCGTTTTTGTACTTGCAACCGTTTTTGACCTTAATTTTATCAATTATCTTTCAGCGCGACGATGTTATCGGTTTATGGAATATAATTGGAGGGTTTGTTGTAATGATCGCAATAATGATAATTAACTATAAAAAGCAAATTCCTTCTAATTGAACACATTTCGAAAGGTTTGAGTTCTTTTAAATTAATTTCCTTTACCAATTCTGACAAAAAACTTTTTATGCCGAAATTAATTGAAGTACTTATAATATTTTGCTAACTAAATGAAAGAAAAGAAGTGGAAAAGATTATGGAAGATATTATCTTATATGAAAGACAAGGGAATATTGGAAAGATAACTCTAAATAAGCCAGAACAAAGGAATACAATAGATATACATGTTCTCAAAAAGTTAATAGGCTACTTCAAACAAAGCGCTGAAAATGGCGATGTATGCGTTATTTATGCTGCTAACGGGAAGCACTTTACTGTTGGTGCTGATTTGAAATATGGCTATGATTTACTTACTAACAAAGAAAGATTGGCTGAGGCCATTGAATTTCTTGAATCTTGGCAAATTCTCACTCGAGCTATGTTAGCACATCCAGGAATAATAATTGTTGGATATCACGGCTGGGTAATTGGGGGCGGTTTTGAGCATACACTTATATGTGACTTGAAAATTGCCGCAACGGATACACGAATCATGTTGCCAGAAGTAGGAGTTGGACTTTTCTTTTCAAACGCGTCTACAAAGTTATTGCCTAGAATTGTCGGGGAAACTCGAGCAAAACAGATTATGCTTCTTGGAAATGAGATCTCTGCTGAAGAGGCTCTAAATATAGGCTTAATAAATCAAGTTTGTAAACCAGAAGGCCTAAATCGTATTCTAAAAAAAACTGCGAACATGATCGTTTCAAGAGGCCACCTTGCTCTTCAGTATACAAAGAAGTTTATAAATGAAAACCAAGATTTAAGTATTGAATCCGTTTTAGCACGCGAATCAATAGCAATGATTACAACTGGGCAGTCTGAAGAACTTAAAAAAAGACTTGAAAAATTTGTTAAGAAAGAGTAAAGAATTGTAATTATTGATTAAAATCTCTGAAAAAATCAGTTATTTTGATTAAATTATTGTTATTCATGTCCATAATTAACCTTACAATAATACCTTTGACAAGGAGCGTATCTTTTGATTTATTGTTTTTATAACAATCCATCGCAAGAGTTATAGAGGTGTTTCCTACTTTTATAACTCGAGTGTGAATAAAAATTTTATCGCCGAAAGTAGCCGATCCAAAATATTCAATTTCCACCTTTCTAACTGGAAAAACAATCCTTTCTTTGTGTAGCGCGCCACAATCTTTATTAAGCTTTTGTACAAAACTTATGAAGCCATCGTCAAAATAATTAAGATATTTGTTAGAATGGACAACCTGCATCAAATCAGTATCGTCGACTCTAACTTCAATTTCTTTAAAATCCTCAATTCCAAGCAGTTTATCTATTACTACCTTATCTTTCTCATTAACTTCCTTCATAATAACTCCAAAAACTACTAACCTAATAACTTAATAATTTTTAATAATAATTTAATAGAAAAAAAATAAACTAAAAGCAAGTATTTATTTCTCTAATTTTTTTCCTTTCATAGCTTTTCGAAATTTCTCAAGTTGTTTTCTAGGAGTAACAGTTGGTCTTTCGTATCTTTTCAATTTGGACTTAATTCCAAAAAGGTACTTAGAAATATTTTTCAGTTTCTCAAGATCATAACGCATCATCATAGTTATAGTTTCCATTGACGGCGATCCTCCCCCATGTAAGCCAGCTACTTGTAATAGACCGGCAAATTCTGAAACCGCGAAAGCTTCAATGCCTCTAAAACAGCGTAAAATATTTTCTGGTTTAATTCTTGGATTTCTCTTCATATATTTCATAGCAAGTTCACCAACATCTTCAGAGAAGAAAGATCCTTCGTAAGGTAGTGTTGCAATAAGACCGCCAGAAAGGTCTGCTAAAACCTTATACTCATCGTAAATCATTTCTCCTGCAAGTCTCCTTCCTGCGTTGGTTAAAATCTCGTCTGGAACTTGTGTTCCAGAAGGCGCTTTTTCAGAGTGTTTTGCACTAGATTCGCCGGCAGCAAAAACGAGTTCCGCAGTACCTATAAGGTGAGAAAGTTTGTCTTGAACATGAGATGTTTTTTCAATGCCATTATATTCTGCAACTAATGCTGCAGCACTCGCTATAACTTCTGTTAAGGCAGGCTTACAGCCAGTATAACTATGGCGGTGAAAGTGAGCAAACATAAGTGCTAGAAAACCAGCATATGCCGTTTGCCTAGGATCTCCATTACCATTTAAAAAAATCCTATCGTTGGGAACAAAAACATCGTCAAAGATAATAAAAGTCTCAGCGTCTCCAAATTTCCCAGCAGGAAATTCCATGTGTTTACTTTTTCTAAAGTTAGCAGGTCTCGTTAATAGTTTTACTCCATCCCAATCTGTAGGTAATGCAAATGATACGGCGTAATCTTTATCTTCCGGGCCCATATACCTACAAGGGACTACAATCAGCTCATCTGCGTATGGTGTGTTTGTAATGCTAACTTTACACCCTCTAACAACTATTCCATCTTCTCTCGTTTCAATAACCCTTAAATATTGATCTGGGTCTTCTTGTTCGTGAGGTCTCTTCAAACGATCTCCTTTAGCATCAGTTTGAGCCGCACTAGCGACTAAATCGTTCTCTTGAAAATATTCTAAATATTTCTTAAACCTTTCATAATGATCGGTGCCAAGCGCTTGGTCTAACTCGTATGTAATTACGCTAAGTGCGTTTAAAGCGTCGCACCCCATACACCTTTGAATGCATCCCCCTACTCTATGACATAATAATCGCGTCATTAACTGCTTTTTTAAAAGATCCTCTTCGCTCTGATGGATGTGGCAAAACCGGTTAATTTTCTTTCCAGTTAAATGAGAGGTAACTACACATAAATCTTCAAATTCCTCGCTATGAGCGCAGTCATAGGTAACTTTTATGATATTTTGACCACCCTGTAATCGAGGGTCATCCCGACCTACTAATTCGTCACCAATGTAAATATTTGGCTTCATTTTATATAATCGGGCTAAATAATCTTCAAATGTTTTCAATTTTATTTCCTCTTTATAATGTATTTTTAAATATTTAAATTATACTAATTAATAATAGATTGCTCTTGTTTTTTAAAGGTTTCTCTATGGTTTCCTTGTTCTTTATTATATAACACACCAAAAAACTAATAAATTTTTTATTCTGAATTTCTTTAACATTAATAATTTTTTAATTTTAGAGATATAATTTGAAGAATTTATCATGAATGGTAAACCAAAAGGGATTACGGCTCCACCAAGCCGAGATGAGCTTTCCAGTCGATTAGAGAAAGTAAGAGCTATGATGATAGAAGAAAATTTGGATTATTATGTGTCATTTGATCCAACTAACATATATTATTTAACTAACTTTGCAAACAATGTACACGAGCGTCCATTTATTCTAATTATCGAAAGAGAAGGGACCCCTAAAATGGTGGTTCCACTCTTAGAAAAGAGTCATGTAGAGTCAAGAACTCTTTGTGATCTTGAATTTCATAGTTATTTCGAATTTCCAGCTCCCGAAGGAGAAAATTGGTACGATTTATATCAAACGCTTATTAAAAAGGATAAAAAAGTTGGAATTGAGGCTGCAATGCCATCGGGGATTGCTGAAAAAACTCCTGGAAGTAAGGTAATTACAGACATTATCGATGAGGTGCGAATTGTAAAAACAGATTACGAAATCGGAAGATCTGTCCATGCTTGTAAAATTATTAATAGAGGACATAAAGAATTGCTTAAAATTTGCCGTCCTGGAGTGCCAGAATTTGCTTTATATCAGAAAGTCACAGGATTCATGACTTCGAAGATCCTCGCAGATATACCCGGTGCAAATTTCATCGTCTGTAGAACGGTTGGAGCAGTTTGGCCACCCTCTTTTTCTCACGACCCGCATATAATTCCAAAACTTTTTGCTGAAATGGAAGAAGGAGGTCCACATGTTTCCATAGTATACGCACAGGTAGATGGCTATGGGGTTGAAATAGAAAGAACCTTCTTTTTAGAACATATTCCAGAAAAGGCTAAGAAACCTTTCGAAGCAATGTTCCAGGCCAGAGAGCTTGCTTATAGCCTTTTAAAACCAGGAACAAATATGGGTGAAATAGATAGTAAAGTAAGAAAGTTTATAACTGAAAAAGGATATGGCGACTACGTAATTCACCGCACTGGACATGGGCTTGGAATCACTGGACACGAGGCTCCGTATTTAGCTGAGGGATATGATAGACTTCTCGAGCCAAATATGTTAATAAGCGTTGAGCCGGGTATTTACATTCCGGGACTTGGAGGTTTTCGCCATTCTGACTCTGTCTTAATAACCGATGATGGTTATGTTAAATTAACCAAAGCTCCAGAAGAACTTGACGACCTTATAATTTCATAATAAAAAAGATTTATGAAAAGTTAAATTTCTTTTTTTATTTGGTCTATAGGTTTTCTTAGAGTCGGTTTCGGAATGTTTCCTTTAATATATCCAAAAGGTAAGATTGTTAAAAGAAAATCGTCTTTCCCTAGACTAAGTAATTCTTTAGCTTTTTCCCTATCCATTGAACCAATCCAACAAGTCCCTATTCCTAAAGACCAAGCCATCAACATCATATTCATTGAAACTAATGTTGTGTCTTGAATGTACCAATTAGGATTTTCTTTAATTTTTCCAACTATAGCTATAGCGACAGGAGCTCTTTTCATAAACTTACTATAAATAGCTGATTCTGAAATTTCCTTTAAAAATTCTTTTTTTTTTATGATAATAAACTCCCATGGTTGCTTATTAGAAGCACTTGGAGTCCATCTTCCTGCCTCTAAAATCATTTCAAGATCCTTATCAGCAATCATTTTATCGAGAAAGTTTCTGATGCTCCTTCTACTTTTTAAAAATTTTAAAAATTCTTCGGGATTAATCATTCAATATTTCAACATCTATTACTAGTTCTAATTAAAGCTACAAAATCTGAATATCATTTAAATATAATCTTAATGAAATATTAATTCTTTAAATGATTGTTTAAAAAATTTTTAGGAAGAATCATTCTTTCTTGTTATTATTGAAATACTCTGAACTAAGATTGGGAAATATCTTTTTTTTTCTTCCTTCGCTTTTGAAATGAACTAAATTAAGATCTATTAGCTTTTTAACGTGATATTGAATAGTTTTATGGTCAACCTTAAAGCGTTTTGTTATAATGCTATTCCATAGACCCGGTTCTTTTTCGATCAGTTGTAAGACTTCTAACGTTAATTTGCTCTTACTTAATTGAAGATCAAGGTTTGAAATGGGATTCTTCTGGTAATACGGAAAATACGCTATAAAATTCCCAATACGCTTTTTCCCAATAACCTTGTAGGTTTCTAATATATCGAGGTGCCACACGAGATTACCGGCAGCTATTTCGATTTTTCTTAATAGCTCGTTGAAATGAATACCAGGTTCATTTAGAATTAAATCGATTATTTTATTCCTATTTTCGTTCTCTAATACGTCTATTAAGCTTAGCCGATGAGCGCCTTTCTCAATTGGAATCGTTCTAGTTTTTAAGTATTGGAAATAATCTTTTTTTGAAATTAAAATAACAAGCGATGCTATCCCAATAGCACCAACTATCAAAATAATTACCCAAATCCAATTATCAAAACCTTCAATAATCTCGAAAAAAGTAATGTAATATTCAGTGTCTGCTTGCAAGTTATTAAGAGACCCCTCTAAAAAATATTCAGAACTTGACTCATTATATTGTTCAATTGTACTGATAACTTCCCACATTTCTTGCGAAGGCTCGTATAAAGCTAAAGAATAACTATTACTTGGATTAAAGCCGTATAGAGATCTTTTAAGACCTTTAATAGTCATACTTTCTATCGTTGTGTTAATATTTATTTGAAAGATGCAATCATATTTGTATTGAAATTGAGCATCTCCTTTTTTTGGTCCTTGAGGCGATCTAACCATCCCAAAATTTTGCATAGTTACTTTAGAGGTGATATTTAAGGAAATCGGATTAATATTATTAATAAGAAAGAGAATTTGACGATTTTCAATTTTATTTTCATATTGGATTTCTAAGTCAATAAAAGAATCTGTCGAGATTTCAAAAATTATATTGTTAGAAAAAATGTATTTCACAGATTCGTTTGGGTAGATTTGATCTTGAGTAGAAAAACCGGGTATACTTTCAGTTCTTTGAGATAAAACATTAGATATTAAGAAACTAAAATTAATAAAGATTAAAAGTAATATAAGAACGCTGAAATTTGATTTGTTCCTTAATTTTAATTTAAACATTTAGATAATCCATTTTTTGATCGTTAGATTATTTTAATTATAAAATAAAAAAAAATATTGGTTTTTAGATATAATTATTTTTTTGATGATTTTTTCTTTTTCACATAGATTACTGATCCGATAATTATTAAAGCAACAACGCCACCAATACTCAATCCAATGATTAAAATTGTGTAGTCAGGTATAAGTATTGTCCATGTTGAAAAATGAGATACTTCAGCGGTTAGATAATCACCTTTTATGGTTGTTGGAACGCTAACCCATTCTTCCGTTGCTTCGTCGTAATAAGCCCATTGACCTATGCGATTTTCGTTAGTTACCCTTATACTTAATCTCGCTCGCGTGAAAGTACCGTTGCATTCTAATTTAACTACAAATCCTTCTTGATATTGAACTCGATTGCGATTTCTAATTTGGTATGTATTGCCCTTTAATAAACCTAATTCTTTTTGTTCCTCCGTACAAGTCATACTCATTTGAAGATCGCCGCTACCTTCAATTTCAAGCGCAAAATCTTTAGCACCGATTTTTAAAGCTTCACAATCAAAGTCTACCTCTAAATTAACATTAGCGTTAAGTCTTAATTGAGTTCTATTTCTAAATCGAAACATGGTCATAGTGTTAGCTTGTATATGTGCGTGATATGTATCCGTATTAACTCCAATAGGATCATCATCTGGATCGCCAACGACTACGACATTGAAAGACGTAATCGTCGAAAATAGGATCATTAGAAAAATTGTACCTAAGAGAATTTTACTTAATTTTTTCATTTTTTTTATCACTAAATTGTTTTAATTAAAACAAAAAAAGGGCATATAAAAAGGATTGAGGAATAAAATTACCCGATTGAAAAGGATAATAAGTACTTTTAATCTGAAAGCAAATTTTAAAGTTTAAGTATAGTTTCAATTACTAGGATTATCCCTTAATTTATTTTTAATACTATAAAATTTTTTAAATCAATTTGCGGAAAGATTTCTAAAATTTTTTGTTTATCTTTTTAATTTTGTTTAAACATATTATCAGATGCAGTATTAAAGTCTCAAAAAATGAAGCTTCTTAATCCTTAAGTTTTAATATTATCGTTTTGAAAATATTATTATATATAAAATATTTTAAATAATATTAAAAAGAAATTCAGATTAAATTTATTTTAACTAAATTAATATGAATTTTTTTAGATTATAATTTTAGAAATGGAGAAAAGCTTATGAGCTTAAAAGAATTTACGAAGGAAATTTTCACGAGATATGGTTTCTCTGAAGACCAAATTAATGTATATATTGTTTATCTTAGAGTCCCAAGAGCAACTTCGTCGGAAGTTTATTTGACTTTAACGGAAAAACACCCTGAATTGACGTATGAAAGCGTTATTGAGATTACTAATTGGTTGGTTGAAAAAGGTTTTCTCAAAAAAGTAACTGGAATTGTTGACAGGTTTATTCCATTAGAACCATACTTTGAATTATACATCGGAGAGTCTAAGATGTTTAGGGACGAAATTGCTAAAATAAAAGACTCAATTTTAGCGGATCAATCAGATCGATTTGAAAGATTGCAAGCTATCCAAGATAAAAGCATTAATGAAGTAGTAACTGCTGTTGACGACCAAATAAAAGCTTTTTTTGAAGATTCAGACACTAAGAACAACAATAAAAGAGACCGAATTAACAGTTCAAGAAACCGGTTTACGGATACATCTAAAACTTTGGAAGAAAATCTTCATTCTATTATGGGTACACTAAATTCAGATATCAAAAATATCTCAGATACTAGAGTAAGAGAAAACGAATCTACGGTAAATAAAACAAAGGATAGCTTAACAGGATTAATTTCAGAGTTATTATCTGATTTTTCAAAAAGAGTAGAAGATTTAGAAAGAGAACTCAAAAGGGATTTAGATGATCACGTAGATCGCCATAAAACTATCGCAAACGATCTTAAACCTAGAATGGAACAAATTCTTGAAAAATATTTGGAAAGAATGGACAAGATAGTCGTAGACCTTAAAGGAAGGATTTCAAATCTATTAAAAGAACACTTAAACCACCTTAAGAACGCCACCGATACCCTTCAAACTAATTTAAAGGCAACAGTCGACGAAAGACATAGGACTTTAACTGACCAAACCAATGAATTTAAAAGTATGACGTTAACATTAATTGATAATCTTTTAGAACACGCTAATAGGTTTACAGATTTTTCGGCTGAAATGTCTAAAAAGGGATTTTTTTGGATGGGTAAAAAGAAAAAGTACAAAGCAAGACATGAAACTACGATTCAAAGCATTCTCAAATATACTGAACCTATGAAAGACGATTTTACAAACACAAGTGAGACATATATAAAAGATACACGAAGTACTTCGGACAACTTGAAAACTGACATCACAGATATTATCACTCTAGAAAACGATAATGTCGTTAGCGAAACCAACGATTTAGATCACAAAGCACAAGAGACCATAAATGTACAATTAGAAACGCTTGCGAGTGATATGTCGGGAGAGATCGATTCAACTTTACAAAGTGGCGTAAAAGATTGCTCCGATACCACCGTTAAGCTTAAAGATTCGTTAGAGGACTCGCTTAAAACTCACCATAGACAATACGACGAAGCAATTAATAGACATAAAGACGAATCATTAAGGCACTATACTACATATGACACCGATATTAAAAGAATTAAAGAGGATTGGATTAGAGACCTTGATGATAAATTCACTGGCGGAAAAAGGGACAGTTCTGAAAAAATTACCGCTGAAATTAACTTGTGGGGCGACGAATCAGCAGACTTAGATAGAAACTTAAGTGAAATGCTTATTGATCATAAGTCTAAATACGAAGAAAATGCGAAAACTTTACAAAATAGTTTATCGAATACTACTCGAGACACAACACAAAACATTAAAGATGCGATCGCCGATTTCACGCTCCAATTTATGAACTCCATCGACGACGCCACAGAGTTAGCCGAAAAGAACGAAGGGAAGCTTAGTGATATACACAACACTTCAAGTTCAATTCCAGAAATAATGGACATTACGACGTGGCAGATTGTAGGACGAGAAGCTCTGGTTGCAGCTATGAAGGATGCTATTTATAGGGTAAAATCTTCAATTATTATCGTAATGCCCTATGTGCTTCCAGAAATTTTACAAGTTATAAGTGAATACGCTTATCAGAAAAAGGCGGTAAGATTCATGCTAACCTCGAGATTTGATATGGCAACCTACGGCGATATCATAAAGAAGATGATTGCGCTGGGCAATATCCAATTCCGACAATTAAGTGGAGCTGGCGAATTCTTTGCGCTAACCAGAGACGCTGAAGAAGTCATCATTGGTCCTGCATCGGAAAAAGAAGGAGAAATGATAAGCGTGGTTTCCAATCAAACAGCCTATAGTATACTCTACTCCCAATTTATTGGTCCAATTTTTCAAGCGAATTCCCGCCCGATAAAATAAGAGGAGCTTAACCAAAATCCCAAACTGGATAAACTAATACAAGATTTATTTTTTATCTTTCTTTTTTTAACATTTTGAATAGTTTCTGAACACATTATTGATGAGGTAAAAACCAATCCGGAAAGATTGTTTAACGGATCATTAAGTAGTGTTTAAATAAAAATTCACTATAAATAAGCCTAAGTTAATTTTAACGGTTCAAGTTAAAGTTTTGAAAAAGTCAAAATTGAATAATATTAACAAGCTAATTTAATGAGTAATATTATTGCTTTTTTTACGTATACGCGTTCCAATTATCAACAGCTCTAAAGTATTCTAGTGCAATCTTTTCTGAACCCATAAATTCAATCCATTTCATCATTGCTTCAGTAGTCCCGCCCCCATAGCCAACATAAGCGTCATATGTTAGTTCAAAAAAAGTATCGAGATTTTCTTTAAACTTTTCAAAAGTCGGGATGTTTTTAACTGTAGTTAGTTTTTTAAAAATGGTATAAACTTCTTGGTATTCGTATTCTTTTAATTCAACTTTTTTGGAATTCATTTTCACTCATTTATATCTATTCGTTAAAATGGTGTATATTGTATTTAAATTTATTGTTATTTGGTACCAAGATATTTGCTTAAACTACTTAGTTTATTCTGAGGAATCTCGACCCCTGTCAGCTTTTTAAACTGTTTAAGAGCCTCAACTCCCCATCTGGAAGCATCCCAACTTTCTTTAATCTCTAATAAAATGATATTCTTCTCTCTACTAATTAGCCGTTTCTTTCTATCAGCCTCTATTTGTCTGGGAAGTTTATGCCAATACGTACCCATTGCTTCAAAGGCTATGCCCATCCATTTATCGCCAAGACCTAAATAATCCTTCAAAGTCCTACTAAGGTCGAGATATCCATCAAATGCAAAAGCGTGGTGTACAAGAATATTTTCTTTAACACCGTCATCATTTATCGTAGAAACATATTTTTCTTTTACCACGGCTCTAACCTGCACCTCTGAAGCAAATTTTAGACCTAAAAAGTCCTCTATTTCTTTGTGAACTCTTCCCTGAAACTTAGTTGCGTGTTCCCTCGTCTTTTGAAACTCTCTATATTTTGCCCTATAAGCATCGCGATATCGATCCAATACTTCCTTAGCATCTCGAAAGATTAGAGAACTCGAATCAGAAGGACTGTTCTTAAAGAGCCTATTAAAATAGTCGAGGAGTCTATTGAAATCATCCCCAAAGCCATATCCTTCAAAAAGATGATGCTTTAAGTCAGATACGCCAGCATCACTACTAAGAGTTTCGATATTCACAGACTCGCCGCTATTTGCCTCTGCGGCCGCAAAAAAGATAGCTCTAATGATTTCGTATTCAATAGTAAAAAAGTTTTTACCAACTTCTAATTCTTTAGTTGTAGTTTTTGATACATATGTTGATTCATGATACCCGCCAAAAATATAGTAGTAAACGAGGTAAGACACGCTCTTCTTAAGAGTTTCTAAATTTTCACCCGTTATTTCTATACCCTTATCGCTAAACGCTTCTACTGTCAATTTATTAACTCTATAATCTATGGCTAAAAGTTCAGAAAGATCCATACGCTTGAATATCTCCCGATTCTCAGTTGTCCATTTAAGCTTAGATACCCTTCCATATGTTGGAGTATCGCCAAATATAAACCACGACAGAAGATTGTCTGAAATTGGTAAACCAAACCTTTTTGGAAACATATAACGCAGATTTTCGATTAACCACGATTTAGGTGCCAATTCCTCAGAATCTTGTTGATACTTTATATGCGATATCGAAAACATACCTTGACCTGACTTACCTGAGACATGAAGCGAAAATTCTTTGTATTCCTTGATAAAATCTACTACTTTTCTGAAACTCGTTTCTTTCGCAGCGTCTTTTGTGATTGTACTATATTTTTGCACAATATGCAACCTCACTCGCTCCAGAATACCAACGCCAATGGCTCTATCTCTCTTAAGGTGACTGACCTTTCTAATATACTTATCTAACCGAAAATCAAAATGAGAAGAAAGTGGAATGCCAATGTCTAATATTTTATAACCGTATTCTTCTACTATAATGTTTTTAAAATCTAACGCATATTTCACGCATAATGCTTCTAACTTTCTGTGATAGGATTGTTCATATTTTTTTATTTGTTTACTAGTCAATGGATTTAAAGAGTTCTCTGCTAAATTTCCTTGGTTTACACGACAATTATTTAAATATTTAATTTTCTCGTTTTTTTGTTCTTTCCTTAACTCTTTATATTTCTGCGAGATGTGCTTAAAAAATTTGCTACGCACTCGATTAACAAAAAACCTGTTCAAAAGTTCCCACAAATGATTATAAAAATAATCTTTAAAAGCCCGAATATTTGCTAATAATTCTAATTGGATCGGACCTAAACCCTGTAGTCTTTCTGTTAAGGATTTTAATCTATTCTTTTCTATTTCA
>NJBI01000059.1 GCA_005222975.1 Promethearchaeota archaeon Loki_b31
TTTTTTTGAATTTGTTTTATATTTCATGGTTATAAATAAGGTTGTCCATCTATTTCAACTTTTTGGTGTTTTTGTCGCCACTTAGAAGGATTATAAAGCGTGACTGAGATGATCTTGCAACCTCATAAAAAAAAATGTGAAAAAAATGAGAAATTAGACGTTAGACATACGTTTTTTATCGGTTTAGCTTTTTTTACAACAGGGATATCATGGTCAATGTATAACACTCAAGTCAATGTTACACTTTTTCAATATTTAGGTCTATATGCGCTCGTAGGTGCGTGGATGGCTATGGATAATCTTATAGGGGTTATTATTCAGCCCATAATGGGCTCGGTTTCGGATAATACACGTACTAAATTCGGTAGAAGGATACCCTATCTTATTGTTGGAATACCATTAGCCGCGATCTTTTTTGTTTTAATATCGACAATAAATTATCCGCAAGATCCTATGTGGTTATTACTTCTATGGATGTTCTTCTTTAATATTAGTATGGCTTCATATAGATCACAAGCAGTGGCACTCATGCCAGATTTTGTAAAACCGGCCAATAGAAGTAAAGGAAACGCTATAATTAATTTTATGGGGGGTATAGGCGCAGTAATGGCTTATGTTTTTAATCTCGTTTTAGTTCCTATAAGCTTATTTTTAGCATTTTTAGTTGTAGCTATTATAATGGTCATATCATTGGTTATAGTGGTGTTTACGGTAAAAGAAACAGATGCTTATAGTTACAAATTGATTTTAGAAATGGAGGAAAAGGAAGGAGAGAAAATAAAAGACAAAAAAGAAAAACTGAGTCTTATAGAAAGCTTTAAAGATGTAATAGGTGAAGAAGATAAAAGTACTTTATTTATGCTTTTCGCTATTTTCTTTTGGTTCGTTGGATACCAAGCACTCGAAGCATTATTTACAGTTTACGGAATGGACGTTTTAGGTTTAACGCGAGGCGGAGCAGGGGGAATGTTGCTTTATGTGGCGCTCTCTTTTCTTTTATTTGCGTTTCCAGCAGGTATATTGGGCACTAAAATCGGTAGAAAATTAACTATTAAAATCGGACTCGTCTTATGGATAATTTCTTTGATTGTTATGTTTACTTTCCAAAATACGACTGTGATCTCGATATTTTTCGTTGTTGCTGGAGCTGGTTGGGCTCTTGTAAACATCAACTCAATTGTCATTGTGTGGCAAATGGCCCCTACAGCAAAGAAAATTGGAACTTATACAGGGCTTTATTATTTCTTTAGTTTTATGGCTGCAATCTTAGGTCCTTTTATGGTAGGTCTAATTGTCGATGCCCTTGGTAATGAAACACTATTTTTGGTAAGTTCTTTTTTCTATATTATCGCTCTAATTTTTGTATTTCTTGTTAAAAGAGGCGAAAGCGAACTTACTGAAGAAGCAAGAAAAAAAGCAATCCAAGAATTATAAATATTTCAACTTATTTTTTTTTATTTTGTTCAATTCTACAAAGAAGGTAGATTTATATTTCTTAAAGATTTTCTCGTACTTCTTCGAGAAGAAAATTTTCTAAAGCATCTGAAATTTCGGGCGTTACAAAATGTTCTATTTTACAACAAAGTTCGTCGAGTTCAAGACTATCGTTTACACCTAAGATATTAATAAAAAAACTCTTCCATAGATTATATTTGTTAATGGTTCCAATTGCTATATCTTTTCCTTTCGTACTTAATCTTACTGATTTTCTCGGACGCCAATTTATTAAATTGTTAGTTTGCAATTTAAATAACATGTTTGATACAGAAGCGGGCTTAACTTTTAAAAAGTCTGAAATCTCTGAATTTGAAACCCAGCCACCTTTGTTTTTCTTCGATACGATGTAAATTGCTTTGAGATAATCTTCGTAGGTATCATTTACTATCGACATAGCACTTATCCATAATCAATTTTGAACTTTTAAAGTTTTAATTAATATAAAAATGAAAAAATAAATTATTCTTTTTTCTCTAATTCTTCAATTCTTTTAGAGATATCCTCTATCGCGTTACCTATACCTTTAAGCTCAGATTCTAAGTAATCTTTTTCTTGCTTTAACATGGCAACTTGATCTCCAGCGCTTAAAGGGGCCATTGGCGCATAAACTGGTGCAGGAGCTACATATGGAGGATAAATAGGATCTCCATACCCATATTCCACCCCGTAACCTCTACCGTAACCTCTTCCATAACCTCTTCCGCGTCCAGCACTCCAACACATCCCTCGACCATAACCTAAACCTGCGCCTCTTGTATATCCAGGACTGCTATATCCCGCACAATATCCTAAACCTCTTCCTGTCATTGAACCAAAACCTCTAGGTCCAGTTCTATCTCCACCAGGCATTTTTTTATATCATCTCCTTAGTTTTAATTTATTAATATTTTGTAAAATTCAGATTTTGAATGTTCATTCACAATCTGTTCTCTATTAATAAATTATCAAATAACATATTTAAGTATTATGAATGATTATCCAAAATAATATTATCAATTTAGATATAATATATAAGTAATAAAATTAAAAAAGTAGGTGGGTTTAAAGTTGAAAATAGCCATATGTACAGAATCAGGAAATGTTGCCCAGCATTTTGGTCGAGCGCCTTGGTTTATATTTGTTACAATTGACAATAATAAAGTAATTGAGAAAAAAGCTCTTCCCAATCCAGGGCACACGGTTGGAAGCATACCTGAATTCATAAATGGGCAAGGTGCAACCTGTATGATCACAGGTGGAATAGGTCATAGAGCAATTGGTTTTTTTAACCAATATGGAATTGAAGTTATTAGGGGTGTTATTGGCAGCGTTGACGACACTATTGAAAAAATCTTAGATGGAACTCTAGAAGGTGGTGAAAACATTTGTTCTCCTGGTGGTGGTAAAGGTATTGGAGTAGAAAAAATCCATACAGAAGCAGATGATAACGATCGTAATCACCATCACTATTAGTATTACAAAATAAATAGGATTTCAATCTAAGATGTCTGAGGAAAATTTTGATGTGTTTTTCACTAAGCTTCAAAAAGAGATAATGGAACAAGAAATAAAAGAATTTAACGAATATATCGTTAATTTATTTCACAATCCAAAAAATTGGGGAAAACCTCCAGATGAAGAGATCACTGTTTCCCAAAAGTATAAAGGGCCATGCGGGGACTCAATGTTATTCTTTTTAAAAATCAATGGTAATATAATTGAAAAAGCAAATTTTGTCACTGACGGTTGTGGAGCATCTTTAGCAACAGCGTGTCAAACTACGCTTCTTATAGAAGGTAAATCTTTAAGTTTTGCTGAAGCCTTAAAACCGGAAGATATTGACTCGGCTTTAAAAGGGTTGCCGGAAGATCATAAACATTGTGCTGAATTAGCGATAAGAACATTAAGAAGAGCGATAAATAGATATAAATCATCAATGATTAAATAAAAATAAATTTTAAAAAACATTATATTAATTTTAAACGAATATGAAATATGTGTATGGACCTGTTCCTAGTAGACGATTAGGAAGTTCGTTAGGAATCGACCCAATTCCTTCAAAAACCTGCAATTATCAGTGTATATATTGTCAATTAGGAAAAACAACTAATTTTACGAACGAGAGGAAAGATTTTTACCCCAAAGAAGAAATTGTTAAAGAGATGGAAGAGTCTCTTAACCTTAATAAAAATAAGCTTGACTACATAACATTTGTAGGTAGTGGGGAACCTACACTATGCAAAAGTTTAGGCAAATTGATTTTAAAAGCAAAAGAATTATCTAAAAAACCGATTTGTGTAATCACTAATGGTAGTTTATTATATCACGAAGATGTAAAGGATGAATTTATGTTTTCTGATGTTGTTTTACATACTTTAGATGCGGGAGATGAAAGATTATTCATTAAAATAAATCGTCCTCATCCCTCCATAAAGTTTGAAAAGTTGATTCAAGGATACATTGATTTTAGGAAAGAATTCAACGGTAAATTCTGGATAGAAATAATGATAATGAAGGGAATTAACGATTCTAAAGAAGAATTATTAAAAATAAAAAATCAACTAGATTTAATTAAACCTGATAGAATTGACATTAACGTTCCAATAAGACCTCCTACAGAAAGTTGGGTGCAAATTCCAAATAAAAACGTTATTCCGATTTTAAACGATGTTTTTGGAGAATATAATAACATAAATTTTCCTGAGCGAGGAAAATTTAGTGTTTTTAGTTCTAATTTTGAAATTGAATTAAGGAACTTACTTGAAAGACATCCAATGAGACAGGAACAAATTTTTGAAACATTTTGTTCAAAAAAATTTAATGAACAAGACATATTACTTCAATTGAATACTCTAGCATCGCAGAACAAGATTAAAAAAGTAATTTACAATAACCAGATATTTTGGAAATTAATAAATTAACCAATAACCTAATTAGTAGCTATGCCAGTTTGTACGAAATGTAAAAAGGAAAAAGGATTAGACCAACTTGATGAATTTGATGACAAATTCATATGCTATTCATGTTTATATCAGAACAATAAGCCGTTTAAGATCTTTCCAATCGGTTTTGTAGAGAATCAATTAGAACGAGGGGAAGGATTTGGGCTGAAAGGGAGTAGAAATAATGTCTCTAAAATCCGTGTTTTTGAATCTCAACGACCATTTCTTTATAAATTAGAAGAAGATGAATGGATTACTGTTGTATATTATTTTCATAAACAGCATAGGATTCGATCGACCTTTTCTCGAGGTATTGATGGGAAAAAAGTAGGTATTTTCGCTTCTCGGACGCCTAATCGATTATCTCGCATTGGAATTACTAACATTAAACTAGTTAAAATTGAAGACACCACTTTATTCGTCAAAAATCTCGATGCGATTAATGGAACGCCAATTTTAGACATTAAATTAGGTTCTAAAACGAGATGGTAGTATAGATTAGAGATCTTTTTAGCTTGATATTTGTTTATTAGACAAAAGAACTCGGAATTAATTACTTTTTAATATTATCTTATAAAATTTTACCCCATTATTGCAAGTTAAGCGAGTGAGAGGTGTTACCTTGTGCTCTGGATAAATCCTCTTTCCTTATTCTGTTCCTTTTCCCATTTTTTACGTTCTGAACGCAAATTAAAGAGATCAATATCCTTATAGATTAAGTTTTCTTCCTTTGATTGTATCATTCTATCAACTCGTTCCTTTTCTGGAGTGTATATGAGAGAATCGCCGAATTCTGCAACATTAGCGAAGAAACAGTAGGCATAGATAGATCTGCGAGCATCAAAATGTGCTGCCTTGAAATCAGCCGTTACTGGGGTAAAAGCTGGGTTAAGAATTATATCCACCGGTGGCTCAAAATTCTTTAACTCTACCCTAAGGTCCATATCTAGGAAGTCTCGGCATATAATGATCGCGATTCTCCCAAACTCTGTATTGCAGATGATTGTTTTTCGAGGCGTGATTCCAACATCTATTCCTTCCTTGAATCTCTTGCCCTCAAGGTGTATAATAGCTGGGATGTGTTTCTCTTGCTCCCAGAGAATACCGTTAGGTCCTATTACTACGCTGAGATTTCGTTTTGTTTCTTGATCGTGATAAGATCCTGGAATTATATACATCTCATTAGTTTTGGCAAGATTGGATATATCTTTTAGTAATTCTCCGTAGTTGAGGTCAATAGTCATTTCTGGGAAGAGTAAAATGTTAATTCCTTTTGTGTTGGCGATCTTAATCATGTTTTTGACATTAGATCTTATGATTTCGACTTTATCCTCTCGAAGGCTGAGAAGACCTGCAACTTTTTCTTCATAGAACTCGCGTAGGATATCGCTTGTATTAGATAGACCTATTTGGGCAATACCAACTCTGCATTCCCGCCTCTGGATTCTTGGATACTCTTCGAGCAAGTTCCTGTAGATAAGTTTGTATTTCTTTTTTGCCGTTCTTTCTTCTAGAACTCTTGTTGATTCCTCGGTAAGCTTATGTATTTCGCTCATTCTTGGAGATAGGCTAGTTTCTAGGGGACATGCAGGAGCGACAATGCCCACAGTACTCCCAGTGATGGAAGGTGTTTTTATGGTGTTTAAAGCTGATACAAGAATCATTTCTTCTTTCTCTAGCATGATAAGGTGTTCTAGGATTTCTTTTTCCTTATATTTATAGCCCGCCTTACCGAAAAGTTCTGATGCTGATTTAAAAAGATTAACCACAACTTCTAGAAGCCTTTTCTTTTTATCGAGCTCCTTCTCCTCATCTACCTTGATTAAATGCCATGTTGCGTCAAAATAGGCTGAAGTAGCCAGTGTCCAGTCAGCCTCTCCTTCAAAACCACCCTTGCGATATGATACAGCAGCATTTCTAAGATTCCCCTTGATTTTAGGATATAATTGTGCCTTATTTTTCGTTTCAGATTCTTTGTCAAATTTAGTTCCGTGTTCGAGGGCTTTGCAATAAGCAGAATTACCTGAAACTAATAGCTTCATTTTACTATCGGCGAAAAGCCTACTTGCTTTTGTAAATAGATTTGCTGCTTCTAAAAATCTATCGGGATCTTCATATTGTTCCCCGAGTTCCATGCTTTCCCAAGCTTTACAGAGGAAATATATAGCCTCTAGTTCTTTTCGTTCTCTCTCGATTTAAAAAAAAAAGCAAATATCTCTAAATTGAGATGCTGCGTCTGTAAATTTTTCTGCAGCAGCAACATGTTCGCCATTTTTTGCTAGTATTCTTGCATTTTCGACATTTCTCCTTGCGGAACAATAGTTGATTCTTACTTTAGCTAATTTCTTGAGTTTCTCTATTCTTTCTTCTTCACTTTTCTCTTTAGACTTCTTTAAGGCACTTTCCAGCATTTTTATAGAGTTGTTGAAATTCTTTATGGTTGTTTCAAATCTCTCTATGGCTTCTTGGTGCTTTTCCTGCTTACTGAAATGTTCTGCCTCCTCCAATGAATTCCAAGCAAGGTAATATAGTGCTTCATAATTGTAACTAGGCAGTTTTTCCAAAATTTCACATGCTTTTTGGTAGTTTTCCATAGCTTCTAAGTGATTTTCTCTTTTATGATACGCCTTAGCTCTTTCGATTAGGCTCCAAGCACACGCATAGTCTATTTTCTCCTTGACACTGTTTTTTAAAGGTTTATATTCGATAGTTTCCAACGATTCTACATGGATTTTTTGGGCTTTCTTGTAGTGATCTGCGGAAGCCATGTGATTACCCAGTCGATCTTCTATATGTGCGATGTATTCATGGGCGGCAGCTGTGTAGGAATGAAAACCCCTTTCACGGCTTTCTTTAATCACGCTTAGGAAAGTCTTTCTCACCTTCATTAGTGTATCGATTTCCCCAGTTGTGATGCCTAGCTCTTCATAGAGAAACCCTAATCGCATTTTGGCTGCTATAATGCCAGTCCGAGGCCACATGGCGTGTTCTATGTTCTTCTTGGATGCATCTGTGGCAACCGATAGCATTTTAATTCTGTCTTCTTTGCTAATGGCAATGTCTGCGAGAGTTTTATAGGCTCTGTAGAGGCTTGAATAACCGACAGCTCGAGTAAATCCTCCTTCGTATTTTTCAGCAATTTTTTCAGCTTCTTTCGCGTACTGAAGCATCTTTTGGGCATATTTTTCCTGCTCATCCTTCTCTTTAGAAAGAACGGTTAACTGCGAGTGCACCCAAGTCAACATTTGATATGGCCATGCAAAATAGGGTTCGAAAGCTAGTTTCTTTAAAGACTCTTTGGCGTGTTCAATCCCTTTTTCAGCATATGATTTTCTCTGGTCTGGAGTGAAAAAACCCCTTGGAGCAATAGTGGCATAATAGACTGCAGGTAAAAGATTTGAGTAGTAACGCCAAATGCTATATAAACCTGTATATCTCTTTCCTAACTCTATGATCTCATGAAGGTCGTACACAATTTTCTTCAGGATGAACTCAAATCTTCGAACAGAAATGGCGATCCAATATAACCACCATAGGGCGTTAATTATTAGGGATTTATCCTTTGTTTTCCTAGCAAAACCTATACTCATTTTCATCAATTCTAATCCTTTGTTGGTATATTTTCTCTGCTCTTTTTCATCCTCAATAAATTGAAATCCAAAACCACCATACAAACTACCAGCCATAGAGTAGATTATTCCTAGAATAAAAGGATCATTACAATCTTCTGTAACCTTTAAACTTTCATCACATCTCAGAAGGCATTTTCTGAAATGTTCCTTCTGGCGCTCATCCGACTTCAAAGTCACGATAGACAATATCATGAAAATTAGCATCCTTTCGGCAAGTAATGAATCGGCGAGGGATTGAAGATTACCAATCTCCTTTGAAAGATTCCAAGCTCTAACTGCTATGTTTCTGCCTTTTTGATAAACCTGTTCAATTTCCTTACGGTCACTACAATAAGTTATTAGTAAAAACGAGGTCATTGCTGCACGACTCAAAGTCCTTGCAATACTCTCTTGATCTTCATCTTTGGAATAAAGTTCACTTGATTTAATGAAAAGTTCATAAGATTTGCTGAATGAATTCTTCGCTTCAACAACAGAATCCGCAACAAACCCGCTAATATAGAACGCTTCTGCTTCGCATTCCAATTCCTCGGGACTATTTTTCTTATGTTTAAAGAGATTTGCAGCATTCTTATAAGCATTGACCCCACGATTGATTTTTTCTATAAATTCTTCAGTTGTTTCTGTTGTCTCGGCCCCTCGTGAATAAGCATATCCAAGCTTCTTATAAACTCCTTTAGCCTTTTCTACCATTTTCTTATCCAACAAAGATTTCGCGACCTGCTCGTACAACTTAGCTGCTTCCATCCAATTGTAAACATTCTCCTCAACGTTAGCTCTTTCTAATAACACACTTTCGTTCTCATCTTCCGTCATATGTCATCAATTATTATGAAGCCTTTTTTATTTCTCCCATAGGTTTCCAAAGTTAATTTTTAGATAATTAAATATTGATCTTTCTATTAATAATATATTACTTTTTTGTAAAAAAAAAATCAAATTAGTTTTTATTAACTCAATAATTCTTTTAATTTTAACAATACTTCTGATGCTTTCCCTTTTAGAAAAATATCAACCATGGAATTGGTATATTTTGATTCTTCAATATTAATTTCTATAAATTTTGCTCTGTTTTTCTCTGCAATATAAGGTACTGTAGATGCGGGCATTAATTCTCCCGTAGTTCCAATTAAAAGAAATACATCTGCGAGAGATGCTTCCTTAATTGATTCACTAAGAACCTCTTGAGGTATTGGTTCGCCAAAAAATACAAAATCTGGCTTTAATAAACCATTACACTTAGAACAATAAGGAGGAATTGACTCAAGAAACATAGTGCTATTATATTTACTATTACAAGCTACACAAGTTAATGTTTGCGAGGTTCCATGGAATTCTAAAACATTTTTGCTTCCTGCTTCTTGATGTAGATTATCAATATTTTGAGTTATTATTGATTTAATGTATCCCTTTTTTTCCATTTCAGCAAGTACATAGTGACCATCGTTAGGTTTTGCCTGTCCAAAAAAAAAAAAAAAAAATGATAAAGGTTTGATAGATAAAAAGTGGGTCGAAAACTATTGCTGGAACGAAGGTAAAAATTGTATTCGAAAAAAAAGATTTGAAGAAGAGGGATATACATCACCTGATTACATTCTTCCAGATGGGAGCGAGGATTCTAAATTAAAATAGTTTTCTAAGATTAATATTATTGTTCCAGAGTATGTAAATGTGTGATGGTTCATTTTGATATAATATCCTCGATCAGTTCCTATTACTTTTCCACAATTAGGGCATTTTAACTCTTTATTATTTAGTGGTACATAATATTTTTGAATACGGCTTTTATAACAAAGATGGACATTTCCTTTTCCCAATTTCACGTATTTAATAATAATCTCTTTACATTTAGCACATTTGATAATAATCATTCTTATTCTTTTCTTTTCTTCATTTATATTTATGAATATCCATCAAATTATTAAAAAAAAACCTAAAATGTTTTTTAAAGTGCCAAAATAGTAAAAAAAAAAAGAATATTAGCTTGATTTAATTTCAATTTTCTTAGCAAGAATTTTAGCAAAGAGTTCATCTTCATTATCAGGAGGAATTTCAACTTTATCTTTCTTCATTAATTGAATCGCTTGTTCGGGGCAAATAGGAACGCAATTTCCGCATCCAATGCATCTCCTTTTATTGACCTTGGAAATATCATTTTTCATTTTGATCGCGTCGATCTGACAAGCATCAATGCACGTTCCGCATCCCACACAGTCATCTGCATTAATTTGAGCATAGTAGTTAGTTGAAAAAAAATCCACGGTCTTTGGAAATTCTTTTAAATTTGTTAAAATTCCACAGCAACATCCACAGCAACTACATATGAATTTTGGATCTATAATGTTTTCTGCTTGGAAGACTAGACCCTCTTCTTGATTCATTCGTAAAGTTTCGAGGGCTTCTTGGCGAGTAACCTCTCTTCCCCACCCTTCATTAACATACATTTCAGCCATCTCTCCCATTCCAAAGCAAGTTTCCTTACGTGAAGTAACCTTACAAGTTTCATCTCCCATTTTATGAGCTTTCCGGCAGATACATTCTATCAAGACATAAGGGCCAGAAGAATTGTTTACGATCTTTTCAAGTTCTTCATAAGTTGGTAAGCTGTGTTCTGCTGTTACGCTTTTTTCTACTGGAATAGTCCTAAATTGTGAGATCTTCGTTCCAAATAGCTCTATACCAAACTCGTTATCGGCATATTCACTCATATCCTCTAAGAATTCTGGGGTGAGCCTATTTAGTTGATATTCGTACATTCCAATAACAAGATAGGCGTTTGCATAGTGTTTTTCCCCATCTACGATTTTATAATGGATTGCTCCCTTGCTTCCCATTGTATCCAACTTTTCTTTCAATTCGGAAATATTCATGTCCAATTTAGATCTCTCGTAAATCTTTTCTAAAGTTTCAAATTTATCTGTTAACATTGTAGCGATTACTGCTTCTTCGGGTTCAAATAAATGTTTCAAAATCCTAATACCTGCTCCAGTTTTGGATGTTGGAAATCCAATAGGATATTTATCGAGATGCTCGCGTAAATTTTCATAAGCTCTTTCTAAATTTACTTTAGATTGCATAGTGATTCACTCTATTTATTAAAATGAATTTCTGAATATTAAATAAGAAAGTTAAGTTTTTAACATTTTTGATCTAAAGACAAATAAAAAATTATCTAAAAGAACCAAAAATGTTTTTTAAAGTATCGAAATGTTAAAAAAAAAAAAATTATAATATGATTTCGATTTTCACTTCTTTTTTATCTTCAGGAATTTTTTTTAACGCACTAATAAATCCTAAGTTAATATTGGTTAGAATCGTAGTCATAATTGGATTCAATGGGATATTTTCTCCATTTATTAACAATTTTATATCTGGCATAATTTACACTTAATTTCTTTAAATTTAAAAATTTTGTAAATATTTTAAAAATTAAGTTTTAAGAATGAGGATAATAAGGACATCGGCTTCCATGACATTGAGCATTAAGTTAAGATTTCTACATTCTAAAATTTATTTTCTAATCTATCGATTATATCGTTCTGAATGGGCTTTCCTAGATCAATAAATGTAGCGTTATAACCACCAACTTTGACGATTAGGTCAGAATAATTTTCGGGGTGGATTTGTGCGTCTTTTAATGTTTCAGTTGATACTACAGTAGGTTGTATTTGCATACCTCCTTTTTCGAAGTAAGATTTTAACAAGTGATAAAACTTTTCTACATTTTCTTGACTTTCTAAATTTTGAGGATGTATTCGTATGTTAACGGCTATTCCATTCATAGCGTAGTCGTAATTTAATTTTGCTATCGAATTTAATGCCGCAGTGATTCCATTCTTTTCAGCTTTATTTACCGGTGATAAGCTATTTGATATTGGTCTACCCGCTTTTCTGCCATCGGTTGTTGGGCGTGTTAAAATTCCTTCCATCACGTGGATGCCCATTGAATAAGCTCCAGCGTTGTATTGACCATTTCTTATCGAATTATGCTTAGCTACTTCTTGGGTAAATAAGTCCCACAATTCAATAGCAAAGGAATCGATCTCAGTATTATCGTTTCCCCACTTTTCATACTTATTAATTAAATTTTGACGAGTTACTTCGTCATCTTTAAAGTCTGAATTTATAATTTCAATTAGTTCGGGTAATGACATTAATTTTTGATCATAAACAACTTTCTTTATGTTATATAATGAGTCGACTAAAGTAGCGAATCCGTAAGCAGTTATTGAAGAAAAGTTATATTTAGCACCTCCACACACGTAATCTTTTCCGTTTTCCAAACAACCATCTAATGTAGCGGAGATAAACGGATGCTGAGCGTATTTCATGGCTTCAACATCTCCTATTTCTGCTATTTTGACAGATAATTCAATGTTATGTTTAAGTTGGCGAGTAAAAGCGTCGTATAGCTCCTCGAAAGATAAAAAACCCACCGGATCACCAGTTTGTAAACCGTCTATTTTTCCCGATAAATTACTATATCCGTTGTTTAGCGTTAATTCTAACACGCCTGGTAAGTTCATAAACATACGAGCCGTTGCCGAAAAACTATTTCCTTGACCTGTGGGCTCTACACATCCTATTAAAACGTAATTCCGAGAATCCTCAAGCGAATATCCTGCTTTTTTAAGCCCTGGAACGATGATTTCATCGTTATAGAAAGCTATACCCGATGTGTATTTAAAAACTTTAATAGCTTCTTCGAAGAAATGTTTTGGCGTGTTGTTATGAATTCTAACCGATAAGTCGGTGGTAAAAACCTTTATATTTTTGTATGCTTCAAGAAATAGGAAAGATAGCTCGTTTATTGCATCGTTTCCATCTATGTCCATTCCTGCAATAGTAATTGTTTGTGTATTTTGACCAAGGGCATTAGCCACTAGCGCAAAATCTGCTGGTAACAAAGTAACATTCCATGTTAGCTTCAAATTTAATTCTTCTATTAATTCTAAGGCGGTATCACGATTGATTTTCCCGCTTTTAAGATCTTTATCGTAATAAGGCCATAGTACCTGATCTAATCGACCTAGAGCTACAACACTTCGCTGATAGATTATATTTGCGATATTTTGAGAAAACCAAATAAATTCAACAGCTTCGTAGAATGTATCGGGCGGTTCTTCAGTGAATTTTTTCATCATATCTGCAATTATTTTGAGCTCACTTTTACGCACATCGTCATTTTGAGTTTTTAGCATATTGTGTGAGAGATCTGAAAACCTCTGCGCAAAATCTATTGCCGCTCCATAATATATTTTAACAGAATCGTAAAAATTAAACTTGTTTTGATATTCTTCGTCGGTTTTATTTAATCGCGATTGAAATAATTCAGCTTCTTCAATGATACCTTTATATCCTAATTTTAATAGGTTTTCATATCCCGCACATATATGCCCTTCTGTAGTTCCAATTTGAATGGAAATATTTGGTGCTAGAGACGCGATTTGGCCTTCTCCCGTGATAAGCTTTTCTTCGCGCAATCTTCTATTAATCCGGCTACCTATTAACGATTTTCCTTTCCAGAACGGTATTATATCTAATAATTCGTTAATTTCAGGTTGCTCGATATAAAAGGGTTGCACTTTCCGTCTTCTTAGTTTTTTGAATGTAATTCTCTTTTCTAAACTGTTGTTGTATCTCTGGAGATCGAGATTAATTTTTTCCCCTAAATTTTTGCTCGTTTCGTTTCCAACAAGTAGTTCTTCGTCTCTGATAAATATAGTCATATTTTTTAATGTATGTGCAATTGCCTTTGCCCTTTTAATAACTTCTGGATCGTTAGGGTATTTTTTATAAATCTCTGTGAAATACCTCATGCGCTCAACGCAGAGCTCGTACTTACTTGATAATAAATTGTTTTTTAACTTTAGGACTCGATTTGAATCAGTTCTAGCAATCAATTTTTTATCTGAAATTTTAATTCAAACGTATAAATAACTAATATAATAAATTCTCAATCGAATAAAGATTTTTAAATTTTAAAAAATAAGTGGAATTTATTATATTATTTTAACATATAAAATATTTTACCAATTAACTCGAAATGAAAGATACCTTAAACCCAAATAGTATTTACCAAAAAATAATTAAGAATAAAATAACTAAGTCTGAAGCTATTGAATTTCTGATTTCAATTATAGAAAAGTCTGATGATACAAGCTTAAGATTAGAAAGTCTAAATGTTTTAAACAAGTTAAATGTTAAAAATCAGGCTATTTTCAAAATAATAGAAAGTTGTCTAATTTCTGATGAATACGAAGATATTAGGATAATTTCTGCTGAAATTATATTATCAAATTACTTAGAGGTGGGTTTAAAATCATTAGAATGGGCTATTCTAAACGATAACTCGTCCAAATTACTAAATTTACTTGGATGTATGTTAAAAAATCGCCAGAGTTATTTGTCCGAAGCTTTAAATCAGATATATTTTCAGAGGTTAGAACAAATCGCTTTAAAATATAATCTCATTCCTGAGGAAGTTCCTTTCTTATTAGATTTGGGATTAAATATAAACAATAACAACCTTTTTTACTGGGAATCCGTTAATAAATTGATCTACGACGAAAATATAGTTTGTATAATTAAAGATAAGCACATTTTAGAGTTAAGTTTATCATTGAGAAATCAACTACCGTCATCGATTAGTTTATTGAAGAATTTAAAATATTTGAATCTAAGCTGTAATTATTTGACAAATTTACCCAATTCTTTGAGTGAGCTTTCGCGCCTTGAAAATATTGATTTAAGTTGGAATAACTTTTCAACCGTCCCAGATGTCTTGAGTGCTTTAAAATCGATTGAGAAGATCAATTTTAGAAACAATAATATTCAAAAGTTACCTAATTGGCTTAGTTTATTAGATAAAATTTAAGGTATTAGCATTTTTTAAGTAATTTCAAATTCTCTAAAACTTTTCAAAAAATATGACCTTTCCAAATTATCCGAATAAATACCACGAGAAATCTTTTGTTAACGCTAAAGATTTCTGGAAGTATAAAAAAGAGCATCTGATTGTAAATGAAGCGACTACACCCTATTGTTTTGTGAATCTTAGTCAGTTGCGTCTTGTTCGGATATATCCGAACATTGAAAGCTCGAATCATTTATACCTAAAAAGAAAGAATCATTCTTTAAATGGATTATAGTATAGTGGTTTTATGATTTTTTTTTTCAAAAAAATCCTGCTTAATTCATCGCCTCCCATAAATGGGGGTGTTTTCTTAAGCGTTCATGATAAAATTTACAGTGTTAAATTACAACTTTATTTTGAATGAATATATAAATTTATAAATTAGAATTCTATAATAATTATAGCGACTATAATAGCTATAATAATAATAATAATAAAGTGAATAAATTATGGCAAGTACTACTATTCAGATTTCAAAAAAAATCAAAAATAAGTTATTTGAACTTATAAATAGACTTGAGAAAAAATGGGGAAGAAGAATTACTTATGACGAGGCAATTGAATTCCTACTTGAAGAAAAAGTAACAAAAGTAAATAAAGAAGAATTTCTCAATAATATTAAAAAATTTCAAGGAATTCTTAAGGGAGAAGGTAGATCTTTACTTAAAGAATCAAGGAGGGTTGATCTTGAACGAGAAGAAAGATACACTAATCGATGATACATCAATAGTCGTTGATACATCCGTTTTAATGGAAGTTTTAGATGAAACTCCAATGGGTAAAGATTTTTTTCAAAAAGTTCTTTCAATTACACAGATCCAAAAGTTTTACATTTCACCTCTCGTGGATACTGAACTTAAGTATATATTATGTCGACAAAAAGGGTATGAAAATGCAATCAAGATAACCTCTGAATTTTTAAAAGATTTTACGATATATTCTGAAAACAAATTAAGAGATGAGGCAGCTCACTTAAAATGTAATTTTGCTATTTCCCTTGCTGATTGTTATAGCTTGGCAACCGCAAAATTGTTAGATATTCCTATTTACATGAAAAAAGAGGATGAAATCGAGAAAGTATTTAGCGATTTATCAACTCTCGTAAAAATTAACTTCATTGATGATTTAAAATAATACTGGTTTTACAGATTAGTAGTATAAAAAATTAATAAAATAAAATGAAAAAAAATGAAATTTAAAACAATAAACTTTGAATTAAAAGAAAACGGAATTGGAATACTAACACTTAATCGTCCTGATAAATTAAATGCTATGTCGTTTCAGATGATTAAAGATTTGCACGATTTATTTGACTCTTTAATGGTTAATTTAGATTGTCGTGTTGTTATATTAAAAGCAGAAGGGAGAGCGTTCTGTGCTGGTTTGGATTTGAAAGAATCGATGATTTTACAGTCTAAAAAGAAGCCAGCAGAATTAAAAGAAAAGTTTCATTTTCTAAATGCTCCCGATAAAGATATTATAAAGGCAAAATTATACGCTCAGTGGCACACCAGTCAAATAATCGTGAAAATGCGTAAGATTGGTCAACCAATTATAGCTTTAATTCAGGGTGCTGCATCTGGAGCTGGTTTTGCTTTTGTCTTAGCTGCAGATATTAGGATTGCCAGCAAAAAAGCAAGATTTAATAACGCATTTATTAATGTGGGGTTTTCTGGCGCAGACTTAGGATCTAGTTATCACCTTCCTCGACTTATAGGGATGTCAAGAGCAGCAGAGATTTTATATACGGGAAGATTTGTCGACGCTTATGAAGCTGAAAAGATTGGACTAGTGTTAAGCGTGGTAGAAGAAGAAAAATTATTAGATACTGCTATTGAATTGGCTGAAAATATGTTGAATAAAAGCCCTTTGGGATTAAGGATGACTAAACAAGCAACTAATTTATCTCTTGATTCCCCAAGTCTGGAAACGATTCTTCAATTAGAAAATCGTGCACAAATGCTTTGTTCTACTTCAGATGACATTATGGAAGGCGTTCAATCCTTTTTCGAAAAAAGAGATCCAAAATATCCCTTGAGCTAACCTGGAGTTAGATGACTCAAATATTCCTCATTTTATTAATAAATCATTAGTACAAAAAAGTATTAGGATGAATATATTTAATAAATATAAATAATACCTATTGAATGAGAAAAACATGAAAGCTCTAAATAAAGAAGATATATTCAAGCTTCTAAAGCAAAATAAAGAAAAATTAAAGAAGTATAATGTCAAAAAGATAGGATTATTTGGTTCTGTTTTGAGAGGAGAGCATACTAATGAGAGTGATGTCGATCTAATAGTAGAGTTTGATGAGGGAAAAAAAAATTATGATAATTTTATCGAATTAGTTTTTTTATTAGAAGGTCTTTTGCAGAGAAAGATAGATTTACTCACAATTGAAGCTCTCAATCCTTATATGAAGCCCAAAATCTTAAAGGAGGCTTATTTTGAATCGATCTAACGATTATCTGGATAAAATCAATCACATTAATGATGAAGTTAACTATTTAATAACCAAATCAAAAGAATTAACGCACGATGAGTTTATTAAGGATGAAACTCTAAAAAGAGCATTTGTTAGAAGCTTGGAGATTATTGGAGAAGCCGTAAAAAGAATTCCTAAACAAGTATGTGAACAATACCGACAGATCGAATGGAATAAAATTGCGGGAATGAGAGATAAACTAATCCATCACTATTTTGGGGTTGATTATGACTTAATTTGGGATGTAATTGAAAACCATATTCCAAAATTAAAAGAAGCAATCAAATTGATTCTTAATGGAGAATATTAATATTTTAGTGTATATTTTTAATCAAATAAGAAAAAAGTGAAAAAAATTGAATTTTGAAACAATCAATTTTGAACTACAACCAAATGGTATAGGTATTATAACACTCAATCGTCCAGAGAAATTGAATGCTATTTCTTTTCAAATGGAGGAAGACTTACATGAATTATTAGATCATTTGATGACAAATTTAGATTGTCGTGTTGTGATTTTTGGGGGAATGGGGCGCGCATTTTGTGCAGGAACTGATTTACAAGAAGGATTAATTTTAAATTCAAAAAGAACACCCGTAGGTTATGAGAAATACCACTTTTTAAACGTTCCAGAACCATTAAAAAGGAAAATGTATCATCAATGGCGTATAAGTCAAATATACGTGAAAATGCGAAAAATTAGCCAACCAATAATTGCAATTATAAACGGAGCAGCAGCAGGTGGGGGATTTGGATTCGCAATGGCAGCAGATATGCGGATTGCCAGTGAAGATGTAAAATTTATTAACGCTTCCATTAATATTGGGCTTACTGGTGCAGATGTGGGAGGTAGTTATTTTCTTCCTCGACTTATTGGAATGTCAAGAGCAGCTGAAATATTATATAGTGGAAAGATTGTTGATGGTATGGAAGCTGAAAAAATAGGATTAGTTCTAAAAGTTGTTAAAAAGGAAAATTTGTTAAAGGTAGCAATTGAAAAGGCAGAAGAATTGTTAAAAAAAAGTCCCTTAGGATTGAGAATGACTAAACAAGCAATCAATTTATCTTTAGATTCCCCAAGCTTAGAAACCATACTACAATTTGAAAACTCTTCAATAGTTTTGACATTTAGTTCAAAAGACGTAAATGAAGCTTCTGCCGCCTTTTTTGAGAAAAGAGACCCTAAATTTCCTTTACGCTAAATTAGATCAGAAATTATGGAAATTTAGATTAATTCCTATACTTTGTGTATGGATGGGGAAAAAAAAAAGTTTTCGTTTAATGGTATCACGTAGATATTACAGCTTATTATAACAAAGTTTGGCGCTTTTAAATTCATGGACTTTACTAGACGCGTCAAAAAAGAAATCGTGAAGATCTCTGCCGA
>NJBI01000060.1 GCA_005222975.1 Promethearchaeota archaeon Loki_b31
AGGCGTCTACTGCCAAATTAAGAATCCATCCCCCCCTACTTTTTTCTTCAAAGTCTTTAAATTCATTAATGTCGTTAGTTATATTAAGAAAAACTTTTTTTTTGATACTTAACTTGTAAACTTAAGAATTGAAATTAATTTTTTAATGAATATAACGAATTAATGAATAGTCTAATTTGAAGACTAAAATTGATATTGAATATGACCAAAAATGATACTGATCCTACCTGTCATAAATGCACATCAATAAATTATTGTGCAGTTGGAAGGGCTAGCAAGATTTTAGAAAATTGTCCCATGAAAGTGCATCCCGATATTGAGAAAACAGCTAAAGAACTTTATAAGAAGGATGAGTTTGTTAAAAGATCAACGGGAGTTGCGTCTATTGTTGAAGCAAAAGGGTACATTCACTGGCCTTGCTTAAAGGATACCATAGAATATGCGAAAGGAATGGGATATACAAAATTAGGTTTAGCTTTCTGTTTAGGAATGATTGAAGAAACAAAAAGAATTGCAGAAATATTGGAAAAATATGGATTTGAAGTTGTATCTTTTTGTTGTAAAACTGGAGCCGTAAAAAAGGTAGATGTAGGCGTACCTGAAGAATATACCATGTTTTCCAAAACGGGTTACACGATCGGGTGGATCACTTGTAATCCCGTAGCTCAAGCACTTCTATTAAATAATTCTTCCACCGAAATGAACATTCTCGTAGGGCTATGTGTCGGACACGATATAACCTTTACGCGACTCTCGGAAGCGCCGGTAACGACTTTAATCGCAAAGGATAGATCTTCCCCGCATAATCCAGCAGCAGTTCTGTTTTCCCACTATGGAAAAGAGTTCTTTGCTTCTGAGCTTAAAAATATAAGACGCTTAGAAATGAAAAAAAAGAAAGAATAATGAATAATAACAATTTTTTATTTTTTAACGAAATTTTATTAAAACCAATCTATAAATTCGTCTATCGCTCTTCTTTCCCTTCCGTCTTTGCTTTTTTCTAAAGCGTCGTCAATTAGTCCCGCAGTAATTACACCCATTAATTCGTATTTCTCAGTCGATAGTTTGAAAATTTCATTAATTTTTTCCTTATTTTTTAAGATTTCGCCGATCCAAACCGCTCCTAATCCCTTAGCGTGGACACATAAAAGCATATTTTGAATAAAAGCTCCCATCGCTAAAACATCCTTTACTCGATCGTAACCTCTTTCTATATCTAAGAAGACAACGAAATTAAGATAAGCACTTTCAATAATTCCCCCGTACTTCGATTGTTCTGCAATCATACGCTTAACAGTGGGATGTGAGACAATACAAACCTTCCAAGGCTGGCTATTTTGACCAGAAGGCGCCCATCGACCGCAGTCTAATATCTCTCTTATCGTGTCGTTATCAATTTTCTTATAAATAAAATTTCTGACGGATTTTCGCGACTTAATCAGATCCAACAAATTGTTTGTTTTTGATTCCATATTTTAAGAATTTGTTATAAAGAAATTTATACTTTTGCTTAAATGTTGTGTGGAACAACCAAATTAAAAAAGGAACTTATGTTTTTAAAAATTGATTTTGCTACGTAAATTCAAATAATAAGAAAATAAAAAATAAAATTGAGTAAGAATTAAAATTATTCTTTTTTTATTTCAATATCCTTGGCATCGTCTTCTAAAACATCGTAATATTCAATGTCCATTAAACCACCAGTAGGGTTTTCAATCCAATGAACCTTAACTGGCATTCCAACATAAGCATCTTTAAAATCAACTTCAGGATTTAATTGACCTATAATTGCTGTATCTGCCCCATCTTGATGGACTAGAACCGTCGGTTTTTCTTGAACTTCTCCTGTTTCTGGGTCTTTAAGATAGACTATAGCAAAAGTAGCAACTCTACCAGTTTCCCGTAAATCAGTCCATCCATCAGGTTTAACAAAACATTTACCACATACTAGTCTAGGAGGAAAAAAGACCCTATTACATCCCGAACATTCATTTCCTATTAATTTTTTCTCTTTTAATTTGTTTAAAAAAGGTTTCGTATGAGAAATATTATATTTATACTTATAACTAGCTAAATACCAATTAGCTGGCATTGTTCGTGTTCTCACATAATCCTTTTTAACATAATCCAGAGATTTTCTTTGTGTTAATTTTGACATTTAATTCACCTCCATTTTCTTTGTGGTTCGTCTGACATTACCATCATTGTACATAAATTAAGTGAACCACCCCAACCATGTCCTATAGAAGTATGTACCGTTTTTGGAACTTGATTACTCGCTTTTCCCATAATCTGGAGAGCTGCTTCAGCTGGTCTTTCCATAGCAGAAGCTCCAATGGCATTTGTAGCATTGACACCACCAGAACAGTTAATTGGTAACTCACCATTTAGAGCAGTTATTCCACTTTCATACATTCTAGGTGCAGTTGTTTCTTCAAATAAACCTAACTTTTCAACCCACATAAGTTCTTGATTTGGAAAAGGAGAATAAACTTCGGCGTAATCTATTTCTTTTCTTGGAAATGAAATTCCTGCTTGACTATAAGCTAAATCAGAAGATTTCATAGCACCTAATTGATCTGAGGGATCTATCTGCCCCGTACCACTTCCATCATAGCCAAGAACAGCAGTTTCATTAGCCACACTAGCAACACCATTAACATAAACAGGAATGTCGCACATATCTTTAGCTTTTTCTTCAGTCGTAAAAAGCATGGCACAGGCTCCATCCGAAGCAGGGCAAACCATACCATATCTTAATGGGAAAGAGATATAAGGAGTATCTATTACTTCTTCAATTGTCAAATTTGGCATCTTTAAATGAGTCCACCAAGTTTTTGCGGCATTACGTCTATTTTGTACGACAACCCTTGCTAAATCTTCTTCTGTAATATGAGTTTTACGCATATAATTAGTAGCTTGATACGCGGCTACACCAATAGCAGCTCCTGCGGATAAGAGACGCGATAATTGGTCATAAGGTATACCCATTGTATTTAAAATAGAGATTTCGCCATAAGCTACACTGGCAAGACCAACACTCGTATCACCTATAGATTGATGTTCAAATGCCACTGCTAAAACAGTATCAACATTAGGTACCCCTGCTGTAACAGTGTAATAACCCGCAATTGCTACAGTTCCTCCCGTTGTACCACCAGTAGTTACTCTCAGTAAAGGTTTATTCCTCGCACCCATCCAATCCGTCATCCACAATTCAGGTATATTTGCCCCTTCAAAGGCAGGCATATTACCATTTACAAATGCATCAATATCTTCAATCCCAATACTAGGTGCATTCTTTAGGCAATCTTCAACTGCTTCACTTACCAATTCAGCCATGCTTACATCAGAACGTTTGGAAGCATGTTCACTAAACCCTGCTGATGCAATTGCAACTTGTCTTCCCATTTTTAATTACCTCCCTCCAATACAAATAAAATATTATTTTGGGCGCACATACCAATTTGCCCTGAAGCAATTGCTTTTTTAGCGTTTTTAACTTGATATCCATTTGCTTCTCCTCTCAACTGTTTAGCAGCTTCAATTATGCGTATTAAACCTGTTGCGCAAGGCGGATTACCACCAATAGCACCACCAGAAGGATTAATTGAAATTTCTCCATTAATCTCAGAATTAACACTTGCACCCTCGCCTTTCTTAGCTAACCCTAAAGCTTCGGTAAATATTAATTCCTCATGAGCATAGGCTTCAAATAATTCTGCTACATCAATTTCGCTTCTTGGATCCTTAATACCAGCGCTCTCAAATGCCGTCTTACCAGCCAATTCCATTGAATTACATTCAAATAAATTACGGTCTCCAAGATAATATGGTTCTTGAGAATATCCCACACCAGTAATCCAAACTGGATTATCAGTAATTTTTAAAGCTTGTTTTTCAGGTGCTAATAACAATGCAGCTACACCATCGCACGGTTGAGCCACCATTAATTCGGTAACAGGATCTGCATAAATATCTGATTCTAAAACATCTTTAACAGTTATGTTCGTATTTTGAGCTTCTGCTAATGCTAAGGGGTTTTTTGCAGCATTCTTTCTATTTTTTACAGCAACTTTAGCAATATCCTCAGCACTGACCCCAAATTTTTCCATATATGCTCTCATCTGAAAACCAGCTGAAGTTATATCATTTACATAAGCAAGTGGTCTTTCCCATGTTGGATCAGTTTCAAATAACCGAGCTGAATGATATGGAAAGCAAGAAGCCATACTTCCTCCCCACACCACAGCTAATTTATGATTACCTGATAATATTCGCATTAAACCATATAAAACACCATGGGCTCCATCCATCTCCACTTTACTCTCATCCGCCATATAACCACCACCAACTTCAACAGTAAAGCAATTTGAAATAGTACGACCATCGTAATAGTCATTTGTGCATGATATAACGGTAGAAATATCTTTTTTTTTCAAACCTGCCATATCGATTGCACCTCTTACTGCTTCAAAAATCATCTCATAACGTCCATAATTCGCATCTGAATATAATTTTACTTGGTTATAACCAACAATTCCTACTTTTTCCACTTATCATCTCACCTTTCAAATTTTAACAAAACCCTTAATATCTGAAGGGTCTCCTTTCGGTTTTTCGCTCCATTCTATTTTAACCTTCATTCCTGTTTTAACTTCCTCTGGTTTTATATTTAACAATCGATAAATTATAGCTGTATTGCTCCCATCAATTTGTACCATGCCAAGAACTTGAGGTTTAGCCTTTCTTGAACTTCTATCATTAACTCTATATGGCGTGATGGTATAATTCTTTAAGATACCCGTATCAGGCAAATCAACCCAATTCTCTTCTAGTGGAATTACTATATTACATTTTCCACATATCTTTCTGGGAGGAACAAAAACATCACTGCATTTTTGGCATTTATTGCCAACTATTTTCTTTTTTTCAAAATTATCGTAAAATTTATCCATGTATCGACCGACCCAGAAGTCAAAATCTGCCCGAACCATACCCTTATTTGCAACAATTACTTTATTTTCACTCATTTTGATTTTGATTTTTTTTTTAATTATTATAACGAATAATATGATGAAATGTATTAAAAACTTTTATTACTACTAGACAAAAAAATCTGAATTTTTAAAAAAATAATGATCCAAATAATGTAATATCCAAATATCATAATGTTTAAAGTGAGCTTATTCATATTTTACTTCCAGCATAAAAAAGATTTAAAAAAAAATTGGTCGTGGTTAAAAAATTGGGTAGATCATGGAAAAGATTAGAAAATGAACTTTTAGGTTCCCCAGAAGAAACCATGGGGTTTTCCCGAGAATTCTCTTCGTTTAAACAAAGCTTTATCATTAAAAAGTACGATTTCTCTTCTCTTGAGCAAGTCGAAGAAATTAAAAAGGAACTTCTCGGCAAAAGAATTCTAATATTAAATGCAAAAGATATTCTTCAAAATATTGACGTCACTCAACTAAAAAGAGGGATTGAAGATTTAAAATCGTTTTTAAGGGAAAATGGTGGCTCTATGGCCCGTCTTGGAGACCAATACTTGATCCTGACTCCGAACTCTTATGTAAAAATTTCTAATTAATTTAGGAACCTTATTTTTAAAAATTAAGGTTAGTATTGATTAGACGGACGACTATATCTTTTAAAATAGGTGTGAGATCATTTTTCAAAGCTAGTCCATCTAATTTTAAATCGTAATTTATTTTATTAAATTCCATTAAAGCGTTAGAAATTGCTGATTCTATATGATCTTTTTGTATCTGGTTTTTTTTATTATCAGTTAGTCCACAAATTATATCTTCTGCAAAACATTTAGTCATATTATCTTTAAATTCTGCGAATTTATAAAATGAGCCGAATCGAAGATAAGATGATAAGAACTGACTAACTGCTTTTTCAATTTCACTAGGGACAATCTGTTTGTTACTAATACAATAAGTTTTTATCATTCTTTCTAAAAGAGAGCCGTTAAATTCGTAAATTATTTCTTTTTTAGATTTAACATTTTCATTTAATTGCTTATTTTTCATTGCATCTTCTTCTTTTCTTGAAAATAAGACATCCTCATAATCTTTTACAATTAGATTTGATAGAGCAGAACGTAGTATTATAATATTTACATTAATTTTATTACTTCCTTGGAAGTGTGTAGGAACATTATGCATGTGTCTAAGTAAAATATCTTCTATATTTAGGTTTTTAGTATCATAAGGACTAAAAAATATTTCATATAATGCGCTAAAGTTATATTCTTGAATATTTTTTTTCATTAATGTTCTCAAATATTTATTAATATCGAGGAAAAATCGAAAAATGCAATCGTCAATAGCAAGCGCTAAGTTGTTTTGTGGATATTGCGCTCTGATAAGATATTTCTTGTATTCTAATCGGATTTTTTGAGCCCTTATCCATTCTATAGCGAAATCTAACAAACTTTTCCCGATTATAATTTTATCTTTAAAATACAAAAGAATACCATAAAGTTCTTCATAAGAAGACCCAATAGATTGATTGAAAAGAAATTTTGCTATCATGCTTAATTGGTCTTGATCTTTAAACTGTCTATTAATCCTGTTGTAATAAGAAATCAGTCTTTCTTTGTCAATTTTATATTTATTTTCAAACTCTATACACTCCATTTTTTTATTCTTCTCATTATTCCATGATTAATTTAATTATCAAGGTTTGCTTCCAAATCGTTGAGACTCTCATTAGAAAGAGTATCCCATTTTTTAAACCCAAAATTAGGGTTTATTTTAAACATAATATCAGAAACATCTTTATTTCCATCCACCATTAATCGTAAATTTTTTTTATAGAAAGATATTTTATTCAAATCGTTAAATCCTTCAGTATCTTCAATCAAAATAACGCCATAGCTCTTTTTTATATCTTTGTCAACAACATATTCTTCTAAATAAATCACTTTTTTCTCATGAGAATGTAATTTAATTAATCTAATATTTGGATATATGGTGGTGACATTGAATAACTTTAAAGTCTCATCTATTAACTTTTCATAGTAGTCAGGTAAAATCGCCATAACATAATAAGAAGGGATAAATTCTAAACATTTTTTCTTAACAAGTTATCCTTATCAAAAGTAAACAAATTTGATGCTTTATAGTATTTAGATACTATCCTTTCAATTAATCCCACACAATAATAATTATGTTGTTCTTCCCAATGCACTTTTCTTGATGATCCAAGAGAATATGCGATTAAATTTAAACCTCGGGTTAATTCTTTCTGTATAAATTTAGAATACTTAAATTTGCTTCCTAAAAAATTCTCCTCTACAATCGTCCCCTGAATTATATCAGGGAGGATATATTCACATAATTCGTCATCAATCTCTTTAATATCTTCTGTATAAGGAGATGCTATTAACGCTGAGAGATTGGCTATCCCGTCTTCACTCTCATTCGATGCATTTATATTAAAAAAGGATTGAAACCTTTTCTCGTTATATGAGCCTTGATTCTGTAAAATTAAAGCCGATTCAATAAAATCAATATTCCAAGGATTTCCTTTATTACACATTTCAGTTAAAAATACAGGACTGGACCTAAATATTTAAAAGAGAGCATTTTCAAATTATTCTCTCTTTCTTCAGTTAGATCCTCAGAAATTTTGATTTTATCATAAACCATTTCATCTTCATTTGCGAAAAACAATCCTAAAATTGCATTAATATTATTCATTTATAAGAGATAAATAGATCTTGGTTAATTTTTATTCAAATATTAATTACTAATTCATCACTTTATATCTTGATTTTAAATAACTTGATTGTACTATAATCAGTAACAAATAATATTTGATAATGGCTTATTATAGAATCTAAAGTAGAAATAAAAATTCTTTCTTGGAATCCATTTCACTCAAAAATCTTTATTTTCTTTTTTGAACGAGGAGGAACGCGATAATACTTGTTATCTGCATATCCAATTATAAATGCAGTTACCAGACTACCTCGTATCTTGGCCAATTTTTTTAGCGCAGGATTCTTGTGAAATGCTAAGTGGGTCCAGCCATTCCAACAAGTACCTAATCCGAGCGATTGAGCAGCTAACCTCCCGTAGGTGATAATATTTCCAATATTAAACCCTCCCATCATCAAGTTGAATGGTGAGGACACGATTATCACATGAGGGGCGTCAAAATAAACAGGACTATGCATCTCTTTTGAGAGGATTTCTAGTTGCTTGCTGAATTGCTCCTTTAACGAGGGATCCTTGCTAAACTCTTCTACAATCGCATCAGACATCTTTTTAATCAATTCTGAATCGGATATTATAACGAAGTTTTCAGGTCTCATGTTAGCTCCTGTGGGAGCGTATTCCATCGCCTTAATAACTTTATTCAAAATTTCTATAGGAACCTTATTTTTCTTATATCTACGAATTGAACGATTTCCTGCGAGAAACTTGAACATGTTTTCATAAGGTACAAGGGAAGAAAGCTCGCCAATTTCGCCGAAAGTGAAACTTTCTCCCATGTTTTCGTAAATTATAGCATCTTCAGGGCATTGTGCAATGCATTGCCCACATAATATGCATTTTTTCTCGGGATCAAATATGACCTTATTATCTGCTTTATTGCTTTTGGAATATACTTCTAAGGATGGACAAGCACTTATACAAATCTCACAACTAATACATTTCTCGTAATCAATCCCAATTATTGGCATTTCAACACACTCGAAATTTTATTAACTATTTTAAAGATTAATTCTAAATGAATTAATCAACCTTTAAATTTTATTGTATAATATTTTATATCAATTAGATGTTTTAGAGTGATTAAATGGAAACTCGCGTTTTTGGTAAAACCAAAGCTAAAATTACAATAATAGCGATGGGAGGATGCGGGCTCGGATATGTCGATCAAATTGAAGCCGACAAGGCCGTAAAGCTCGCAATGGATCATGGAATTAACATGATAGATGTCGCTCCAACCTATGGTAAGGCAGAAGTACGACTTAACCCTTGGATACGAAAATATAGGGACAAGTTTTTTCTAGCGGAAAAAACGTTGAAAAGAACAAAGAAGGGGGCTTGGAGACAGCTTAACCGATCGTTAGAACGTCTTAATACGACACACTTTGATTTGTACCAGTTTCACGCGGTCTCATCAATGGAGGACTTACATCAAATCCTTGGAAAAGATGGGGCCATGGAAGCCTTCAAAGAGGCTAAGGAAACAGGTTTAATAAAGCATATTGGTATTACAGCGCACGATGATGTAAGAATACTGCAGAAAGCACTTAAGTTATCCGATGATTTTGACACTGTTCTTCTACCCGTTTATGTTGCCTCGCTTGTAAATCCTAATCCCGTCAACGATTTTAAAAGGATTCTTCAAATTACTCGAGATAAAAACATTGGAGTTACAGCTATTAAAGCCATTTCTAAAAACAGATGGAAGGGTGATCCTACATATAAAACGTGGTACGAACCTCTTGATAAACAAGAATTGGTTAACCAAGCCGTGTGGTTTACATTGTCACAAGATGGAGTTACAACTTATTCCTTGCCCTGTGATGTGAAGCTATGGCCATTAGTGTTGAATGCCGTTAAGCGATATAAGAAACTTGATTCTGAAGAACTAGAAAAGATCCTTAATATGGCAAGAGAAAATGAGTTTCAACCGCTATTTCCAGAGTAATTAATTTGTTAAATAAAAATCAAAAAAATTGGGAAAAAAATCATTTCTTCTTTCTTTGACGTAGAATTTCGATAAAACTCTCGATTTGATTAATCACTTGAGTCTCATTTAGCTTTCTTGGGTCGTTCATGTCGCTGGTTATTATTAAACTAGGGATATCTAATTCTTCCATTAAGCTACGCTTCAAATCGTATTGTCCACACGAATTTGGTCTACAAGACATGTTATTATGTAAAAGAACGCCATCAATTTTCCATTCTTTTATTGTTTCTTTGAATTTTTTAACCCGAGTCTCGAGATCGTATATATACCAAAAACTTAAAACTAATTCAGCCATTGATTCTACTGGATGATTTAACACATCGTCTTTTGTAATATTTGGATTTGTATATTTACTAAATGCGTAAACGTAAGGTTCGTAAACTATCATAGCGTTCCAGCGCTCCAGATTTGAAAAGAATTTTAGATTGTACCAAAAAGGGATACCCTCCCACATGAGTCTAAATTCTTCGTTTTCAAGCGCGCCTACACCTGCATCTACCCTTGCTTTTGCTTCTTTGTACATTCTCTTGTATAACTTAATCGGAGATTTAAGTCCAGGCATTGTGAATAATGGAAAAAGCCCACCAAAAGTATCTCTCGTTGATATTGGACTGGGAACATTTTTTCTTAGCTCAAACACATCTTGCCATATTTTTCCTAATTCATAGGAATTTGAGGCTACCTCTCTCGCTTTTTCTTCGTTGTATTCGTGACCTGTTACTTCCGTAATAAAATCTAATAGCTCCCAAAGCTGTTCTTTGATATATTTTTTAAAATACTCGCGTTGGCGATTGCTCGTGTTGCTCACTACATGAGGTATATCTAGCGTGAAGTGAGGTACATTTAGTCTTTCTGCTTGTATTTGAAACCATCTAACGTGAGTATCACATATTACATCGCTTGACATCATAAAAGCTGGTTTTCTAGTTCCACCAACACTCATTTCAGCCTTGCTTGACACGGCACCAATGCTCGTTTTGAAATAAGAGCATAAGTCGTAGGAATATCCTTGATCTTCTGCGATTTCAATAAAATTTTTCGATTGTTTAAGGGCTGCCGATATTGTTGCTGAATTTTCAGGCATCATTGCCTGAACATCCATAGCGTATAAAAGTTCAACAGGAGTTCCTGCAGTTGCCCAAGCAGTTGGTTTTCCATCTCTATACGCTTGTTCAATTGCTAGAAAATGCCTTCCCATTTCATTTTTTAGCTTGTTGGTTGCGTTTAACATTATTCCGCTTTTCTTTTCTTTTGACATTTTTTCAATCCCTCCTTTAAATAATCTCTCCAAACGCTTCGAATCTTGTTGCTAACTGCTTATAAGACTCTCTATTATATTCTGTTTCAATAAAAAGATACGGTATAGCTAATTCTTTAAATTTTTTGCTTAAATAAGGATGGTCGTATAAAACTGGTTCGCAAAACTTATGAGCAATGTTTATAATTCCATCCACCTTATAGTTTTCTGCCAATCTTTTAATGACATCAAATCTCTCGTAAGATGGAAACTTAGTCGAATGAATCGGTTTGTTTAAATGATATTCGGCTAAGGCTTCGATGGGCTCCTTATTTTCGTCAACTTTATTCCAAAAATATTTTGTACCTATACCTAAATCGTCGATAACTATTTGAAAGCCAAGAGTTTCGATATACTCAATGAATTCCGTATCGTCTAAATCTGAACCTGTTAACAGAATTTTTTTATATGCTTTATCTATTGTGGGTTTTTTGGTTTTTAGTTCTTCCAATTTAGCTTCAAGTAGTTTTACTGCCTCGTTCTTATCTGTTTGTTGGACTTCTTTGACGAGTGCGTGAAATTCTGATCCTTTCAATACCATTTTACTTCGAAATTCGGAAATCTCCATTAACAAGGATCTAATTTTATTCATCAATTTAATTGCTTCTTTGATTTTCTCAGAAGGCACTTTAACGCTAAAACTATCTTCTAATTGAGCTATTAATTCTTTCATATCGTCTATAAAAAATTTTAAAGCTAGTTTGTTGCGTTTGAAGGGAGAATTCAAAAAAAACATGAAATCAAGGTTAATACACTTTAACCAAATATCAAATTCCCGATTGGTTCGATCGCAACCATGAGTTGCAATTATCCCTACAATGTCTTTATCAAGGCCTTTTATTGCTTGTTCTAGGAGGTTTCGAGTCCAAACGCAATGAGTTGGAGGGATATGCTCGTTGGCTTTATCTGGTTCGATAGTTGGATCGCCAAAAAGCCTATGAGAGACAAATCCAGCGGCAAGAATTATTTCTTCTGGGGTTTCAACACCACTATCAAAAATCCCAATTTTTTTCATAGTTTGCTTCCACATGAAATTGATTACAGATCAAAATAGTATTGCGAAATTAAATCTTTTAGAATAAAAAAATATTTATATTTTAACTACATTTTATAGAATATTCTATAAGCAATTACAGAGTTTTTCAAATGTCGCAACAAACAATCTCAAGAACTTTAAGTAAAGCAATTTTAAAGCCAAAAGTTAGAATCAAATTAAAGATTTGGAACACTTACTTGACCGGAAAGCTCGTAAAGTTCGACAATTACATGAATTTGATCGTAGAGGACGCCAAAGAAATATATTTTGGCAGGGGTGGAAAAAGAAGCAAGAGTCTTGGGACCGTTATGATTAGAGGGGCTTCTATCATTTTCATTGGGCAGGATAGAAAGAAATTGATTTTTTCTGATAATGATACTGAATCTAAGGATGCGGTTGAGGAAGATTTACACGATAAATTGATGCATAGAAAGGAAGCAGAAGATAGCTAAAAAGAGAAGAGGTTGAAATAATGGGTAAAGGAACTCCGAGTAAGGGTAAAAAAAATAAAGCAGCAAGTCATAAAACGTGTAGAAGATGCGGAAAACATAGTTACCACAGAAGAAAAAGGTTTTGTGCTTCTTGCGGATTTGGAAGAACAGCTAAGTTGAGACAACCAGCCTGGAGAAACAGACATAAAGCTTTTAACAAAAATAAAGGCTTCTACGCTTAAATTACCTTTTAGTTTTGTGCGTTAATCTCCTTTTTTTAAGAACTTGTAGTTAGTTTTTAAAATTTTATTTTGTTATAAAGAATTCTTGGATTAAGCTACCGTTATCTCTTATTGCCTTAATGTGTAAATTATTTCCGTTTAATTCAAAATGCATAAAATGATGAGTTAATTCTCCATAAATCTGATAATTGCGAGTAATATAATCGTTTTGATAAGCTTCAATGGACGCATTATGCCACATGTTTTTCCAGGGATCTCGATCTCGATACATAATAAATTCGTCGAGGTCTCCTCCACCGCCACCAGTTACAAAAAAGTATGTGCCTCCCCAGCTTTCAGTGCGATTAGTCCAAAAAGCTTCGTAATATGGTCGTGCCCCGATAATACTACATCTACTTGATTTTCGTAAAAAATTGGGGCTAATTGGGAAGCTAACTTTTGATGCATGTTAAAATCCCCAGTACTATAAGGTGGTGCGTGAAGAACAACAAAAAGCCATTTGTCTTTATTTAGCGCTAAATCTTGCCTGAGCCACGCTTCTTGAGCTTCTAATAGAAAACCACCCCAATCTAGTTGATTTTGAAAAACATCAATCATGACAAAATGAGCGTTCGAATAGTCAAAACTGTAGTAATGACCCCAATCCTCAACATAGTTATATGGAAAAAAATATTTGAAATTCCGAGCAAATATATCAACACCGTATTCATGGTTTCCAATAGCAACCATATATGGGCTAGTGGAAGCGTGTCTTTCCATGTGATTAAAGAATATGTGCCATCCGTCTAATTCTTCCCCCACGAAAGGACCAAGATCCCCAGCATGTATAATAAAATCGTATTGATACGGCGTCATTGCATCGATAACAGCCCCGTATTCGCTTGGGTCTAGACCCGCATGCGTGTCGCTTATTGCAGTAAAATTAAAAGGAGTGCTAGCCGAAGGAGCGGTGGTAAAATTGTAAATAATTGTTGAAAAATCGGGTATTTTATAATGGTATAATGTTCCAGCTTTTAAATTCCTAAGTTTTACTATATGTCTTTTTTCTAAGGCGGATATTCGAAATCTTTCCATATCTCCAATAGATTCGCCAAAATCTAATACTGATTCGGTAGGATTTTTTGTATGCCAGATAATTGTCATCGTTGTTTTTGGATCGTCGTTCCACAACAAGTAAGGTCCATCGTTATAATTGTAAAATTGTGCATTTGGAAATAAGTACAAAACGAATGCTAATATAGAAAGAGACCAAACGATGAATGCTATAAAGAAAGAAGCTATAAGATATTTCTTCGAAATTGTAAGCCTCTCTTGTATTTTAAAATTCCTTGCTAATTTAACGGTAGATTTAATAAAGAAATATAGCGGAATTATTATTAGAAAAAGAATTGGTATAAAAGTTAATAAAAACATTAAGGGATCCCATATGATGTGGCTTTTTATCAACCAGAAGATTAATGTCCCCCAAATTATCAATAAAATGGAATTTAGTAGATAAAATACAAACCAAATTACATTTTTTTTCTTTAAATCCACGTTTAAAATTACATCTAGGTTATGATTTTTATTAACTTGAATATATATTCAGTCTTTTAGTTATTAATAGTTATCATTTAAAATAAAGAGAGTGCGTAAATTAATAAATTTAAAAAGAATAATTAAAAATAAAGAGAATTAAAAAATAAACAATCTCAATAAAAAGATGGAATCGTTAAAAACTGAAAACATCAATAAGGAACTGGATAAATTGAAATTAGTAAATGGAATAATCGGTACTGCTATAGTAAATAGAAACGGTTTAACAATTATCTCCAGGTTGCCTAGATATGTTGAAGAGCGTAAATTTGGTGCGATGGCCGCAACCATGTTTGGAGCCATGGAAACAGCGATAACTACGCTACAAGATAAAGTCGTTAATTTGACGGTAGAATTTAACGATTATCAATTAATTGTTTTTATAATTAGCACTGAAATAATTTTTGCAGCAGTGCTTGAACTTGACATTGACTTAGGATTACTACTTATTGAAGTTGAGGAATGTGTCAAAATTGTTAAAAATATATTAGAGGTGTGAAAAAAATCCTTACTGAAAGTCAAAAAAAGAGATATTCAAGGCAGATATTATCCCCTTCTATTGGAGAAGTTGGACAAGAAAAATTGTCGAAAGTTAGAGTATTACAAATTGGTGCGGGAGGTTTAGGTTCTCCTTTTGCTCTTTATATTGTTGCTGCTGGAATAAAAGAATTGACTATCATTGACAACGACACTTTATCAATTTCCAATCTTCAACGACAAATACTTTACAACGAAGCTCAAGTTGGAAAGGGGAAAGCGCATGCTGCAAAAGAGAGGTTATCTAATCTTAATTCTGAAGTAGAAATAAAAGTATTTAAAGATTATTTAGATGAAAATTCTATTAAAAAGTATGTTAAAGACAAAGATTTTATCGTTGATTGTAGCGATAATTTTAAAACTAAATTTTTGGTCAACAAAGTTGCAATAGAATATAATATTAAAGCCATAATTGCCGGAATTAAAGATTTTTTCGGGCAAATAATTACAATAGACCCTAAAAAAACTGCTTGTTATGAATGCGTTTTCAATCAACCGGATACTCTTGATTCTTCAGAAGGTCCTTTACCAGTAATTGGCGTTACTCCAGGCATTCTAGGCACTTTAGAGGCTTTGGAGGTAATTAAAACTACTTTAGGGCTACCTAATTTAGAAAATAAGCTTCTTATAGTTAATCTTTTAGATTTAATGTTTAATACAATAGATATCGTCAAAAGCGAAAATTGCATGTGCTCAAAATAGGTTAAAAAAAAGAAAAAGAGAAAAAAAATAAATTTTAAATTTTAATACGGGTCTAAAGACCTTCTTTAGTGATTATGTAGGCTACACAACCATAGAACAAACTATTAGCAATTCCGGCTATAAAAACAACCAAAATCGTACCTAATTCGCCGTAAGACGCTACTTTATCAAACCAATCAAGCGATAAAACGGTAGAGACCGATTGACCTATTCCTAAAAGTAAAGCATATACTACACAAGTTATTAAGGCAGTTAAGAGCCAGGCTCCAAAAACGGTTTTGTTTGTATCTCCTAAGAATGAAGCGACGATTACTGTAACTAATGGAGGGACTATTAAACCTAAAAATAGCATAAAATCAGTGAAAAAGTCAGTAGAAGTTAATAATGGTACGATCCCTTCGGTGGACCAGGCAGCTCCGGGGAAGGTAAAAATTGGCGCGAAAATCATTGTTATAATTAGCATAGTGTCAGTTGTAGGGAAATTCTCGACTGTAAACACCGCAATTAGCGTAAAGACTGTATTCAATCCAAAATATATTACTAGAGAAATTATAAAAGTTTTTATAAAATTCATTTAAATCAAGCTCATTTTTTTTTTTAAGATTAAAGATTCCTATATTAAATCTTAGTTCTTTTAAGTATATAAATATTTTAGAGCTAGTCTATTTTTAATTAGAAAAAATATTAAAATAATGTAATATCAAGGTAGGACTAGACACCAAAAGAAATATGATTTAAAGGAATTAAGTAAAAAGAAAAAGTTTTAGAGTTTAAATTGTTAAGAATTCTTTTTAAAAAATTCTTTAAACAATTTACCATTGTCGGCATAGATGCCAGCAGTTTTTACCCCTTCCATTTTACCAGTTTGGGGTAGCTGTTTCTTAATTTTGGCGGGAACTCCAACGGCTAAAGTTCTCTGGGGAATTTCCTTTCCAACTAAAACAGCTCCCGCGCCTACGATCGAGCCGTCCCCCATTTTAGATCGATGTAATACATTAGCGCCTATTCCAACCAAACAACCGTTCCCAATTGTGCAAGGTCCATGCACCATAGCGTGATGACCAACTATACAATTATCGCCGATTTCTACAGTGGATCCTACTTCGTTGTGAATAGTAACATTTTCTTGAATACTTGTATTTTTTCCAATGATAATTGTACCCCAATCTCCGCGGAGGACTGCTCCAAACCAGATGTTACTCCCTTCACCAATCGTAACATTCCCAATAATGACTGCAGTTGGTGCTATGAATACTGATTCGTGAATTTGGGGTACTTTTCCCGTTCTAGGGCTTGGTATAATTAATGGCATTATCTCTTCACAATTATATTGCTTTTTGAAAATGTAGAATTAAAGCAATAATAATAAGCTTATTGTAATTAAAAATAAATAGATAAAAAAAGATTATTTGAAGAGCTTCGCGTCTTCAAGAATTTTTTTATGATCGAAAGCTAAATCAATATCTTTCAATTTTTCTTTGGGTATTATCTCTACTTTTTTAGAGTCGTCTCCGCTTCTCAATTCGGAGATATCTCCAATAATAGTACATTTGAAAGCTATTGAATGAATGTTCCCTCTTGGGTCCCTTCCTTTTTCAGTATAAATACCAATTTTAGATTTAATTTTTACTTTTAGATTAGTTTCTTCCTTAACTTCCCTTACCAAGGCGTCGATTGGTTTTTCTCCTTTTTCGATAAATCCACCAGGGAGCGCATAAAAATTCTTGAATGGTGGATATTTTCTCTTAATTAAGATAACATTTCCTTCTCGATCTTCGATTACGGCGTCAACAGTTTTCCCAACTTCTGATTTTTCTGTTTGTAATCTTATATACAAATAATAGCCAATTGTAGTAATTAGTATCCCCATTATAATCGCAGCGATGGCACCATTTAACACGGAAGTAATAAAAATTCCTTCTTGTAGATTTAACCATATCATTACAACTCCAGCTAGGTCAGCCAAAATTCCCGCCCCAAAAAGTAGTTTTAATAGATTAAGGCCTCTCTCAGTTCTTTCTTGATTTTCTTCGCTTTTTTTACGATGTAAATCTTTCATTACATCGTATATTGAATTAAATTTTACATTTATGCGATTAACAATATTAGTTACTTCGAATTCATTTAGCAGATGTTTTAACACGCTGGTATAGTGTTGTCTTCTATTATAATCTAATTCGTTATATATTGCGCTTAGAGTTGTTTGAATCATACCCCTCAATAATCTTAAATTTCTAATTTTTTTCTCTATTGTGTTTAAATCTTGAAACGCTTGCGTTTGCGTTTTCAAAAACAATAAATCTAGCGATTCATTTATCGAGCGCAGCGAAAATAATACTGCTCTCATTTTTTGAGTAGGATCAATTACAAATTGTTTCATATAGGATTTAAAGAATTTTTCGTAATTTTCTTCAGCCATATAAACAAATCCAGAGTTCCTTCGTATAAAATGTAGTTCTGAGAGCCTGTTAGATAAATTATTTTGGATTCGTTTGTCAAATAAAGTATCCGAATAATCATCCCACTGCCCCGAATATATTTCTGTCCAATACCCTATTACCTTCTTATATTTTTCAATATTTTCTGGATTCCAAATTATATCTCTGGGTTTGATTTTATTGGAAGTAACAAAGATATAAATAGGGCTTTCTGTATCAAAATGAAGTCCCGTGTTCTCAGCTTTATTGTTAAATTCTTTTAAGATTTTTAAAAGAATAAGGGGTACTTGCTGAATTAGCATTGGCCTTAGAGATTCTTTTTTAGAAGGATTATCTTTATAATATTCTACTTCAAATTGAAAATATCCTAATGTATTATAGTCTCTTTCGGAATTTTCGTCCTTAAAGGGAAAATTAGATAAGCAGGTGACCCAACTACATTTAATAGAAATATTCCTAATTAATTCAAATAAATCTTCCTTAAGTTCTTTTTTGTATACATCCTCGTCCTTTAAGTTTTGGAATTTAGTTTTAATGAGATTCTCGATTTCTTTACTTTTTAATTCAACATTAATTTTAGAAGTATTTATGAACGCACTAATGAACCAAAACTCTTCTTTATAGATAAATTGTAGAATTTCACTCATAATATCCAACATTAAAAATATTATTAGAGATTTTTCGTGTCAAAAATATTTAAAACTTTTTAAATCTTGAAATCGCTTCTTCGTTAACAAGAAATGTTGGAGGGAAGGGTATCTTCACCGAGGAAATTAATCAATATCATGAAAAAGAAAA
>NJBI01000061.1 GCA_005222975.1 Promethearchaeota archaeon Loki_b31
TGGCTCAATAAACGCGTGAAAGCGCCATTTAAAGCAAGTTTGAATCGACAAGGTCTCGATCACATTGTAAATCGCTTGCAATTACAGCTTGGATGCGAAGTGCGCAATTTTATTAATTAAGAAAAAAATATTTATATATACACAAGATTTAGGAATTAATCTTGAAAGGGTAAAAATAAAAAAAAATTTATAATATCATTAATTATCATATTGAGTGATTAGAATATGAGTAAAGTTGATACTAAAGAAATAATTATAAATATAAAAGACTTAAGTATTGAAAAAGAACAATATGTGGACGATTTATTAAGATTTCTAGAGGAACAATTACCACAAATTGAACTATCTCGCAATGGAAACGAATTAGAAATAGTAATGCCCCTCAAATTGTCAAAGAGAGCAATTAAATTAAGACTAAAAAAATTTCTGTATCGTAAAAAACTAAATGAAAAATATCGACCAATCTCATATAACACATCAAAGAGCCAAGGTTATATGATAAAAGAAAAAAAAGTTCTAGAATTAACTTATTATTAATTTACTTTTAAAAAACTATTTTAATTTTTAAAATTAATATCTTAAATGTGCCTATAAAAGCAATCGTTACCCAATCAGTTGATGATTTAGTAAGGTGTATAAATCTTTCGAGCTTGTTGGAGTTATCTGGGTGGCCTAAACCGGGAAATGTCCATAGAACTAAAAATTTTCCAAATACAAGATTTGAACACTTTTTAGCGGGTATTGCAGCAATCCAACCAAATTTTAAGGGTTTTTGTGAAACAGTATATAACTCTGTAAAAAGTGAAAAAGAAAGTTTTAGTTCTATTGAATTAGGTCTTTTTTTTAAGGAATCAGCTAATCAAATGATGAAGTGGCAGTCTGGAGGAAATGTCTTACTGGGACACATTCTTATCTTAGCTCCATTAGCAGCAGCAGCTACAATTTGTTTAAAATTAAATATGAAAAAGATCGAAAATTTCGAATCTATAATTAAAAAGGTTATCGAAGATGCTACAGTTAAAGATACGGTGAATTTATACGACGCTATAAAAATATGTAATCCAGGTGGACTAGGTAACATTGAAAAGTATGATATTAACGATGAAAAGTCATATAAGGATATTATTAATGATAATATAAATCTTAAAAAAATATTTGAACTATCAAAAGAATATGATTTAATAAGCAACGAGTATGCTAGTGGCTTCAATACTATATTAAAAGAAGGCTTACCATATTTTTTTGATACTTATGATAAATGTAAAGACATAAATAGCACAATTGTCGATACATATTTAAAACTACTGAGCACGCATTTAGATACCTTAATTATTCGGAAAGCGGGTAAGGAAGCTGCGTTGAATGTCTCAAAAATAGCTTCAGATATTATAAAATATGGAGGTATCACTACTAAAAAAGGATTAAATTTAACAGTTAAATTTGATAAAGAATTGCATAAACAAAACGGAAAACTAAACCCAGGTACCATAGCTGATCTAGTTGCGGGAACAATATTTTGTGTTTTAATATTTGGTTTAAAATTTTAAGAAAAAAAATTAATAATATCTTATTAGAAAAGTAAGTTAATAGGAGTGATTATATTGGAATTTTGCGATGAATGTGGAGGGAGAATGATGCTCCCCTCAACGGTAAACGGTAAAAAAGTATTTAAGTGTAAGTGTGGTGCGACAAAACCTATTACTGAGGAAAAATCTAATTCATATAGAATAAAAACTAAAATAGAACATTCTATTAGAGAGGAAATATCAAATCTAACCGAATTTATGAAGTGGAAAGAAGAAAATTTAAGAAGCTCTATTAAAGATTTTAAATGTCGAAGATGTGGTTACGATAAAGCTCATTTAGAAACTAGGCAAACAAGAAGTGCGGATGAGGGGATGACGCATTTTATAACTTGCCTAAAATGTGGTAAAATGATAAAGATTGGAAGCTGAATTAACTTCAATAAATATCTTAAAGTTGAATTTTCCGATTTAATTGAAAATTCTGTTTATTATATCTGATTCTACGATATTTTCAGAAAAGCTAACCTGTAATATTTTATCTGCTTTCTTTAAACCTGCGATTATCTGAACCTGATCTGAAGACACTTTTAGTTTCTTTTTTATTAAATTTAACAGTTCTCTATTAGCTTTGTTTTGAATGGGTTTCGAACGAAGTAATATTGTTAAGTTATAGTCGGTTTCAGAACATCGTAAAATTTCTCGTTTTTTAGAATTCGTTTTTACCCTTATCCCCAATAAATACAAATTGTTCGATTTTATTTTAATAAAATCCATAATAAATTACTTTTTTTTAAGTTAAATGAGCTTATCTATCCTTTGTTTTAGTATATTAAACGAGGGAATGGATAATCTAATTCCGCCAGCTAATTTATGGCCTCCGCCAGTTCCTCCAAGATTCTCTTTAATTAGACTAATAACTTTATTTACGCCCAATTCATTATTTTCTAAATATTTCCTGGAGCATCTAATGCTTAGTTTTACCATTTGAGACTTTTTTTCAAAACCTCCTAAAAACAACATTTTATTTGGCTTTAACAACCCGTTTACGGTAGTAAAACTTGCCGTATCGGACCAATTACTTGGAGGGATTGGACTATTTCCGGCATCTATAAAAATTGCTTTTTCCGTTTCATAGCGAGGTAAATCTTCTGATAGTATTTTCATATTTTTAACTAAACTACTTACATATTCAAAGTAGATTTCTTTAGCATAACGTGTTATTGTTCTTTGCTGTATAATTGAAAGTGCCGCGCTTATATTTTTAAAAGACAAGATATTTAGTAGTAGAGCGTGTTCAAAAGCAAATTTTAATAAGCCTTGTTTTTGAGGCAATAAAGCAAAATGGCCGGAATTTAAATTAGTATTATCTATAATTTTTTGAATTTCAGTTTTATCTAAATCAACAACTTTTTTATTTGGATTTATTTGCAATTTGTTTAGAAATGATTTAATCTTTTGATCATTCTCACCGCCAAATCCATTTAAAAAAGGTAAAATACTAAATTTTAAACCGTTTTTTATGGAATCGTGCATGCTTCCGAACAGAATTAATCCTTCTTCATCATAAATAACTTCTTCATCAACCAACTCTTGGTATATCTCCTTATTGAACGATTGAAGCTTTTCCATTGACTTCAATGAATCGCCAGCTATTCCAATAACCGCTAACCAGCCTTGTTTTATTGTAGCAAAATTAATCTTTTTTGCAAACATATAAGCTAAAGTAGCCCCGGATATATGATCAAGTCCGTCAAACCCAAAAATCGTAGGATTAACAAAAAATAAATTTTCTGGAAGCATATCAAAATCTAAGTCACCATCTACTTCATGGTGGTCGAGGATGTAAAAATCTTCTTTTCTTTTCTTGATGATCGGGATGAGTTCTGTTAAATTGGAGCCAACATCTGTAAAAATTAATGCCGTCTTATTATTTTGTGCTTTAGGCAAAATTCCACTCAGATAATTTGCCCATGACACAGATCGGTTATAAATAAAGTAATCGTAATTAAAGTTCATTTTATGAAGCAGATTTTGAATAATTTGTAAGCTGCTAATGCCATCTGCGTCATTATGTGAAATCGCAATGACATTGTTGTAAAGGTTACGAGAATTATCTTCAAAAAAATCTGCAGCAGTATTAAGCTTTTCTAAAAAATTTTTTCGATCTGGTTTTTGAACCATTTATATCATTTTTTAATATATTCAAAAATTACTTAAACTAATATGGAATGGAATAAAAAACATAGTCCTTTTGGGCGTATTAATATACCTTTAAAAGGTGTTATAAATAAGTAAAAATAAATTCTATAAATATATTTGTATCATGGAAATTGAAGTAAAAATTAAAAATTTAAGAAAAATTAATTAATTTTATTTAATTTTTTGTTACATAATTATTTTTTGAAGTAATAATGATGAACACCAATTACAGGAAATTTCTCATAGTTCTTTTTGTAGTCTTAAGTTCTCTAATTCCACTAATCTTTATGGATGATCTCTTCAATTATAACTCTTTGGATCGTGAAATTTTTAACACAAACATCGATCCGAAGATACAAGTCTTCTCCAAAGACGATTATACCCCAATTCTTAATGATCCAGAGCAAGGCCTTGGGAACATTACAATTACTAACCTTACTTTTAATGAAGAAGGTATTTTTAATCGATCAGATAAATATCCTAACCTCGTCGATGACCTAATTACTGGAGCGTTAAATATTTCCTATTTAGGAACGGAATATATGCAAACTAATGAAATAGCACAGTTCAATAATCTTGATAAGTCTTTACTAGAATCAGATGAAATAACGGTATTGATAAATGAGTCGATTAGCGTTCAGTATAATAGTTCTATAGGGGGATCGGAAGGGTATTTAATTTATAGTCCAAGATTGATTCTAAGCGTTCTCAAACAAGTACGTGTACAAAATGAATCTTCTTCGATCATTGAAGAATTAAGCGAAGATGAATACTCCCTTGATGCTGATGATTATTTAATCTTCGATTATCAAAACTACTTCCAGGACCCAGATAATTTTCACAATTTTTCTATGTATTTAATTTTTGAATATAAATTGACCGCTTTTGGATGGGAATTAGATCAAGACCCAAAAAATATCTTAACATTAACACAACAGCAACAGACTTTTAGCCCTTCATTTTATTATAATTTTACGCTAACCGGATTAAAGAGTTCGGATAATCTAACGATTTCTTTTCTGCCAGCGGATAATCTCGTTGTAGAATTAATCGTCAATCCGCTTGATAAGAATCTATTTTACGATCAACAATTAAAAATCAACGATACAGTAGTTAATGACTTTTTAGAACAAGATAATTTAATAAATGTTACAATCTCAGCTGACGCTAAATTATTTTCTTTAACATTTAAAACGAATTTCACCCTTAAATTTGAAAATTCCGTTGATTATAGCTGGGCTATTGATAGATTAATCGAAGGTAGAAATGTAAGGGAAAGAATATACTTTCCTTCTTTAATATCTGGACCAAAACATATTTATTTAAAAAATGCAACTTTAGTTGATAGCACCATTACTATAAATCAAGTTATCAGTAATAGTTCTTTATTTGATAGACCTGTTAATTACTTTGACGTCATAGTGTCCATTACTCAAGCATCAATTGAGTATAGCTTAATCTTTACTGAAAATGCCGTAAAAAGGAAGGGATTGAGAATAACGATCCCTTATCTCATTGTTGGTGAAACTAACCCGTTTTTGTTAAAATATGATGCTACAAACGATCTCAAAATTGTTATTACCGATACCATACGCATGCCTTTAATTGGTTATAGAATAGAATTATTTTATTTTGGAAAAGTATTTGGAACTTATATCTCAAATGATTTAACTCAACCTATGGCACCTGCATATTCGAATGAAAATGGAGAGATTATAATTGAGAATGTTCCTAATGGAAACTACACAATTAAAATTTATCAAGACAATGTAATGATAATGGACTCTTTAATAAATACATTTACCGAAGTTAATTATATAAGAACAAATGTACCATATTTCCCACTTTGGATTCTTATATTTGGATGTATAAACGGTGCTTTGATACTTATAGGTTTAATCATTTATTTTAATCATAAGAGACGATCTTAAAACAAATTGATTGTAATTTTCATTGATGATATTGAAAATTTCTTAAGCTTTTTAGACAAGCGAATAATGGATGAGGTTTTCTACGAATTTAAAGAGATTAAAAACGATACAGATTTATCATTAGACGTTAAGATTGAAGTAGTTCTTCACTTTCTTGCTAAAGCTAAGGACACATTAATCCTCTACGAAACTAAACAAATAATCACGAAACCAATAAGTTCTAATAATGATTCTAACGTAATTGATACTTTACAAAAAATATTTGATAAAGTAGACACATCAATAAGATTTATAAAAGGAAAAATTCGTGAAATTTTTCTTTCTTATTCTCCATAAATAATATAAAGATGATTGTTTTCACTGATTTTGATTAAAAAGTCTACCATATCCTATTAATCGGTAACGTCTATTAATAATTCTAGAAATCGCAAATATTGAATTCTCAGGAGGGCAAATAGGTGGATTTAAATTGAGAATATAAGAGTTTTTTAAAATCTTTGTAACAGTTCCTGCTGTTTTTTCAGTACCAACAACTAATAAGAGCTTTTCGTTATGTTTAAGTTGTTGAACCCTTATTTGCATTTCAGAACCAATTACTTTTTCTAAAAGGTTGACTTTTAACTCTACTTGTGAAATAATTTCGGGTAATGTGTTAGTTTTGCCAACCAAATGCCCTATCAGAGAGTCTCCCCTTGTCAAGGCGGGATCTAATTTTGTCCCTAATCCAATTAAACCACCGAGATTAGCTTCTTCTAAAAGATTATCCCCTTGGCTAATACTTACTATTTCAGTTCTAATTGGTATAAAATCGTTCTTAACTCGAAGACCCGGCCTAATTTCGATTTCTTCACCAACTTTAATTTTACCTTTTAATACGGATCCTCCTATAACTCCGCCTCTTAATTTATTGATTTCTGTGCCTGGGCGATTTATGTCAAAAGATCTAGCAACTAAGAATTGAAATTCTTCTCCTTCACGAACTTTAGGAGAAGGTATTATTTCTTCGAACGCTCGAACTATCAGATTGATATTAACGCCAAAAACTGCGGAAACAGGTATAATTGGAGCGTTTTCGGCAATGGAATCTTTTACAAACGCTTTGATTTGCTTATAATTTTCGTACGCTTGCTCTTTTGACACCGCATCAATTTTATTTTGGATGATAATAATGTTCTCGATTCCCGCAATATTCAATGCGGCTAAATGTTCTCTCGTTTGTGGTTGGGGACAAACTTCATCAGCGGCAATTAGTAAACACGCGCCATTCATTAAAAAAGCTCCACTTAGCATAGTAGCCATTAAGATTTCATGGCCAGGAGCATCGACGAAGGAAATATTTCTTCTAAACTCTAAATTTTTTTTACAGTTGGGGCAAACAAATCTTGGTTGACCTTTTTTTCTAGCCGCTTCTGCCATATGATACGTAAGATATTCATCGCATTCAGGGCAGTATAGAATAGTCGCATTTGAGTATCCTAATTTTATCGAAATCCCTCTCTCTATTTCCTCAGAATGTCTATCCGTCCAATCGCCCGTTAAGGTCTTAACTAGTGTAGTCTTTATAGGAAATGCCGAAATGGCTAGATCATTCCATGGTCTACATGGCCCACTAGTCCGATATTACACTCTGCTTGTTTTTTTATTAGTTCTTTAAGGTTTGTGCTTTTTTTTGGCTTTACCTTTTTTGTTGGTTCTGCTTTTTTGGCGGGTTTCTCTTTTACATCCAATTTTAAAGTTTCTACTTCTGACGATTTCTCCTTCAGTAATAAGCCTGCACTTTCAATGAATTTCAACGCTGTTGCTTTACCAATACCTTTGATTTTTAGTTTCACAATATCCTCTGGTTTAGACGAAGCTAATTTTTCAACAGAATTAATGCCTGCTTGTTTAATTTTTTTAGCTGTTTCTGATCCGATGCCTTTTACATCCTCTAATTGATTAACCATAATAGATTAATTATTTCATTATAATTATTTATTACTAATCTTTTCTTAATTTTATTAATTCTCTTTAGAAAAATTAGAAAAAAAATAACTACTCTTTTTTAATCGTTAATACTAGATTTCCCATTCATCATATAACCTTTTAAGGGTATTTCTCCCTACTCCATATTTTTTAGCTAATTGTGTGAGGGAAGAGTTTTTAAGGAGTCCTTGTAAATTTTCCTTGCTTCCTATTTTTTTTTTTAGCAATTCTCTTTTTGTTAAGTAATTTGTTTTGATATTCCATTCATCCATTAGATTAAGGCGTGTTTTATACCCAATTTTGAGTTCTTTAGCCGTCTTTTCTTTTCCATCTGTCTCAATCATGTTAATTAAATTTTCTTTAGTTTTAACTTTCGCTTTCAATTTTTCAACAGCAGATATTTTCTTCACATTAACATCCCACTCAATAGATAATTTATGTAAAGTATTAAAAGAAACTTTCAACATCTTTGCTAATTTTTCTTTCCCATGTGTCTTGATTACTTTTTCTAGGACTTCTGGACTTCTAATCTTGTTTTTAATAGTTTCCATAACATGTAATTGCTCGCTAAATCTTTTTCTTTTCCTTGTTAGACTATTATGATAAGAGTCCATCATTTTATTTAACAAATTAGGATTTAGAGCAAACTCATATATCGGTTTTGTTCGTTTGATTTTAAATTTTAACTCTTCAGATAATTCGTCAACCTCACGCTTTCTAATCTCTGTTTTTATCTTATATACATTCTTAATCTGTAGTAGAAAGGAATAATTAGTAGAGTAGATAATTGTTCCTCCTTCTTTTCCATCTCCATCATAAATCCCAAGTAATAGTGCATAAGAAAGATTATTATTTTTTAAGTTAAATTTTAGTTCATTTCCTTCTTTAAATTCTCTTAATCCTAGGTTTTCAATATCTTGAAACATTGGTTTGCATGTAAAAATGATATAAACTAGACGATGTTTTTTATTATTAAGAATCTTTGTTCTTTCACCAATTTTAGCTGGATTTAAACCTACAGCACGACAAAATTTAACTAAATGACTTCTATCTTTTTTGGATATTTCTATAGATACCTGATATCTTTTTCTCGAAGGATCATTACCACTTGTGATTGAGCCATCTGAACATAGAAAACCAAACCAATAAGTCTTTTCAGCCGTATCAAGACATTTGAAAAAACGAGATTTTAAGTGTGGATTATATTTCTTCCATTGCTCGTGGAAGTAGTGTTTTAGATCCCTATTTACATGGTGATATTTCTCTATATTTTTTAGAACTAATTCACTTGAAGGTCCATATTTTTCTTGTATATTCTCCTTTGCAATTTTTAATACTTTTATGGAAAATTTATAATTAGGATTATAATCTGGATTATGTGAGTTTCTTATTTTAGATAAAATATGTTTTAAAAAATGTTTTCCTTTATTAAAAATCATAACACTAATATTTTCTAAAAGCTTAGTTTTTGAGAGATTTTTAAGCTGATCATCAATATCAGGAATATTTTGTAATAGGTCATTAATTAGATCCAATGTTGTATTGGTGTGATTGTTATTGTTCATTAAAATAAGAAAATTAACTATAAGATTTATATCCTAAGAGAGCTATAAATTTTCGAGAAATATAGAGAAAATGTAGAGATATTATCCTATTAAGAAAGTTATATAGAAAGAATATAAGATTTACATAAAATTCTTAAGAGAAATCTTACTTGGTTGTTTCTAACGTTTTAATCGCCCCAGGTTTTTTCTCGAGTTCTTTATACGAAACTCTTAAAAGACTATCAAAATAAAAAGTAGATGTTTTACCACAAGATTCGCTTTTATGAAGGATATACACCGGAGCGGGATATTGAGACGAGTCGATATCTTCTATCTCTATAGTGAATACTATTTTCTCATGGCAAAACGGACAAGTGTTAAATCTAATCGGCATAATAAATTCTCAATTTTATTTAAATAATATACATGTTCTTATTTTTAATTAGTTGTAATATTTGTAAACATATTATTTACTCTAAAAATAATTATAAAACAAGACACTTTTTATTAAATTGATTTTAAATGACTAAAACAGGTTTTAAGAAACTTGCAATTTTTTCACTAATTATCTTGGTTCTTATTCCAGTTGTAAGCCTTAAGATAGAATTTAGCAGTCCAATCGCAAATTATAAGAATCAATTAGACAAATTGAAAACGGCCAACATCGTCCCCGAAATTGATTTATCTCAATTGCCAGAAATTGACTTTGAAACATTAAACGCCAATTGGTACGATCAAAAGATAGAGATGCTTATAATTATAAATGACACGAGTTTTTTGGATGCTGTTACCCCTTTAATGGAATGGAAAAACGAGAAAGGGGTTAAAACCATCATTTTATCCAACTATTCGGATTATGAAGGGAGGGATAAAGCAGAGCAAATTCGAAATATGATAAAAGGGTACTACGAAAAGGAAAACATTCAATGGGTTCTTCTCGCCGGCGATGCTGAAGATAATTTAATTCCTATAAGACAAGTATATAACCCGGATGTAACGCTAGTAAATGGTCAATCTGAATATTCGAAGTGGGACGACTATTATAAGCCAACTGATTTTTATTATGCAGATTTAACAGGATCGTGGGACGTTAATGGCAATAGTAGATGGGGCGAATCTTCGGAATACACGGGAAATATTGATGAGATATCGTGGATACCAGAAGTCTATGTTGGTCGTTTACCAGCTGATAATATTGTTGAGCTTTCTAATATGATCAACAAAACTTTAAAATATGAAACAGATCCTTTTATGGGAGATTGGATGAATAAAATGCTATTAGCAGGGGGTGTTTCGTCATTTTTGCCTCCTGAAGACGAGGCTCGCTTAACAGAATATATTTGGCAGAACTATACGGCATCAGAAATGAATTTTACTCACTTAACTAAAACAACACCTAGCTTCGAACCTGCAACTCCAGACTACCCAAACCAACTAGACGCTCTAAATCTAGAGAATTTCGTAAGCGAATTAAATTCGGGATATTCTACAATAATTTTCGCTGGGCATGGTGATCCAACTAGGTTTACAGATGCGAGTAGTTTAACTTTTTATAATAATACGGAAGCACTATTGATTAGTAATATTAACATGCCATCGTTATTATATGCGGATGCTTGTACAACTTCTTCTTACGATCAAGGCGATAATAGCATAGGAGAACGCTTAATAAAACGACCTTTAGCGGGAACAGTGGGCTATATAGGAAGTATAAGAGTAAGTTGGTATTTTGATTTTGATGCAAATCTTGAAAAATTAAATCGTGGCAACGCGAAATTGTTTTGGAAAGAGTTTTTCGATGAAAAAAAGTTCCAACAAGGAAGGGCGTTATACGATTCTAAGGTTACCTATATGAATAGCGATTACTTCAAAAGAGGTGACGCTTCGATGGTGCAAGAGTGGCAACGTAAAAATATTCTAACGTACAATTTGCTAGGCGACCCCGAACTGGATATATACACAGACATACCTAGAAGCGCTCCAAATCATTTTAACGAAAGTATTTACGAAGGTCAGCTCGTTTCATTACAAGTTAGAGATGATCTTGGTAGTATTGTTCCGGGAGCAAGAATTAACTTAAGAACTACAGATGGAAAATATCGAACTGTTTATGCTGATAAAAATGGGTTTGTAGATTTTAGATTACCAGTTGGAGCAAACGAAAATTATAGTACTATTATTACGGGTCATAATGTAATTCCTTCTTATCATAACTTTACTACGCTTCTAGATACAGACAATCCCATAGTATCTAATGTAAATTATGTTCCAATAAACCCCACAGTATCTGATAATCTTCTGTTTTCTATTAACGCTAGTGATAATCATTCTGGAATCGAAAGCGTATTTCTATTAATATCAAAGAATGATTTCACGGATTTTTCGACTCATAGATTATCTAACCATTTCAATGAAAGTAAACGGGAGTTTAATATTACCTTAAACAAAATGGAGCCTGGAAAATATTCATACCTCGTAATTGCGAGAGATTTTACAAATAAAACTACCATTTATTACGAGGATAATTTCAATTTTGCAATACCTAAGCCATTTACGGACTTCGTTCTAGTTATTGCATCAATTATGATTGTAGGTTTGGCAGGAATATCGTCAACAATTATATTAGTTAGATTTAGAAGGTACAAAAACGACCTTAGAAAATTAGAATGAAATTAAAGAGTCATTTGCTATTCCTTTTAAATTTAACGATTCATTATGAAAAAGTTTAATTACTAGTCTTTACTACTCTATATACTTGCAACCATATAAGGAAAGCATTTTACAATAATAGCCGAACTTATAAGATGGTTGTTCATAGAAAAAAAAAAACCATATAAATTGTGCGCAACTCGCGCAACTCCTGGAAGTTAAACTGTTTTGCGTTGTGGATAGTACTGTAGTAGAAAGACTATGGGAAACTACAAACTGTGGCTTCGGCTACGGTCATGGTATTACAGGATAAAACCTGGTCACATCCGAAAAACAATCTGCCGAACAGATGGTTCGGGAACCCAGAAAGCGGTAATTTATATGGTTATACGGATTTTTTAAACCATAAATTATATAATAAGAACAAATTAACCGTAATTGAAGATTTGTATGCCTAGCAAATTCGTAAAAATACTAAAGACAATTGGAAGAAAATGGTTTATATTTCTTATTATTGCAATTCTTATCGTTTTTATATTTTATCAACTAGCAGCTATAATAATGACTATTATTACTATAGTGTTATTTGCCCTTTCTTACATTCCAACCCTATTTTTTAATAAAAAGCTCAAAAAATTTTTATCGGATTATAGCTCAATCGAAGATAAAATGGTTGCTAGAAAGCTTAAACGTTCCTTACCCCAAATCCAAGAAAAGATGCACAATTTATCGAAAAAGCAAATCAAGAAGAATTGGTTGATTATTTTTACGAATAGACACTATATTTTTTACAACGAGGAGACCGTTGAAAAATTTAAGGTGTATTATACTAAGGGATTAGGAGAAAAAGAAATTCTTGAGAAACTTAAAAAAAGCAATATTAAAACTAGAGATGAAATTAAAGCTATCGAAGAAACTTTAGTAGAAAATAGTAGGTTAGAGGCACGAGAAGTTTCCGTTAAAGAATATCGAGATAAACAAAGGTATTCGTGAGTTAAATGGATTTTTTTAAATATTTTCATTCTTTTAGATTAATTTTTAATATTGTTTGTTAATTTAATGACCGTACCTTCGATTTCTTTGGGATTGCCTTTATCATCCCTTATTAAATGAGAATTTAATTGGATATTTATTATCTTTCCATCAGGAGTTTTAATTTGAGAGGTAAAATTTCTAACAAAACCCTTTTCTAATAAATCTTTATAATATTTTTTTTGATCACTTGCGTTCACAAAAAATTGGGAAGATTTAGAGCCAACCAGCGATATGGATTCACTCAAACCTAATATCTTAATAAGCGCCGCATTGTGCATTAATAACTTTTCCTTAAACTCTCCTTTATAAAATCCTACATCTAAGTCGTTTAACATTCTTTTATATTTTTCTTCTGATTCCTTTAATTCTCTAGTTTTTTCCTCAACTTTTTGGACTAGGGTTTCGTTTAATAATTTCAAACTAATTTCAGATTGCATTAATGAATCCTCTGTTAATTTGCGTGTCGTAATGTCGCGTATTATCACAATCGCCAGTTCTGTTTCTCCTTCGAGATTTAATCCAGCTGCACTTGAAGTAGTCCAACAGACTATTTTGTTCCCAATTATGTTGACATATTCTTTTTCTTTCTCGTGTATTTTTCCATCTAAAAAGGTTTTTAGGATCATACACTCTTTACACGGTTTACCGCGGTGCATTAAAACATTGTAACATTTTTTACTAGTTAATTGCATTCCAAATGTTTGTTTTGCTACATTATTAACCCAAATAATATTTAAATGATTATCTACAAGATAAATCGTATCTGTTAAAGAAGACATGATCCCTGCCAGTAATTGATGGCTTCCTTTCAATGTTTCCTCGGACCATTTGCGTTCTAAAGCGTTACTAATAATTTCAGATGTAGTTTGGAGTAAATAAAAATCTTCTTCTTCCCATTTACTTACCCGTTCAATATTATCAAATCCTATGAACCCATATAATTCATTTTTAATTTTAATTGGAAAAACAAGCAAGGAATTAATCTTCAATTTTTCTAATTCTCTTCTTGTTGCGCTTGCTTCTTCTGGTAATTCTGATACATCTTTAATGTAAATAAAATTTTTTTCTCTACTTTGCTTTGAACTCCAAGGAAGCTTTTTATAATCTATAGTTGTTAAGTTAATCATTTGGGGTTCTATTCCCTCAGCACATCATTCTTGGATATAAGATTCAAGAGAATCTTTTTCGTTAAACAGTAAAATATATGCCCGTGTAGCACCAATTAGAGTTCCCATATCAAGAAGTGATTCGCTAATTGCCTTATCAATATCAATATTACCAATAAGTCTTGATGAAATGGTAGAGATGAATTTTTCGTTTTCAAGTTTTCGCTTAATTTTTTGTTCGAAATTTTTACGTTCTGTGATATCGATTATAAACGCTTGGATTAATTGCTCTTCACCGACCTTTATCAACGAGATTTGACTACTTATCCATGCTTTACTTCCGTCTTTTTTGTATATTTCAAATTCAATAGGTTTAATAGGTTTTCCCTCCAATAAACGAGATAATAGTGATTTAAATAATGGAATAAGGTTTGAAGGGTACGCTGCTAACTTTAAATAATTCTTGTTTAGTAAATCGTCTTTGGTATAACCAGATTGCATTTCTGTTGCAAGATTAACGTCGAATATTGCCCCGTTTAATTTTAATAGAACAATTGATTCAGGTGAATGTTCGAATAATTGTCTATATTTTTTTTCAGAACCTATAAGCTTTTTTTCCGCTAGTTTCCATTGCGTTATATCATTTATATGAACAATTATCAAATCGGGTGGTAGAAAATGCATCTTAAGGGATATATAAACTTCTTCACCAGTTGTTTTCATAATATATTCAGATATTTTAGAAATACTTTTTTTCTCTTGAAAGCATTGATTTAACGCTTCAATAATGTCTAGTCTATCTTCATGAATTTCAGATGCTTTCTTATGTAAAAGATCCTTAATCTTTCCCTTAGTTACTATTTCAGCTGCTTTGTTATAATCAATTAGTATAAAATTATTATTTTTCTCTTGCCAAACATAAGATGGTATTGGGATACCATCAAAAAAAATTCTAATATTCTTTTCTAGAAGAAATGTTTTACTTTCTAATTCCTCCATTAGAATTGCCCCTTGTTATTTTTATTTTTATTTAAATCTATTTCATTAAAATAGAATTTCACAAGTATTAACCTCGATTAATAATTCGTTAGTTAATTATATAAAATTTTATCAAATATCGAAAAAATAATTAAAAAATAGGATAGAAAAAAAATTGAGTTAATTCAAACTAAATATCTAAATCTCCAAAATTATAATATTTCTTAACGGGTTTCTTAACGTTCCAAACGCATTTTAACCCTTTAGGAAATTGTACTAAATCTCCTTTTTTAAATTCTAGTTTTTCCCCAGTTGTATTATCCGTTACTTCGACTTCTCCTTCTAATATGTAACAAGTTTCCGTACTATCGTAAGACCAATCAAAAATACTCTTCTCTTTTTCCCAAATGCCCCATGATTTAACTCGTAATTTAGTTAACTCTTCCTCAGTAGGTATTATCTTTTTCATTATCATCACTATTGCTTATAATCTAATAATTGATTTTAGTAAAGTGCAATTAATTATAAGAAATTTTAAAATAAATATTAATTGTTTAATGGTGTTTCGGATTTCTTTTGTAATTAAAAAGAATTATATAAGAAAATTTTTGTATTATATCTATATTAAGTTGCAAACTTAAAATTTGATTACAAATTAAGGTGTTCTTTTAAGCTTCTATTTAAAACTTTTATTAGATTATCCGATTATGCGATTATATTATGACTAAAAAGTTTATCTTAAAGATCCTCCTTGCTGGCGAGGGTGGCGTAGGAAAAACCACGCTTCTTCATAGATTTGTAGATGGAAGATTCAGTGCCGAAACTCGTATGACTATCGGTGTCGAATTTTTCCTTAAGGAGGTAGAAATCAATAGTCATCATTGTACACTGCAATTGTGGGATTTTGGGGGTCAGCAACGGTTTAGATTTCTATTAGAAAGCTATGTTTTAGGAGCTAAAGGCGCGTTATTACTTTTTGACCTAACCCGCCCAATTACCTTAGAAAAATTAGAACAATGGGTTGAAATCTGTAGAAAGAACGATCCCGATTTACCAATTCTCTTTTTAGGGACTAAAACTGATTTGGCTGATGACATTATGGTTCATGATGATTACGCTTTGGAATTTAAGGAAGCATTCAATTTATTTGATTTTTTAAAGGTTTCGAGCAAATCTGGAGATAATGTAAATAATGCTTTTGATTTATTAACGAAAAAAATATTAGAACGCCAAAATTATTAAATTTTTAACCTATATGTCAAATAATGTTAGAAAATTTAATCGTAATAGATGCTAACTTTATTTTACTTCCATTTCAATTTAAAATAGATTATCTATACGAAATAGACGCGGGGTTAGAAGGAAAAACTATTTTTATCGTTTATAAGCAAATTCTCGACGAACTAGAAGCTAAAAGGATTCGAGAATCAGAAGCTAGAAAATTTCACATGAATTTTAAGGCTGGACTTTTATATTTAGAAAAAAATAACGAAAAATATAATATTGATTACAAAAAAAACATAAAATTAAAAGATGAAACCACAGATAACTTTTTATTAAAGTCTTGTATGGAGTTAAAAAGTATAAGCAAAAGAGTCTTTTTAGCTACTAACGACGCAGAATTGCGTAGAAAAGCAAATGAAATGGAAGTCAGCACGATTTTTTTACGACAGAAAAAATATCTTTCTTTCGATTAAAGATGGCTTAAAAATTTTGATCCATTTGTTGCAAATCTCATCCTTCACCTTAAGCAGTATCAAAGCAAGTAGATCCTTGAATCCTATTGAACTGAATCCCTTTTTATTAAGATATATTTCCAATCCCTAAATCTTATAAATTATATTGCTAATTTTGTTTCTAATGGATCTTTATCTTAAGATTTATAAGAGAAGAGTGGTTATATTTATTTATGCGAATAAATAATATATCTCCACTCTCAGATTTGAAAGCTGAGCTAAAACCACTTTTCTCTAATGAATATATGTTAGCATTTTTTAAAAAGTTTTGTGATATAATCAAATCTCGAATGTGGGGGTGTAAAACAGGTAAAAACGCAAGATATAATGCTGAGGACTTTCTAAGAATCTTTTTCTTTTCCGAAATAACAGGAAGGTCTATAGAAAGTGCCAGCGAAAAGCTGAACAGGTACTTTTTGAGTAAAAAAAGGGGAAAGCGAAAAAAGTATGCTGATGGACGAAATAAACGAGATATTCCACACCAAACAGGCGTGAATAAGTTTTTACGCGGTATTGGACTTAAAAAAGCTAAAAGAATTTTACGAGAATGTTTAGATAATCAATTGAAGGAAGCTTTAAAATTAGGACTTATTTCAAAAAGCGTCAATGTTTTAATTGACTTTACAGAACATGATTATTATGGAAAACGGAACGATAAAATGATCAAGAGAACAAATCAGGGGAAGGGAACGAAAAATATGCGTCAATACTTAGGCTTTTCGATTTTGTCAAGAGGAATTCACCTTTATGCAGGATTAGAGCATTTCGCAAAAAAACAAGCTAAAGTCCCCATTATTCTTAAATTTCTCCAGCATTTAATCAATTTAGAGTTTGAGATAAAATTTGTGTTAATGGATAGAGAATTTTATAATGCTGAGCTAATAAAGAATATTAAAGCAATTAAAGCTGATGTTTTAATTCCTAATAGATCTTCCCCAAAGATTAAACAAATCTTCGAAGATTATATAAGGCGAACAGGCAATAGAGTAAGGAGATATACTTTTTCAACAGGTCACAGGAAGCAACTACGATTTTCCCAGATACTCTATTTAATTTTACAAGCAAAAAAGGGTCATTCTCTTTTAGGTATTAAACAAGAATTTCAGAAGGGGAAATTAGCCTTAAACGATGCTATGAAGTTAATTTATGCCATAATGACTACCCAAAAACCTAAGAGTAAACCAAGTTCCTGGCCTTCCCGCACATCTAATTTTTATAAAAAAAGATGGTTTATAGAGACGGGGTTTTCCGACTTAAATCGGATGGGGCGGCGATGGAAATCAAGATACGACAATACCAGATATTTAGACTTGTTTGTTCGAATGCTTCTTTACAATTCGTGGAAAATAAACCGCACATTCCTTGAAAAACATCAAAAAAAAGGGCATAAAAGCCAAAAGTGGACACTACAGGATAACCAGGATGCTTTAGTTGAAACTTTTCTCGAAGCGTAGAAAAAAATAGAGTTATTAAAACGTAAAGGTGAGAATAATGTCGGCATAGAA
>NJBI01000062.1 GCA_005222975.1 Promethearchaeota archaeon Loki_b31
TAAGTTTTTCGATTCACAATATTATAAAGGATCGCCATCATATTTCAACTTTTCGTACTTTTTGTCGCCGTTTATAGCGTTACAGCTCGGTGACTGAGATTAGTTTGCTATCAAATATTTTTTTTTTGTTTTTTTTTTATTTAAAGCAAACTAAGCCAAATCTAAATGAATATTTATTGGAGGGATATTCAACATCTAAATTCAATTCAAGTACCGTCCTTATAACTTCAATCCCTACAGCTTCCATAGAATATCTTTTCATTTTTGGAAAACGGCATAATTCGCCAGAATCAAAAGTGCAATTTCCCGCCTTTTGAATTTTACAATATTTGCATGTCCCATCATACAAAAGAAGTCGTTTTTTATACTTTTTATTATATTGGGATAAGAATTTATCGAATTCAGTTTCCAAATCATTTAATTCGAAACTTTTGGTGAGTAAAAATGTATTTTTAATGAAAAATTCTGATCTGTTTGTCCTTTCCTTTTCTTTCTTAATATATTCTTCCAGATCAAATGTAGAGTAGAGTAAATAAAATTCTGTGTAAGTTGACATAGCTTTTTCAAGATAAGGTGAATTTGGAGGACAACTCCACGAATGATCATAAAAAGGACACTTAAAAATAGGTGAAATACACATCTCCTGAACTTTAGGATCGAAATAAATATCGTCATATTTTATTTGAACGAAAGACATCTTCAGATGGAGAAAACTTCAGAAAATTTTAAATTTAATTATTTAAAAATATTAGATTTATTTAGTTTCTAAATTTTATTTTTATAAATTAAAGTGAATATTATACCTAATGGATTCATTTGATCGTATTTTTGCTGCTTTGAAAGGTCGTTCAGTTGATCGAGCACCAGTATTTCCCCAAATCGGGGATCATGTGGGGATTATAAATGGGTTAACTTATAGTAGTATGTATAAAGATGCGAAAAAAGCTGCAAAAGCTCATCTAAAAGCGTTGGATTTGTATGGTTATGATATAACAACAATTCAGGTTGAACCAAGCTGGCCGGTTGCCGAAGCTTGTGGTGCAGAAGTTACTTATCCGTCTAATAAAAATCCCTGGATTACCAAATATGTGATTGAATCAGAAAAAGATTTAGAAGGATTAGAGATACCAGATTTCATGTTAACAGAAAGTACAAGAGTTTTGATTGAAGGTACACGAATTCTTGCCAAGGAAGCTAATGTTCCTGTAGCAGCTTTCATGACGGGTCCAATATCTTTTAGCTTACAGCTAATGCCTTATAAAGCTTTGATAAGAAGGATAGTAAAAAACCCTAATTTTGTACACCAATTAGTCAAACGATCTATTGAAATAATTAAGGAGTACATTTATGTTTTGAAAGAAGCTGGAGCAACAATCTTTGTAATCTGTGAACATGATCTTCAGATGTTGAGACCTACTCAGGTAAAAGAATTCAGTATAGATTATCTACCTGAGATCCTTAATGTGTATGACTATAATATCCTTCATATGTGTGGAAAGATAACGCCACATCTAAATGTTGTTGCGGGTTATCTTAAAAAAATTGATAGATTAAATACATTGAGCATTGGACCATATGTTGACATTACTAAAACCCAAGAATTGTTTGATCATAAGATAGGTGTGGCTGGAAATATTGATCATGTTAAATTACTTCCATCTGGCACACCAAAAGAAATTGAAGTAGCAGTTCACGCAGCTTTAAATGCAAGTAGAGGTGATCCACGCTTTTTAGTCGCACCAGGATGTGAAATTACTGGAGACACACCTATAGAAAACGTAAAAGCTTTTGTACACGCTGTAAAGACATATTTCGACTAAACCAAAATAGTTTTAATATATGATCTAAGTTCGTGAAAGAGTGGTTTCACGATCAAATAAATAGATCAAAACTCAAATAAGGTGAAAGTTAGTTAAGAAAGCACTTCTAAAATCTTGGTTAGAATTCGTGCTTTACCACCAGTAGATTGGAGCAATATTTTTCCACATACTAAACATTCCACATCTGTAGCAGAACACCCAAAAATTATTTGCTGATTGCCACAATTTAAGCATTTTACACGTAAAAACCTACTTTTTGGATAGGGAATTAAATCATCTGGTCTTTTTTTCTTTGGCATAATTTTTCACAATTTTATACTTCTTGTAATTCGAATTTTTTTACGCGGTATGATTTTGAATATTGCTTTTTACCACATTCAGAACATTCTAATATTGGCTGAGATCTTTTATTCATTTTCGCGTTTTTATGAAATATCTCTTTAGGAAAGCTACCGTAGCCCTTTTTCTTTCTTTCTAGGCGTCTTCGTCCATGGTTCATCGCTCTTTCCTTCCCTTTCTTATAGAGCGACACGTTGTGCTTTGTATGGGAGCGACATTTTGGGCAATACCGATTTATCGTACGTGGAAATTTCATTTTTCAAACAACTACAAATTTTAAATTAAACTAATTAATTATTTATAAATTTTAAATTTTATTAGTTCTGAATAACTCTTTTATTGATATAGATAAAAAATAATTTAAGTAGTAATAACCTAATTTTATTAAAACTTTTGTTAAGAATTATGTCATTCAAAGAGAAATTTAGGGAAGGAATCATATCAGCAAAAGATTTTTCGCGGGAAGATATCGATCATATCTTAAAAAAAGCCAAGGAAATGATTCAGGATAAGAAAAGTTCAGAACTCCTTAAGGGCAAAATTTTAGCGTCTTTATTTTTTGAACCCTCGACTAGGACTCGTTTAAGTTTTGAATCAGCAATGCATCGATTAGGGGGGAGCGTAATTGGCTTCCATTCTGGTGATGTCTCTTCTGCAAAGAAAGGAGAAAGCATCGCAGACACCATTCGAACCGTAGAAAATTATAGCGATGGCATTGTTATAAGACATAATTTAGAAGGATCAGCAAGACTTGCCACAAAATTTGCAAAAATACCAATTATAAACGCGGGATCAGGGAGCGGTGAGCACCCAACTCAAGCTTTGTTAGATTTATTAACTATTACCGAAGAGGGGCATAAGTTAGACGGTTTAAATATTGGGATAATGGGGGACCTAAAATTCGGAAGGACTGTTCATTCTCTGTCGATATTACTTTCAAATTATGATGTAAATATCTATTTTATAAGTCCTAAAGAGCTAATGATGCGAAAAAGAGATAAGGATTTCTTACGGCAACGACAAGCAAAATATAAAGAAATTGAAAAATATCGAGATATCTTAAATGTTTTGGACGTTCTCTACATTACTAGAATTCAGAAAGAGAGGTTTGCCGACATTGAAGAATACGATAGAGTTAAAAATATATATATCTTTACAAAAAAAGATTTAAAGGAAACTAAAGACGATTTTAAAATTATGCATCCTCTACCCAGAGTTACAGAAATTTCTCCTGATATTGATGATTCACCAAAAGCGATTTACTTCAAACAAACTTACTATGGAATCCCTATGAGAAAGGCGATTTTAGCAGAACTTCTATCAGATTAATTCGTAGTAAACGCTTCAATTTAAGCTCTAATTGAAAACGCGTTTAATTTTGAATTCATTAAAATCTCTATAAGTTCAAGCAAATGTAAGTTATCTAAATTACATGTAAAAATGCTCCCTCCGTCTAGGATTTTTTCGAACTTCTTATAAAGCTCAATTTTTATCTCGAGTGATAATTTTGAATCATTTCTAATCAAATCTATGTTGTAACGTTTAGTTTCATCTCCTAAACTAAGTTTATTATTATATTCTTTATTATATAGGTAATTATCGTTATGAGGATGAGTAAAAATATAGTTTCCATGTTCTCGTTGATTATTTTCATCAATAATATCAACCATAAAATTTAATACTTTTTGGGCAAAAACCTCGCTATTTACGTTTCTATCTATTTCAATACCACAATGCGTTTTTACAGCTTCATTTAAGCCAAAAAAACTAATGGATTTTAAAGATTCGTCAATCCAATCACCATTTTTCGGCTCAAAAAATTCGGAAATTATTTTCTTCCAATGATTTGAAGATTTTAATTTTCTATCTACTAATTTTTTTTTACTAACAAAGAATTCAAACACAGAATCTAGTTTTTCGTGCAAATTTTCGAAAAAAATACAATCTTCTTGGTTAGATTTTTTAGCAATCATGTGTAAATTTATCAGAATTTTGTCTAAAACGATTTTATTTCTTTCTTCGTCGTTCTTGTTTAGCTTGTGGACATTTGCAAGCGTTGAATTTATTAGGTTTGAATGGTTGTTCTTATAGAAAATAATATTATTACGATAACTTGAAGTGAGAACTTTTATTAAATTATCAGACTCGCTTTTAGAGCTAAGAAAGTCGGAGTAATCGTATAACATTAAAGGACATATGAGGTCATTGTTTAGGCTAATTTGATTGATTAAATTCTTTAAAAAGTCGTTGTAAAAATGATTATTCGAATTTTCTGCATTATTATTTTTATTATTTTCCAAAAAAGAGAATTCTAAAGAAAGGTGAGATTTCTCGTCGTATTGCCTATTACTAAGTTTTAAAATTTGGGAAATTATGATATTAAGAATATTTGATGTATTTTTATTAGAATTAAAATAAGATAAAAAGGAGTTACTAAAATTGCCTAATAATATATCTTCAGAAAAATAAGGCTTGAATTTCGTTAAAATATCGAAATAATTCATTATTAAATTAATAAAGTCCGTATTATTTTCCAGTTTATTAAGATTAATCGAAGTTTGCTTAGTGATATGTTCTACGATTGATTTTGAGTCAAGATAGAAGCCTAAGGGTCTCAAACTCCAATAATTTAAGTTTAATAAAGCTACCTCTCCTGATAAATATAAGTCCGCTAAGTTTTTAGGGAGCAAACTTAACAAAAGAAATTGCTCAGACACATCGGATCCTAACTTAGAGATAAACTGTTCGGGGTTTAAGTTTCTGTCAAAAAAACTAAAAGCTTCAAAAGGAGGAGTCCCTAACCGAGTTAATTTGTGCCTTATTTCTTCTAGCCCATTTTCTAATAGAATCGCGTTAATATATTCCCTCATTAAGGGTGTTGTTAAGTAACCAATGTTAGCTTTAGAAAGACGCTCTTTTACTTCCTTTGATATTTGTATTGCTAAAAATTTCTCCAACTGTCCTTCCTTAATCAAGTAATCTTCGATTTTGTTCGCATTAAAAGGCTCTTTCGAGTATTTAGAAGTCCTTATCATAATTTGTTTGTTTTGATCGTTAAGGATTTGTTCCATCGATACGACATTTTTTAAAATTTGTTTCCCTAAAGTGCTTAAAGTATAACCACTCTCGGAAGTTGATATTAAATTACCATTTTTTAGCGCTTTTAAATGAAAAGAGAAATTAATTGAGTTTGGATTTGCACCTAAAACTTCTTTTTGAAGCATTGAATAAGATAAAGGATTACGATAGACATTTAATTTTTTCAAAATGTCAATTCTTATTTTTTGACCTAGTATCTTTAGCTGTTTCTCTAAAACATCAATATTTTTGTCGGAATCCACTTTAAGTTCAATAAATCTTGTATATCATTATTTCGGCTTAATTAAATATTATACTTAAGAGGTATATAAAAATTAGGAATTTTACAGACCAAAATGAGAATAGATATTATGTAGGTGATAAAATACAATATAATTTTTAATTTTCCAAAAGAATTTCTTGTTCTGACTCTTTAAAGAGGATTTATGATTATTTTGGTACATAGAGAAACGATTTTAATGAAATTAAGTATGTAATAAATAACTTATAAAAAGAGTACAAAATAATTTTTCAAATTGAAGGTTTTTTAGCGTGCTGATACTGCTATCCTTTCAATTTCGTCTTTTCTTTTTACTGCCCTTGATTCTTGGCTATCGTTCGAAGCTAATATTAATTCTTGAGCCAAATTCGCTGCAAATTGTCGTTCGTTTGAGTGAGATCTTGCACCAATAGCTTGTACTAAATATTTAATTGCTAAATCTACTCGGCGCTGTGGCGCTATATCGACAGCAGACGCATAAGAAATCCCACCTCGAGCAATCTTTGTCGTTTCTTCTCTTGGAGCCGTATTGCAAATCGCTTCAATTAAAATTTGGATAGGATTCACGCTTGTATTCAATTCTATCAAAGTAAACGCATCTTCTAAACTCCTTAAAAGTTTACTCTTTTTTCCTGAGCCGTACGAGCTCTTATGTCCTTTAATTTTACTACCAATAAATCCAGGTGCTAGTAATCTGTTAACAAATCGTTCAACAATGGATATTTTAGTAGTCTTCCAAAAGCGCTTATGTTCATGCTTTCCCGCAGTGTGCGGAATGATAACAGGTCTTAAGTTTATGTAATGTTCAAGAGTCCAATCTTTAATTTCAATGTTGTTAAACGACCATTTATTAAATAATTTAATATCTTTTTTTGTTTTACTCAAGTTAATTCACCTATCGCATTGGTTTTTCTACTTTGCCAGCAATCAAGGCATGAAGTGATACTCCGTTTACTTTCACAACCCGCCATCGTACTCCGGGAAGGTCGCCTACTGCACGGCCCTTTGCTCCACCAATTCCTTCTACAATCACTCTATCATGTTCGTCAATGAAGTTCAAAGCCCCATCTCCAGGAAGAAACGCAGTTATAGTTTTGCCATTCTTTTTTAACTGAACGCGTACGCACTTTCGAATAGCAGAGTTAGGTTGTTTGCTTTCTCGCCCTACTTTTTGTAGTACGATACCAAGAGCCTGTGGTGAGCCTTCCATGGGATCTACTTTCTGTTTTAATTTAAGCTTCTTTCTTTTATACTTTGTTTTGCTCCATCGAAATTTCTTACGATTCATTTTCAGCTTACGAGCTGCATACAATCCTTTGGTTTTTCCCATTGAAAGATACCTTAAAAATTTTATATTTGTTCTTACGTATTTATTATATGATTTAAATATCTCTTTAAACTTAAAATTTTTGAATTTAGAGAATTAGGTATTTAATTTTTTGTGTTGATTATTACATTATCAAACTCAAAGTGGCGTAAAACAAGTAATTTTATTTTTCTTATCATAGAACCTTCTTTACCTATTGCTTTTCCACGATCTTGAGGTCGCACGGAAATAATCACGGTTTTCTTTTCGTTTCTACTTTCCTTAATTTCAATATTTTGAACTTGAATTGAATTCTTAGTAGTATTTAAAATAAATTGAATGAATTGCTCGAGATTTTCTGACCAAGGGATTACATCGATCTTTTTTTGAAGTTTAGCCATGAGGTCCTTCACATGTTCTCCAGCTTTACCAATTGCTTTCCCTACATCTTCTTTTTTAACTAAGAAAATGATTATCTCAGAATTATTTTCTGGAGATTCAAATATTAAACAATCCTTAATAATCGCACCGGAAATATTATTAAACAGCGAAATCAATTCCATTGATTGACGATCTAGTTTGATCCTTTTGCGTAACATATTTTTACATTCCACATATTTATTGATTACTTTTGGTTTTTAATGATAATAAGTCTGAATCTCCAAAATCGTTGACTCCAAGAATAGATATCATATAAGGTTTGCCCATTGCTAGACCTAACTCCCACGAAGAGCCATGATATCTGTGAATGAAGAGATTATTGTTCATAAGAGAGTTATAATAACTTAATTGAGCGTCTAATTCGGCCGGACAGTTGTTTGCGATGATAAGCATCTTAAAGGGTTTTTGCCTTAGTTGACTAAGAACTTGGGATTTACCAAATATCAATTTACCTGTTTTTAATGCAACTTTAATATTGGTATCAATATCAAATACTTTTACTTTCTTTCGAGATAAATCAACCGATTCTATCATCTTTTTGCTTTTCCTTGCCATCGACTTTTCAAATAGTATTCGTTTTAATTATCAATAATAAAGTAATAAAATAAATTCATAATAATATAAAATTTTATCGCTTGTTCCCCTATTTCTTACTCTTAAGGATTTCTAAATTCGCATCTAGATCGAACGAAATTTTTACACGACCCGTGCCCATGGGGACAACTTGTCCTATGATGACATTTTCGGGAATGCCTAATAACCGTTCTTCCTCACCATAGAGCCCAGCATCTAACAATTGATTTACAGTAACCTCAAAAGCAGCTCTTGCAAATACACTGGTTTTTGAGCCTGAAATCCCATGTCTACCGATTGATTGGATTGAACCTCTTACGCACATTAAATCAGATAAAATTAGCAGGTGCCTTATATCGACATCTAACCCTTGCTGGTCCAAAACTCTTTGTGCTTCGTTAATTATCATTTTTCGAGCCGCTTCTATACCATAAAGTTTTTCTATTTCGTGGATATGGTTTGAAACCGTTCGCGTGACATCAACACCTTCAATTTGAACAACCCCATGCATATTTGTACCTTCAGTTTTAATAACCCACTCCTTTTGATCATCTGTTGGCGTTAATAAACCTCGGTTAATACCTCGTACGCCTTTTACAACTTTTTTAAGGATTTTTTCTCTTAATTTTTGAAGACTTTGAAGATCCTCGATACCAGGATCAATTATAATAGAATTACCTTCTCGTTTAATGGTTCCCTTTTTTTTATATCTTTTTAAAATTTCAGGAATTGCATCGATATCAATACCCTTTTTTTCACAGATTTCTGGAATTAAGTTGATGATGATGGTCCAATTGACAAAATCCAAGTCTATGTCATGTGTAATTTGTTCAAAACGAATTTGCTCAATTAGATTATGAATTTCAAGCGCCTTTTCTTCGCTTTGATTATACGGAGGTTCTAAATATATAGTTTGTTGAGGTGTACTAGGAAATCGTCGAGCATCTACGATCTCTATAAGTCTAGGGAGCCCTTGAGTAACTGAGAATTCTTCAACCCCCGCATAGTGGAAAGTTCTTAAAGTCATTTGAGTCCCCGGTTCTCCAATACTTTGAGCCGCAACTGTTCCGACAGGTTCGTTAGTTTCGACTAATGCATTATAATAATTGATAAAAATCTTATTTAAAAGGTATTCCAATTGTTCTTCTTCTAATCCTTCATCTTTAACGCGATCTCTTATTTTTTCAACCAGATCTTCAGGAATACCATCTTCTTTTAATTCGTTTAATCTATCTTTTAGTATTTTTTGTGTAACTTTTACCATCTTCTATAACCTTAAAAATTTTTAAAAATCTATCCTAATTTTTTTTTTTTCCATTCTAAATATCCTTTTGTGAGCTTACCTCGCCACACTACGTTTTTTCCTGTGTCTTTTTCGTATAATTCCCTTAATTCCTCGTCGCTTAGATTTTGATCTTTTTGATCAGGTTTGGGTTGTTTTTTAATATCTGGTTTTTTAGATTTTGTCGTTGCTTTTGGTTTTTTTGTTGTTGTTTTGATTTTTGGCGATTCTTTAATTTCTTCTCGAATTTGATTAATATCAAGATTTTTAGCCTTAAGTATTAATACATCAAGATTTACAGCTGCAGAATGGTCAGTATGCATAGGATCTATGCCGTCATCACCATATCTAAACTGAATAATATTTTTGTCACTATTTCTTACAGTCCCGTCGTTTTCAATTATCATATCTTGTAAAGCGTTTACAAGCCTTCTTTGCATATATCCACTTGTGGATGTACGAACTGCCGTATCTACAAGGCCCTCTCTCCCACCCATCGCATGGAAGAAGAATTCCGCTGGTTTTAACCCTTTTCGGTAAGAAGATTCGACAAAACCACGAGCTCGAGGGCTTAAATCATTTACTTTGAAATGAGGAAGTGCCCTTCCAATATATCCTCGATTAATTCGTTCGCCTCTAATCGCTTGTTGGCCTACAACGGCAGACATTTGTCCTAAATTTAATATATTTCCTCTCGCACCTGACTTTGTCATAATTACAGAATGAGCCTCATCTCCGATATACTCAGATGCTGTTTCTTCAGCCATTTTCCGCGCTTCTGCAAGTATTTGTCGAATTCTAAGTTCTAGCGTTTCGCGCATTGAGCGTCCAGGGGCTCTTTTTAAAATGGTGGTGTCATTTTCGATTAGGGCTTTTATTAATTTTTGTGATTCGTCGTTAGCGTCTTCCAATATTTTTTGAATTTTTTCGTAAGCTTCTCCATGAACATATACTTCATCTAAGCCCATTGTCATTCCATTTTGTCGGATAATATACAATAACATTTTTGTAGCGCTATCTAAAAACTCTCTTCCACGAGCGTTTCCGTGGTCTTTAATTATTCTTTGTAAAATGCTATTAGGTTGCATAGCTCCAAATGAATTCTCGTCAATTGTTCCAGTTATTAATATGCCGTTTTTAATTACGACATATGCGTCGTACTGACAGTCTTCTTTTTCGCATACATCGCATTTTTTGCAAAATTTTGATTTGACTTTTATATTCAAATCGTTAGGAAACAAAGTGCTAAAAATTTGTTTTCCGGAGTAGAGCGGTTCAGGGTCTGTTGTTATGGGAGTTAAATCTTCTAAATTAAATTCGGGCTTAGTCTTAAAAACATCTCCTAAATAGAATAACTTTAAAGCATCTTTTTTGTTATAAAGTGAATTTAAACTGGTAAACTGAAAAACTGAAGAAATAAAATCTTGAATTCCTCCAAGAATTGGTCCGCCAAATCGTGGAGATAAAATATGCTCTTGAACTTTGAGTAATAATTCAGCTTCCGTTCGAGCCTCTTCACTTTGGGGAACATGCAAATTCATTTCGTCGCCATCAAAATCAGCATTATAAGGTGGACAAACTGTTAAATTCAATCGGAATGTTTTACCTTCCATGATTTTTACTTCATGAGCCATAATAGACATTCTATGAAGAGAAGGTTGCCGATTAAATAATACCAGATCGCCGTCTGCTAAATGGCGCTCAACAGTAAATCCAGGAGCAAGCATCTCAGCAATAATTTCTCGATTTTTAACGTATCGTAGGTCTACTCTTCTACGATCGGTTCTAATTATATAGTTAGCTCCCGGATGGTCGAATGGTCCCTTTAAAACCAATTGTTTCATTTCTTCAATATTCCAATCGTTAATATTAGTTGGAATAGTTAAGACTTTAGCAATGGCAATCGGTACACCCACTTCGTTAATACTGACATAAGGAGATGGTGATATTACTGATCGCGCGGAAAAATCAACTCTTTTCCCGCTAAGGTTACTTCTAAATCTCCCTTCCTTTCCTTTTAATCTTTGGGTGAGTGTTCTCAATGCCCTTCCCGAGCGATGTCTTGCTGGAGGAATTCCTGACACTTGGTTATCCAAATAAGTAGTTATGTGATATTGGAGCAATTCCCATAAATCCTCAACAATTAAGTGAGGGGCACCAGCGTCAATATTTTCTCTTAATCTTTGATTAATACGAATAACATCAACTAATTTATGAGTTAAATCATCTTCAGATCTGATTCCACTATCTAATGTAATTGAAGGTCTCGCACAAACGGGGGGAATCGACAATACTGTAAATATAACCCATTCAAGTCTTGCGTTTTCAGGAGATACACCTAAGATCCTAAGATCGTTATCAGGTATTTTTTTAAGGCGTTCTAAAATCTCAATAGGCGTTATTCTATGAGAACCCTTATTTTCCTCCTCTTCGTAATAAGTTGTAGGTTTTTCGATTACAATCTTCTTCTTTTTAGCTCCACAATAAGGACAAATTTTACTCTTTCGCGCAAGCTTGAATACAAGTTTAGTTGCTTCTTCATCCACTTCATAGTATATCTTTCTGTGTTTTATTTGTTCTTCTCTAAAACCTTCAATTTCTTCTTCTGTTAGCATTAACCTCGAACATTCTGGACAGATGCTTCTTAAAACTTTTAACACTTTTTTCGCATATCCGACATGGATTACGGGACGGGCGAGTTCTATATGACCAAAGTGTCCCATACAGTTACTTACGAGGTTACCACAAGTCTGACATCTCTGTCCTGGCTCGATAGTTCCTAAACGTTGGTCCATAAGCCCACTAGGTATGGGCAGTCCATCTTCATCATATGTATCGGCTGTTATTATTCTAGCAGCAGACATTTTTCTAATCTCATCGGGGCTTAACAACCCGAATTTGATTTTATCAATTAATTTAGTACGACTAAACGAGTAGCTCATAAATCCAAATCACCCTTAGATTTTAGATTAACAATATAATACAATAAAGAATAAGTTAACAAGTTCTGCACTATAAAGAATTTAAGCAAGCAAATATTAAAAATTTTTCGGATTAGGCATTTTTTTATCTTTTATTTTATTAATTTATATCAAAGAGTATAATTTATAGATATTTTTAATTAATTAGTGATGAAGATAAAGAATTATTTTAAAAGTAAATTAGTGCTTTTCATTATTCAAATCTTAATTTTAAGTTCATTAATGTCTATATTTCATTATAACTCTCAAATCGAGTTTACTAACTCAATTTCAGAGGAAAGAAAGTTGATAATCCAACTTCTTTCAAATTATATTATGTATAACAATAGCTTTGGTTTTATATACGTATATATTACTTGGATTTTAGTATCACTAATACCAATTTTTATTTTTAAGGATTTCAAGAAAGCTTATTCTATGAATTTACTCGCATTCTTTTTTCCTAACTTCTTCTTTTACGTTTTTTATTACCGGTACTCAGAAACAGATTTTAATGCTCTTTTTCCTTCACTTATTATAAAAACAATCATTTTGGGTATTACGATCGTAATTATTTCGATAGGGTTATCGTTAATCTTAAAATTTTTTAAACGTTTTAGAAAAGAAACAAAAGAAGATAACTTAAAGCAAATAGAACTTCAAAGTAAAATAACATGTCAGAATTGTGGAACGGAATTTAATTCAGTTCCCAAATATTGCTATAATTGTAATAATCTTTTAATAAACGAGTTAGGGGAACACATTGGATATAAAAAGTAATACAAATTCTTTAGAACTATTATTTAAACCAACAAATGTATTAATTATTGAAGCGAAACCAAAAATTGCTTTTTTTATTGAAGGCTTTATTAGACAAGGATTTGATTTAGAAAAACTTTACTTAGTTTCACCCAAAGAAGATGAACTTTTAGGAATAAAATGTTTTAAATCTATTGACGATGTTCCAGCCGATACGATAGATTTACTGATTTTATCCATTAGAAGAGAGATTGTAGTTCAAAATTTAAAAGATTTATTATCTAAAAAGAAAATAAATTTTGTTCATATTTTTACTGCTGGAACTGCAGAATCTGACGAAGTAGGACTTAAAATTGAACGGGATTTAAAAGAAATTTTAATGAATTATCCAGAAACCAGAAGCATAGGACCAAATTGTATGGGTCTGTATTGTCCACGCGGAAAAGTAGCGTATTACTCCTCTTTTCCGGTTGAAAGCGGGAATATAGGCTTAATCTTCCAATCGGGAGATTTGCATTCCAAAATGGTTAAATTTAGTTCTCGAAGGTACAACCTAAGATTTTCAAAGGGAGTAAGCATAGGTAATTGCATTGACATACAAGTTTCTGAACTTTTACAATATTTCAACGACGACGACGAGACTGATTTGGTTTGTGTTTACTTCGAAGGTTTATCCACTTTGCATGAAAATGAAGGGAAAAGGTTACTAAAAGCGTTTAAAGATACAAAAAAACCAATACTTTTTATGCGAGGGGGCAGAACTGAACGAGGCCAGACAGCAGTTTTAACTCATACAGGCTCAATGGCGTCTAAACACAAGATTTGGGACGCAATCTTTAACCAAACAACGATTATCGAAATACCACCATCATTAGATGAGCTGATTGATTACGCTTACCTTTTTTCAAATTATATAAAAAAGTTTAAAAAATTAAGTAAAAAAGTTATCTATCCATCAGGTAAAAGGGCTTTAGTTGTTCTATGGTCCGGAGGATTTGGAATATTGGCAACCGATACTTTAACAGAATTAGGCTTGGAATTACCATTGTTCGAAGGGGAAAAGTTAGAAAAACTGAAAAAAATTTACCCCATCAAAATCGGTAGTTTATCTAACCCTTTTGATATGCCATGGGTTACTGCGGATAAAGTATTTCTAGAGGTATGCAAAGTAGCGATAGATGATGATATCGATTTAATTATAGTAGAAACCGACGCTTGGAGGGATTTAAACGATGTTAGGTTTAAGGGTTATTACAACAATTTACAGGGTATAAAAACATATGCTGAATCCTTAGAAAAAGTTTTTATCATTATTCTTCATCAATATCCAAGCGAATCTCGAGCAATTTTCCACGATAAGCTAGTTGAAGATGGATTTTTAGTGTATCCCTCAATAGAAAGTGCTGCAAAATCTTTCCTAAATTTATATAAATATGGTCAGAAGAGAGAACAGTTGTTTGGTAGAATAAATTAATGTTCAAGGTAAATTAATCTTGTAATATTGCTCAAAAAGTTTTATTTTAGTTTGAAAAAAATTTTAGAGAATGTGCAGTTTTATGGTTGGAGAATTACTAGCAATTTTGGCAGTCCTAACTTTTGTAGGATCAAATGTGCTCTATCGAAAGACAGAGCGTTATGCGAGCCCTATTTTTATTAATTTCTTTCGTACTGCTCTCGGCACTATAACATTTTTCCTTGTTGCCGTTGTCTTAGGAATCCTTCCTTATCTTTTGTTACTCCCATGGGAATTGTGGGTAATTTTATTCGTTAGTTTTCTTTTTGGCCAGGTAATCGGTGATACGGCTTATTTTAAAGCACAAAAAGAACTTGGTACGACAATTGCTTTAGCAGTTTCCATGACTTTTCCTCTTTTTACTTTTATTCTATCATTAATTTTTCTGAATCGCCCTTTTGAAATAAAGATGATTCTGTCGCTAATTTTCATTGGACTGGGGATAATAATTATAGGAAAATATAAAATCAAAGCTGAAAGTAATAATTCATTAAAAACAAATTCAGAAAATTTCCGATGGAAAAAAAAATTACATGAGATAATAGCGCATACTTCTATTAAAGCTATTGGCTATAGTTTAGCCGCATCCCTCGGATGGGCTATTGGCCTAGTTATTATTGACTATGCAACAAACCAGATTGACCTGATTTTAAATGCTGAAGGAGTTAGTTCAATCGTTAGTAATGTAATTCGATTTCCATTTGCTTTAGCTATCTTAATATTAATGGTATGGAGAGAAAAGAATGCTGCCGATCGTAATCAAACTATTTTTTCTCTAAAAAAACCCTCTCAGACATGGTTAATTTTACTTTTAGCGTCAATTATTGGCACCTCTTTAGGAGCTTATTTATATACTGAAGCTACTCGCACTGCTGGTGCCATTGTTATGTCATTATTAGCTAGTGCAAGCCCATTACTTTCGCTTCCTCTAACTTATTGGGTGAATAAGGAGAAAGTATCAATACAAAGTTTTTTAGGAATAATATTGACGATTATTGGTATAATCTTAATATTATTTTAATTAAGATAAACTATCAAATTAAAAGTTTAAATCTAAATTCTAAAAAATCTCAAAATTGCTTTGAAAATATCTTTAGAGAATTTTATCGTACTTAAAATTATTAGTATCCATGATTAGTTTTATCATCTCTACAAACATTTCTTTAATGTTAACATTGTCTTTCGCAGACGTCTTAAAAAACAGTACTTTTTTGTGTTTATTCCTAAAATTCTCTATTACTAACTCATCTACTTTTTCAAGGCTACCAGCTAAATCACTTTTACAACCAATTAATAATTTCGGAGTGTCTTTTTGTTTTTGCTTAATTAGATGCTCGTACCACCAATCTAAGCCAAGTAAAGTGTTATTAAGGTTGAATAGGCTAAATACCATAAAAATACCGTTTGCTCCATTGATATAATAACTAAACATTTTTTTAAACTGTTCTTGGCCACCAAAATCCCATATACTCAAACGAATATACGTTTTATCGCCATCTACAACAAGAGGGATGTCATAAGTGTAAAAATCAATTCCTATAGTGAGTCTTGTGTTTGCGTCGAATGTATCAAAGCATAGTCTTCTTGCTATACATGTCTTTCCCACACCACCTTGACCCAGCAGACATATCTTAAATATATAATAAGGCTGGACTTTATGTTCTAATGTCATTAAACTTCAACCGATAAATAAAGTGTAATAAAAATTAATGTTTTCTAGAAATAAACATTACAATCGGTTTTAAATCTTTATATCCTAAATTAAAAAAAATTTATTTCCAGATTACGAACCAAAAATAACTCCAGATACAATTGAAGATTATTTGAGAGGGGCAAGCAAAGTCTACGACATTCTTGCAGAAGTTGGAGAGTCAAGCTCTGGAAATTTGAAAAAGATTGTAAAATACTTTAAAAAATACGTTAAGAAAGCTATTAAAAACCCTGGTGGATATCGGAAAGGTAACATCGCAATTGGAGCAGATTTTAGCCAATTTTACCCATCTGAAGAAGAACTATTAGCTTCCGAATTAGGCAAAATGATAGAAAAAATCGTTAATTCACATTCCAGAGAAGAGTTTGAAAAAGTTAAAGTACAAGAAGGAATCAAATCTCAAAAAATTGAATTTAACGAAATTTACTTTAGACACGTTGATGTCATGGGATCGGGAAGATTCTTTTACGCAGAAAAAAGACCGGAAAAAAAGGAAGTAATAATATAACGAATTTAACGAATTGAATATATAAATAAAAAGAAAAAATAAATAATTAGATACTCAAATAATATTTTGTTGTTTGTTACATAGAAGGATTTTCTTAATCCCCCATAAGGCTCATATTTTCCACTAGAACTTTGACCTCAGCAGTAGTTAGAGTAGGACTGACTATAAAATATTGATTCTCTTCAATCCATACCATGGTTAAAAGCGTATATTCTCCGTATTTTGCTATAAAGCTACTTTCACCTCCAGAGGAAGCTCTTTCATTTACTAGCACAGGCCAACCATTTATTTCAAATGCCTTTTCAAATTCAGCATGTATAATATTTGAGGATAAATCATTATATGTTGGAATAGATTTAGCGCGTGATATTTGAATACCTAATTCTGCTGTTTTATAATCTTTATTTGACTCTGCACTATAAACAACTATTGCAATAAAGGGGCTCTCTTTAAGATATATTGCAGTCATTTCAAATTTATTCGGAAGATCTGAAGGTAAATAAACGGCAATTTCATTTTTTTTCAAATAATTTGTAAACTCGCTGATATTGACCTCTTTAGATGTTGCATAGAAATCTGGGGGAGTAGGCGTTGTATTTATGTTATTAGTGTTTAAAGTAATTAAAAAAGTAGATGCAAAAATTAATATAGTTAAGAGAGAAGCCGAACTTATCAAAAAAGATTTAGCATTTTTTCTCAAATTTAATCACATCCATGAGCATAGAACTCATAATGAGAAATTGTTCTCGCCCATAATAAATCACGCTCTAACCATAGAATAAAAGGATAAATAAGTATAAAAATTTATGGAGTTGAAATTCCGGAACACACTCCCTCGACTCTTAACTTTTAATGTTGGAACTTAAACTGAAGAACTAACAGAGTGTTTTATCACTCAAGTAAGATTATTTTATCTACATTTTTATTAAATTGTGAATTATTTTGATCATGACAAAGTCAAAAAATACTATGATTTTCATTGACTATGGAAATCTTTACCATAACGCCCATGAGCTCAAATTTGAAGTAGACTATGGAAAACTCATGAGTGTATTAGGTAAAAACAAGAATGTCATAAAAGCCACAATATATATGGGTGTAATTTATCCAATCAAAGGCAAAAAAATAGGATGGATTAAGTCCTTGAGAAGAAAATACGGAATCGAAACCAAGTTTAGATATCTTAAAGAAACCCCGCGAGGATTTAAAGAAAAAGGAGTGGATGTTTTACTTGCTATCGACATGCTCATCAATGCTTATGAAAATAATTATGATATTGCAGTTTTATTAAGCGGGGATGCAGATTTTATTCCTGTGATAGAAAAAATCCAAGCGTTAAATAAGAAAGTTGAGCTATGGTGTTTTAAAGATTCAGT
>NJBI01000012.1 GCA_005222975.1 Promethearchaeota archaeon Loki_b31
TAGGTTTTAATTAATTATTTCTTTTTCCTGTCCTCCTACTTTGTTAACCCCCTTATTTTAAATGTATTGTTACGACCCATAATCATAAAAAAGGTTAAACAATTATTTTAACTTAGTAACTCAAGAAATTATAAATTCCCTTTATTCGCATTATTTCTATTAAAAATCGTAAAAATTATATGATTATTAAAATTAAAAAATATATTGATATTTTTTCTGTCCCCCCATAGCTCAGATGGTTAGAGCGCGCGGCTGTAGATAAATATCGCATACTAAGGTTTTTGCCTATGAAGTATTGTCAGCCGATACCGTGAGGTCCCCGGCTCAAACTCCCTTTCTGCTTTAGGATGGATGAGATTCCGGGTGGGGGGACTATTTTATATTTCAAAAAAGATTTAAATTATACTCTATTTGATTTTCTTCACCTTTCTTTTGACGACAACTACTAAGAGACCTATAAGATGCGCGCTAAGAAGTATAAAAATTCCTATATCGTATCCTAGAATAGCTTGTTCGGCACTTTGAATAATTAGATCCAATGTGAGGTCATCCCCTATGTCTAATTGGACCAAAACGTAATTATTATATAATAGACTTACTTTAAAAAGGTTTGTGGATAGGTTGAGAGATAATTCGGTTGTACCATTAATCCAAATATCTTGACTATAAATCTCATATCCTGATACATCATAGACGGCTAGAGGAACTTGTTGCGAATACGCATAATCGTTCAGGGGCATGTTAATATCTTCAATTGTTAGGTTTAAGATCTTCGTTGTTGCACTGTAAATATACTCCGAGAATGAATATTTTGGAAGATAGAGGTTATCGAACCACGGAAAAAAGAACCAATCTAACGACTGCCCTACAACATCCTCGAATGCCTGCTGTAGATCTGATAATAAGACGATCTCAAATTGGTGTCTCTCAAAATATAACTTTAAACCTTCTAAAAAGTCTGTAAGTCCGAGAGTTTGGCGTAACATTTCAAAAATTAGCGGTGCTTTATGATAAGCGACATAATAATAATCAGTATCAGTAGCTAGGCATTCATACACTGTTTGATTTATCTTGGAACTGAGTCCATGTTCTGCATAATAAACTCTCACTTCATCAATATATCGCGTATATTGGAAAAATTCCCAGTCTCCGTGATAATATTCACCGTAATAATCAGTTGACCAACAAGTTAGACCTTCGTCTAAAAATCCTACATCTACTTCGTCGTTTCCAATTAGATTATACCACCACTGATGACATACTTCGTGAGCAATTATTTTTTCTAAGAGCCTTCGATCTACATCGAGAGGATACCCCCAGCTATCTATTGCTTCCGAAATGTACACTTGATTAGGGTATTCCATTCCACCAAATGCTGTGTATTCTTCTACGACATTAAGTGTTGGGTAAGGATATGTTCCAAAAGTGTTATTAAAGAGGGTTAAAGCATCTTCAGCGTGATTTAGGGCATAGTTATTCCATAAATAAGCGTCTTTTGGAAGAAAGTAAGTTGAAACATTTACTCCATTTGAAATTTTTGATTGTACTTGAAAATATCGCGAGGCTGAAAAGGTGACCTCTCGAACAGGATATATTGGATTAAAATGATACCATTTAGTTGCCCCTTTATCTAATTTTTCTTCTAAGTTTCCGGTTGCTGCTATTATCATTCCCTTAGGGGCTTCAATAAAAAGGTTATAGTAAGCCATATCAAAATAAAATGGATCGCCCGTAGTCAAATAGGAATCAATGTTCCAACCGTCTTCATTATCATAAACGCACGGTATAGGATAAAAACTCCCAGATTTGTAAATGCGCGATTTATTTGGATCGCTTCCGTGAGAATTTGCCCTGTCAATTGGTCCATCTGGAAGAGTTGCGTTAAATTGAATGTTAAATTGTACCCTCTTTTGAGGTTCTAACTTTTCCGAAATATTTACCCACATTATCTGCTGATTTGAGTAGACTTCAAAGGGAAGCGTTATACTGAAGTTGTTTACATCAGTTACATTGACGATTTCTATAATCCCAGGTCTAGTTTCGTATTGCATTCCGGATAAATAGAGGTGAAAAGGGATTTTTGTAAAATTAATATCATCGTTATTGTAGAAATCAACCGTTAAATTGCCGTCGATAAACGAGTTAGCTTCGTCCAATACGACTGATAAATTGTAGTCAGAAAAATTGCCCGTAGGTTGGGCTACTTTCGGGGTAATGGTTAAAAGGGGAGAAAAATTATTAAATGATTCGCACCAACTTCCATCTCCATGGATATTGTTCGTTATGGAAAAGTTGAAATTAACACAGCTAAAAACAAACAAAACGACGAGTACTATTCGAGAAAATTTATAATGAATTTCTTTCATTTTTAATTAAATAATTATTATTTGAGATTTTCTAGGGAATGTATATTGATAAATATTTTGACTGTGATTCTATTAACTTGATAAAATTCTTATTTTGATTAGCATTATTTTTCAATATAAATAGTTTGATTTTTTGATTGAGAGCAATGAAAAAGAAAAAAACAGCTGTTGTTGGTGCTGGTTGGTTTGGTCGGGCACATATCAGAAATTTTAACGATCTCTCTGAGCTTGTTGGTATATGTGACACTAACGAAACTAAGTTAAAGCAAATGACGGAGCAATACGAGGAAATTAACACTTATAAAAACATAGACGATCTAATAAAAAACGAAGAAATTGACGCCGTGAGCATTGTAACCCAACCAAAACAAATTCCAAAAATTGCTAAAAAGTTTGCTGAAGCTGGAATAGATATATTAATGGAAAAACCGATGGCGTTGAAGTTAGAAGATTTAATTGCATTTAAAGAATACGACAACATTCGAATAATGCCTGGATTTATCGAGTTGTTTAATCCCGCTTTTGCTAAATTATTAAACCATGTTAACGAGATAGGAGAGATAATTTCAATTGCATCAAAACGCGTTGGGTTGTATCCTAAAAGAGATTGGGACATGGGTGTTATTTTAGATTTATCTATTCACGATATATATCTACAAGAAAAAATTTTAGGTAAAAATAAGATAATAAATGCATTTGGCGTCAAAAAATGTTATAAAGATAGCGTTCATGCCGATGCGGCTTTTATAATATTAGATTTCGGTACGGCAATAGGCCAGATCGAGTCAAATTGGCTAACACCATCTAAGTTTAGAAGAATGTATGTTAATGGTGAATTTGGGGGCATTTCTATTGATTTCATTACTCAGCAGATAAACATCCGAACGGGCATCGATCTGCAGGGAGATTGGCCAGTGACAAAAGATACATCATTCACTCCTTTGAAAGCGGACGAACCTTTGAAGAGAGAAATTAATAATTTCCTTTACGATAAAGAGTTAGAAGTAACTCTAGATGACGGTATAAGAGCCTTAGAAATTGCTTTAAAAATCGTAAATTCTTAATTTTATATATTATTTAAAATCATGAGGTAATAATATTGAGCGAGCACAACAACGAAGAACAACACGAATTAGAAAAGATTCGGTTGAAAAAAATGAAAGCTCTTATGGATGCTCAAAATCAGCAGAATCTAATGCAGGAGAGAGTTCATTCTATAACTGAAAAAGTCGTTTATGTATTGAGAGCTGTTTTAGCACCAGATGCTTTTTCTTATTTAGAGAAAATAAAAACTAACGAACCAATGGTATATCAAGCAATTTACAACGAGTTAATTAGTCCAGATGTAGTAATGAATATAGATTATTTAATTGCCATTATCAACCGCCAAGGTGGAACCCCAAAAAGGATTCCTTTAGATGCAATTATTCATTTAGAGCGGAAAATTAAAGGAATTAAAGGGAAGATCCAAGTTAAAAAAGGTGATGGTAAAATGATGGATTTAGGCTCTTATTTGACAAAATAATATTAAATCGTCTTAATTTTAGAATCTAATTTTAAATTGCGATTTCTTTATAAAATCAATAGATAATGTAAGAAACTATTGTTCTCTGGCTGAAATTATTGCGATTACTTCCCACTCTCCATTATCAAATAGATTTGCGTCAATATTAGAAAATTGAAAAGCAAAAGGTCGTTCAAAAATTTTTTCTATCATGGGGCTAAATGAACTTACAGCAAAAATTAAGAGTCTTTTCAAAATACTTTCAGTTTTGGCTTCAACATTTAATTCCTTCATTACTTTATTGATAACTTCAATTTCGCCTAAGTTATAATGATATTGGTAAATAAGTTTAAAATCAACTATAGTCGGGGCTTCTGCTCCAGAAAGCGTCAGACCTCTCTTTCTGAAAGGGAAGATCGTAGTAAGGTAAAAAGAGAAAATCTCCTCGTAATGGTCTCTTAGCAGATGTGAAATTTTAAAACCCTCTTTGTATTTAGGCCAATAGTTAAGCATTAACTCTAAAAGCCGCGGGTAATTTTTGTATTTATTTTCGCTTTCTTTTTGTAAATGGTTTAATAACCTATTTTTAAGCGGCTTGAATTCGTTGTCTTTAGCTACCCTTTCTACGAATTTTGTAAATCTTTGACTCATTTTATAGTGGTGGAATAATTTAGTATGAAATATTCTTAAATACCTTTATTTTTTTATATGTTACACCGATAATATAATTTTTTGTATTTTCTTTCAAAAACTTATAAAAAATGGATTGTAATTATTATTTATGGTTAATAAGACAGCGCTTATTTATACCAATAAATATCAAAGTTATAATTTTGGACCACAGCACCCTTTGCGTCCATTAAGGATTAAACTTACATATAGCCTTATGGAGAAACTAAATCTTTTTAATAACGAAAGATTGGAGGTTTTTGAACCAAGTCCCGCCACACAAAAAGAAATAGAAAGAGCTCACGACCCAGAGTATGTGGAAATAGTTAAAAAATTAAGCGAGAACCCTATGGATAGAAGTGTTCAACCATATCTCTATGGGTTAGGTACTGGAGATACTCCTGTTTTTAAAGGCATGTACGAGGCATCAGCGTTAGTGTGTGGAGCAAGTTTGTTAGCTGCAGATATGGTTTGGCAAGACAACGATATAACGATTGCTTTTAATCCAGCAGGAGGACTTCACCACGCACATAAAAAAAAAGCTTCGGGATTTTGTATTTTTAACGATATTGCCGTAGCTATTCATCATCTTAAAAATTTAAAAAATGATATTAGAATTGCGTATTTGGATATAGATTGTCACCATGGAGATGGTGTACAAAGGTTATTTTACGACGATCCAACTGTTTTAACGATCTCTTTTCATGAAAGTGGAAAATTTTTATTTCCTGGTACTGGAAACCCCAAAGAAGTCGGTGAAGGAGCAGGAAAGGGATTTTCTATTAACTTTCCTTTGTTGCCAGGTACTGATAATAGAATGTTTCGAAAATTATTTCGTTATTGTGTACCTAGGATTTTAGAAGCCTATGCCCCCGATGTTTTATTAACTCAGTTAGGCATAGATATGTACTTTAACGACCCTTTAACGCAAATGGGGCTTTCAATTTCGATTTATCGAGACATTGCTCAAACACTCTACACATCTGCTCACGATTACTGTCAGAACAAATGGATTGCAGTAGGTGGAGGAGGTTATTTAATGACTGCCGTACCCAGAGCTTGGACATTATTTTTAGCGCGAATGCTAAATATTGATTTAAAAAACGAATTACCTGATGAGTGGGTAAATCAGGTTAAGGAAGAGGTTCCACACGAAACTACTCCTTACTTATTATGGGATCGCGACGATAAAGCGGAAGTACAACTGCTTTCTCATCCTGAAATTGCTAAAAAAATGATTGATTATAACAGGGAATTAAAAGCTCTTTGCGACGAAGAATTTATTCCTAATCTTAAAAAAAAAAGTTAATTTGTGTTGATATTATTTCTTTTTAGTATCCAGTTATCAATTAAGAAGTTTTGGGTGCTATCTTTTACGGAAGTGTCGTAATCAGATCGTATAATTGATTTAGGAATCCACACTTCTTTATCTTCGTTATACTGGATAAGCAAAGCTTTTTCGGTTTCACCTTCAATAACGCCTTTTAATTGACTAACTTCACTTTCGTTGAGTTCCACTGATTCTGTCACAATTGATAACGTCTTTGAGCCATTTCCTTTATTCTTTTGGGCAACTCCTTTAGGAAATGTTGCCTCTTTATTTATGGCGTCAAAGTTCAAAACCGTAGCAAACTCAATTTTTTCTTCTAATATATGCTTTAATAACAACCTGAAAATTTCAATTTGGGCAAATTTTAACATCTTAGAATATTTACCGATGTAAATTAATAATTTTTGTTTGGCGTCATCCTCCCATTTAAAAGATATTTGCGTTTTTATGTCGTTGAAATTATGAAAGCTTGTCCACGAGGCCCTATTTCGATTGAGTACGTCTAAAATCATTACGATTTCGTCTAAATTGCATTTTATTGTCTTTCCTTCTCCTAAAGAGGGTTTTTCCCACGAGCCATCGGGTTTTTTCTTGATGCACTTCAAAAAGATAAACGGTTCTGTTTTTGAAGAACTTCTAATCGTGAGCCCCGTCGATTGCCCAAAAAAACTTTGGCTATGTTTATCAACCATTTTTATCACATTTTTTTAGTAAACTCTGCTTTTTTATTGTATACAGTTTAATGAATTTTTAATATTCTAATTATATATAAAGGAAAATTTGGTCTAAAAATTCAAAAATTCATAATACTGTTAAAATATATTAAGTATTTGAGAATCTTTTTAAGAAAAGAAAGCGTTTTTTGCTATTTAGGGCAAAATGAAGGAAATCTCACTGATTAGTACTCCAGCAGAATCTCATTTCCATAAAGCGATCAAGTTGTTATTGTACAAGTATATATATGAAAACGATAAGTCGGTAATAAAAAGATCCCTTGAAAAATATTTAGGGAATCGCTTTGCCGATGTGTATTTTAAACTCGATACAGGAAAAGAAGTAGTAGTAGAAGTTCAAAATTCTAGAATTTCTGTTAAAGAAATTATCAAAAGAACGAAGGATTATAATCAACAAGGTATCTACATTTTATGGGTGTTACATGGGGAAGGGAACTGCGTTGCATCGCCAAAATACTCCGTTGATACTAAATGTATAAAAATTAGCTTGGCAGAAAATTTCTTGCATCGAATGTATGGGGGTCGTGTCTATTACATTAATTTGAACATTCGTAAAAATATGGCATCTCTTAAAACGCCTTTCGCACTTCATTTTTCTAAGCCATTAAATAACAAAAAACGTGGGTTTTTTAAAACCCGATACGATGGCTATTATTTTAAGGATTCAAATTTTACAGAAATTCCTAGCTGGAACATACTGTGTACAGAATTTTCAGGGTACAAGATCGCTCGGTTCTACGATAAGAATTTAAAAAATATCTTGAAAAAGAGAATTGTAAATTTTTATTATCTGAAGAATAAGAAAGCACAGTATGACGAGAATAGATTGTTAAAGTTAATTTTAAAGTCTTTTAAAAAAAAATATGGAAAATACATGATTTATAACGCTATAATTGAATTGGTTAATGAGAAAAAGATAGATTTTCGTAGAAAAATTATTAAAAAAATTCAAAAGAAAATTATTTCGTAGTAAAACTTGTCGTGTTTAACTTGCTATGGTTAAAATATTGTAAAAACTAATTAATTCACAAACTATTTTGTTAATATAGAATAGGAAAAAGTTTAGAAATATTATGAAAAAAGCATTAATCATTATTTTTCTAATAGTTATTGTTGTAGTTGGTCTATTTTCAACTTATTTGTTATACAAATTAGGATCCTTTTTTTCTGCAGAAGGTAGATATGACGATACTAATCTTAATTATACGAGCGTTCTTTTTGAGAATAAGTCAGACATTAATGCTTTTAACGAGGGATACAGTGAAAGCGCTAGCTGTCCGTGGGGTTTTGAACATAATGGACTTGATTATTTTTTTAATAACGGTTCAAACGTAATAGCAGCCGCTCCAGGACAAATTTGGGAAATCGAAAACCATGAAGGAGAAGGTAACAATAAATACCATGTAAGAATTTGGATTAGATTTAACAAGAGCACCGTGTTAGGGTATAATTTTGAACCGTGGACTACAAAAGAAGCAGATAGAAACAAACAGATTAGCATGTTCAAGGTAAAAGTTGGCGATTGGGTACAAGAAGGGGATGTTATAGCGGAATTTCTACAATGTAACGAATCAGCTCATATCCACTTTGATATCATCGAAAACGAAAACCGATACTGCCCCAAGAAATATTTTTCTCTGGATGGATACAATCTAATTATGGAATTAATTCACATATATCATCCAACATGGGAATTGTGCTATCCTTAGAAATTAGACAAATAATATAATCTTCCTTATAATAATTTCCTAAATCTCGTCTAAATTTCCAAAAACTCTCATTTTAAGCAATATAATAGCAGTATCTTTTTAAATTGACCTTTAATAATCTAATATTAGCTCATTTTCAATTTTCCCTTTTGTCATGTGAAAAGATAGATATCTTTATATAGTTAAGTGATCAATATTTGACTATAAAAAAAAAATTGGAAACCATGATCAAAAAATATATTCTTATACCTAAGAGTCGGAAGACTCAATACCTCAACCCTTACGACGAATTGCGTTTTCCGCGAGTCGGGGTAAAACCCTGTTATTAGATAAATACATCTCCTCTTTTTAAAATTTTGAACGTCTTGGTTTCCGATTTCCTTCTTTTTTCCCAAGAATTTCTCTCGTTGGCCAATAGATTTAAAGATGTATTAAAACCTTAAGTAAAAAAATTTTATTATAAAAAAAAATTTAAAAAAAGTTTACTCCTGTAAAAAACCTAACAACTCTGAAATCACTCGCTTCTCCGCTTCGGTAATACGTGGTTCGCGAGTGAGCAAGTATTCTAAAGCAGGCGCCAACCCTTTGCTTTTATGCGTGTAAGGATTTGTTAAATACGCCTTAACCTGCTCTCTAACGCCTTCTAAGTCAAAAAGTTGCGTTAAAAACTTTACAGTGTTATGAACGAGTTCGTTATGAACAAAGTCAATACCGGTTAAATCGATTAAATTTTCTACTATAGAACCCAAATCGGTTAAACTCGAGAAACCGACGAAGTTTTTCAATATCTTTGAGAGCGTGCTCTTGGTGAGGTTGCGATGGGCGCTTTCGGGGTACTTAAACCCATATCGAAACGCTTCCACATCGTCCATAATAGCGGGTTCCTCAGCTTCTTTGCATTCAGGATACATGATTTCGCGAATATCGTATATAGCGTGGAGCTCTTCGATCCGTTCTACAAATTCATGGTTATACAAAAAATCTTCTTCCTCTTCATTTGCGTCTCTCTCCTCTTCCAAAGTAATCCAAGGCAATTCTTCTTTATCTTTTACAATTATCAACAATTTTTTTAGAATTTTTGCGTCTTACACTTGAACTTAAACTTAAGAAGGAAACTCGCTCTTATTAACTTTCCTACCGCAGCAATTTATTAATTTAAAAACGATAAAAAAATGATTTTTGTTTTTTAAAATTTATTTAAATTTTACTGGTTATTTACGAGAGCGGAGAAAGCTCTTAACGCCGATATTTTCTCACAGAATTTTCTCCATACTTCAATATCATTGTACCTATGCACAGTTGCGAAGTTATCTTGCTTAAATGCGTTCATAATGGAATTAAAAACGGTTGCTAAATCGCTGTGGGCGTTTTCATCTGCCCATTTAAGACCCGCGTAAAAATCGTCTTTAGAGCAAGGATTTACTTCATCACTCCGAAGGCTTGGATAAATGTCACCGATATCTATCGCGCCGCTTACCGCATTAAAGGCAAAAAGAAACTCGTTGCCCTCCATTCCTTCCGTTTTGACGATGAAGGTTTGCTCATCTGCTAAGAACGCCCCTAAGAATAGTATAAAATCAAACTGATCTAAATTGTTGAAGTCAAGTTCGAAGTATCGCAAATTATCGTTGGGCATGTTTGGGTCTTGGACTTGAGCGTCGACTTTGGGGAAATAAGCAAGTACGTTTGAGATTTTGTAACCAAGTCCTTCCCTCTTCAACGAATAACCGTAAATCCGAACTTTTTGGTTCGGTCCTCCATAAGTCTTTGCCATGTAAGCAAAAAAGTTTGCAAGGTTTATTACATGATCCATTCGCGATCTAAAAATATAGTCGGGTTGGAGCCTCCAACCTTTATCTCCGGTCGCTAATAAATGTTTCGTAATTCTAAAGTCGGCAAATTGCTTAAAGAATTCCAAACTGAAAAAATTGGTTATACGCTAATTTAAAAAAAGAGTTTGTTTTGTTTATATTTTTTTTATATTTTATTTTTGAATTGCTGATTTCTAACTTAAGATTTATAAAGTCCCAAAAAGTATAAAAAAAAATAGTCTATTATTTAATAAGAAGCAAATTTTAAGCAGATTAATTATTGAGTTGAGGTTCGAATTGGTTAAAACAATTAAATTAAGGTCTGGTTTAGAGGTTGAGTTCGACGAACAAGCGCCCAAAACTCTTTTTGAAATAATAATAAGCGAAGTATTAATTCCAAAATATAAAGAGAATAAAGATTGGAACTTAACTTTAAATATTATTCTAGAGGAAATGAACGAAGTTATTACTGAATATGAATTGAGCCCTAAGTTAAAATTAGGGCTATTAAATCAAGTTGAAGAACATTTAGATAAAGATATCGAAGAATTAACCGGTTGTGATAAAATTGAAATACTTTTCTTAAACATGGATGACTATGTAGAGGATATAGAAAAATTAATTTGTGCGGGCAAAAACAAATTTCAGTTAAGAACTGACATGGCTAACTTAGTCTATCCGCTCACGATCTTTGAATTGGGCGAGCTCTTTATCTATCTTGGAAAAAGAGCGTTTCTAAAGTGATTTATTTCTTATCGTTTCTCTTTTTATTATTTGGGCAAAGTGAAAAAACGCTTGAGTTGATTTAATTCTAGTCTTAGTCGATTAAATAGAGGATGCCCCTATCCTCTCCACTATGAATAATTTTTACTTTTCTTCCGTTCAAAGTAGACAAATTTTTTAATGAGAGTTCTATTCCCATGATACACGGGAGCCCAAATTCTCTTGATATAATAGCTAGGTGTGAACCTGCGCCTCCGGTGGTACATATAGTTGCAACCAATTCAGTTAAAATAGGACCTAGTGTCGTTATTCCAGCATCATCAATTAAACATATTTTTCCAGCAGCTTTATCGAATAATTCGATTACATCTTCGAGAGTTGCAATATACGCTAATTCACCAGTAACATCGGATTTGGTAGAACACGATAACCCCTCTCCAATCTTTTTCATTAGCTATATCCCCATCTAATTCTTAATTTATTACCACTAATTAGATTTTAATTTTTTGTATATTACTTAAATTTTTTTAAAAAAAAATGATAGTATTTCAAATATTTAAATAGAACTAAGTTTAAAGTTAATATTAAATGGAAAGGTTTAGGAGGAGATTTAAATGGATATTAAAGCTGCGAATGAATTAATAGCTCGTGCTTCCGAATTAGTAGATTACCAAGTATCACGAAGAGGACTTTTAGAATCAAAGTTATTTCCTGTAACTGCTTATATTTGCGTTTCTTTTTATGAAGCTTACGACATCTTGTATGATATTTTGAAAAGAGTCTCAGAAAAAACTACTCCCGAAAAAATGGGCGAAGAAAGTAGAAAAATACTATCAGAAATTCATGCTTTAAGTATTTTTTATATTCCACTGTATTATATGGTTGGAAGGATGGGCGAAATACAAATGAATGGAGGAGATCCTAAAAGCGAAACCAAAGAAAAAAGAGAACAGACTATATTTGTCCTCGATTTCTGGAAACGATTAGCAACTTCATATTTTCCTGAAGGAAAATTATCAGTATACGATTCTAACAAACAAAATATTGCCATAAATCAATCTGATATTGATTGGACTAAAAATCAAATTATTGATATATCAAAAGAAGAAGCTATAAATGTCAAGAGATCAATGGCGAATCTTGAAGTCGTGTCATTTCTTGACGAGTGCGAGGCTAGAGCCAAAATTTGCGACCATGGACCGTATCAAATTAATGAAAACGAAGTCTTGATATTTAGAGAAATATCACATCTCTATGACGGTGGTAAACCTCATTTTCCTTGGTCTGAAACGGATGCTACATCTCCCTTTAATAATGTTGCTTTTGTTTTTCGATTAAAAAATATAGAAGCTAAATTTGACGATTTTGCTACTTTAGAATCTGTTCCTGCAGATTTTATTGATAATATAACTGGAGTTGCACTGTTAACTAGAGAGGGGAATAATGTTAAACCACTGGATTTAGACGTATTAAACTCCTTTAACGCTTATTCCGGAAAAGCCAATAAAGAATTATTTTTAAAATTTGCTAAATGGGATAGAAAACAAAGATTAATTGCGGGGGCTTACGCATATTGTTACGGATATGCGAGGTATACTAATTTCGCTAGGGTTACTGATGAGATTAATTGGGAGCTTACTGAAAGAATAATGGATAAATATATACCAATCTTTATGGAGAGTGATTTCGATCCGGGAATTCCGAGATTATTAAGAAGTAGAGCAAAAAAAAAGAGAGAAGGTCCGTCCCTTTATTTACTACCACAGGATTGATTTGCATGGATATTAACGAGAAAGGTTCTACTTTGGTTGAAGTTGACGAATTACTTCATCAACCTTCGAGTGAACTAAAATGGAGGGAATCTTATTATTTTAATTGGGCAGATCTGAAAAATAAAATTTCTGGATTCACAACAATAGGGATAGTTCCTCATGAAAATAGGAGAGAGTTTGTATTCTTATTATTCTTAGAAGATCGAAATGAAGTATATTATAAAGAACCACCATTACAGGAATACGATAGCGATATTAATTCTATGTTGCGAGATAAGAAACTCTCATACACGCTTATTAAACCCTTTAAAAAATGGAGAATAGTTTATAAATCGCGGAAATTAAAGCTTGATATAACCTTTGAAACCAGATTTCCAACTTTTAATTTCGGTAAAGATTCTTCTAAATCTTGGCATCAGCATTTTGAATCCTCAGGAGTAATCACAGGTAAATTAATTAAAAAAGACGGAGAAATCATTAAGATCACGGGATATGGTCAACGTGATAAGAGTTGGGGCTTTCGAGACTGGCATCAGTTTGATAAATGGTACGCAGGCCATTTCCAATTCAAAGACTGGTCATGTGCATTTCGAAAAGATTATATTGAAAATCGAATAGATTTATCAGGTCATACTTCGAATAAAAAAGGAAATATTTCATTATCCAATTTGGAAATCAAAACTTTAAATGACTCAGATCAGTTTAAAAGTCCACTTACAACAACTTATAAATTTACAGATGCAACTGACATAGAATATAAAATCAAAGCAGAGCGATTCGGAAAGAATTCGTTTATTCGCTTTGTAAGAAGTTTCCCTGGGGGATATACGGAATTATTTGAACAAATGGCCGTGATAAAGGATTTAAAAACTGGAGAGATTGGTGTAGGTATGATGGAACACTTAAGAACTTTTAAAACCGAATAAAGAAATAGATTTATATAGTAAAAAGTCGAATTTCTATTAATTAGGAAATTTACGAAATAATAATACATTATTTAATCAAAAGGATGTGATTAACGATTTGTGATTGGTGTTTGTCCCATGGGGCAGGTAAAAAATGGTACATGAATGCCCGAAATTACTCCAATGAGCTTGCCGAAGAATATAATTTGAAAGAATATTTAACCGAGCAATGGATGAATTTTGAACAAGTTTTTATAAGAAAAATTATGGGTTTTTCGTCTAAAGACTTGGGATATAAGTTGAAAATGCCAATAATCGGTAAAATTCTTCGTTGGAAAGCTGAGAAGATGATCCATAGTGAAAAGAAAAATAGAAACCCTGTAAGGGCTGATGGTCATTTTGGACAGGTGATTCCGTTAGAAGACGCTCAGATCATTATGTCAGAACTAGCTGCTGAACCAATAATCCTTAATTATTGTATGTGTCGCTGGATGCAGAGGAAAAAAAAAGAAGCAGTATGTATAAATTTCGGTGTGCTTTCGGAAGTCTTAGAGAAACTACCGCGCTTTATTCCAAAAGATCGAATTGTAAGGATAGATCGCGAGACTGCGATGGAAAAATTAGAAGAGTTTAATAAAAAAGGATATATTTCTAGTGTCTGGTTTCAGCCAGTGCCATACATTAACGCCATTTGTTCTTGCGAAAGTCCAGAATGTGGAGGACTTACTCTAAGAAATAATTTTGATTTACACGCTGTGTATAAAGCAGAATATATCATCCAATTAGATCAAGATAAGTGTCAAGGTTGTAAGTCGTGTGTTGCTACATGTCAATTTAGTGCTATTCGTTTTATCCCTACGATGAACAGAGTTATCATAGATTATAATAAATGTTTTGGTTGTGGTGTATGTAGATATGCTTGTAAAAACGATGCCTTAAAATTAATACCCAGAGAGGAGTATCCTGGATTTGATGGATCGTATTAGGTGATATTATGAGCAAAGGAAAGAAAAAGAGAAGAACTAAGATAATTATTGATTATTCTATATGTGGAGAAAAGGGTAAAATAGACCCAAGAGATTGTGGACTATGTTTGAGATCATGTGATCCTGCTGTTTTTATAATGCATACAACAATCGGAACGGAAGACAAACAAGAAGATCCATACGATCCACAAGACTGGCGAATTACTCCCATATGGGGCTCTTTATGCTCTCGTTGTTTCAAATGTGTTGAGGCTTGTCCTGAAAATGCTATAACAGTATCATGGTAAAGGATTATCTTAACAATTAAGTTCAATAATCTTTAACTTTTTATTATTTTTAAAGCATGCAACAAAAATTTAACCCTAAGGAAATCAAAATTGGTCTTAAACTACCGACAATTTTGACCCCACTAAGTGGAGTACTAATTCGAATGGCTTTTTTTGTAGATTACATTTTCCCTCCGCTATTTAAAATATTTAAAATAATTGGGCGTTTGGGTAAACTTCAAAATATTAGTTTTTTACCTGAAAATGACGTCATTAGATTAAAACAAACTCTTATAACTCTTGAAGACGGAGGAAAGTTAGCAACCGACATATATTTACCGAAAGAGATTTACAAAAAGAAAGGCAAGGGCCCTACAATTCTAATAAGACTACCTTATTGGAAAGATCGCCTTAGTATATTAGGATATTTCTTAGCGTCTAAAGGTTATGTTTCAGTTCTCCAAGATATACGAGGTTGTGCGCGTTCGAGCGATTATAGCACTAATTCGATATACATGTATGAACGACAAGATGGCTTAGAAACTTTACGTTGGATCACCAAACGATTTTGGCACAATGGGAAAATAGGAATGTGGGGATTGTCTTATTTGGGCATAACACAATTAGCTGTATCCTGGAATAACGAAAATTTACTTACTTGTTTAAGTCCAATTCACAGTTCTTTTTCAAACGTTTTTTGGCATCCTGGAGGTTTATATCCGATTGGTTTGTCAGGATCTCTTTATTTAATCATGAAGTCTACCTCAAGCATGAAAAAACTAACAACTATGGATTTTGATCAGTGGGATAAAGATGGATATTACAAGCAATTGTTTTTTAACCCCTCTATTAGCTTTTATAACGAACCTTTAAACTCAAAAATACCAAAATTATCGGATATGGCAAGCATAGAAGGAGCTAAATACTTGATGAAGATTATGAATCGAGTCTATAAAACGGATGTAGATGTTTCTAAAAAGGACGACGGTTCGTTCGCTAAGTTGATAAAGGAAGTGTTCTATGAGAGAAAATTATTTCACAATCACGAATTATCCCCATATGTATTTGGACTTGATTATAAATTTGATACGCCCATACTTTTTATTGGGGGTTGGTACGACATGTTTATTGAACACATGGTACGAGACGCGAAGTTAATACAAGAAAGGGCTCCAAAATTCTTCAAAGAGAATTTTAAGATGATCATTGGCCCTTGGACACATATGAATATGGATAAATTATTTATTAAGCCATTAAAGTACGCCCATTTAAAAGATGACTTCAGGTTTTTTAAAAATATCCTTCCATTTTGGTGGTATGAATCTTGGTTAAAAGGAGAAGAGGCAGATTTTTCAAAACTACCTCCATTACAAGTATTTGTGTTAAATAAAAATATTTGGAGAGGTTTTAAAAAGTGGCCGCCCTCTTCCAATGAATTAAAATTATACTTGCATTCTAATGGGGAAAGTAATAGCCTTTACGGAGATGGCGTCCTTTCAAAAAACGAACCGAAAGAAGAACCGCCCGATAAATATCATTTCGATCCTACTAATCCTGTGATTACAAAAGGGGGAAGAAATCTTTTTCTCTTAAGTGGTCCTCAAGATCAGACTAACATTGAAAAGCGTGATGATGTGTTAATATATACTTCAAAAACGCTCGAAAAAGGCATAGAAATTATCGGTGAGGTCAAAATGGTCCTTTTTGCTTCTACCACAGTACGGGATACAGATTTTATGGTTAAACTAGTTGATGTCTACCCTAATGGAAAAACTTCAATAAATGTTATAGATTCTGGTGTAAGAACTCGCTTTCTTAATGGCGATTTGAACGAACCTAAACTCATCAAACCAAATAACATATATAAATACGAATTCACCATTGGTTCAATTGGTATCTATTTTCCAAAAAACCACAAAATACGCTTAGAAATAACTTCAAGCAATTTCCCTCGATTCGACGTAAATTCCAATCTTGCGGGAGTACAAAATGAGAAGGGGTACAAGGTTGCTACGCAAACCATATATCACGAAAAAGCTAATCAATCACATGTAATCCTTCCCGTTTTTTCTATTGAAAAACAATAATAATTACACCTTCACCTAAGAACAAAGGCTACAGATAAAGAATTTTGTAGAAGCTCTTATTTATTTATTTGTTTATTAAGAACCCATTTATTTTAATTTAACTATATCAGCCGTCTTATATAAATACATGAAATAAAAATTGCTAGCTGGTCCAAAAGCGATATGATCGGCCATAACGCCAAAATAAGATAATTTTTTAAAAATGTCTTGAGTCAAAATTATAAAGGCATCTTCCCCTTCGTCCATTACCACGCTAGTCCCAAAAACTTGATCACGGGAACGGATTTCAGCGATTTGAGCGTATTTTTCGAGGATTTCTTTAAATTTTTTGTCCTTTACTATTACTTCTTCGACTAATAATCTAATATCTGTGACTCCTCGAGCTCTTGCTTTTTTTATTTCCTCGTAAAACACATCTAAAAATTCGTAATCTTGTGCGACAAAGTATAGTGCCATTTTTGCTGTATTTATTAAAGTTAAAGCTCTATTAATACAAACATCTCTTCCCCGGTGAACATATAAGGCAACTTTTATCGGTGTATCGTGAGATTCGTAAATGGGGGTAAGCTCACGAATAATTGCGTCTGAATACCTGTCAAAATTATCGCTGTATTGTTTCTTTGCGATTACCAAAGCTTCATCAGGGCTTTTTGCAAAATATCTTGACGGTCTTGATTCTTCCTCTTTTAAAATCCACATTTTATCTTTTTCTAATTGAGTTAAAATGTTATAAATTCGAGAATATGGAACTCTTGAGGCTTCAGAAAGCTCTCTCGCGTCCATAGGTCCTTTTGAAATTAAAGTTAAATATATTGATATCTCGTAATCCGTTAAACCAATCGAACGTAGAGATTCTTTAACATTCTCGGGAGTTTCTTTTGACATTTTTTACACCATTAAACAAAATCGTGTAATTTAAGAGGTTTTAGGCACTTATAAGAATTTTGTTAATTAATAAATTAATAAATATTTCATACTATTTCATACTATATTATTTTTTTTCTTTTTACCCTTGCGGGGTAAGTCGTTTTACGACTAAAATTTTCTCGTAAAAGTCATTCTTTATCGTTATATTAGGTTTAAAATAGTTTCTTGATAAATAATAGCTGAGCAAGGTCAGATTCCTCCGTTGTTATCTTGGGGGATGAAATTAATGACTGCTACAGAGATGATAGTAGCAAAAGTAATAACCAGTGCTATGATAATAAGAGCAATGAATATTTTTTTATTTCTTTCATTTTCAAGGAATTTTAAATGCATTTTTATCACACTTATATTATTTTAATTAAGAAAATTTTTATTAATTTGGATTTAAAAAATTTTTACAAATTCAATTCTTAAGTAAAATTTTAAATTCATATATATCTCATTATTTAATATTCTTTTTATAAAATTAAGTGGGAATTATGAGTCAAAATGTTGGAAAAAAAAAGTTTAATAGTAATAGGGGCAGGTGCGACAGGTTTGAGTGCTGCTATAATATGGGCACTTAATCATGATACTAAAGCGCATCCAGTTCTTCTTATTGAAAAAGAACCTAAGGTTGGCGGATTTGTTACGTCATATGAAAGAGAAGGGTTTGTATTTGATACGTGTCAAATGTTACCAAATATTTCTGAAATTCTTGAATATCTGGGCGTTGAGATTGAGCTTAAAAAGTTTAAAGGCTATTACATGAGAATATTTGTTGTCAATCCTGAGACAAAAGAGATTAAAGTGCTTGAGTTACCAACAGGGGTGGACAAATTTAAACAGAATCTAATTGAAAAATATCCAAATAATGCAGAACAAATTACTAAATTTATAGACCATGCACGTGCGATGTATTTAGAACTATTTAATTTAAAGGTTGAACCTACTTTTTTCGAAATTTTAAAGTTGTTATTTACTTGTCCAAAAATCATTAAAAATGCTTCAAAAACATTTAAAGAATATTTTGGAAAGTTTAGAATCACTGAGCCAGAAGTGATTGAAATTTTTAATGTATTTGCTGATTTTAGTGCTCTACCAGCAGAACAAGTTACAGCTTTAGTTCCCCTAGCAGCAATGAATTCATTATTGGATGGTGCCTATCGAACGAAATTAGGTTTTATTGACTTTTCTAACAAACTCCAAGAAAGATTTTTGAGTTTAGGAGGTGAACTTAAGCTAAGTAGTGAAGTTGAGAATATTTTAGTAGAAAACAATCAGGTCAAAGGTGTGCGTCTTAAAGGAGGAGAAGAAACCTACGCAGATTATGTAATTACCACCGTAGACACAATGTTAGCTATGAAAAAATTAGTTGGGTTAGGAAAAATTCGCAAGGCAAATAAAAAATATGCCGATAAAATTGAGTCCATAAAAATGTCTACATCTTCGTTTAATGTAAGCTTGGGATTAGATGATAAACTTGACCTAGCTACTTTAGGTATGGATTGTGGTTATAATGTCATTACTACAGGAGGAGATACATATGACAGATTATTCGACGCATACGAGAAAGGAGAGATCGGTTTTTCTGAAAAAAGATTTCATATCGGAGTAATTTGTCCTTCACTTACTACAGGAGGGCAACCGAATATCACGATCCGAGTAACACCTATGGCTCTCGCAGATTGGAGAGAATTACGGGAAAGCAATAAAGATGAATATGAAAAAAGAAAAGAAAAATGGGGCAATTTTTTTATAGGCATTGTTGAGAAATATCTTATTCCAGATCTCAGGAAACATATTCTTATTACAGATATTTCTACACCAGCAACTTACGCTCGTTATTCTAATTCTCCTACGGGTTCTATCTTTGATATGGCGCCCACTACAAATAATTTTGGTCGTACTCGTTTAAAGATAAGAACTCCAATCAAGGGTTTATTCCAACCGAAATTTGTACACGGAGTGTTTGGTTCTTTATTAGGTGGTATGCAGGCAGTAGATATGATACTTAACAGAAAAATAATGAATGGTAACGCTCGTTTAAAACTCAATTAAAAGGATTATTTTTTTTTATTTCTATTTCTTTTTAAGATTTTTACATATTTAATTACCGAAATACTTATTTACAAAATCTTTTCGAAATTGTTCTGGATCTTCTCCTTTCTTTAAGACATATTTTTCACATTTCCTATACACTTCGAGCATATCATCATATAATTTTTTATACTTATTATTCGGTTGTATTATATAATTATCTTGGATTTTTAGAAAGCGATTTACTAATTCAGTCCAATTAATCCTCTCATTTATAGAATCATAATAGGATTTAGCGCTTCTAAGTGCTGCACCTAATGCTGCGGAATTAGTAATTTCAAATTGGTAAATCTTAGTATTAAATATATTTGATGCGATTTGTAATATTTCTTTATTAGCAGATGCTCCTCCAGTGGCATAAATCTCTTCTGTTTGCTCTTGGATCCACTCGGAATGCAGTCTCATTGACAGAAATTGGGCTTCTATGATTCCTCGGACATTGCCTTGTATATCATTATCGTCAAAACCAAATCGATAAACATTCGGCTCTAAAACTAAGGGTACTATTTCAGGCAAGAAATATGGTAACATAATTTTACCAAAATTCCCTGGGGGCGTTTTTCTTAGGATTTCACCAAATTCGTCCCAATTTAGATTGAATTTATCTTTAATAGCTTCTCTTGCTAAAGACCCATTTTTAAAACAGATTAAACTCATAAAATCTCCTGTAGGCGCTCTAAAAACATGTCCTTCTCCCAACATATCAAATGATAAGTTTTTCATAAAACTAAAATAAGTATCACTTGTACCTAAGCTAATTGCGGCTTTGCCCTTCTCTGTAAGACCAACACCGATTAAACTATTAGGATTATCTCCTGACCATGCAACTAGGATGGTTTCTGGAGAAAACCCAAATCTTTCCACAAAAAAAGGAGATATTTTCCCTATAACATCATAAGAGTTAGTAAGGACCGGTAATTTTTGTCTCAAATCTGGAGCAGTAGCATCTAAAGCCTTATCGTCCCACTTTTTAGTTCTAATGTTCATTAAATTCATACCCGCTCCATCTCCATGGTCGATTGGTGAACTTTTACCTAGCAATATTGAAGAAAGAAAAGAGCTTACCAGATGAATCGTTGAAGTTTGAATATAATCATCGTAATTTTGTTCGTAAAATTTTCTAATTTGCGGACCAGAAAATCTCTCAAAAGTATTTGAACCAGTTATACTTATTGTAGGTTCTAAACCGCCTAATTTAAGGCGAATCTCTTCGCATTGCTTGGTTGTGCTTGAATCCATCCAGATTGGACTAGTTTCTCTTGTAAAGACTTTCTGTAATTGATTTACTAAAGATTTTTCAGAATCTAAATTTTTTAGAGTTGTTTCGAAAGAATTGTTTAAATAGACCGTTCCATGTTGCTGACCTGAACCAGATATCCCTTTTATTTCGTTCAAAGGTAAGTTTATTTGAACAAGCGCTTTAAATAATAATTCTAAAGCTTCTACCCACATTAATGGATTCGAGTGAACAACTTTACCGCCATTTGAACTAAGAACGCCATTTTGGGTATTGTAATGTGGTAGTTCTTCGTCAAAATTAATACTATACCTAATGATAACTTCATTTTTTCTCAAATTTATGAGAACGGCCGTTAAACTTTGAGTTGAACAATCTAAACCGAGAAAATAATCCATATTCATATTTTTTTTTAAAATTATGTTTATCTTGATAGTGATAATATTAGTAGTTATACATGTCTATGTATTTGAGAGTTTTGATAAAAAAATTTTTAAAATTATTAATTTGGTAATAATATACTAGATATTTGATTATTTTAACAATACCAATTTTCAAATTATTATACAAATATAATACATATCGACCAAAATCGCTTTTTTTCGAAAATTTAAAATAAAAAATAAAAATTTAAATACTAAAAAGCAAAAAAATAATTAACTTAATATCACAAATAATAAATAAAATAGATCATTTTAGTAAAATATTAAATATATTTAGAAGAGGTTGAAAATTATATTGGACGCAATCGATGAAAAAATATTAGAAGAATTGAAGGAAAATAGTAGAATATCATTTAAAGCCATTTCTGAGCGAGTAGGAAAAACAGAAGCTACGGTTCGAAGGCGGGTTAATAAGTTAAAGGAGGATGGCATAATAAAAAGTTTTACTATAGAATATAGTACCAATTCTAAACCACAAACTAGAGCCACTGTTAAAATTGAACCTGATTTTAAGGAGATGAAAAATATAATGAAAGAATTAAAAGCAATTGAAGAGATTACAGATATTTGGCGCTTAAGTGGAAATTGTGGTCTTTTTATAAAAGTGGAGATACCTACTATTGAACAGTTTAACCCTTTAATTGAAGAAAAAATATCTGTAATCAAAGGAGTTAAAATAATGGAGACTTGTTTTATAACAGATATTATAAAATAAATGAAATCAGTTCTTTCAGATGTATATGTTTTTGTAATAGTTTTTAACAAGAATGCGGCATGCGCTAACTATTGAATTGTAATTACCGTCTTATTTAACGCTCTACTCTTATCTTGTTTAAAAATGTAAGAATTTCTTTTTTTGTTGTGTGTTTATATAGAGTAATTTCTCCATTACAAGCTATACAATAAGTTCCATAAGGATGGACGCCATTTTGTTGAGCCTCTCTACAATTTTTTAATTTAATTGCATTCAACGATTCGTTCTTCGTATTAAATTCTTTTTCTAATTCATCAACTAGATCAACTATATAAGGGCATTGGTCGGAGTATAAAAAATGTACTCCTTTACGATATTCTTCTACTTTTTTATCTGAAATGGGATAAAACTTTGGTTTAGGCGCTTTATCATTAAAAATAATGGCAAATAATCCGAAATAAGGTTTTATTTCATCCACTTTTTCGAATCCATTATTTAAATATATCTTCGTTTTTGGTAGCCAGCCTCCTTTATCTGCTGACATGCCTACTACTCCATGCATTCCAGCTTTTTTTGCATCTTTAATGCTCTCTTGCAGAAGATTTGAACCATAACCTTTTTTTTTATGCTTTCCAACTACCCATAGACAATGAATGACCATCCAACCATTAGCTTGGATCCCTCGCCAATTATATTCACCTGGAATGTATTCTATCATACCCCGAGAAGTTTCTTTATTGCCTTCCTTTACTATAAGTAATTTATATTTTAATCCTTCTTTAAAACGCTCTTTTATCCATTTGACTTTATTTTGATAACCAACTAATTTTTTTTTTGTTTTTTTACAAAATAACTCTAACTCATCAATATTTTCTTCGTTAATATCTATTATTTTAGCTATATTTTTCACCTCTTTTTTTTCTATATTTTATAAAAAAAAATAGAAATATAGGTTTATGTTTCTTCCTCGAAAAATCCTTGTTTTTGCCACCAAATAATCCCATCTTCTAAGTATTCAGGCCAATCCTTTAACCATGGTGCGATATGACAATCCCGGACACGATCGCATATCGGGAAGTATGCCTTTAAGTCAAAAACGGGAGTTCCATTAAACGCGTCGATTCCCTCAATTTTAATTATCCCTTTCTTATTATCTACATCTAAAATACCACATGTAGTTAATCCCATTGGATTTGGTCGATATTCCGCTCTTGTGGCAAAGATCCCTGTGGTTGGTGCGCCTTCCGCATATGGAACATCAATTGCCCAATCATCAACATTTCTATACTCTTCTTTATCCATTTCGTGCGCCCACCAAAAAATCATAACATGACTGAATTTATCTAATTCTTTTAAGGCCGATCGATACGGTTCTAGAACATCTATGAAATAATTAGCTTCTATTGGGTCATCTCCTTCAATTCTTACATAGCCAACCGGTTTAATTTTATATTCTTTTTCTTTCATACAAATTTACCATTTTTAGTTAGTAAGAAATATTAACTGTACATAGTATTTAAATTTCTAGGATTATGTTCATTTTTTTTAGGCAGATTTTTAAAGGTTAATATCTTATCTATAATTAAGCTTAAACAATTCATATTGAACGAAAAAAATGGAACCAATTATCACAGAAGAGAAAATATTCAATCTTCTTGGATGTATTTATTATGGAAATCCATTCCATTTTGCGCCTCCATGGAGCTATGAAAATGAGATAGGACTCTTATGGAAAAGATATATGAATCTTGCAAAAACATATAAGAATTTCCTAAATAAAAATAATGTAAATCCAAATATCGGATATGAAGTCCATATTGAACCTAAGGAATTTCAGGATACTAAGAATTTTTATATTTTTGTAGGAATTGAGGTATTTTCGTTCGAATTCGTACCATTAGAGATGATTATTAAGAAACTTCCAAAAACGAAGTATTTAAATTTCACTACTAAAGCAGATGATTTTAAGACTTGTGGTAATATTTATAGTGAATGGTTGCCGAGTTCGGAATATGAACAATCTTATCCTTATATAATTGAAGCTTATGAACATCCTAGATATAAGGGTCTCACGGATAAAGAATCTGAGATTGATTGGTATATACCTATAAAAAAAAGGAATGAAAGTGATAATGAATGAATTCTGAAAACCAGTATGACGATTTAATCGATTGTATTGAAGAATCTTTTAAAGAGATTGTCACGATTGCAAAATCATTAGGAAATGAAAAAAGACTAAAAATACTAATTTTTTTACTAAAGAGAACTCATTCGTTTGGTGCATTAATGAATAAAATAAAGTTAAAAAAAACAGCGTTGTCAAATCATCTATCGCATCTAATAAATGCTAAACTGATAGAAAAGGTTGATTTTGGCGTTTATAGTATTACTGGAGATGGTATTGGGTTTATGGAAGCTATTGAAAGGGCTTATCATCAATCTCCAAGTAGAGAAAAAAAAAGATTTGAAGCCTTACAAACAAGAGCGATTTCTAATTCCTTTTTAAATAGATATAGTCGATGAGAGCAATTGAAAACTCCATGAAATTATTATTAATAAGATTAGAATTTTTAAAAGATAAACCGTTAAGTAATAAACATTATTTCCATTATTTTATTAATATCTAAAAAGTTGGAATCTAAAATGGTTATTAAGAAGGGCGATATAATTAAAGTAGAATACGAAGGGCGATTAGAAGATCGAACGATATTTGATAGTACTGAACTTCAAGGAGGAAAACCAATGAAGTTTGAAGTTGGTGTTGGTTTATTAATTCGAGGTTTTGATAACGCGGTTATGGGTAAATATGTTGGAGATGAATTTACTATTACTTTAAAAGCTTCTGAAGCTTATGGTGAGGTCGATCCACAATTAATTCAAACTATTTCAACAGATCAACTTCCAAAAGATATTGATCCTGAACCGGGGATGATGTTGAACGCATTTGATGCTAACGGGGCACAATCTGTGGTCTGGATTAAGGAGGTCGATGGCGAGTTTGTAACGCTTGATATGAACCATCCAATGGCAGGAAAAACGCTAATCTTTAAAATTAAAATTCTAGAAACAGGTTGCAAACCAGATCCACCTGACACGCATGAATGTGGGTGTGGGTGTGAGCACACTTAAAAAGAACAAAATTATATCACATTTTTATTATTTATCGAAAAAAATAATTTTAACTAATTTTTGCTTTTATTAATAGTTCCATGCAAAGAAATTAAAAATAATCTTTCTCTTCTTAAAAATCAATAAACAATTTTATTTGTTTTAGATAATTTTTACTATTAATAAATTTGCCCTCACTAGTAATGAAAGATGAGCTATAAATTTACAAAAGAGGAATTAGAAGAACTTTTAATTGATTATAATAAAGTCGCTTTAAAAGAGCAAAAACTTGATCTTCCCTCTAAAGTCTGTATCTGGGACGAAACATTGAGAGATGGAGAACAAAGTCCTACCGTTTATCTTACCTTAGACGAAAAAATCCATTTAACAAAATTGATGGACGAGATAGGAGTTAAATTAATCGCAGTTGGGTTTCCAGCAGTCTCAAAAACCGAAAAGAAGATCGTTAAAGCAATAGTAAATGAAAATTGTAAACATGCTACTATCCTTGGAATTGCTCGTCCAAAGAAGGAAGATATTAATGCATGTATCGATGTAGATCTTAAAGAAATCGTTATTTTCATGCCAATTTCTCCAATTTTTAGGAAAACTTTAAAGCAAACACCTGAACAGCAACTAGAGATGATCGAAGAAGCCATTCATTACGCGAAAGACAACGGATTTAAAGTCAATTGGGTTTCAGAAGATGGCACTAGATGCGATTTTAATCATTTGGTAAATGTTTTCAAAACAGCAATAGAAGCCGGGGCAGAAAGGATCGTTCTTGGAGACACAGTAGGCGTTTTAACACCGTGTTCTACTTCGTATTTGATTAAGCGAATAAAAAATGAAGTTATAAAACCACTAAAGAAAGGAATTCCAATGGGTATTCACACGCACAACGATTTTGGCTTAGCGGTTGCTAATACTATTACAGGCGTATTTGAGGGATGCACTTATCCACATACATGTATAAATGGTTACGGCGAAAGAGCAGGAAATGCCGCTTTAGAAGAGGTTGCTACGAATCTTGAACGGATAGGTATTAAAACAGGTATAGATTTGACAAAATTACCAGAATTAAGTGAAATTTGCGAGAAATACTTTTGCCAACCATTAGCCTTAAACAAGGCTATAGTTGGTGAACACGCTTTTAGTCACGAAAGCGGACTTCACATTGCTGCAATTTTAGCACACCCATTAACGTATGAACCAATCAACCCCCATATAGTAGGTAGAAGAAGGAAATTCTATTTAGGAAAATTCTCAGGGTCTAAATCAATCCTAAATGCACTACAACAAAAAATTAAGGTTTTAGATTTAGATATTCCAGAAGAAATTATTAAACGAATTGTTTTAGAAGTGAAAAAGAAACACGAGGAGACTTCTAAAAAGGAATTAAGAAAGTCGTTTAAGATAATAAAGCAAGAATTAGAGAAAGTTACAAAAGGAGTGGGGGATAAAGAGTTCTTCGAAATTGTAAATAAATACGCTCAACCATACGTTCCTGACGAATTTAAGCCAAAAATATAGAATTTAATGAATATAAACCTTACTTTGTATTTTATAGTTGTTTATCAATTTCTTCAATTTTGTTTTTAGTTGCCTTCAAATCATTCTTCAGTTGGCTAGCCCGTTTTTCGTAAGATTTCTTATCCATTTGTCCGGCTTTATATTTCTTTTCTACAAAATCAAGTAAGTTTCGAACAGAATTAAGTTTACTTTCTAGTCCCTTCTTTTCGGCTAATAAATCTTTCTTTTTAACTTTCTTTTTAGTTTTTGGTTTTGGAGCAGGCTTTAATTTATCGGAGACATCGAGTCTTGGCAGTCCAATAAAATATTCGTCCTCATTTTGGTCTAAACTTTCAGGTCTTTTGGGTAGATCGGTTAGGGGTTCATTTGAGGCTATTAATTCGTCTAAAGCATCACTTGTTGTTTTTTCAATTTTATTAGATGAGGGTTCATTCAATTCTGTAATCGCGGTTTCCGAAGAAGTAGCGGTTCTAATTAGTTTGTCGATTGTAGTCTTTATTGTATCAATTTGATTTTGAAAAATCTTTAGCAAATCGATTAATTCACTTTTTTTTGATATTTTCATAGAAAAATTGATATCTACATTTTTCCTTTCAGTTATTGCAGAACTAATTGGTGGCGCTTGGTAATCCATTGTTTGTGTTGTAGATGTTATCTCTTGAGGAGCAATCTCGGGGATAGCACCACTCGAATGCAATTCCATTCTATAATCTGAAACTAACCATGAAAAAATATTAAACGCTAAATTTGGATGCTCATCGTTACCGAAACCCCCTCCAACTCTGTCTCTAAACAATTCATAACTTCCTATGGCACATACCCTTCCTTTATCGGGTTCAGCAACACAAACTAAGGGAGTAGAAAAAGGTTCTGAGGTTTCGTTTGAGGATACAATAGAAATCGAACTACCTACTAACGAAAGCGAACATCCAGATCTAAAGCACAAAGAACTAATACTATTTGTAATTGGATGTGGTGGAATAAAGGCTGTAACTATAGGCATATTTTCCAAGCCTAAATTATAAGTTTTATCTAGTACTTGATCGTTTTCAAATATTATTCCATATGTTTGACTTAATTCGCTTAAGTTACTATTTCTTCCTCTATCGCCCCCTGCATGAGACAGCATCAATAACCCACCCCCATCTTCTCTAACCCAACTGCTAATTTCAGTTATTTCCATCGAAGAGATTTTTGCAAAATCTGGGCAAACAAACACTAAAATATCAAAAGATTTTAAAGAATTTCGGGTAATCGGCGCTTCTAAGAAATTATAACAAACATAATCGTTCGCATTTAAAAAGTCTCGTAATTCCGTTAGATTCTCGTCCAACTTTCCACGCGGCTTGTGGGCCACATCAAACGCTATATTATATGGCATGATAATTATTTTTCATTTGTTATTTTATAAAAAGAGTAATCTATTATCAATAAATACTTTTGTCTCCAATAATTAAATTATTTTTTGTAATATTTTCTACTCTTACATTACTTCCTATGATTGAACCCTCAGTGATCACATTTTTTAAAGTTGTATTCTTTTCAATAACGCAATTTTCTAGAATGCAATTTTCAATATTAGAATCGCAACCAATCGAAACATATGGTCCAACAACGGAATAAGAAATTTTGGTATTCTTCCCTATATACACAGGACCTTTTATGAACGACTTTTCAGAAACGACATTTAACTCTTGAAAATCTTCGATGTTGACCGATTTTTGGTCTAAAAGATACTTGTTACCGTTCAACACTTCAGAAGGTCTTCCAAAATCCAATATTCCTTTTTTAAGTTTAACTGCTGCGATTTTGAATCCATTATCGATTAAGTTTTGTAAGCTTTCGGTTAAATAAACCTCTTTAGATCCGTCCACTCTTTTATCTAAGTATGTTTTTAAATTATCAAAGAGAGCTTGGGTTGCAGAGTGAGAAAATGCGTATATACCAGCTATAGCTAAATTGGATACAAATTCTTTTGGTTTCTCAACTAATTTTTGAATAAGTGAATTATCATTCACGACAACAACACCGTAAGAGCTTGCATCTTTTTTTGGGACCTCCATTATTGTAATAATTCCATCTATATCAGATTCGTAATATCGATACATTAAGTAAGAAAGATCGTCAATTGGAATCATGTCTGCTAAGAAGATTAACGAGCCTTCCCGTTTATCAGCTTCTTTATGTGTGTGTGTGTGTTTTTCAAACCTTGAATTTGCTAAATATACGGCTTCACCTAAGCCCCAATAAAAGGGGACGTCGTCATTATAACCTCTAGGTATCTGCTCGATAAAAGTTAACTTAAACTTATCGCTATACTTTTGTTTAACGAATTCTATTATTTGTCTTTTCTTATATCCGACAATTAAAATTAATTCCGTTTTTGAATCAAATGTATCGCTAATCTTATTAAGGATGTGTTCCAACACCGTCTTACCAGCAACATTTATGAACGTTTTAGGTTTGCTTAAGGTAAATGGGCGTAATCTTGAACCAATACCCGCACATGGACCAATAATTTTCATATTTTAATTTGAAATATTATCTTTTTAATTTATATAGTGTTTTAAATCATTTAATTTTAATAAAACTTTGACTCATCCGAATCGAAAATTCTTTGTAAATAGCCAAATAATAGATCGAGCCCATATTCTTCTTTATTTGAGCAGGGGATCAACTCTGAAGTGGAGCCTAATTGAACGAATACATCTGAGATTAACATAGATAACTCCCTTATTAAACCACTTTCTCTTTCATTTGTGGAATCCTCTAACGCTCGAAAGTCTTGACTCCAATTAACAATCATATCGATTTGATCTTCGCCTAATAGATCAACTTTGGATAAAACATTAATTTGGGAAATATTTCTAAACCTAAATTGTACTGAGGCAGCTAAAAGTAGTGTAGAGATGAATCCATTAGGTCTGAGGACTAAGTTTGAATCAAAAAGAAAAGAAACTGCCTTTTGAATTGATCCAAAACCTAATGAGCTTGCAATTAAAGGTCCCGTTTCCCTAAAAGCAAAAAGTTCGAGCTGTCCAGCAGTATCTACAAATACCCAATCTGCATTGTATTCGTCAATCTCGTACTTTAAATCGTCTAGAAAGTTAACCATTAAATCAGAAGCTAAGATCATGGCTCCGTTTGGCCCTAACTCATATTTATCCATTACTTCTTCAAGAACGATGAAGTCTCTTATATCTATATCGGGGGTATAAGGCATTCTTTTAACGCCAGGGTCCAAATTTAAAGTAATAGCCGAAATATCAGGATTTCTATTAATAACATAATCTTTAAATAATCCTGTTAAAGTACTTTTTCCGCTTCCAGCGGTACCAATAAAGTAATTTAATAACAAACGTGTTTTCTCTCCGCTCTCTGCTTTATTTTCAAGTCTCATTAAGGAAACTAACTCAAAATATGCCCGCCGAAGGAAGAATGCTTGGCATGGCAAATTATTTTTGTATAGCAGTCTCTTTTTTTTATAAATATCTTAGAATAAGAAAAACTCAAAAACATAAAATCTTTTGCGTTTAATTTTCATTTTGTCTTTCATCTGTACATTTAGAAAAAGCTTTGACCGAACTCATCATTGAGGTCGTAAATGTACTCTCCGCGTGCTTGTTTAACCTTCATCTTTGCATAGCCTTCCCGAAGGGACTTCACGCTTTCGATGCAGAACCATGCACGGTACGAGTGGTTGTAATACATGTCTCGGTCGGCTCTGCCGCAGTTAAAACACATGCAGATTGACTTTCTACCTATCTCGCGACTTTAGCGCTATTTCTGCATTAATTGGTATAGGCACATTCCATATGATGTTTGGATTTATTATAGACTCAAGATTTATAAAAGAATTAAGAATTATTTCACTAAATTTTCCTGCGATAATCATAATGGTTGGTGCATTACTCATTATTTTAGCCTCTTTAATCAATCTTGAGAATTTCACTTTAAATGCTATTATAGGATGGATTTTTTTACTAATAATGAATATAGTTATGATGATAATTTCTCTAATATTTTTTTAAATAGAGAAATTTCCACAGAATTTATTTATGTGTTTTGGATTGGAATTTTACTCGATTTTTTAACTATCTAATTTTCCATTTCTTTTATTATAGAATAATTATTATTTATTATAAAATAGAAAGAAATAAAGAACCCATTTTAGGGATGAAAAATGTATAAATGTAAAATTTGTGGAGAACCTATTGATGATTACCAGTATGATAACTATAACCATATGTGTTCTTCATGTATAAGAACTGAAAAAGCGCAAAAAAATAGAAATCCAATTACAGGAAAAATCTTTCAATTAACATCAGAAATAGAGTCTAGAAAAGATAATCATTGGGCTTTTTGGATGTTTCTCTGGTTCATTGTTGCGGGATTTATAGCAGTGTTTTTTTTACCCCCTTTAATTTTAATTAGCGTTGTTGGAATAATTGGAACTTATTCAATGTACAAATATATACAAAAGACAAAAGATTTAGAAGATGAATTAAAATCATTAGTAAAATAGAGTTAAAAAAATTGAGTTCGGTATTCATTAATAGCTTATTTTGGTTTATTTAATTTTTTTAATTTGATTTTGTTTTCTTTATGTTCTTGTTGTTCTTGCTTTTTTTTAAATCTTTTAATTTGGTTATTGATTGCGATTTCTTCCTTTTTCCTTAATTCCTCATCGCTCAATACGATAGCTTTAAGTTCATCCTCGTTCATTGGTTTTAAAATATCTGTAACACTAAAGCCTTTGTTTTTCTCTGTGATTTCTCTGAATTTTGTTTTCATTTCTTTTATCACTAAAAGTTTAGCTGATGATCCTCGGCTCTGTATCAATGACGGTAATTCAGATCTTTTAATTCTTTCGATACCCGGTCCCAAAACTCTCTGGGGCGTGTGTATTGGCGGTCCGTAAGATATGGGGTTAACCGACATATTTTGCATGGTTAAGGTGAGATTTTTTAAATATAGCTCTATGTTTTTTAAAGTATCGTTGCTCTCTTTCATCATTGAAATTACAGATTGATCAGCAGAAATACTCTCAATACTATTTTTTTCGTAAATTATTGTTCTTTCTTCTTTATTTTGGTTGTAATCCGTCTTAATCGATTGTACTACTCTTTCTTGAGTGACTTTTCTTTTTTGACCTTTACCTAAACTTAGATCTATAAATTGAAAACCATCATAGCAATCGTCGTTAATTCCAATGTCTAATATGTTAAATTTCTCTGAAAATATATACTCGATTCGGTGCCCAGAATATAGATATATCGTTAGTTTTAAAACTTTAATCTGGATATCTGTATAACCCTGAATTTCATCTAATTCAATTGTAAAACATAGAAACTCGTTTGAGTGATAAATTTTTTTTATTGAAACCAGCGATGGAGATTGCTTGTAATAAATCTCTTGTTTAACAATCTTAGATACTTCAAACTGGAAATTCAATCGTTTAATCTTATCTGGAAGAAATTGAACTTGTTCTTCATCGTTTTTTTTAAATTCTAAAAACAATTTCCTTTGATCGTCCCAAAAAACTTGGAACAATTCCATTTTTGGTTATAACCCTTAGTTTTTATCGTTAAATTTTTCAATCGATCTACTTATGTCTAAAATTTAATCTATCCTTTAAAATATCTCGACTTCACCAAATTATTGATTTTTAAGGGATTTATTTATTGAATAGACGAGATTCCTTGATAAAAAGAAAATTAAAAATTAATTTAATTTAAGTTTGGAAAAATAATATACTGGCTTTTTTAGTTTTACTTGAAAATATTCAATTTCTTCTTTTGATTGATCTCCAATATATTTATTGACATCAAGTACTAAAATTGCGTCTTGATCGTGTAGTTTCCTTAGGGCAACCTCTTGGAGTTTGTCCCATTCTTCCACCGAAAATCTTTCTTTATTTAATAATCCGTCAACCGAACAGATTTCGACAAGTTTTTTATAATTAATTTGTAAAATTGACTCGATCTTAACAAAATAATCCTTAAATCGCATAGAACCTACTAAAAAGATTTTATTTTCTTTTATTTTTGAAAAATCGTAATCTTGGAACTCATCCAAGAAATTCTTATTTAACCGTTCTTCTTTTGGCATAATATTTAATTTATTCTAATTATATTTAATTCTTCTATAGGGTTAGAAATATTTTTTAGAATTTTATCACATGAATATTATTCATTTTTTTACATGTCGTAAAGAGTATAATATACAAGATAGTAAAATCTTTTTTAAAAAATAATTTTCCTAAAAAAAAAATAAACAAAACTAGGTAAAAGTCTATGGCTACTGCAATAGTTAATTATGAAAATCTCTCTAATGAACAGATTTTAGCTAATTTTCAAGATGCAATATTAGAAAAAGTCAAAAGAGAATATAAAGAAAAAATTAAAAATGGAAAGGCATTGAAATCACATTATTTAAGAGTAGAAAGTGATCCCGAACCATACACTAGAAGAAAAATAGAGCCATTGATTCAAAAATTTCTTCCTTTTATTGATTTTGAAGCTGAAATTCATAAAAAAACCAGTTTAGGAAGACTCAAAAAACCAGATGCTTTTATTGGATCAAGGGATTTAAAAGTCAATAAAAATGTATTAATTGAATGGGAACCTTTCAATGAGGATTTGAGGGCAAAGAAAGAACATGGAGTGAACCAAGCTAAAGTTTGGATATCTGATATAAGCATTGGTCAATATCATGATGCACTAGTTACAAATGGAAAAGATTGGATTTTTATAACAACTCAACAAATAAGAGATGAAATTAGAGTTATTGAACAGGATCTCACTGTTAAAAGCGCATTAAAATTAATGGAAAATATCTATAATGTTAAAAAAGCATTTAAACCGCCTCTTGAAGAGAGTATCGATATTACAGAAAAATTTTATAATTGGTATGTAGCTTTAATTCACGGAGGAGAATATATTGATAAAAATAATGAAAGAAGAGTAATTTCTAAGCAGAATTGTTTATTTAATAATGTATTAAATACATCATCGAAAGAAGAAAAGGAAAAATTTATTAGAATTAATTTTACTCGCCTTATTTTTATAAGGATTTTAACGGAATATGGAATAATAAAGGAGGATATTCTTAATTTTTTAAAAGATACTAATCCAGAGGATTTTTATAATCGTATTAATCAATTATTTTTTGAAACTTTAAATACACCTCCAAAAGAGAGAGAGAATATCCCAAAAAAATATAAAGAAATTCCTTTTTTGAATGGAGGTTTATTTAGGAAAAAACCTATTGATTACAAAGGTCTAAAAATTCGCAAGGATGCATATGTTGATGCAATAGAATTTCTGAGAACATTCCATTTTAAAAAAGAATATGAATATAATGAAAATAATTATTATATTGATAATACTATTGATCCTGAAATTTTAGGGCATATTTTGGAAAAAACAATTGAAGATAGAAAGGAAAGTGGTGTATTTTATACTCCACAAGTAATAACCGAATTTATGGCAAATGATATTATTGAAAATTATCTAAAAGAAAAAATTATTGATTTTTTAAAAAAGAAAAATGACACTCAATGGAAGTATATTGACCATTTTAATGATATTTTTAATTTCAATAATCTAATCCTTAAAAAAATTTTTAATACTATTATAAAAAATATAAAAATATGTGATCCTGCAGTTGGAACTGGTGCATTTCTCTTAAGTTGTGGAAATAAACTTTTTCATATAAGAAAAAAAATATTAAAAAAATTAGATATAAATGAAACTGATACTAAGATTAAAAAGGAGATTATTCAAGGAAATTTATATGGAGTAGATATCAAAGAAGTTGCTATAGATATTTGTAAATTAAGATTATGGTTATGGATAATTCAAAAAGGAGATGAAGGGCCACTACCAAATATAGATTTTAATATAAGAAAAGGAAATTCTTTAGTTGGATATACTAATATAGAAACAATTAAAATCGATAAAGAGGACATTAGTTCTTGGCAAACTAAAGCAGATTTGATAAAAAATTTTTTAAAAAGAGTTACTTTAATAAAAAATTATTATTCTCTAAAAAATCCTTCAGAACACAAGATTGTCAAGAATAAAATTGATGAAATTACAAATATTTTTAATGGCAATTTAAATAAAGCTATAATTAATGAACTAGAAAAGGAAAAACTAAAAATTATTAAAGCTGAAATTTTAGATCTCAATGTATTTCATTGGATCATGGAATTTTCAGAAGTTTTTGAAAAAAATAACGGATTTGATTTAATTATTGGAAATCCACCATATTTTCGGATTACTTCTGCTCCAAAGTTAGAACAAAAGGTTATTGGAAAACTCGGTATTTTAAAGAAATATCATCATGGTCAAGGAGATATCTATTATGACTTTATTGTGCGCAGTTATGAATTGTTACGCCCAGGCGGGCATTTTACTTTTATTACTTCAAGGTATTGGTTAGAATCAGCATATGCAAATTATTTAAAAAAATTTCTCAAGGAACAAGTAAATTTAATAAAAATTATCGATTTTAGAGAGCATCTTATTTTTAAAGGAGTAGATATTAATAACTTAATTCTATCATATACAAAAGAGCGCACGAAAAAAAGTAATGGCTCTTTTATAGTTTTCCTTAGTAGAGAGGATTTTACCTTGAAATCAAAATCTGGTAATTTAGTTGAATATTTAACTGAAATTGGAAAATTTAATATTGATAATTGGGAAAAAGATGAAAATTGGGCTTTTGTTCCAAAAGAGCAAAAAGAATTATTTATGAAAATAAAAAGAATTAAAACTAAATTAAGAGATGATTATAACTGTAATCAATATTCAAATTCATTTAGAAAAAAACATAAACCAATATTAACATTTGAAGGAACACCAAACAATATTCCTGAAAAATATTTAAGAAAATATCGAAAAATGGGTGAAATTAAAAAATTTTCAGTTGATACGATTTATGATAAATATGTTATAGTACTACATAATTTAAGAGAAGCTTGGAATGATAAAACTTTAAATAGATACTTAATAAGTAATAATGTTTCTAAAAATGATATTGTTGAGATAAAAAATGATAGTGATAAAAATATAGATAAATATGATGAAATCATCTATATTGCTTATCGGATTAATAGATTAACCTACAATTTTATTTATAATGATGATCATACTTGGGTTGATAATACATATTTTATAACTAAAAAAAAATCAACTGCTTTTTCATTAAAATATGTAGTTGCGATACTAAATTCTGAACTAATGAGATATTATATTGATGTTGTCGGAAAAAAAAAAGATTTCGAAATTGAAATTGGAGCAAATTTTATTAAAAATTTACCATTAATAGTGAAAAGAGCTTCTTTAAATCAAACTGATTTAAATATAATTGAAGAAATTGAAGAAAGCATATCAAAAATAATAAATTGTGAGAAACAAAATATAGGAATTGATAATTTAATAGAGGATCTGAATAAAAAAGTCTATGATTTGTATAGAATTAATAAAAATGAGCAAGTTTTAATAAAAGCTTACATAGCCGATACTTCCAATAAATTGTATAAAAATTGAAAAATTATTTCTAAATATTGATTTTTATACTTCATAGCTATAGAAACTTTACCTAATTAACGATTTGGATAAATAAAAGCTTTATTTTTACTAATTTTATGAGCTCTACTTTTTTTAAAAGTTAAAAATCTTAGTTTTTTGATAATATGAACGAAAATAATTATTCAAATCAATGTTAATGATTAAATTTTTTGCTAATGAAAAACTCATTAAATTTCATTAGATAAGGAGTTGGATTTTGCATTATTATTAATTTGATGATTATCAGTTAAAATTTAAAAAATAGAAAGAAAGCGGGAATGAATAACCAAACTTACAATATCTTTATGCTAATTAAAGATTTAAAAAGAGAAATAAAAAAGATTCTTCATATTAAGGTATTATCTGATGAAAACTTAAGTCTGATTTTAGGACAGGCAAAATCGCATATTGAAACATTAAAAAATTCTTCAAGAAAAAGTATTTCATATCAAATAGCGGAGAAATTCATAGAAAGTTACAAAAATAATTTGAAAAATCATTTTAGAGACAAAAATAAGGACGTTATTAAATTTATAATCAAATATCAAGATTCTAACCTATTAAAATGGAGCAATTCAGAAAATTTAATTATGAATTTTCATCCTGATCTCAAATTTAATTACTTTAAGAATATTGATACAAAAAAAAAAGCTTATTGGCTTGGTTGGATATTCGCTGAAGGATATTTATACAAAGACAAAACAAATAATGTTGTTAAATTTGGAGTAGAAATTAGCAATGAAGACATTATTTTAATCAAAAGGTTCACGGCAGATATTGGATATAATCTAAAGCATAAACATATAAGAAAAGAAAGAAATTTAATTATGATATATACATCCAGTAGAGTATTTGTTAAGCACTTAGTCGATCGGTTTACTAAAGATATTAATAAAGAAAGAGAAGAGATTATAGGAAAAATGAAATCAAAAAATATTGAATTACCTGAATTTGGGGAACGAAAACTTGATTTAGCGTTTCTACTTGGGTTTTACGATGGAGATGGGATTCAAGGAGAGACAGCTATCATATCTGGCAGCAAAATATTTTTAAAACAGATTAAGAAGAAATATAACATAATCCATAAAATCAGATTTACAAAGTCAGAATCTTTTTTTGAGGGTAGACTAATTAAGGGTTCTGCATGGCGTATGAGCTTGGGTGCGGAAATTTTTAACGAAATGATGAACAACTTTAAAAATAGTCTACCGAGAAAGAGAAAAGTTTTCAAAACAAAAGAAGAGAAGGTTATGATATTAGCTAAATATGCTAATAAACGAAAAAAGTTTCGATTTACTAAAGAACAACTTGAAGAACTCGTTTGGAAAATGCCATTAAAGGATATTGCAATTAACCATAAAAAATTATACGAAGTATCAATATCTACTGCTTTAATAAGTCAATATTGTAAAAAATGGAATATTAATAAACCTAATCGCGGTTATTGGAAGCCTAGGAGACAAATAGATATATCTGATTAGATCGAAGGAATATTTAGGTTATCCTACTCAAAAACCCGAAAAATTACTCGAGCGTATAATTTTAGCATCTTCAAATGAAGGAGATATATTTGCTGATTTTTTCTGTGGTTCTGGAACAACTCTATCAGTTGCCAAAAAGCTACATAGAAAATGGATTGGAGTAGATAATAATCCGAAAGCCATCAAATTGTGTAAAACAAGGTTAGAGTTGCCTTAACATCATGTTTTTAATGCTTATCCATACAATTAATATTAATGATGAAAAGGACTAATGATAATTTAAAAAGATTCTGCTCCTAACGATAAATAGGCAAACCTAGCAACTGCAGCTAAAATTTGGCTATAGAAGATTAACATCAAAATCCCTATTATTAGGAAAGAACAAAAGGTTATAAGAACAAAATAATCTAATTTTTTAATTTTTTTAGAGGCTCTCTTATAATGTTTAATTTTTTCGTACCTATAATAAAGAACAATTGAAGAAATTGCAATTGAAATGATAGAATTAAGGTAAATTAGGGATTTTACTATAGAAAAACCGTACTTCCATACAATAATTCCATTTCTATTTACCTCTAAAATTATTCCGTTATAAGCACTACTAATTAGGATATTTCCATTATCTAATAAATCTGCTTCGTAAGGAATAATTAAATCTTGAGCAAAACTCCACACAATTTGTTTACTGTCTTTATTAACCTCTATAATTCTACTGTTACTACTATCTGTAATTAATATATTTCCATTATACAGCTCGTCAGCGTCTCTCGGCCAATTCAATCCTTGGTCTAACTTCCACACTACTTCTTTTGTTGTATAATTAATTTCAATAATTCGATCGTTTCCAGAATCAGAGATAATTATATTTCCACTATCTAAATAATCGGGATTATGTTGTCTAAATAAGAGAGTGTGGTTTTCGTAATCACCATACCACCAGATTATATTATCTGAATTATTTGGGTCGTTAAAATCTGCGGTGTAATTAACCTCTATTATCAAATCAAAATTTCTTATAGAAATTAAACATGAATTCCAGGTACTATATTGTTTAAAATCCACATCGTTAAGATGGGACCAGTCATAAGTTAAAGGATTATTATAATAATGATCGGGGCCCCATTCAGGATTAACTTTTGTCCAATTTATTTGTGCGGGCTCCCAACTCCAAATTATACTCTTATTAGGGTAATTCACTTCTATTACTCTATTATAACCCGTATCGGCAATTAATAAATGCCCGTTAGGCAATTCTAAAACCTCGTGAGGATATGCCAATCCCCTTAATTCCCAGATTACATTTCCCTCGGGATCGACTTCGTATACTTTATGGGCAGGGTTATTCGGTTCTACTGGATTTAGATCATCAATTCTATTTAAGTGATTCAACATTTCAGAAAAAGAAGCAGATACTATTAATGTATTTCCATTAGACTTTCGGTCAGCATCGTGAGGGACATCAATCAATTCAAGGTTATTAAATACAAAAAACATTATCATATTTGAAGATAACAATAAGATTATAAAAAATAGTAGAACTCTGTACCTTAATCTTAATTTTCTTAACATAAATTAGATTTTGCTTTTATTATTTAAATAAGTTTCGCGTAGTTTTATAAATGAATGAAGAATTATAAAAAATATTTGATAATGCAAAAAAAATAGAGAATTTCAAAATGACTGAAACAAACATATATTTCGAAAATAATGCCAATCTAGAAAAGATAAAAGATAAGAAAATTGCAATAATAGGGTATGGAAATCAAGGAAGGGCTCAAGCACTTAACCTAAGAGACAGCGGTCTAGATGTGATAATTGGTAATAAAGAAGATTCTTACAAAGAAAAGGCTATGAAGGATGGTTTTAAAATATTCAACATCTCTGAGGCTGTAAAGCGCGCAGATATTGTCTTTCTACTAACTCCAGACGAGACCATGCCCGAAATGTTTGAAAAAGAAATTGTGCCAAATCTTAAGGATGGAGCTTGTATAAATTTTGCAAGTGGATATAACATTGCTTTCAATCTCATAAATCCTCCAGATAACATTGATGTAATAATGATCGCTCCGCGCATGATAGGTGTTGGTGTCAGAGAAAATTACCTTAATGGAGAAGGTTTTTACAGCTTTATTGGAGTACATCAAGAAGTAACTGGAAATGCTAAACAAATATTATTAGCACTTGCAAAAGCACTAGGAACTCTGAAAAAAGGGGGTGTTGAAATATCAATGAAACAAGAAGCTATATTAGATTTGTTCAATGAACAGGCGTTTGGTCCTGCATTTGGAAGAGTTCTTTTAACATGCATTAAAGTCTTAATTAAAAATGGTCTTCCTCCTGAGGCAGTTCTTATTGAAATGTACATGAGTAATGAAATGTCATATACTTATCAAAAAATGGCTCAAATAGGTCTCGTGAAGCAAACAAATTTCCATTCTCATACTTCTCAATATGGAGCAATGTCAAGAGGAGTTAGATATATAAATCTGCCTTTGGAAGAGAAAATGCAAAGGTCTTATGATGAGATAGCGTCTGGAAAATTTGCAAAAGAATGGTCTGGAAAAGTCTCAAAACTTAAATTCAAAATTATAAAATATTTTGCCATGAAACAAGAAATAAACAAGATTGAACAAGAAGTCCGCAAAAATTTAAAATTGAAAGATTTTGATGTATACTCCGCCCCTGAGAATATTGAAGAACTCTTAAAAAAACCTGAGGTCAAAAACGAGTTAAAAAACATCATGGATTCTTTTGAATTTTAGCATTTATTAAGGCGTTAAATTGCCTTTGAAAGAGATGTGTTTAAAATGGCTAATGAAAATATTGTCATTGGATTAATTATTGGAATAATTGCTTATATCTGTCTTGATATAGGGAAAGGAATCCAAAAGTATGCAATTGAAGGTTTTAAAGAAGAAAACTCTATTAAGAAAAAAAATTCTGGAATATGGGTCGTTGGAACTATTTTAACAAGTTTATACATGTTCATCCAATGGGCTGCTTTATTTTTTGCCCCAATTAATATCGTAGCTCCATTAGAAGGTGTTGGGCTAATTATTCTTTTACTTTTTTCTTATTATATCTTAAAAGAACATATAACCCCTATTGAAATTAGCGGTGTTTTTTTCATAATTATAGGAACTGTTTTAGTAACACTGTTTAACATAAATGTTGGAAGCCTTAACATGAGTAATTTCAACCTACTTTTTTTCTTGTGTTTTTCTATAATTATTCTCGTAATTGAGTCGATTTTTATTTTTATATCTAAATTAAATGATTATAAATTCGTTGGAATAATTATTGCGCTTACAGCAGGAACCACTAATGCATTGCAAACTGTTTCAAAGCGGATTACAACTATTCCCGAAATGACACTATATTTCACATTAGCTACATTTATTTTTGCGCCATCAACTTTGCTTATAACTCAATACGCCTTTACTAAAGCAAAAGCTAATCAAGTTGTACCTTGTTTTACTTCTACTAGCATTATTTTGGCTTCCTTAATGAGTGTTTTAACTTTAAATGGAAGTATTAGCTGGATTCAAGTTATTGGAATCATTGTAATTGTAATTGGGATTATTTTAATTTCAGCATTTCAAAAAGAAAGCGAAAACTTAACTAAATAAAAATAAGTCGTTAAATAATCTTTCATTAATCCTTTTTAAAAATTATATCTTCAATACCAATCCATTCTTTGGCGTCCTCAAGGTTGGATACGATTTTCCTTTTAGAAGATTCAGCGTGCTCTAGAAGATATTTGAATTCTACGCCTAATGGTGGATTTTTCGAGATTATAAATGCAGATTTGTTAAGTTTTTCATTATTTCGTTTTAATAAATCTAAGATTGTATCGATTGACTCTATCCGTAAAAGAATCGCTTCGGTAATGTCGATAATTACATTCAAATTCTCGTGAATATCTTTAGTTAAATCCTCAAATTCTATTACAAATCTTTCTGCTACAGGTAAAGGGAAAGTTCCAATTGCTTTTATGTAAAAACTATCGTCACCTATTTTCTCAATTTGATACATTTTATTGTAAATTTTTCTGTTTTAAATAAAAGTATAGCAAATTGTTTATATTAATTTTTTTAGTTTTAGTTTCATCTTTTTTTATAAATTTGTTAAATTTCCTTGAAGACAAACGATTTATGCCATGTTCCATTTAAATATGTAATGAAAAGAGGAGAAAAAATATCGGAAAGCATTTCCTCAACGGATAGATCAGACCGAGTAAGAAGGAGAAATCTATGGTCCCAGATCATTATGAATATCATACATGGATTTGGATTGAGTGCTTTTAATGTTGTTCTACAACCTTTCATAGTAAATTTTACAGGCTCTCTCTTTTTCACAGGTATTATAATTTCAATTTCAAGCATAATGCAATTTTTACCAATGCCCTTTATTGGCAAATTAGCTGATAAATATGGTCTTAAGAATATATGGTTATTTGGGCCCCCAATTTACGCTTTTGGATTAATTATATTAATCTTTACAAATAATATCCCAATTCTCATAGTTGGAGTGCTTACTTATATGCTGGGCGCCATGGTTAGCAGTTTAAATTTTCAAATATTCGTATCTGAAAACAGCGGTGAAAATAAAAAGGGAATAATGTACGGTCTTGTGTTCTTCGCATTTTTTGGAGGAAGTATTGGTGGTACATCCTTAGTTATGCTTGATTTAGGGTTTAGTTATCAATTCTATTTTCAAGTTTTCATAATCATTCTAATTTTGGAGTGGCTTATTCTAGTTTTAATTATTAGAAGTCCTGATGCTATTATAAAACATAGAGAATTAGATTTAATAAAATCTGTAGAGCTAAAACAGAAAAAAGCTACTAAACTCTTTCAAAACCCTAAAATAAAGGTAGCTACTATTTTCTTTACTTTAGATGTATTTGTATGGGGTATAGCGTTATCAATATATAATGCTGGTTTGACAACTTATTATCATTTCACACCTGCAGAAATCGCTTCTATAGCTGTATGGTTTCACATCTCAAATATGGTTTCCCAGATTCCCGCTGGAAGAATTGCAGATAAGATAGGGGAAAAAAAGAGTTTAATTATAAGCCAGATTTTTGGAATGGTATTTTTTTCCATGAACATATTGATTTCAGTTTTGTGGTCCCAGGGGATTACAGGATTCGCTTTTCCTGGATTAATCATTGGAGAAATATTTTTTGGAATTGCAGTAACTACTTTTATCCCTTCTGAGCAGATGACCTTAACTAACTTAGACGATAGCAGAAAAGCTGAATCTTATGGAATTGTAGCATTTATCAGAGGGATTGGTATGATGCCTACTGGAGCGATTGGGGGGTTTCTTGCAGAAAATGTGCACTACATTGCTCCTTTTGCCGTAGCATTAGTAGGTTTGGGTTTTGAAATATGGTTTTTAGCGAAATACTTTAAGGATTAATCGTAATCTCCATTAAAATTAACATTGGATAAATTACTATTCAAATATTAAAAAAGAATTTTTAAAAAAAAATGTAATTATTTTCCGTTTCCTTGTTTCCACTTTTTGTAAGACTCTAAAAATGCTTTTACCTTATCTACTTCAAAGTCCTGGACATCTGTCGCAAATTGTTTTTCTTCTCCTTCTACTGGATTGAAATTAAGATATAAAAGTTTAAGTTTTTCAAGTTTTTCCAAGCTTTCTAAATTATCTAAACTAGAAAGCTTATTCGTATCAAGATACAATGTTTCGAGATTTACGAGCGATTCCAAATTTTTAATCTCCGTTAAATTGTTATTATTAAGATATAAAACAGTAAGGTTTGTCAAAGTATCTAAACCCTTTATTTCCGTGATTTGGTTATAAGCTAGAAATAATCTACTTAGATTAGTTAATGCCTCTAAGTTCTTGATCTCTGTTATCTGATTGCGATTAAGATCCAAGACTTGGAGATTAGCTAAATTTTCTAAATTTTTTATTTCGTTTATCTGGTTACTAACAAGGGTTAATCGTATAAGTTCAGTTATTGATTCTAAATTCTTCAGCTCAGTGATCTTATTATTATTTATCTCTAACCATTGAAGGTTGGTTAAAGAATCGAGTCCTCTCAGCTCATGAATTTGATTTCCATTAAGGAATATGCGATCAAGTTTGGTCAAAGATTCAAGACCCTCAATTACTTGGAGCTGATTATTGTTAAGAAATAACTGCGTGAGATTAGTTAATTCATCTAACCCTTTCAATTTTTCAATTTTATTGTTTGAAAGATCTAATGCTGTAACATGTTTTAACTTAGCAAGCCCTTTTAGCTCTGTCACATCTATTATATCCATATAATTTATAGCTAACCTGATATGGCCGAGTTCTTCTCTTACATTGAATTTTTTACCATTAACCTTTATTGATCCAAGTCCCATTATACATCTCCATATATTTTTAATTTTATTATTTTTTAATTATGATCTGCAATTATAATAAACCTTTCTTTTTCCTAATTCTATGGCAAAAAAAAATTTGATACAAAGATTTAAATATGTAAAAAGTCCATTATAATTATATACGTCCATTCTTAACAATTACTTATTAACATAGAAAATATTAAATATAATAATGGTAAAATTGAAATGAATCAAAAAATTGAGAGCCTTACCGATGGTCAAATTGCAAAATTAGTAGGTTTTCTAAAAAAAATTAATTATCCACAAGAGGAATTAAAATATGCTATAAAAAAGAAACTAAATAAGTCCACTCTTGTAAAGAACGATAATTTTGATAATTCGATAAAACTTGAGGACCTAATTAGATTAGGGATTCAAGAGATTGATTTTGAATGGTTAATATCTCAAATCTCTATGGATGTTTTTACTTTGTTCGAAAAATCAATCAGTCGAGGTCAAGTAAAAGCTATAATAAAACGCGTTTTGGGAGTAATCCTTTCAAGTACAGATCGAAGTCAACTATATGAAATGCGTAAAAAAATTAGGAAATCTGAAAAATTTCTAACTTATTTTGGAGAATGGGGTAAAGAACCCGGCTATTTATTTAAAGTGATTATAACTGGATTGGACGACTATCAATCAAGGAAACTTCATTCCTTGCATATCGCTCCTAAGATGTCTGGAGAAAGAATAACGATCGGAGTTGAATTCTACACCAAAACAATAGAATCCTACAATAAATCTTTTATAAAATTACAGTTTTGGAATGTATCAGGAAATAAAAGGTTTGAATTTCTAAGAGAGCGTTACTACAAGGGTGCGAGTGCTATGATAATATTTTATGAAAAAGGGAATCAGGAATCACTTAAATCAGCTAAAAAGTATTATTCAGAATTTAAAAAAGCAACGAACTTAAAATTTAAATTAATAAAATTGAAGGATGTATATATCGATACGCCAATAATTCTTGTAGGATTAGGAGGTAAATCCTTAATACCCTTAGAAGGTGGCCCTTATCTTGCAAAAGATTTAGGAGCAACTTATTTTGATAAAAATGAGATACGGAGAGGAGAATTTGAAGAAATTTTTAATTATGTTTCGGTCGAATTGGTCGTAAAGTGTCAAAACCCAAAGAAATAATCCCGAAATTTTACTCATTCTTAAAATTTTCCGACACATTTAGATTTATTTCAAAGAGTTTATCTTGGATTTTGTTCTGTATTTCCTTAGAAATATTGTTTATTATTTCGTCAGGTACATATTCCAAGTATGCATATAACTCATTTTGAATTATCAGTCCAATTTCACTCATCGATTTTTCAATAGTTTCGTGTTTTCTTAAATATATGTTTTTGTATGTTTGTATATACTTTACATTAAACTTTTTAAGCCAATTTTTACCCTTACTTTCCAATATCCTAAGGACTTCTCTGGAACTCGCATCGTTAAAATTCTCGAATTCGTATTTGTATTTAGTTAACTTATCTTCGCAGTATTTTAAAACTTGAGCTCTTTCTTTTGAAGTCAAATTAGTTTGAGAATTTAGAAAAACAATAACCATATAATCGAATAAGAAATATATTTGAGCTTTAATGTTGGAACCATAGATTTCAAGATGAGACAGGTTTTTTATGTTGGTTTGTCCCGCAAATATTTGAAATGAACTCAAATACATGGAAATTAGATCGAGTTCCAGAAGACTATTATCTCCTTCTGATAGATAAGACTTAATCGGACCGTAACCATTCTCGCTTTTTGAACCATACTCAAAAACGGTTATGGTATTTCCGTATTGATCTGAGACGATAATGCCGATGATGGGCGGTACAGTGTTAAAATTATGGGTGCGATATGCCGTTTCGGTTAATTTCTTTTCAACGAAACTATCGTCTTTTTGAGTTCCAAGCACAAATCAAAATAAACGATAACGCTATAAAGATAAGAGGGAGTGCTGATTTTTAGGAAAAAAGCGAGAGGTTCCGACATTTATGATCGTGAAACTTTATAGCAATATAATAATCAATTGGGCAAAATTGGGATGATAAAAGAAAAAAAGAGATCATTTAAATTGTAAAAACTCTTAGAGACTAAAATTTTCTAATAAGACTATTTCCAAGATCTTAGTTGTAATTTAAAGATTTCCTTAAATTTTTTATCAGTAGAATAAATGATATTTGTATTGTGTTTTTTACAGGTCATGGCAATTATCTCGTCGTGTAATTCGTGGCTTTTGATGTTTTCTAGCATTAATTTGATGATTTCAATGTCAAAATCATCAATTATTACATTTTCAGATTTTTCCCATCTTTCAATAGCCCTTTTAACCGCTTCTACTTTACCAGTTTTTCGCATTTTCCACAATAATTCAGATATTGCAATAATGGGAATTATTACAGTTATTTCTCCATCTATTACTTTTTTCTTCAGTTCTTGAAGCGTTAACGGAACTTTTTTATAATCATAATGGAAATAAAATAAGACTTGTGCGTCAATTACTGCTTTTTCTGTCATTTTAGATCAACAAAAAGTAATTAATCTTTAATTGGAAACAATGATCTTTTTGCTTCTTTCAGCTCTTCGTCCGTGAATGGAGAAACTCCTTCAAAGAGGTTATCTTCAATTTCGAGGGGATGAATCTTTTTTCTAATTAGGATTACCTTATCCTCGTTTAATTCCATTTCTACTAAATTCGTATCGTTAATAGCTAATTTGTCTCTCCACTCTTTTGGTATGACTATTCTTCCATTTGAAGAAACTTTTTGGGTTAATTTTTCAACCATTTTAAAATTCTTTTTTTTTAATTGTCATTGTAATAATGTAAATGACATCTAATAAATATTATCACTTACATAAAAAATGAGAGATTCCGATTTTTATGATCGTGAAACAAGTCTTTCACGCACAAACATATCACTTAGAGGATATATTTTACTTACTTATGAAAAAATTATTGAAAATATTAAAAAAAGTGGGAGCGACCGGATTTGAACCGGTGACCAACAAGTCTGGAGCCTGCCGCGTTCAGCACTTTGCTGCGAACGAACAAAGTCATACCGAGCTTCGCCACGCCCCCATGTTTTAGGAAAATAAGTCGTGGCGTAAAATAATTTATATAAAATAACTACAAATTTTTAATTTTACTAATTACTCATAATATTTCAGTTTTATGAAATGTTAAAATAATTTTGAATTGAAAAAAATTTGACTCTTAAGAAATTAGGCGATTTAAATATTAGATATATAACGATTATTCAACTGGCCGTTGCTTTAATTATATCTTTATTATTTCAATTCGTTATCCCCTTTTCTTGGCAACCGTTGGATGCGTATGAAATTGGTTTTAACATAAAACATGGCGATCCTGGGACTAATTTAGTTTTCTTTACGATAAGTCAATGGTATTTTTCGTTATCTATCGTATGGTTTTTACGTCGTGATAATAAATACATAAATCACTTTATCCTTTATTCGATTTTTCCTTTAAGCTTAATAGTTGTATTGGAATTTAGCGTATTGGGACTTTATTACGATTATATCCATATCTTTCCATTAATAATTGCGATTTATATCACGTGGAAAAAACGGGATAATTTAATACCGCATTATGTAATTTATTATATTATTGTTTTAACTATTTGGCTCTTTACGGTATATTTTTTAAAATTGGCATATTATGGGGCTCCACTGTTGACATTTATTTTAAACTGGGGTGTTACTGCATTGCTTAACATAGGCTATACTTTCTTCGTTATATATTTAAAAAAAAAGAGTAGAAAGTCCTAATTAGATAATTTTCGAACCACAGAATTCGCAAAATCTAAGATTTTTAGCATCTTTCATGGAAGCCCCGCAAGTAGGGCAAAAATTTGGCTTTTTTGGAGTGGGAGCGCCCTTTTGAAAGACTTCATATTCAGCAATTATTTTATCTTCTTTTATTGCCGGGAATTCATAACCGCAAATATCGCAATATTTATTGTTTCTGAGCATATAAATATTGCAATTTGGACATTTACTTATTAATTTCAAGCCACAATTGCGACAATACTCTGTGTAAACGCTAGTTGGAACGTTGCAACGCGGACAATACTTTTTTGATTCTCCCGAATAACGATAGACAACAATACCTATTATAACGAATATTATTACGGGAATTACGAGAAGTAGCAAAATGCTAATTCCAATGAAAAAGAGTGCGATCATTAAAAAACCGACTACTAAAAAAGTAACTAAACCACTCAATACGGAGATTCTTTTACGTTTGGATTGTTGAAAGCTCATTTGATATTACTCTAATTGTACTTTGAAATATTTTCTAATGTTTTAAAGAATTCATTGTTTTAATATTGATTCTTTTTCATCCTGTTTTGTTTTGCAATATGGACAAATCTTAGTATTGCTATCAATTTTTTCTCCACATGCAAAACACATATTTTTGCTTTCTCCGTATTGGATTTTCTTATCAATAACTTTTGCGGTTTTTTTTGCTTTATCTGTAAAATTAATTTTTGACATAATAGGCTCAAATTGATGCAATAATTATTTTATGATCTTCAATTAATATATTTTAGACAAAATCTATAAAAAAAATGGAGTCCAATTTTTATTTTTTCATTACAATAAATTCGCGATAATAACAAAATTTAAGTGCTTGAATCCACTTTAAAATAATACGGAACGCCTTTAATAAAATTAATTAAGTAAAAAAAATACTATAAGGAGATTTATGAAAAATGCCAGGAAGTCACGGTAGTTTAACAAAAGCTGGAAAGGTTAAACAACAAACACCAAAAATACGAAGAACTGGAGTAAACTCAAAGAAGAAAAAGCCTCCAAGAATGAGATATCGCGATCTTTATATACAGAGAGTTAAGAAAGGGGAATACGCTGGACAGCGTGAATCTATAGGTGCTAAACGAGCATCCTACAAACGTTAAATCTTTTAATAACTTTAACCTAACACTCCAATCTTCTTTAATTGGTTAATTAAAATTTGGCTTTGTTTATAATAGTGGGTTGAGTTATTACTATCATTAGCTAGTATGTCAAAATAATCACACATTAGCAAATTCCATCGAATTGCTCTACGGATTCCTGATATTTTTTTCAAGTTAAGATAAAGTCGCTTTTCGATTTTTTTCATTAAATATAGAGATTTTTTTGAATCTACCCTGTGATGAATATAGAACTCGGCTAATTCTAAAGCTAAATCAAATAAAATGGGAGCGTTTTTCTTCTCGTCATAATCTAAACCGACTGCCTCTATGCCAGATCGTAACATTTTTTGAGCTTGGGATAAATTATCTTTCGATTTATAGTATTTGCCTCGCTTGAGATGATAGTTTAACTTTACTTTAATTGAACTGTTTCCTAATTGAAAAGCTTTCTTGAAATAATTTTTAGACTGAGCTAATTTATTCTGTTTTAAATTAATTAATCCCAAGTATAAGTAAGCCATCCCAAGGAATTCATCTTTATCAGTAATTGTTTCTTCTTTCTCCAAGAAATTGACGATAATATTAAAGTGAGACAAGGCTTCATCAAATTCTTCAGTTTTATAAAACCACTTACCTAAATAATATTGTATTTTTATAATAAAATCTATTGGTACCTCTCCAGATTTAGCAACTCCCATCGCGCTTTGTAAATAATTGAGCGAAGTTTCATCTTGATTTAGTAATGAGGCTATTTTTCTTAATTTTAATAATATTGAGACTACAATTTTCTTTTGACGGTTTTTATTGAAAATTTTTAAAGAGTTATTTAACAATTGAGTAGCCTCATCAAACCTATAATTCTTTATTAACTTTTCTGCTTCTGTATAGGAATTAATTGATTCGATCAGTTCAAAATTAGCAGGTGGTGAATTAAATAGTTCGTTGTGAATCTGATATAATTCTCCTTTTGATAATGTGCTTTCGTAATGTAATGCTGAAAATGGAAAGTTATTTCTTTCTAACTCAAATCCTTTTGACTCTAATTCTCTTTCAGGGTTAAATTTTACATAGTCATATTGATTGATTTCTGCTAAAGTTATTATTTCTAATATAGAATTCAACATCATTCTGGAAAACTTAATCCAATTTTCAATGTACAATTCTAGCTTAAACTCAGTATCATTAAACAAAGAACTTAAAATATACGGAGAATAGCAATCGAAAGAAGATCTGATAAAAAATTTATGATATTCCAAATCCTTAAAAAACGTGAAAAAGCCCTTCTCTAATATGAAAAACTCATCAAATTTTTCTTCATTTGAAAAAAATAACGTCTCAGAAGCTCGAAGTTTAGGAACACCATCTCTCAATTCCCATGGAAGTCTAAATGTAGGTTTCAATCTAGTGTTTTTCAAAGCGTCTACTATTTTATTTATATTCTCTCCTTTAAATTGTTGGAACTTATCGCGTTTATTCATTAAAGATATGCGTATACGATTTAACCACGTACTATCGATCTCGTCGGTTATTGGTTCAGGCATTAGCAGATTTAATATATCAAGTAAGTTGTTCTCCTTACCTTTGATGGGAAAATTATGCTCTAGAGTAACTTTAAGGGCTAAATCTCGGAGCATTTTCATTAAAAAAAGAATAACCTTATAAATATTTTGATTTAAATCCCATAATTTAAAAGCCATGCAAATGCGAAAACTAACTACTTCAAGCGGAAAATTTAACCTTAAAGGCAGCGAAACCGGGAATTTAATTGTAAATAGTATTAATTTATCCTTTTTAACGCTATACCTGAAATAATTTTCAATAGTTCCATCTAGTTTCCAACCATTTCGTTCAATTACTTCTTTTAAATTGTTTAACTCACTAGAAGAAAAGGGTCTTATTGACATAAATTACATTAAAAAAGTATTTTCTTTTAATAAACTAAGAAAAAACTCTATTATTAATATTTTTACAAAACATATTAACAATTATATATAGTTGAATTTACTTGATAATCTTGAGAATTAATTATAATTTCAGTATTTTATAATGGATATTACAAAATTTAATAAAAACCTAGCGGAAAAAGTTGCTAAAGCGAATGCTTACGAAAAAAACAATAGAATTCAAGACGCTATAGATACTTGGGTAGAAATTTCTGAAATGGCACTCAATGCTTCAAAAACACCTAATTTAGACTTCTCTTACAGATCAATGATAATTAAAAAGGCTCAGCAAATTATTGAACACATCAAAGAGTTAAAAGCAAAAATAAAAAAAAGTATTGAACCAAGTACATCACTTATTGATGATGCATTTGATGAGGAACTTTTTCAAGAGAGCGACTCTTCTGAAGAAATTATTTATGAAGAAACGGAACAAAAATCTCCTAAGGCTGCAAGTACTTCTAAGGAAATAAACAATAACGATATCCCCAAGAAGGACAATGAAACTAAATTCGTAGAAGATAGTGATTTTAAAAATTTACCAAAAGGATTTAAAGAAATCGAAGCTTCGGAGGATTTTGAAATTGTTACCCCACACGACAAGGATTACGTAGAGAAAATTATAAAACAAGACATTGATATGAGTATTTTTAAACACGGCAAGCAAAATCCTCAGCCTCAAAAACATATTGAGCTAGAACAACCAAAAGATGACAAAGAAATCGTATGTTTTGCGTGTGGTACTATCTCACCATCCAACACCAAAATTTGTCCTAATTGTGGAACTGAATTAAAATAAGGGAGATTTTTACTAACTAAAAATTGTAAAAGTTTCCAGCATCTCTCAAAGAAAAAACTCCAAACCTTTCGGACCTTTTTCTTTTTAACGTAATCCAACCCAACCTTGTATCTTTAAGAGCTAATTGAGTTTTATATAACGCCATGATGTTGTAAACTTTATCCCGATATTCTACCATCCGAATTTTAATTTGTCTTTCCATTGGAGCCTTCATTATGTTATATATCGCGTAGACGTAAAATTCCATATCCTTTAAGTTGAGCTCCATTGCGGCGGTCTTAGCTATATTGTGAGTTGCTTGATGATCTGAATGGTTATTATTATCGCTCGGCAAAACAATTCTGTCCGCATCTTTTATAATTTCCTTAGAAAGCTCTATTCCTTTGTCAATTTGATTGATTGCGTCTTGATCGTGAATTTTAAAAAGATGAACATTACTATTGGGAAAACCAAAAGCTTTAGCTACTTCTTCGGCTTCACTTAACCCTATCTTTCCAATTTCCTCTTCGCTCAGATTAATATAATCTTTCGCTTCTTCTTCTAGCAATTGATCGTGTTCTTTGCCCCATGTAATTAAAACGCGATTGTCGGTAACATATACTATATGGACATCATGGCCCTCTTCAATCCATTTTAAAATACTTCCACCGCATCCATAAATCTCATCATCGGGGTGGGGCGCAAATACAACAATTTTCATCCTTATTATCCCTGAAATTATTTCAATAGTTCTTTATATTTTATATTTTGAACGATATTTAATTTTAATTATTAACCACCCTTATTTGTACATGTTGTTGTTTAAAAGAGTTAAGAGCCAAATTGCAATAAATATGTATGGATATAGCATAAATTTCAGTTAATATCTAAAAGATATATCGCTTTATGATTATACCAATTTTTTTATATCTCAAAAAATATTTCCATAAATTTTATTAATTTGTTTGAAGAAATCTATATTATAGTTTAAAGTTTGAAAGATAATGAGTTATTTTTAAAGAGGTTTGATTCTAAAAATGAATGACTTAGTGTTGTTAAGTTTAATAATTGTTATTTTTGTAAGAGTTATAGGATTAGGAATTTCAATTGATTTTCTAAACGGTACAAAAGCAGAAAAATTTAAATTTCTCACTTTGGGATGGGTTTTTTGGATATTAGGTGCATTAACCCCCATCTTTTCAAATCTAGTTGAAAACATTTACCTGAAAGAGTTTTTACTTGTTCTTAACGCATTTCTTGCTGCTTTAGGAACAATTTTTATTTTATGGGGGTTTTTTAAATATTTTATGACGATTTCATTTAAAAAAATAGCATCATTAATTATAATTTTCATTATTAGTACTGTTCTTCTTTTCTTAATCACGGATTATACAGTAACAATTACCTTCTGTGCTCTGTTTATGAATTTAATATTAATTAGTACTTTTGTAATTCCACCAATAAAGATAAAAAGTTTTAAGAAATTTATGGGAAGAAGTATTATTTGGTATTATGCTTCAGCTTTAATCTTATCCATATTCTTTCCGGTTTCAATAATAATTGCTTTACAAGGATATAGGTATGGGCTATATAACGCAGATGATCCCGTACTAATAATGTTCAACTATAATCCTATTATAGCAACAAGTATTTTAATTATTATCTTACTTGTTCATTTAGAATATACTACATCATCTCGCAAACAATTAGAGTTGAAAGATAACTACTCTCACGATTTAGGAAACATATTGCAAGTGATCTCCAGCGCTTTTGAACTAATCGAAATGAAAGGTAGATCTGAAGCAGAAACATCTGAGCTAGGAGAATTATTAAAAGATAAACTAAATGAGGCTGCTAAACAGATTAGAGACATCCGTGAACTATAAAATCGTTAATTCTTTCTTTTTTAGAATTATTAGAATAAACTAAAATTTTAAGTTATTAATATCTTCTTTTTCTATTCCTATTTGCTCGTGATTCTTCATATCTTTCAATGGCTCTTTCCCGCCAAATTGTATTCCACTTTTTGAATCCAGATTTAACATATTTTTCTCGTTTAAAGAAATCGTAAGAAACCCAATTAAAAAGGACAAAATATCGCTTTGCACCGCTTTTACGAGTCAATTTTTTTGATCGAACCCCTAGATCGTTTCTCAAATGCTCGACTAGCTTATCTTCTACAGCATCTTGTAATTTTCCTTCAATTATGGTAGCTTCATACTTTATTCCGACATCGTTAAAGTATTCCCTTACTTGATCGAAGATGTTACCACGACATAATAGCACTTTTTCAGTTTTCTTATCAAATTTTAATTCTTTCAATCCTTCCTTGACCAAATCAACGGTCATCATATAAGGTTCTTTATTTTTCCAATTATCACCCTTGAATAGTTCCACGGACAGTGATTTGAATAACATTTCGCCCGTTTCTTGCCTTAAGAAACCAATAAAAGCGTCTCCTACTAAGTCCCCAGTTCCACTATCGTCTATTTCTATTGTCAATGGCTTTTTTGTGTTAAAAATCTTGTATTCAAAACTTTTTATAAAAATTGCTGATTATATTATGATATTAAGAATAATTTAAAATACCTTTGAACGATAAAGGATTGTCTAAATAAATAAAAACAAATCAATCTTGCTAATAATCGAAAAAAAATGGAAGTAGAAATTTTAGTAATTGGAAACGAAATCCTTATTGGAAAGACCCAAGATACTAATTCAAATTGGATGGCTAAAAGAATAACAAAATACGGGCATAGGTTAAAAAGAATAACTGCTATAGAAGATAGTATTGAGGTTATTTCAAATACTTTACAAACTATTTTAAAACGCAAACCAGATATGATAATTACCTCGGGAGGGATTGGGCCTACATTTGACGATATGACTTTAGCGGGGATAGCAATGGGTTTAAATCGAGAATTAGAGCTAAATGAACACGCTTATAATTCTATAAAGAGGGCATATGAACACGCTTACGAAAGAGGAATTTTGAAACTTGGAGGCATGACTAAAGAAAGAGAGAAAATGGCACATCTTCCTCAAGGATCGACACCACTACCAAATATAAGAGGGACCGCACCTGGAGTGAAAATTAAAGAAGGTGAAACGGCAATTTTCGTACTACCTGGTGTTCCCGCTGAAATGAAAGCGATTTTTCTTAACGTTATCAAACCAATATTAAAAGAAAAAAGGGGAAAATTCGTAGAAAAGGGTTTTATTTTCTCAGGTATCGGAGAAAGTCAGATTGCTCCTTATGTTACCAAAGTTGAAGAGAAGTATCCTCAGTTATGGATTAAAACACACCCAAGGATCGGTCTTGCAATTGAAGTCGAGGTATCAATAACCTGTTTTAATGTTGAAAATGGAGAAGAAATGGCTGAAAAAGCTTTGAAAGAAATACATGAGGTTATAATAAAATTGAATGGTGAAATTAAGGAATAAATTATTTTAGATGTCACCTTACGGGTGAAAACTCAATAAGCACTTCACAATCCAAGTGTTTTTTGCTTATATCAAAGACATCTCTAATACTTGATAATCTCAATATTTTCTACATTATCAGCAATTCTAACTAAGCCTGGTTCAATATTATCAATTGTACCTACAATCCAATTCTCTATACTATTACTAATAAGAGTATTTGAAAATTCTTCAACCTTTTTAGGATCAATAGCAATCAACATCCCTCCAGCAGTCTCATGACAGCTACAATCATCAAAAGCGTATCCTAATTCTTCTGAAAGTTCCTTTGAAAATCTTATTGATGGAATGGTTTCAATGATTGCAGATAAGGTAGAATTCTGCAGCGTTTCTTTTATATGACCACTTAGCCCAAAACCCGTCACATCTGTCATTGCATGAATGAATGAAAAATCTTGATAAGAATGAATAGTTTTTACTACGTTCTGATTTGGTGTTGTCATTAATTCTATAGCAAAATCAATTGATTTTTGTAGTTCACTTTTTGAATATTGTTCTAACATTTCGGGCATATCTTTAAGAGACCTATAAGCGGCCATAATCGCTTGTAGGCCAATTGGCTTAGTTAGAATTAACTTGTCTCCTTCTTTGACTCCTTGTTTTAGAATTATTGCGTCTTTGTGAACAAAACCCGATGCTTCTCCTCCAATCATTGGCCATTCGCTATATATAGTATGCCCTCCTACTACTTGCGAATTAATTTTTTCTTCCATGAAATATTTGATTCCTTTTAATATTCCTTCAGCTACTTCCATTGGAGTATTAGTATTAATCCCTAAGAATACTAACATTCCAGAAATGTGTGGAACATTCATCGCAAATATGTCACTGGTTACATTAGACGCAGCAATTTGACCCATAACTTCTGGTTCATCGACAATAGGAGTAAAAACATCAATATTTTTGACCATGACTAAATCACTATTTGGGATTGGGATGATTGCAGCATCTTCAATATCTCCTTGTAATCCTGCTCTTGCTAGTAAGTTCTCTAGGCTACTTGAACCAAGCTTGCAACTTCATCCGTGAATCTTAACCTGTGAAGTAAGTCTATATACTTCCTTTTTCTCCATTTTTCACCTCAAATCTTATTTTATTTTAAATTACATTGACTAAATATTATATAACAAAGGAATCAAGAATTGTTAATTGAAAAAATCATTCTTATTTATTAATATTGTCGATTCTATTTATCTATTTCTTCGATAAGCATTTATTATCAATTTTAAAACAAATGTTACACCTATGTTATAACATCTTTAATAAGACAGTTGGTTTTCAAGGTAACTAAAAACTACTTAAGTAATTTTATTGTATGCTTATTTTCCGGTTAAAACAAAAAAAGATTGAAGAGTTTTTCAATCAAAATGTAAATTCTTTAGGGTTTTCAAAGCGTTTCTTTAGATGGTACTTAAAAGAATGGAAACGAAAAAATCTGAGTGAAATTTAAGATTTGGGAAATTAATTATAAATTAAAAATAAAAACAGTAAAGCTTTTCGATACCGTCTTGCGATGGAACTCTCAATAAGCGCTCACATATAGTGTTTTAGCTTATTTCATTGACATCGTTAAATTTTAGTTATTTCAACATGCTCAACATTTTTCGAAATTTGAACAAGTCGAGGTTTATTAATGTTATCGATTGTTCCTACAATCCAATTAGACACATGAAATTCATTAGCAAGTCTCTTGGAAAATTCTTCAGCATATTCGTGATCAACAGAAAGGAGCATGCCCCCGGCGGTCTCAGGCATTTCGCATTCATCGAATTTGTATCCAAAATCGTACGATAGTTCTTTTGCTAGTTTAAATATCGGGACCTTCTTAATATTAGCTGAAAGGTTAGAATCTTGGAGCATCTCCTTTAAATGTCCCGAGAGTCCAAAACCGGAAACATCTGTCATTGAATGTACGAAAGATACATCTTGATAAGAATGGATAGTCTTTACAACGTTTTTTAGCGGCATAGTCATAAATTCTATGGCCAAATCGATTGATTTGTCAATTTTAGCTTTGGAATATGTTTCTAAGAGGTCTGGTCTGTTTTTTTGTAAGCGATATGCAGCCATGATTGCTTGGTTTCCCACGGGTTTAGTCAGTATTAATTTGTCGCCTTCTTCTACGTAGTTCTTTTTAATCAGTTTGTTCTTATTGATGAATCCTGAAGCTTCACCGCCAATTAAAGGCCATTCTGAATAGATTGTATGCCCTCCAAGTACTTTCGAGTGTATTTTATTTTCCATGAAATTTCTAATACCTTTCAATATTCCTTCTGCGATGTGCATAGGCATATTTTTTTTCAAGCCAAGAAATATAAGCATTCCTGAGATATCTAGAACGTTTAGCGCGAAAACATCGTTAGTTACGTTTGCAGCAGCGATTTCACCCATTATATCTGGTTCGTCGATAATCGGTGTAAAGATGTCAATGTTTTTTACCAGTACTAAATCGGAGTTTGGTACAGGAATTACCGCAGAATCCTCGATATCTCCTTTCAAGCCAGCGCCAGCCAACAATTCGTCTAACTTTTTAGAATCAAGTTTACAGTTTCATCCGAATAATTTTGTCTGCAGTGTCAGTCGATAACTCTCTTCCTCTTGTAGCATTCTCACGATTTTTAAATATATTATAAACCTTATTGATTGTGAATTTAAAAGATTATCTGGTTATATTAATATTTTCGTAATAAATTATTTACTATTTCGATATAAAAAGGAGATTTTTTTAGTATCTACAAAAAAAACTAATAAATTATTAGGGAAGTAAAAGATCTATCTTCTTAGTTATTCTACGTGTAATGTCGAAAGGGTCTTTATAATAAATATTAAGGTTTACTTCGTCAACTGTGGGGTCTGTTAAGTTTTTTTCAATATTTCGTTCGATTCTTAAGACATAATTGAACTTAAACACATTTCCAGGTTTTAACTCGTTAATATATAGATATTTAGGAAAGCTTTCTTTTCTCAAAAAGGTTAGGTACACAGGAGTTTTAAGAGAAATTTGTAATTCTGTAAACATTAAATTGGTTGGATTATTCAATTTAAAATTAAAATAAATCATATTTCCGATCGTCTTTATGCTCTTGAAAAAAAGGATATCCTTCGGTTCAATAATATCTTCTATCCTTGGCGAATAAAGGCTGTCCTTAATAATTCTCGCATTTAGCTTATTTTTGTTAACGAACTTTACAAGTTTTTCTTTCAATAGATCGATATCTAAATCTATAAAAGAGGAAAGACTCTCCAATTTAATAGGAGTCATGACATCGAGATAATATTTTATTTGGTTTAAGATAAGTTTATCGTTACTCTTTTGTGTAAAGATTTTTAATTTATTGATAAGCATTTCCTTAAACGATACAAATTTTGTAATAGAAGGTCTTATGTATAGGTTAAAAACATCGTTATCTTCAGTTAGTTTTCCTACAATATTATCTATTTGATTTTCATAATCTTCGATAAAATTTTGAATTTGGTTAGTATTCATTTCTATAAGCTTTCTTGCGTCCGAGAATTCACTCCTTTTTAGTAAAATACTTAATTTTGATTCTAAATTAACGAAATTATCGTTAAATCGTTTAAGACCTTCAATTCCTTGTGTGATGACTGATTGTATATGACCTTGGAATAATATTGAAGATAACATGTTAAGTTTTTGATCTTTAATGTTACCATTAGAGCGTTGAATTTCGAGTACGATTCTATCTTTTATTAATTTGACTTTTCTATCTAAATCGCTCAAATATTCTTGAAGTTCAATCTTAACAGCAACCCAGTTTCTTAACAAACCCTTAAACATTTCATTAAACTCTACATTCTGCACTAAAATTTCACGAATGTCGTCATCAAGTTTGAATAGATAATTTCTAAGTTGTGTAATTTGCTGGAATCTTTCTTCGATTTCGTCATCGTGAAAATTCTCTAATACCAACTCGTCGTAGCTTTCGGGAAGTTTATAATCCTTCACATAATCATATTGAACTTTTAAAACTTTAATACGGTCTTCTAAAAGTTTAACTTTTGATTTTAGGCTAATAGTAAATTCTGCTTTCTTTTCTTCAAAAATCTCGGAAATGAATCCTTTGATAATACTGAGTTCATCAATAATGGTAACTTTAGTTTCTTCCCAATCCTCTATTAAATTAAACGCTAATCTCTTGTACTCGAATTTGTTTAGTCTCTTATTAAATTTCTTTATTTTTTTTAAAATTTTGCGGTATATCTTATCTAGTTCTATTTCAGTCTCGTGAAATTTGAATTCTTTTATGTATGAATTCATTTTTTCTCTAAATTGAGCCGGAATTTTTTGGAATTCGTGAATTTTTTTATGAAATATTTCTAAATCTTCGTTAACATTTTGAATTGTTTTATCAATTTCTTTAAATTTTGTTTTGGTAATTTTTATCGTATAAATAATTTCTTCGTTCACATCTGGATCGCTTTCAGTTTTTAAAACTTTTTCCAGTTCTATAAAAATCCAGACTGCAATTTTTTGACTTTCTAATATAAAGCTTATATTCCTCAAAAGAATAATGGTTTTTTTTCTTTGGCGCCAATATTTAGATTCTAATTGGTATAAAATTTTTGCAATTTCGTTCTCAATTTCTACTTGATACTCTTCATAGAGACGCTTAAAAACGAGAGCAACCGCGTTTCTGACGTTTTCAGAGGGATTTTCAAACTCTTCAAAGATGTAATTAAAAACTTCCATGATATTATTTTGACATAAGTGATACAGAGCATTAATGATTACATTTCTAAATTCGGGGTCGCCCGTATATAATGCTGTTTTTAAGTTCGCCCAAATTTGATCGAAATTGTTCTCCGCAATGTTTACTAAAGAATCGATTACTCTAAGTTGGATACGGTAGTTATTTTCTTTTAAAAGGTTAATCAATTTAGGTATTATTGGAATTATTTCTGACGATTTTTCTTTTCCTATTTCTCCGATTAGCCAAATAATAAGCTCTTTTACGCGAGCTTTTTCGTTGTTAAGAAGGTTTAATAGAACATACATAATATTTTCCTTAGATAGAAAATATGTTCCAAGGATTTTCAGAAGTTCTGCGGACGATCTCGCAACATCATCGTCTTCGTCCCTTAAATTAACGATTACAATAGAAAGTAACGGCTCTAATTCTCGTATCTTAGTGTAGTCTTGATTTATAATTTTCTTAAGAGTCTTGATAACTTGAAGTTTAACCTCCCAGTCATTATCAATCAATTTCTCTGTAAATTCTTCAATAATGTCTCGTAACTTTTCTCTATCAATATGTAAAGAAAGAATTAAATTTCCTATAATCTTTACAGTTAATCGCCTAATAGAGGGTTCTTGATCAAAAAGCCGTGACCTTATCTTAATTATTAGTTCAATTAGTAAATTTGGACGATACATTGAAAGTTGATAAAGAATTTCCAAAGAAACTAATCTAATCCACGAGTTAATATCATTTATTGTATTTGCTAAGTTTCTTACCGTTCTTAAAGAAATTGCCGGTGACTTATCACAGATTTTATTTAATAAAGTTAAACTATCGTATAGTAGTTCTTTATTTGAGTTCTCTGGATTTTCAATAATTTCAAAAAGTTCTTCAGCGGCTTTTTCATAACTTCCGCTTAAAATTAATTCTTCAACTTTTCTTGCGTCTAATGTCAGAATAGTCAATAGCCTTGTATCTTATAATTCTAATATTGAACTAATTACATTTTTGATGTTAATCTTTAAAAATGTTTTTCAACAATAACATAAAATTATATCATTTTAAAATTAATCAGAAAAGAAACAAAAAAAAAATAGTATAATAACTAAAAAAATATTGAAATTGATATTTATTCAAATAATTCAATTATCGCAGTACCCGGAGTGGCAATTCTCTTTCGATATGTAAGAATGCCTTCTGCAACATCCTTTGTTTTGACTAATCCTTTTTCAATATCTTTTTCAGAAATATACCCTCTCTCACCAGCTTCAAATTGCTTTATAATATTACCGTCTTTATCTTTAATATCAACATCTGTTATTGTACTTTGCTTAACATCGAAATAAACTCTCTTCCCTTCAATTTTTGTAATGTTAGCTTCAGTGATAAGTAGATCTCCACACCTTACCATAGATCTCATTGAAACATCTGTTTCAACGAGTTTTCCATATTTTCCATGCTCCAGAAAATCTTCAAATAATTTTGTAATGAATCCAAAACTAAAGAGCCCATGAGCTATTACACCTTTAAGTCCCGCCTTCTCAGCTACAACATCGTTTGTGTGTATTGGGTTGGTATCTCCTGATGCTTTCGCATATTTTTTTAACAAATCTCGGGTAATTCCATTAAATTCATTTTTAATAACTTCTCCAACTTTAACATCTGAAATTTTTACCATTTTTTTTTACCTCCATTTTTTTTCTGCGGCATTAGTAGCCTCCCGGCCGTACTGCAACTATAACAGTAGGTTTGCAAACTAATTCGCTATTTTGATTTTTTACAGAGACGAACAATTCAGCAAATAATACCATGTTTTTCTCTACAACCCAAACTTTACCCCATTTAGCAAAAATTTTAAGTTTATCTCCTGGCTTCACATCTACGCATCCTTCCCAGTCATATTTCTGACCCCCATGTAATAGTTTTCCTACGTTTAACATAAAAGGTCGTTCTATGCCATCTTGTATCAATTTCATTCCTAAAAGTAATTTATATAATGCCTTGATTGTGAAATTGTTAGCAAAAGCGTGACACGCAATTATTCCTTCCTCTTCGGGTCCAACATATTTTGGATCGGTGATACCATATACTTTAGCAAATCCGACTAATGTTTTATATCTTACATTTACTGTTGCCGATCCTTGAACTTCTTTTCCAGCAAGATTTTTAACCAAGAAATCTGCATTTTTCTTAACTTCTTCTGGTTCCATTGACTTCACTTTGTTTTTTACTTTAAAATTATTAATTATATATTTTAATTATTCTCATTTAAATTAAAACTTTAATTTATATCCAATTTTATTCTTAAGCCTTATTATTTTAGTCTAAAATATAATTAAGAAAAGTTAATTTTAGTATAAACTTGGTTTTCCAATTCAATATTTTTAAAGTAATTGAATATGCGTGA
>NJBI01000013.1 GCA_005222975.1 Promethearchaeota archaeon Loki_b31
TGTTTCGTGAGTGACTCTTTCCAGCATCATTTCTAAACTAGTCATGACTCCAGCAATTAAAGATTCGTTTGCACGAATATTTTCTGTTCTAAAAAACTTTTTATATATTAAGCGACCAGATTTATGCATTATTAAAACGTTATCGATTCTTTTTTGCCAGTCAATTTCGGAAAAAGAAGGTACAGAAATAAAAAATAAGCCGAAAAGAATTATCCCTATTATTTGAAATATATCGCCTAATAGACGAATACCTAAGCCAAATAAATTTATCATTAAAGTTGTTGTTAACCCAAATCCAAGAACAAGCAAAAAAAATCCTAAAATAAATTTGAGAATGTCGGAATTGAAACTTTTCAAACCTTTTTGTTTATAAAAATCTGAATTCAATTTTTTTATGTAAAATATAAAAAACAACGAAAAAACGGGCCAAAACGTAAAAGACATAACAATTGTATATTCTACCGCCAAAAAGCTAATAAAAACGAAGATAATTACCATAGACGTAAAAATAAAAGTAAATAATTTTTTTTGTATAAAAATTTTATATTTTTCAATATAAAAAATAAAAAATAGGGCACCAGTCATTTGTACTAAATACCCTAAGTCAGACAACAGTAATCTTACATGCACGTTATCTACGTAAAACTCTCCAATAAGAATTAACATCCACATAAAAGAATTTCCTAAAAATAAAAAAATATAGGCTTTTTCTTGTAAATTTTTTAATGCCTTTTCTTTACGTATAACTCTTACCCAAAATATAATAGCTAATTCTAAATATAAAAAAAATATAATCCATTCTATAATTAATAGTGGTTGCCCTAACGGTCCTGTTAATGGAAATTCAATTTCTTTAAAAATCATATTTTTTACAACGTTTAAGTTCAACTTATGATATTTTTTATGTGATTATCAAAACTTGAAAATATTTTATTTTCTAATCCTTGTAAATCTTCAAAACTAAGTATGATGTTTTTATACAACTCTTGAAATTCATTTTTTATAGTTTTTAAAAAATAATTAATACTATTCATTTCTTTTTTGACTGTTAAACAGTATAATACGAAAGATAATGGTGCGTCTCCATTTTTTAAAAGAATTAATAATTCTCCCCGTCTAATTTTTTCAATTCCTTCTTCTTTTTTATTGGTTATACCAGAAATAATATCCTTTATCCCAATAATCCCTCTTGAAAAGAAATAATCGCTTTCTATTATTTCTGAGGGCTTCTTTGTTGTGTTCTCTTTTCTCTCAATTTCTTCAGTAAAATTGAATGTATAAATTATTTCAAAATTTTGGGTATTTACAATAAATAATTTTATTAAATTTTTGTCCCAGTTGAATTCCAGAAAAATAGGAAATTTATATACACATAGTAAGATTGTCGTTAATGCGAAAAGAGTAACAAAATTAGATATTAACGTTATAAATGGCATATGCTGCAGAGAAATCAGAACTACTATTTCTTCACTGCCAATTAAAATATTACTGATTAGTAATACTTCTCCTATAAATATAAGAATAATTCTTTTCCTTATTTTTCCTTTGGAACGGTTAATTAACTCAAGGTGGAAGAATATTAAATAAAAATAACCAAGAATAATACTTATTATAATAAAAATAAATTGAATCGACTTTATTTGAACTACAAATATTAAAATTGAAATAACAATAGTATAAATGCTAACTGCTCTTGTGACATGAATATTTATAATTTTTTGAAAAGATTTTGAAGAGATTATTAAGAGAAATGAACTTACAGCTACAGCTATTATAATATGTGTAATATAAAGAAAAAAATTATTCAATAATACGTCATTAATATAATAGCTATTATAATTCCGAATGACAATTCCACTTACTCCCAGTCCAATTAAAAGACTAAAAGCTAAAAGAATTTTATTTAATCCTATTTTTTCTTCTTTAATTTTGTAGTATTGATATAAGAAATAAAATGATATTTGATATCCAATTAGAAGCTCTAAAATCATAAATGGTAAACAAAAATCTTCCCCTACCCCTACCACGACTAGCAACAACAAACAAACTACCATAACTACAAATAATACAACCAACAATAAGAAATTTACGATCAATGAGAAGAACAGTAACTGCCTTTAGCGAGCCATAAGATTAGGAGGCTACACTTGTACCCTCCCCACAAGACATTCTTATGTTTTTTTCCAAAAAACATTTCACGACATAAAACCACCCAAATACGCACAGTTCTTGCTTTCTCGACCTCATCTCACTCAAACCGTTCGAAAACTATCGGTCGGAAACCTACGCCCTGTGCAAACAGCAACCAGCACGTCATTTCTTAAACTTCATTTGCACTTTTGCTTTATATCCGCAAAACGGACAGTAATTAACCCTATTACCACATTCACCATTACTTACGTACAACTTACCGCCCTCATACTCAATACACTCAGTCACAGCACACCCATAGAGAATACGATAATCTTCAAACTCTACTTCCACATCGTGAACACTACAATCATGCAATCTCCTACTTCCCACTCACTCCTACCTCTCACAACCCTTTTTGAACCAAATAACTATCGTCTTTTAGCAAACCTTCTTTATCAACCGGTTTACCCATAATATCATCTATTACACGTTTATAAATATACGCACCCACTTTTCCAACGCTATTATAATAGTCAACCATCGCATCTTTTGAACTACTTACCATATACAATGCCTCATCCACACCAAACTCCCCCCCGTCTCTAACACTTTTTCCCACTCAGCCTGCACCTACTATAGAGAATTTTCTCTTCTTAGGGTCATAGGTAATATCATTTATAATTATTGATACATGATATTTTAAAAGATATGCAAAAAAATATAGATAGGTTGTTTAATGATAAAACGAAATATTTTGGAGTATCATTTTAAAGTTCAAATTTGATCAAATAAAAGAAATAACTAGAGTTATTAAATCTACTCAAGATATCGCGAAAGTAAAGCCCAAATAGAAATCAAATGTATCTTTGATGGCGATTTATGTTAAATCACGTGTAAGTTGGCAATTATTATTAGAAAAGCTTTTGCAACTATTGATATTCAAAAGAAATTTTACGAAAATTAAAATTTCGATTTTATTCCAAATATATATTTAACTATGGATAGATTTGTTATATTTGAAAATAGTTTTATATAAATCAATCAATCATATCTATGTTTATTTAATAAAATATAATGTTATGAAATGTTTAATTTATAAGCTCATGTGTGCATAAAGTGTCAAAAATAGGTATTTATTCGTCCTTGTATTCCAATAAAGCAAGTCTTTATTGTTTAAAAGAAAAAACAGATTTAAAAAGCATTTACGGTGATCAAGATATTTAAAGAGGAAAAGACTTACAAAATATGCGTTTTCGGTGATACTGGTGTTGGAAAGACTACGTTAACCCAAAGGTACCTAACGAGTATTTTTCATCTTAATATAATAAATACAATGGGTGCACAATTATTTGTGAAATTTGTAGAGGTTAAAAATATACGAATAACTTTGCAGATATGGGATTTTGGTGGTGAAGATATCTTCAGATTTCTTTTACCTGCTTATTCGTACGGATCTTCAGGAGGAATCTTTATGTTTGATCTTACAAATAATTCTACTTTAGAAAAAATAGAAGATTGGTTAGCAACTTTTAAAGAAGGTTTAACCAAGGATGAAAGTGAAATCCCTATCATAATGGTTGGGGGAAAACTAGATCTTCAAGATAAAAGAACCATTTCAACTAAATATGCGAGAAAGTTCCTAAAATCACATAATTTAGATAGTTATATTGAATGTTCAGCAAAAACTGGTCAAAATGTCGAACTCGTATTTGAAAAATTAATACAAAAAATATTGAAAAATTCTGGTTTAATTTAACTATTTTTGATTTTTCAATAATATTTTATCTAAGAACTATCTTTAATTAATTAGATTGATTTTAAAGCTAAAAAAGAATTCACTAATTACCATATTATAATATAGGGGATATAGGATAGCTACTGATATTACGTTAAAGATAGTAATCTTTGGGGAAGTTGGAACAGGTAAAACTTCATTAGCTGGTAGATATCTAACTGAACAATTCGATAAGGATATTAGAAAAACAATGGGAGTCGATATCAGTATTAAAAAAGTTGTGATTGAAAATATTAAAGTTACCCTTCAGATATGGGATTTGGCAGGCGATGAGCGTTTCAGATTTTTATTACCAATATATGGACGTGGAGCATCGGGGGGTATTTTTATGTATGATATTACTAGAGCATCTAGTTTAAATAATTTTGGCAATTGGTTAAATTTATTTAAACAAGATGTATCTGGAAATGAGACAGACATCCCGATTATAATGGTTGGTAATAAGTTAGACCTCCTAAATATGAGAACTGTCTCTATTGAGGATGCAATCAAATCCTCAAGATATCGTAATATTCTTGGTTTTATAGAATGTTCCGCTAAGACTGGTGAAAATGTTAGTTTAATTTTTAACGCTTTAACGCTCGCAATAATGAAGAAGGCTAGTTTTATATAAATCTAAATATTTTGGGATATTATTCCTTTTAGGTCACGTAAAAAAATAATTTTTACATTCGAACGCACACAAAACGGTTTGAATATATTTACGGTCGTTTTCAAGGCTCTTCGGCAATCGTTGATTTGCTAGAATGGGGCTATTTATCGAGCTTTGATCAATTTCTATTGATTTTTGGACTGAACTTATTTAAATATGGACTAACTAAAATTTTTCTCTTAATCAAAGATCTTATTCCATCTAAAACTAAATCCTTATTTTCTTCATGTACGGAACCTACTAAAGTATTTAATTTAAAGAATTTTTCAGATTTAAATTCTGATAAGATAACATTAATTATTCTTGTTTCCATTGTAGTTAAATCTCCAGAATTCTTAATTTTGCTAAAATATGATTCATTATTTGTTAATGAAAACGGTTCATAGTAATATAAAAACAAGAATTGATTTAAGAGAACATCTATTCCATCTTTGATTGCAGGTAATGAACCCATAAAATGTTCTAATTTCTCAGGAAACAGCGCATATATAGCAACTGCAAGAAGATAAAGTTGTTTTCTTAATCTATTAGAACTTCTTTCTTTAATAATTAATATTGCCCTAATTGCTTCATATTCACAAACAAGAAGATAAAAGTATTTAAAGTCTAATTCGAATACATTTTTTGAATATTTATCTTGATGAGCGTCATTTATTTTAGTTACTAACGTATCTCCGTCAACCAACGCTTCACTAAAAATACTTATAGCTTGAATAAACCCTGAAATAATCGTTTCATTTTTGTTCTTTAAAATAGAGATTTTTTTATTGTATATTGGAAGACCACTTTTTTTATGGATAACAAGAAAAGCTTGGATATTCCAAACATCTTTAAATAATTGAATTCTTTGTTGTAATTCTAAATCTCTTTTCTTTTTCTTAGGTAAAAAAACATATGCTCTTAAACTTAGTATACCTAAAACACTTATTATCGCAGCTAAGATTGCTAATATTATCCCAATCCAAATTATTGGGAATTCGGGTTCTTTTACGACTAATAGAAATGAATATTGTGTTGTTTTATAAACAGTTCCTTCTTTTAAGATTATCAATGTAATTTTATAATTTCCACGAATATTTTCTGGAATAACAAGTTCCAACTCATAAATTCCATCTCCAATTTCCTCAAAGTTTCCTAGTCCAAAATCCCATGAATAAGAAATAATAGCATTTTCAATGAAATTCATTGTTCCAAATTCAGTTAAGTTAATTCTTATTTGAATTTTTTCTCCAGTATTTACTTCGATCGAATCTTGAAAATCAATAGTTTGAACGTCAAATTCTATTTGATTAACTAAAATTTGGAAAGAAAAAGTTGTAGTAGTATAATTATCTTGCTGAAATCTAATATATACATAATTAATCCCTAATGAAAAGGTAGAAGTTGATATTAGTATTGAGGTGCTAAACCAAGAATTATCGTACTCTACTAAACTTTGCTCATATTGCTCATTAATAAAGGTTATTGTACCTCCAGATAAATATATTTGCTCAAGCGCAGCATATGCCCTACATGATAATGTTATCACCTTATTATAAGAGGTTTCAACTAATGAATTCTCGCCAACTTCAAGAGAATTGATAACAACTTTGAGATTTACGTTCTGTTCGCTGATTATTATAGTTACACTTTTGAAAGCATTCGCATATCCTATATGCTCTAATTTTATTAATGCTGTATAATGACTAGTGGAAAGGCCTTTTGTATCAAGACTTATAATAAACCCATCAGCAACAGAAACGATATTAGATGCCCCCTCCCATTCTACGCTGCAATTAGCCCCGGAAATTAATTCATTTGAATCTTCAATCGTGTAGTTGACTTTTAGATCGATAACCTCATTTAAATAAGCATTTACAATAGATTTATTTGCATCTGCAATTGTTTGAATTGGATTTACTATTAAAGTTATGAAACCAGTAGTAGCTCCGTAATCAGTTTTATTTGCAAAAACTGTAATTGTAAAAGATTCAAAAACACCCTGAGTTGGTATATCAATTGTAGAAAAGTTTAGAGTAAAAGTACCAAATGTATCATTTGTTACTTGATAGGGATTATCCCAATCTGTTGTAATATTAGCATCTCCTGGTATTAAAGCACCAGAAATCGCTCCTGTAACATTTACTTGACAGATAGCATAGCTATTCGCCATAGCATTAATCGCCGCGGAGGGAACTTCTAATGCCAAAGGTTGTGCTATAATCTTTAGATGAATTATATTCTCCTTAGTTTGGTTTTCATAGAAGGATTTGCTGGCATTAAAAGAAAAATAGTAATCTCCTAAACCTAAGGAACTCGTGTCTATATCTATAAAATAAACACCCGAACCAAGATATCCCATTACTCCAGATGCACCAAATGTAGAATTATATTTGACAGAAGCAAAATGTACTGACTCATTAATATCGTCATCTAAAAATCTCACCTTTATCAGAAGAGGATCTCCAGCTACTTGCTCAAAATAGGGATCTACTGCTGTTAAATTTGTTTTGTGTATTACATTAAATTGTAACAATGAGAATCCCACTTGCGACATGTTTATATCATGATCATGCCATATAATTTGAGCAGAGTATTTTCCAGTACTAGCATTACTTGTACCTAGTCTTATTTCCGAAAATCCAACATTTCCGTTGATGTCAACAGAAATATTTCCCTCTTGATACCACAATGAACCATTAGGACTAAAGATTTTTAATGTAGCTTTTGTATTATCAATACTCGGAATTAATTTTATTGATGCATTAATTCTTAATTTATCATCTATATGGAAAGTATCGTTTTCACACCATATAGATGCATCTTTCCTAAATAGATTTGCTAATTCAACATAATTAGGTGCCTCCGCTACGATTTTCCATACACCTCCGGTAATAATATTATTTGGGATAGTCAATGTCGAATTCCCCAATCCAGCACCTATAACTTCATTTATTCTATTATTGGAATATGGATCTATTACTTGAGTTACATTCCAATTTAATGGTTTTGAAACATTAAAATAATAGTTCATTGAATAAGAACCTGGGATTGATATTGGAATATTCATTGTCCAAATAGTATTTGTACCATTTTCCACGATAAATTCACTTCCAGTGCTGCCAATATTTGTAGTTGTATAGCCAAGGGAAGATGCCATCACAAAAAAATTTGTATTTACCAAAACATTTCCAGTAGAATTTGAAGAAAATGAAAATTCATGTGTGGACCCTCCTACTTCTCCTGACCAATTACCTTCAAGAGAGATATTCCCTTTTCCAAATAGATTTGGGAAATCTTGTATAGGTTGATTTTTTAAACCACCACTTGCATTATCAGTTATGTTAAGGTCAATTGTTGAGGGTTTTGGAATCGATTGAATTTCAAATGAAATATTATCATAATATATCGTCAAAGAACCAACAGGATTGTAAGCTGCATTTTTTACTCCAAATGAAAAATAAATACTTACATTTGCTGGAGGATCATATTCATATAGTTCTGGGAAGGGAGATATGAGGTTAAGCATTGTAATAGGATACCAAGTATCATTCACAATATCGGCAGGTTTTTTTAAATCAAATTCGTGGAGAGTGCTACTTCCATCGTTATAGGAAAATTCTAGACCCATTACATATTTACTCCCAGGTGGGAGGAGTTCTCGCCATGAATTATCAGTCATAATCCACTTCACACTATATTTAATATACCAATCTTCATATGGTATATTTTCACGCAAGAGAGGAAAGGAATAATTAATTAATGAAGATGTATCTTGCCAATTACCACCATCCTCATCAAGTTTTAAATATATAGAATCGTTAGATCCTGTTGGATTGTTATAATGCCCAACAGTGAACTTAGTTGGATTTCCTGTAGTGCGATTAGTCCATCTGTTTTGATCAATCCCATTATCAAATGTTTGATTCATAACCACTGCACCATACTCATATAGATTAGTGACATCACACAAAATCGCGTTTCCTTCCCAATCATTTGGAATAATAACTGAAGCATTTTCATTATTAGTAACATTGATATTGTTATTTAAAAAATACCCTTCCCCATATTCTGTTACATTTTGAGCTTTTCCAACTCCAGAATATTTAAATAATGAAGAAGCATCACTTAATTCTAATTCGAAATCATTATTAGGTTCATGATCTTGACTGAGATTTGTTCGATCAATAAAATTGATGTTTAAATCAGTCGTAAAGTTAAATAAACATATAAAACTTGAAATAACTAATATAATCGATAAATCTCCTAATTTCCTTAAATTTTTAGAAATAATAATCAACCCTTAAGTTTAATAACCCGAAAATTTGAATAATTACATAGAAGATTAATATGATTTAAAAAAATTATAGTGTTAAAACATTGCCTGCTAATAAAAATAATCATCCTTATTTTCTTTTGAAAATTAATCATTACCACTTTAAATAAACCGAAGATTTTTTTTGACAATCTAGTAAAATTTATATATTATAAAATTATCGTTTTTTAAATTAGAAGTTTTATTTTTATTCAAAATAAATATTCAATTTTATGAACTAAGAATCGGTTTAACTAAATCGTGTATGAAATTGTTAAGGAGAAAATATGGGTATATGCAAATGTCAGTGCTGACGAAACGATCAGATCGAAATTTGCCTCTAATGATAGATTCTTGCTATTTCTCCAGTCGAAAAAGATAGGCACACCTTAATTTCCATCGATAAAAGACTTTACGTGAGGGAAAAACTTAAAGGGAATCCTTTTCTTATTTTTAATATGCCAATACCAAAAGTAAGAAAATTAATGGCTCCCATTAATATAGAACAATCCACTCTTATTAAATTTTTTCCTAGTTTACCAGAGCCAAAAAAATCTGACCTCCTCGTTAAAAAAGATAAAATTGACTCGATGTCGTACGATAGCAGGTATAATCTCCGTTTAGAGTCAGGAAATACGATAGAGATTGAGGAGACTCATTGCTTAGATTGTGGCAAGCGTTTAAAGAAGAACGGGTTTAACGACAGAGTAGCGATCTTGGACGAAGGGCTTGGAAGGTACGAGTTTTTTTTCATCAAAAATTTGGTATAGAAGCTAAATATGTAATAATTTTAATATCAAAAGAATACCCATTGAAAGATTGGACTAATTGGGAATTCTCTATTGCTAGAGATGAAGCAAAGAAAAGAAAAGAAGAATTTATTTTACCTATTCGTATAGATGATACAAAAATATTAGGAATTCACGATGATATTGGCTTTATAGATTTGAGAGAAAAAAGTATTGAAGAAACAGTTAAGATATTATTAGAAAAATTAGATATTAAGAAATTAGCAGAAGGTATTAAGGGTAAAGCTGAGATTTTTAATGACAGAAATCTTAAAAATAAAGCTAAAGAGTTATTATTGAAGGTAAATAAAACTCATATAAATTTATCTAACATTCTTCCAGAATTCTATGATTTTCTAATAAAAATTGATGAAAAAGAAGAGATAATATGGGTTGAGGCGGAGTTGTCAGGAGATATTTATGAAGTTGGGAAAGACGACCCTGAATATTTTAAATATAGGGGAATTAAGGGTTATTTAAGTCCAGTGAATATAACTTCGTTTGGCTTATCTACATTAGATATGGTAGTTGCAGATCCAAAATATCTTATGGAACCATTTAAGTTTATTCCTTTAAGATCTATATTTGAATTAGAAAGATACGCAAATGATCCAAATAATATTTGTGTATTTACTTTTAATCAAGAATTAGTGAAGCTATTGGGACTTGATACTATTAATATCACGAAAATTTATTTTTATTTTAAACCTTCTGATATTGTTCATATAATTTCTAACATAAAACAAAAAATAAGCAGATTTCTCATCAAAATAATGAGAAATTGATTTTAATAAAACTGAGATTTAAGAGGAAAGGATTTACATTAAATATTTATTTTGATAGGCGAAACTCTTAAGTGTGGTATAAGAGTTAAGTAATTTAATGAAATTTATCAGTTTATAGAAGGTTTTGTTGCGGTTGTAAACTTAGAGATTAAAAGTTTGAGAAAACATCATATTTTTTAATAATAATTTTATAATTAGAGTTGCTTAATTCTTTTTTTATATTGGTAATATTTCTATAATAGAACAATAAATATAAATTAAAAAGATAGTATTATAATTAAAAATATAGATTAAAATTATTAATTTCTCTATAAAATTAACAATTATATAAGTGGAAATAGAATTTAATAATAACTATAAGCAAAATACATAATTTGTGTCAAACCAATGAAAGAAGTTAAAATTCTTACAATAGACGAACGTGGTAGAATAGTTATTCCACAAATCGTAAGAAAGTCCTTAGGAATTACCACAAATTCGCAATTAATGATGGTTAGCGACTCTGAATCTAAAGAAATAAAAATATCTCCAATTGGTTTACGGGATGAGAGTAATCTTATTAAATTAAGAATTTCAATGGGAGATACACCTGGAGCGTTAGCAAAATTAGCAACCACTTTCGGAGATTTAAACTTAAGTATGATGTATAGCGAAGCCGTTATCGTTGAAAAAGACAAAACTGCTGTGTGGACTGTAATATCAGAAAGTCCAAGTTTTAATTTAGAAGAACTCGAAAAAATATTAAAAGAAAAAGGACAAGCGCTTAAAGTAGAATTTCTATCTTTGGAATAAGATATATCTCAGAATTATAAAGTTGATGTTTAAGTCTTATGGCTAAGAAAAAGAAGAAAGAGAAGAAAAAAATAGAAGAGAAAGTTCCTAACTACACTTTAGATAACATTTTGAAATCGTCGAAAAAGACAGAATCAACCTTGCAAGGATTACTTAAAGCCTTCACTGAAGATAAAGGGTTTATTTCTCCAAAAGAAGAAGAAAAAATTTCGCCTCAGCTTTCTTATGAAACCAAAAAGAAAATAGCAGAAGATTACATGATAGAAGAAGTTCCGCTTACCGAGAGAAAGCCTCTTCAAAAGAGAGAGCCTCTTCCAAAAGTTCCTGAAGAAAAAGAAATACCAACGGTGGAAGTTCCTACACCTGCCTCTAGCACCATTAAAACGCCCTCATTCTCTAAGAAAGATGATATTTACGTTAAATTATCTGATTTTTTTGAAGAAATATTTATAGGTTATGTAGATCGTTATAACCAATGGGAGAATTCTATATCTTCAATCCTTTCAATACTTAGAAAAATGAGGAAGATAACAAAGAAAAACACCGAAGACTTATCTACAACGATAAATAACTTATACGATAAAATTCGATACAATTTGGAACAATTTAAGGTAAAACGTGAGGAAGTTGAAAAGGTTGCAGGTGTAGATATTGAATCTATGTCCAGTGAATTTAAAATGGTTTTAGGGTTATTAGAATTGCAAGTGAAGGAATATCAATTAAAAAAATTATCGGATGAATACATCCATCAACAACAAACTTTCTCATAAAGGTTTTACTTAAGAGCATTTTGATATTAAACAATTAAAAAAATAATTATGTCAGATATCGATAACGATCAATTAATTCCATTAATTCTCGATATAGGTAGCAACAATTTTAGGATGGGATGGGCTGGAGGCGATTTTCCGGACATTATTGCTCCGAGCGTATATGTCGATATTTCTGATTACTTATTCAAGTCAGATGTGATTAATGGATTAGAAGATATTTTTTTAGATACGAATAATCAAGCCCATTTAGTAGGACATGATGCCTTAAAATATAAGAGCATTTTAAAAATACACGAATTTAGAAAAGAAAACAATTATAACATTCTTCTAAAGTTTTTTTATCATTACTACCAACAATTAAATATATCAGAAGAGTTGCGGTTTAAACAACCAATAATAATTATTACTCCATTTTACAAATCAGAGTTAGAAAAAACAAAACTTCAAGAAATTTACTTCAACTTGTTGAACTTCCCTTCTCTTCTATTTTTATCGGAGAGCCAGGCAATTCTATCCACTTTACAGAAATCTAGTGGCGTAATCGTTAATATCGGAGAGTCTAATACGTATATCTCCACAATCTTTCATGGATTTACGAACATAATGGCGCGCGATATGTTTCCGATTACCGGAAAAGATTTAACTAGCTATCTTCTTAATTTAATTTTAAGTAAAATCGGCGCTAGCAAAAACATTTATCTTGATATAGCAATCGCAAAAGAGATTAAAAACCGATTGTCTTTATGTATATTAGATCCTACGAGAGAAGAGAAAAGAGTAAAAGAAGGATTAAGCAAATACGATCGGATAGTAGATTTACCAGATGGTACTAAGCTAAAATTAAACTCAGAACGGTTTTTACTATCAGAACCGTTATTTAATCCGAAAATTATTCATGTTGATTATATTGGTTTAGCTGAAGCTATTTCTAAAGTAATAAAGACATGGGATAGAGAAAATTGGGAAGAGCTTCTTTCAAATATTATCCTCTCGGGAGGAAGTAGCTTGATACCTGGTTTGAGTGAAAGGTTAAAAGTAGAATTGCAGAAATACTTCTCGGAAAAGCTAAAAAATAAAATTAAAGTGGTGGCAGCCTCAGGAAGGGAAAATATGGGCTGGCTAGGGGCTTCAGTTCTTTATTCGAAAAATCAATTAAAAAAAGGATGGTTAAATAACCCTAATCTTCAAGATTCTAATCAAATACAAAAAGATCAAACGAACTCTCAAAATATTTATTAAAATAATTAGCGTAAATGGTTTCAATGTCTATTAACTTAAAATTAAAAACAAATTTCTTAAAAAATTTTCAACTAAGAATAATACAAGGTAGAAGATTATTGCAATCAGCTAATCATTTATGGGCTGATCGCTTATTAACTGATTTGTATTTTGAGATAGAAAAAACTGATTGGCTCGATATCCAGAAAAAACACCAATTAACCATGATAATATCAAATTCTTGGTGGATATACATCAATTCCTTGACGCGCAAAACTGACGAGGGGACCGAAGTAGATGTTATTAGATATATAGACGCTTATAAAAGATTTTTCTCGTTTTTATCAAAATTAGACGATTTCTCTCTTTTCAATAATTTTGTCACCAACTTGTTGAAATCGTTTATTACAAAGGACGAGTTATCTCAATTGGGTATAACTAAATTCATAAACTCTTTCTGTGTTAAAGTGACTGAAAGGAAGGAATATATTAAACTGATTGAATTACAAATAGTTTTAATGTATTTAAGAAAATCCGTTATCCCACAAGAATTTTTTCATTTAAGTATGGAAGTTTTAGGCAGAACAATATTTAAACTAGAACCTGGGAAAAGGGCTTTGTTTCTTTATATTTTTATAGAAAATGTTAATATGCATTATCACCTCACAGATAATTCCGAAGATTTCGTGAAATATATGAAAAGTATATTAGTAAATCGGATTCCAGAATATTTAAAAAATGAATTTAGTAATTTAAGCAAAATTTCAATAAATAAAAGAAATTTTAATACTGTTTTAGTAGAGTTAGAGGAATTAATCTATTATTTAAACGATATTGGAGAATACACCTGGATAATCATTATCATTAAAAATCTATTTTCAAAAATTCGCGAATTTCAATCCTATGGTGACGCAGTTACGTATATTAGGAAATTCATAAGTTTCGCAATTTCAAGGAATAGATTTGAAATAGCTTTTGATATCTATGATTTCTTGGAAGATCTGTTTATGTACCAAACAGATCTTGGATACGATAATATTTTAATTGAATTATGGGTTGAGGCTTCCAAAAAATTCGTAGAAATGAAAGAGAAAAAATATCTATTGCAATCTCTTGAAAAATTAAACACTCATCTGAAAATACCTCAAAATAATGCTCAATTATATCATTATTTTTACACTTGTAATTTCTTATGGCAATTTAAGTCAATTTTTTTCTCGTTAGAGCAGAGAGATTTCTGGAGAATGATGTTCTATCGTGCTTTATATGAGGAAAATGATTTCAATCTCGCTCAAAAAATATTACCTTACTTGGAAAAGAATTTGAGAGCGTTGATTACCGATCCGCTTCTACTGTATAACGAAACAGAATCATTTAAGAGAGATATCTATTCGTTTGGAGAAGACGACCTTTTTTTTAGGGGATTTGAAGAAGGCTTTATAATAAGGCAAATGATATTTAGGATAAATACTGAAGGGTCAATATCTATTCGAATGATTTCTCAAGAAAATAAAATAGTTGAAGGAAAAATAATTGACGAATATTGGAATGATGCTCATATTCTTGACATTTACAACGATATCTTCTCTGATAACCTAGAAAAAAAGTACAAATTTACATTAAATGAATTTGGTCGATTGTTATATGTTTTTCTTCCTAATAAAATAAGAACTTTTTTTAAACAATTTGAGATAAAGGCTTTAAATTTTACTCCGGAAATCTATTTTATTTTAGACGATATGACCATCCCTTTCGATTTAATTTACGATAAAAGTTTTTTCTTATTAAAATATTCCATTGGTTACATAATTGGAGAGCCTCCATTAGGGGGTATAACTTTTGGTCGTGAAACTGAAGAAAATAAAGAAAATTTAAAAGTCCAGAATAAATTTAATGTACTTATAATAGAAAGCATTAATAATTCAGGTCCCGTTAGATGGAATGAAGAGCATAAATCTAAAGAGATAATATTTCCATTTGAAGCTGGTATAAATGAATTTAATTACATTACAGAATTCTTTAATAATCGAGAAGAAATAAACCAAATTACGGTTTTAGCAGGACCTAACTCTACTCAAGAAAATATTTTGTCACATATAGCTGACGGAGCGAACCATATAATCCATTTTGTAGGAAATATCTTTTACTCCAAATGGAATCCCCGTGATAGTTTTTTTCTGACTAACGACAACGAAATCGTTACGTTTAACGATATCAACAGTTCAATACAAGGGAGTAAATCTAATATGAATCCTTTCTTGTTTTTCAACTCTCAAATATATGATGTTGAAGGAAAGAAGTTAAAAAATGCTTTAAGAACTTTCGGAGAGATTGTAGAACATTTTGATTACGATAAAATCATAGGCATTATATCGAGAAATTATCCTATTTTTGACGATGAAACCAAAGAAATAATCGCAAATTTTTACGTTAATTTGTTCAGTTATCGGAGCCAAGGAGTTTCGCTCTTGAAAGCTCGCCAAGCATGTATGGCAAATAAAATGACTAAACTCGTAGAACAAAATTTTAAAGATTTATCCGCTGAGGATGGTACTAAAAGCATCGATTTAAAAGGTTCTTTAGCAATATCAAGTTATATGCTTTTTGGAAAGCCGTGGAAAAAATTAAGTTAAAGTATCATATTTAATTATTCAAATTAAAAATTAAAATTATAAAAGATTAGTTGATAAATTTGTCTGATAGAATTATCGAACTCCGGGTTGAAAACGACCGTCTTAAAAGAGAAGTTCAAAACTTAGAGAGTAAGATTTTATTACTAGTAGGAATGATAAATTTGGAATCTTCAGGGGGTCCTGAAGGCAAGAATATACTTAACGAGCGATTGATTAATCTAATTACCTCGACAAAACAACAGTTAAATATTGTCTCGCCTAAGATCGATAGGTTCTACGCTAATGAAGTAAAGAAGTTAACACAGAAAGGAATTCCAATTTTAATAATTACTAACGATAGAGGTGGCATTCCAAAAGCTTTTCAAGAAGTATACGACGACCTAAAAGTAACCCCCGGAGTAAGTATTATAAACAATCCTAACGTTAGATATTTGTTAGTTTTCAATTCTGAAGAAGCTATTTATTCGGGTGGTTCATTAGTTAAGGAAGAACTTGAAAAATCGGTTTTAATTATTACTATAATTAAGGAAACTGCTAAGTTGAGAAAAATTGCAGAAATTTTTAGCTTGATGCTCCCGTCGTTTATGCGTGGCAAGTAAGTAAATAAACTTTTATTTTATTATTTATTATTAACTTATTAGTATTTTTCGGAGATATTAATCTTTAAGTCAGAAATGTGTAAAAATTTAGTTAGAGATGACAGAAAACACAGTAGGCAAAAAAATACCAAAGAAGGAAAAAATTGAAGCTCTAGTTTTAGAGCAAAAGATAGATAACAAGTCTAATTCTGAAGATATATTTGTATAAATTAATAATCTAATTATTTTTTTAAGATATCTTTGGACTTTTTTATCCATCTGTATATAGTATTTTCACTTACTTTTGGAAATTTTTCAAAATACATTTTTGAAGATTTATTAGGGTTTATTTTATAGAAATTAAAAAAATGTTGAAAATTTATTTCCCAATTAAGAACTTCTTGATTTTTAAAATAAGTTTCCTTAACAAAATTGAGCAATTCTTCCCATGACGAAAATCCAATAAATTTACGAATATATCTATCACGATTGTTTATTAAAGAGTCAATAGATAAAAATCTGTCTAAATTTAAATCAATAAGAAGATTTAAACCTGTATAACCCGTAAACCCACTTGTCACAGTTATATCATTAATATTATCACAAACTAACTTAATAGCTTTATCCCGTAAGTCTAATGCTTGGATAATTAAATCATTAAAAGATGTACCAGTAAATTTTTCTAATAACACTTTGCCCTTTTGAAGAAATGCATTATTTGAATATCCAAATCTTACAAAATTAAGATCTATGCACAACTGCCTAGCAGAATATTCAGTGTTTAATTTCTCCCAAATGTTTTTTTTTTATTAACTTAAGTGCGTCCTCAAGCAATTCTTCTTTATTAAACAAATCTAAATATTTATTAAATTTGTAAATCTTGTTCTTTATTTTATCAGGTTTTATAGAATTAAAACCCACTTGATCGTATTTATCTACTACGAAATCTGTGAGATTCGATCCAAAAATTTCTCTAAAAAAATCTTGAATTCGTTTAAATTCAATCTTATCGTTTGGAAGATTTTTCAGTCCATCAAACCTATCTAATAAAGTTACATAATTTACAATACCGTTATCTACACATTCAGAAATCTTATCTTTAAAGAGATTTTTAAGAAGTCTTTTTCTTAATTGCTCAAAGGAACTACAGTCATTATAGATAGGAGAGTATTTTTTAATAACAATACGCCTAACAATTTCAGGGGAATTCAAGAATATCTTACTTAGACCACTCAACGTAGAGATTTGAATAGAACTGTAACCCCGTTCAAAATAATCAAAAGTTTCATCTAAATAGTGTTTAAACATATCTAAAGCAAAAAACCGATCTATTACGGGATTTAAAAATCTCTCTCTTGCGTTCTGTATACCATCGAAAAAGTCGGTCAATAATGTATTTATTAATACTAAATCAACATTATAACCTATTTCGTTTAAAAAATTAGTGATTTGTGGTTTAGTGAAACCTATAGCAACAAGTCGGAAAATAGTATTATTGAGAATGTTATAAGCAGAAGATGATCCTAAAGATTTTTTATCTCTATTAAGAGCTATTCCGATTCTCCGTTGATAAAGGATTCTCTCAATTTCACATTGCGAAAGAGCATTATTACTAAAAGTTAATTTTAAGAATTTAAAAAGAAATCTGTTATTTATAGACTTTTTAACTGAAGAAAAATCAATAGAATCAAAATCTATTTCTCCTGTAATAGTATGTGTTAAGACATTCTCTAAAATTAAATGATGAAAAATCAATCCGTTAACTTTTATCTGTTTAAGAATGTCTTTAGTTAAATCTGTTTTTAATTCATCTTTAATATTTAAAATATCATATTTTAAATGTTTATTTATAGATTTATAGAAATGATTCCTAATTTTGATATTTAAAGAAACTACATTATTACCAGAATAAATAGATTTTAAAACGTACTCCCAATACCGTGAGGGATGTGGGCGAGTTGTTTTACCCGTCATAGCGACACCCGTCCACAAATCCTCCCATTCATAAGTAAATCCCCACCATTGATATCTTATTTTTCCTTTCCTACTAATTATATCTCTAACTAGTGTTGAATCTAAACTTGACAAATCGACAACAAATTTTGATATAGGTATACTAGGATCATATTCAGGCAATAATCGTCTATTCTCGTTAACCCGTTGCATATAATCAGAGATTACCTGATCAACGATAGGGACAAGATATTTCTGAGCTTCTGGTGGAAGATATTTGTCTAAAGTGGATTGAGGAGAATCTAAAGTGCTAGAAATCTTTATTGGAAAAGATTTTTTAAAATTGAAATCAATATTAGATTGATTTTCAACAAACTCTAAATTCTCAGATTCTAAGAATGATTTTTTCATACTACAATTATTTTTATTAATTAAATATTTAATTTTCTTGTTTTCTTGTTCTTTCCTTAACTCTTTATATTTCTGCGAGATGTGTTTAAAAAATTTGCTACACACTCGATTAACAAAAAACCTGTTCAAAAGTTCCCACAAATGATTATAAAAATAATCTTTAAAAGCCCGAATATTTGCTAATAATTCTAGTTGGATCGGACCTAAACCCTGTAGTCTTTCTGTTAAGAATTTTAATCTCTTCTTTTCTATTTCAGTAAGTTTTTCGTATTGAGACTTTTTATATAATTCCAAAAACTTTCGAGTCAAATCCTCGAACTCGTTATAACTCTCAAGGGCTTTTTTTAGCTCGGATTTAAGCTCAGCGTTGCACTCTTCCTCAGAAGCCTCTTTTATCCATTGTTTAAGGGTTGTTTTCCAACCCTCTTCTTCAATTTCTTTTTTTTTCTCGCTTTCACTTTTAGAATTTTTAATCTTTTCCGATCTTAATTCTCGTTGCTCTAACCATTGGCTATAACCTTTTGATTTTTGTCTAGCATATATAGGTCTCCTGCCCGTCTCTCGGCGATATAACTCTTGAAGACGTTCGTTTTCCTCTTCGTCAGATTCTTCCTTCTTTTCACTGCTTAAGGCAGAGGTTAGTTCAATTTGATCGCATTGTTCCGCACTTGAATTTTTTTCGTTAGTCTCTAAATCGTGTTTTTCAAGTTCTTCACTCACATTCAGATCTTCTTCTTCTTTTTCTTGTTTTTTATTTATTTCGTTTTGATAATTGCTTGCTATTTCTTCCATCTGCTCATCGATTTCTTCTTGAGACATTCCTTGCCGATGCAACTCCACTTCTACTTCCATATAATCTTCTGCTTCAGCCGGTCGATCGATTTCTTCTCTTGCATCATCGATATCTTCTTCGTCTTCGTGATTAACTAGCTTTAATTTCTTCAGTTCCTGCTTTTCAATTATTTCTTCTAATCTTTCCTCAAACTTGGTCGTTTCTATGGCTTCCTCTACTCTCGTATCCTTCTCTTCTTGCGATTCCCCTTGTTGAACCAATTTCTCTTCTAATTCAACAGCCTGCTCTACTAAATCTACCCTATCCAGATCTTCTTTTAGATCCTCTTCGCTCGCTTCGTCTTCGTGATCGACTAGCTTTAATTTCTCCAGTTCTTGCTCTTCGTATAATTTTTCTGCGTTTTTAAGCGTTTCGTACATCTCTTCCGCTTCGTGCATTACTTCTTCTATCTCTTCAGGGGGCTTTCCTTCTCGATCTAATTTATCGCGAATTTCCCATAGATATTCAAATTCCTCGGTATTAGTAATTTCCTTAGATGCCTTAGTAATATCCTCCTGTTCGAGTTCATCGCTCTTGTTACCACTTTCTTGGTCACCCTTTAATTCCTCTGCTACTTCTTGCCTAAGTTCTTCTGTTTCTTGCTCCTCTTTACTATTTTGATCGTTTAGTGTTTCTTTTTCCTTTAAGGATTCATAATATTGCTCAGCATAATACGCTGCATTTTCTTTTTCAGCTTGTGGTTCGATGCTCTCATCTTCTCCTTTTGTTTCTCTGGCATATTCGGCCAATTCTTCGACATCCTTTATGAATTCACTTTCGTCGGTATTTACTATCGGTTCCGTATCTTCTTGATATTCTTCTGGGCGAATCTCGATTTCTTCTTCCTGCTCCTGGTGTTCCATATGCTCTTCTATTTCTTCTATATCACTAGTTAAAACTGTAGAAGTTGATTGAGAACCAATATTTTCGTTTTCAATAACATTTCCTACATCTCCAGAGTCTTGATCTTCGTCAGCTCGTTCACTATCTTCCTTGTCATGTATAGCATCATCTAAGATGTCATCGTCGAACTCATCTGTCTCGCTAAATCTCTCAGGAATGATATCATCGAACTCATATGGCTCGCTAAATACCTCAGGAATAAGGTCGTCGAACTCATCCGGTTCACTAAATACCTCAGGAATAAGGTCGTCAAACTCATCCGGTTCACTAAATACCTCAGGAATAAGGTCGTCAAACTCATCCAGCTCGCTAAATACCTCAGGAATAAGGTCGTCAAACTCATCCGGTTCACTAAATACCTCAGGAATAAGGTCGTCAAACTCATCCAGCTCGCTAAATACCTCAGGGATGTCGTCGTTAATCCCATTTAATTCATCAGACTCGTTTGTAAGCTCCGGTAGCTCTTCTACAGCGTTATCATCCTCAGATATTTCATTAAACTCGTCCCCTATCTCATCCATAAAGATTTACCATCTTATTTTGGTTTTTAATAACACCATCGTACTCTTTTTTATAGAATGTTCAAATCCAAGATCTCTAAATTTATGAAAACTATCTATCGCATCTAATTCTTCTGAATTTAACCTTAATTCTTCGTTCATTTTTTATCATCATAACATGTCACTCCTCCGTTCTATTTAAATAACAAAAAAATTTAGGTCAAATTAAAACTACCCCCCATTTCCTTTTGATTTAAATCAAATCTAATCCTAGTTCAAATCTAATCCTAGCGAATCTAAAGATGTAAAAAATAAGATGTTTGATGCAAAATATAATAAAATGATACAAAGAGCGAATCATGACCCTAATATAACTCTAAAAATTAGGAAAAGCGTATCTTTTAGATTAAGAAATGATGAACGTGACGCAATAATATTTTTGGAAGAAATCCGAACAAAAACATACTTACTTATACAAGAGTTATTTAAACTTATTTAAGAACATAAGAATTTAAAAACATTACAGTGTGTAGCATTGATACAGTATAGTAAATAAGAAATAAGATATTAGCAATAATTATTTTAAATGTTTTGCAAAAGTTTATTAACTTTTTTATAAGAAAGACTAATGAGATTTAAGATGAATAATTATTATAAAAAAAAAACTAAAGAGAACGAAAAAGTAATTGATTCAAAAAAAATTTCTGAACTATTTGGAATAGGCTCAGATAGTTATAACGAGATCACTAATTTTCTGGAAAAACAAGCGAAATTAGACGAATTAGAGTTCCAAAAGAAATATCGGCTTTGGAAATCGATTTTTAAGCGCATTTATGGCAATAATATTGATCATTCTCTTTTTCTAAAACATTCCTACTTCGCACTGATTCTAAAACTTTTAGTAGTGAGAAAATTAAACGCTCAAGGAAAAGAAAGTCTTAAAAAATTTTATCAGGATCATAACTTGAGTGAATTAGAATATTTTTTTTGTCCAGATCTCAAAAAAGATGTTATTAACCAGATATACATATTATTAAAAGATTCTCGTTTTGCTTATCATGATCTCTTCCAAAAATTGTATCAGCAAGTTTTCTTTATTATAACAAGGCACAAATTAGGAGAATTCTATACTCCACCTGAACTTGCTAAAAAAATGATTGACGATTTTTACGAAATGGGAGTAAAAACTTTAGATCCTTCGTGCGGTTCTGGTGGTTTTTTAATTGAGATCATTATCAAAATCCTCAATTCTAACGTTAAAAAAAATGTAAAATTTGACGCGATTGAAAACATTTACGGCTTCGATATTAACTTATTAGCAACTTTGACAGCTAAGGTAAATATATTATTGTTACTTTTCGATTATTACAATGTAGAAAATGATAAACTCCCCAAAATAAATATTTTTCTAATAGACGCTCTTTTTCCCGACCAGAATAAAAAAAATCTAAAGATAAGTTTATCGGAGCTTTATCATTCGTTTGACTTAGTTATTGGGAACCCTCCGTGGTTAACATATAAAGATATTATCAATAAAGCGTACCAAATAAAGATTAGAACGCTATCTGAAACATTAGGAATTAAGCCCCAAAGTCAATACATCACCCACATTGAACTAGCAGCAATTTTTTTTTACGCGATCCCTCTAACATTCTTAAAAATTGGAGGAAGTATATTTTTTGTTCTTACTAAGAGCATTTTAAACGGAGATCACTGCTATGAGTTCCGCGCGTTTTCAGTTTTTAATAAGATTGAAATATGGGATTTTCCAAATAATTATTTCTTTAACGTAGAGCATATCTGTCTAAAAGCGAAATATATTGGAAAAAATTCGGAAATTCCAATTTCCGAAAAATACCCAATTAAAACTAAAATTTACGATAACTCTCTTGAACTTCAACGGGTAACAAATTACTCTAGTTTAGCTTATGACGAGAAGGGAGCAAAAATTATTTTACCCGAACAAGATCTAAATTTCTTAAATACGCTTTCAGAAAGTCAATACAGGCGAAAATTCTTTCAAGGGGCGACTTTGGTGCCTCGAGCACTTGTTTTTTTTAAAATAGACGAGGAAAATGAAAAATATCTACAGATTTCTTCCGATCCTGACGTTAAATTACGCGCTAAGAAAAATTGGAGGTATTCTTTTCAAAATAAAAAAATTGAAAGCAAATTCAATTTTAAGGCTTTTTTAAACAAAGATTTAATACCATTCTGTATAAAACGATTTAAACGTGTTTTTTTGCCAATTAACGAAAATTTTGAATTCGATGAGACCTTCCTTAGGAATAATCCAAGAGCTTTAGAATTTTACGATGAACTTAATAAATTTTACCGAGAAAACAAAGCAGAAACGAGTGAAATCGATAATCTTTTTTCAAACTTGAATTATTGGAATAAATTAACGAAACAAATTAATAACAAACAATATATTGTCGTATACAACGCAAGTGGTTCCCGTCTGAAATCGGCAGTTATCGATAACGAAGAAAAGGAAATAATAATTTGTTCAGAAAATTACTACTATTCCACCGATTCACAGAACGAAGCGCATTATATATCGGCAATTTTCAATTCTCCAATACTTTCAAAAAATATTAAGCTCATAAAATCGAGTAGACACATTCATAAAAGACCTTTCTCTTTTCCAATACCATTATACGACGATCATAATGACCTCCATAGAAAATTGGCAAAAAAAAGCCAGAAATATCATACCGTAGTACAAGATTTGGTATTTAACAACCCAAAAATAACTCCTGAGAAGGTTAGAATTTTTATCAATCAAAAGCTAGTTAAACTGGATAATTTGACCAAAGAAGTTGTTTTTAAGATTTAATGGTAAATTAAATTAATTCGAAATACTATTTTTATCAAAAATTAGAATTTTAGAAAAGTTTATCTTTCACAAATAATTTAAATACTTGAAATAGAGTGAGAAAAGAAAGATTTTTTTAGTGAACAAATAAATTGAACTTTACAGAATTAGGAATTAACGAACATAACGCTAACGCGTTAAAAAAAGTTAACATAAATAAACCCACGCCTGTCCAACTAAAAGCTATTCCTCTAATCTTAAAGGGCCAAAACATAATGGCTCAAGCGAGAACGGGTAGTGGAAAAACTTTAGCTTTTATACTTCCAATAATAGAAAACCTTAAATTTACGCGTAATGAAGCTTTAATCTTGGTCCCAACGAGAGAGTTAGCAAATCAAATATACGAAGTAGTTAGAGATTTGGGAGATTCAAGAGTAAAAGCATTTCCGATTTATGGTGGAGTTTCTATAAATAATCAAATAAATAAACTAGAAAACGGCATAAATATTATCATTGGAACTCCTGGAAGAATAATCGATTTGTACAAAAGAAGAAAGTTAAGATTAAATGAAATCAAGTTTGTTGTCGTTGATGAAGCTGATAGAATGTTTGATATGGGTTTCACTCCAGATGTGAAATACATTTTAAATCAAATTCATTCGGATTACCAATTCATGCTCTTCTCTGCAACTTTTGACAACAGAATCAGAGAATTAGTGAAAAAATATTCGAAAAATAGTTTCGAATTTTTAAATTTAAGCAGAGATCATTTGACTGTTGGAAATACAAAACAGTTCTATTATCTGATTGACAGATATGGAGATAAACTAAAAACTTTCCTTAAAATATTGAGGAGAGAAAAACCAGATCACCTTCTAGTCTTCGTGAACACGAAAAGAACTGCGTCTTGGTTGAGCAAGAGGTTAAAGTCGTTAGATAATTTCATATATAATGTGGATCTCATTTCTGGAGACTTGTCTCAATATCAAAGAGAAAAAATTTTAAAAGCTTTTAAAGCGCATAAGATTAACCTACTCATTGCCACAGATGTTGCAGCTAGAGGTCTGGATATCAATAATATTTCGCATGTTTTTAATTACGACATTCCAAAATTCCCAGAGAATTATGTTCATCGAATAGGGAGAACTTCTCGTATGAATAAACGCGGAGTTGCAATTACACTCTGTTTAAAAGACGAATACGAATATCTTTGTCACATCGAAGGATTGATCGATAAGGAAATTAAGGAAAAAACCATATATTCTCCAGTAAATACTCAATATCATAACCCCTTTTACTAAAGCTAAATTTGAACATAATACCTATTTCTTAAAAAAAAGAACTTCAAATTTTATTCGTGATATATGGATACTAGAATTAATTGCATTCAGTTAGAATTAATTGAATTATTAATAATAGCAAAGTTTTTGATTTGCAAAATTTAATATATATTAAATATTATTAGTTCTATAAAATCAAACTTGACTTTTTAATTATAATCGAGGTTTTAATCAATGCCAAGTAGACGAGGAGACGGAACGCTAGTCTTTAAAATTTGTTTTTACGGTCCTTCGCTCGGTGGAAAAACTACCGCACTAGAATGGGTTTACCATCGCGAAGGATTAGCTTCAGGGGATATGCAACAGATTCAGGACCCTACTGGACGAACTCTGTTTTTTGATCGGGTAGTTGCAAGAGTATCTAATGTAGTCTTTCAGGTTTACACTGTAGCAGGACAAAGGCGCCACAAATTCCAACGCCAGACCGTTTTGAAGGGCACCGATGCCGTGATCTTCACTTTTGATTCTCTAATTGACCAATGGGGCGAAAATATATGGTCATTAAAAGAACTATTGAAGTTTTACGGGGATAAATTAATTCCAGCAGCCCCATTTGACCCACCAGAAGTACCTATGGTAGTGTTAGCCAATAAGAGAGATCTTGAAGACATTGTTGAGATATCAAAAATTAGACAGGTTTTAGATACCGCCAAGATGGATCACACCTTGATTTACGAAACCATCGCTATTACGGGAGTTAATGTAAAAAGAGCATTTGTATATGCAGCCAGACAAGCTGTGCTTAACCACTATAAAAAATTGAGTGGCAAAGCTATGGAAAGCCCATAATAAGACCTTAATTTAGACCTTAATTTTAATAATTTGTGGTTCTATTTTATTCTTTGATATTCTTAAATAACCGTATGAACTAACTACTGTAAATTTATTATCGATAGGAGTTGTTGTTCCTGGGTTTAAAAATAAGATATCGTGGTGTATCTCATTAACTGGCCTATGAGTATGGCCAAAAATTACAATGTTATAATCAGAATTAAGCAAGTCTAATTTTTTAATTAACCGTTTAACGATTATATTTGGACCGCCCATCCCATGTAGCATTAATATTTTATGACCGAATAATTCAAATTCCAGCTTTTTAGGAAGCGTTTCTTTTAGTTTTGAGTCAAAATCCATGTTGCCAAGAACTGCAATTACTTTTTTTTCGCCAAAAGTATCGATAAGAGCTTCGTATACTTTATACGAAACGAAATCCCCCATATGAAAAACATAATCCACATTCTTTTTCTTAAAATCATCAATAATTACCTGTGGAATTTCATTGGTTCTTTGGGGAATGTGCGTGTCAGACAATAGACCTATCAACAATTCTTCTTTATCAGTTTCTAACATATTTTAAACCTATTATTTAATATAGCTAAAATTGATCTTTTTTCTATTCTTCTTGAATTATTCTTCTTGAGGCTCTTGCTTTCTCATTCTAAATTTAACGACTTTAAGCGTAAAGTTAACGATTTCTTCTATGGTGTTCCATCGTCCTTCGTCAAGTTTTTCTTTCATCCAATAATATAGATCTTGTTTAATGGGAATAGCCGTGTATATGGGTTGCGATAACTGCGCTTCTTGAGAATGAGCTTTATTCATAAGCCAAGAGATTACATTAGAAATTAATTTAAAGTTGTCAGCAGCGTGAATGCCGTATGAATCGTGAAAGCCAGAAAAAAGAGACAAGTTCCCTATGGCTACAATTTTTCCCATGCCATAATGTCCGATTGCGATTATAGGAGCACTTTCTACGGGTTCGTCAACCCATTCTTCTCCATCAAGATATTTGTGCCAAGCAGATTCTTCAGAGGAGAATGCGACTGCGCTAACGTCAATATCTTCATTTTCAACTGATTTATCAATTTCTAAAGTACAGCCTACAGAATGAATAATTTGAGTGATATCTCGAGTTATAAAGTGTTTTTTGAATTCTTTAATTATCGGACGCGAATTATCTTTCGAGAAATTTTCGTTATCAAATAGCTGATCGTGATTGAATTTAATTCCAAAATGTTTTGTTAACTCGGATAAATTATTGTTGTTCTCGTGGTCTCCTCCTTTATCGTTTACAATTAGAAGAGACCCTCCATCTTTAACATACTTTAATAAATCCTCAATCTCTTCAGGAGTTAAATATGATTCAGCAATTGGAACACCTATGATAAACACATTATAAGCAGATAATTTTTTATAAGTAATTCCCGCTTCAATTTTTCCCAATTTTAAATCCGAATTAAATAGGAACTCAATAAAATCGGTGAATCCGGGGTCTTCTATTATTAACTTGTTTTTGTGGGAATAATCAAACCCAATATTATATTCAGTACTCATGAAGTTGCAATTTTTGAATTAGATATGAAATTAATACATGATAATATTTTATTTAGATTAAAAATTTATTTCTATCTATGATAAAAAAAAATTATAGGGAAGTAGAAAACAAAGAAGCGACGTTAATCGATGGCACTCCAGTTAAAAACGTTTACGTTAGGTGGGTAATTAACAAAGAAGATGATGGAGCTCAAAACTTCGCTATGAGGCGATTTGAAATTAGACCAGATACCAAAGTACCACTTCACAATCACCCCCAAGACCACGAAATTTACATTTTAAGCGGAAAAGGAAGATTTTACGACGATTCTGGTAAGGAAGAAGTAGTTGGGAGCGGAGATGTGTTGTATATCCCTCCATTTGAGAAACATGGAATAGATAATCTTAGTAAAGACGATCTAGTCTTCATATGCCTTATTCCATATCTCAAAAAATAGATAAAAAAAGAAAGTAAACCTTTTCATTCTTCTTCCTTATCGTCAATGTATGTTGCGCATTTACCTATTGCAACAACAGAGTCGTCTTTATATAGTTTTATTGCTCTAACTCCTTTTGCTTTTCTATGAGTTATTCTAATTGAATCCAATGGAAGTCTGATTACTTGTCCTTGTTCTGTGCCTATTAAGATATCCACCAATTTTCCCATTTTTATTGCAATAACTTTGTCATTTTTTTCAAGATTTAATGAAATATTTTTTACTCCTTTAGCATTTCTCCCTGTTTTTCGATATTCTTTAAGAAAGGTTCTTTGTCCGTAGCCTTTTTCAGTTAGGGTTAGAATAATATTATCGTCAGTTACTAACAAACTATCGATTACTTCGTCCCCCACCCTTAACGCGGCTCCTTTCACGCCCATTGAGGTTCTTCCTAATTGTCTTAGCTCTGATTCGTCAAATCTTACGGCATAACCGAGTTTTGTTGCAATAAAAATATCTTGTAGCTCGTTTGAGAGTCTTTTTACGCTAATTAATTCGTCATCTGGTCTTATTCGATGAGCCCGCACACCTGTCTTTTTAAATTTCGAGAATAACCTTAAAGGGCACTTCTTTATAATGCCCTTTTTGGTGGTCATAATGAGCATTTCATTAGTGTCAAAGTTATTAATTGGAATCATCGCTGATATGTTTTCCCCCGGTTGCAGGGCGACCAAATTTATGATGGGTTTCCCTCTAGCCGTACGCGTTTGTAACGGAAGTTCAAAACATTTCATGGAATATACTCTACCTTTGGAAGTAAAAATTAAGATCGTGTCGTGAGTGGAACAAACAAATAAATCGGTTATGAAATCTTCTTCACGAACAGTCATACCTTTTTTTCCGCGTCCGCCTCGCCTTTGAGCGTGGTAATCTTCTACAGAAATTCTTTTTATGTATTGGTTTTTAGTGAAGATTACAATTGTTGGCTCTTTTTTAATTAAATCTTTCCTTTTAAGTTCTCTAATATTTTGGTCTTCAATAATCTCAATTCTTGTTTTTCTTTTATCGCCATACTTTTTGTTTAGTTCGGTTAATTCTTGCTTAATTATACTTAAACGAATTTTTTTACTTTCTAATATCTTTTCTAATTCTGTGATACTTTTTTTCAAAGATTTTTCTTCGTCAACTAGTTTTTGTTGTTCTAAATTTGTTAATCTCGATAATGGCATACTCAATATCGCTTGAACTTGAATATCACTTAATTTATATGCCATTTTCAATTTAATCTTTGCGTCGTTGGTATCACTAGCGCTTTTAATAATGTTTACAACATCATCTATATTATTTAAAGCGATTAAAAGACCCTCAACTTTATGAAGCCTACCTTTAGCTTTTTTGAGATGAAATTCGGTTCTTTTATAAATAATTTTAAGGCGGTGCTCGATATATTCTTCTATTAACTCTTTCAAATTAAGAATCTTAGGTTGTCTTCCTTCGTTTATTAATACTAAATTACTAATGTTAAATGTCGTTTGAAGCCTAGTTCTTTTAAATATGATATTTTTCAGTATAACTGGTTGAGCATTTTTAGATAATTCTATAACAATTCGCATTCCTTTTCTGTCAGATTCGTCTCTTAAATCTCGAACATCTTTAAGTACTCCATCTTTTATGAGTTTGGCAATCGCTTCGATTAGGGTAGTTTTATTCACTAAATAAGGAATTTCAGAAATAATTAATCGATTTTTATTTCCTTTTGTTTCGACGTCAACTGTTCCTCTTAAAGTTATATTGCCCATTCCAGTTGTATAAGCATTGTAAATACCATTCGTATCAATAATGCTTCCTCCTGTTGGAAAGTCTGGTCCTTTTATAATTTCCATAAGTTCCTCAGTAGATATCACAGGATCGTCAACTGTTGCAATAATTCCTTGACAAATTTCCGTTAGGTTATGAGGAGGCATAGACGTAGCCATCCCAACTGCTATTCCTTTTGTTCCGTTGATTAGCATATTTGGTAACTTAGCAGGTAAAAAAGCAGGTTCTTTTAAACTATCATCAAAATTTGGGACAAAGTCCACTGTTTCATTATCTAGATCTTCGATTAGTTCATTAGATATTTGTGCTAATCTTGCTTCAGTATAACGCATAGCAGCAGGGGGGTCTCCATCGATCGATCCGAAATTCCCCTGTGGATCGATTAACGGATATCTTAACGAAAAGTCTTGTGCCATACGAACTAACGTATTATACAACGCAGCGTCTCCATGAGGATGATACTTCCCCATAGTCTCGCCCACAATCCTCGCGGATTTCACGTGTGCGTGATTGAAATAATAATTGTTATCGGCCATAGCGTAAATTATTCTACGATGTACGGGTTTTAAACCATCTCTCACATCGGGAATCGCACGCCCAACGACAACGGACATGGCATAATCTATATAACTACTTTTCATTTCCTCTTTTAATTCGATCTCTATAATATTCTCTGAAGTCATTTTTAATACCAAATCTATTTAATCTTTAATAATATTTAATAAAAAGATAAATTACACACATCAAATATCATACATTTAAAACATTTGCTTGATCAAAATTGGCTATAATAAATTTCTTACGTGATTTTACTTCTTTACCCATCAGTTTCGTAAAGATCAAATCATTCTCAATGTAATCTTCGTACATTACCTTCTTTAACATTCGAGTCTCCTTATTCATCGTCGTATTGTAAAGTTCTTCGGGGTTCATCTCCCCTAATCCCTTATACCTCTGAATTTTTACTGTATCTGCATTTTTCAGCTTGTATTTTAATTTAATACTTTTTAGTACTTCTTCTTTTTCTTTATCCGTAAAAACATAATGCTTTGATTTTTTATAAGATACTTTGTAGAGAGGAGGCATAGCCATATATAGGTATCCACCGTCTATTAATGGTCGCATGTATCTGAAAAAAAATGTGAGCAGTAATGTCTCTATATGTTTTCCATCAATATCAGAATCGCACATTATGATGGTTTTATGGTATCTTAACTTATTTAGGTCAATTGCGTGCTCAGATTCCTCGGTCTCCCCGTTCTCCCTTGTCTCTTCAGTCTCCCCATTCTCGCTTTCAGACCCATTAATTTCATTAAATTCCTGTATTCCAACACCTAACGCTTTAATAATCGCCCGAATTTCGTTATTTTGTAATATTTTGTCCATTCGAGCTTTTTCTACATTCAATATTTTTCCTCTAAGAGGTAGTATTGCTTGATAACCCCTATCTCTTCCTTGCTTGGCACTATTATGCACAAATACACCCGAAGATAGGGCAAAGTTATGAGTATTGGGAACCTCAATATCAAAAACTTCAATTGGATGTTCTAGAACTTCAACTGATTTTATCTTGTGGTTAAAGTTTTTAATTGCTTCTATTGCATTACTATAATTCCCTTCGAAAAATCTATTAACAAAAGTCTCTAATAATAAGATATTTCTATTTTTAGGTACAGATTTGCGAATTTCATTGAATCTATCCAGATTTCCTTCCTTGTCAAATATCTCCTTCATAAGAGTAATTGTTGATTTAAAATATGTTTTATTATACGCAACTCTTCTTTTTTCTCTAAATTCAGGTGTCCATTGAGCTTCTGTTTTTTCGCTCCTCCATTGAAGTAAGTTTTCATCTTGCCATTGTTCCTTTGCTTTCATTGATAAGTGTGTTTTCATCTCAGGGTTATCTTTAAAGTACTTTTTTACTTTTTTACTCTGTTTTTTCCGATTTTCCTTGGAAGCCCAATATTTCTTACTCTCTTCTTTAAGTCGCCTATTGTTTTCAAGTCTGTATTCTCTATTTGAATTATAAAATGCTTTCCAAGATTTGATCATATTCTGTTTGTATTCATCATTTTCCCATTGTTTTTTAGCCCTTTGACTCAATAAATCATGCATCTCTTTCATTATTTCGCTCATCATTTTCCTATAATCTGCTGAGCGTTTAATCTTTATGCATTTCTCAATAACATCTGGTCGCTGAATCGTTTTTAAAACATTTTCTCTATGAATCTTCAAATGCTCCTCCTTTGAAACTCTTATAATATTTGTTGGATTATTATTTAACTTATTAAAATCAAAGTGATGTCTTATTTCTCCATCTTCCAATAAATATTTGTCAATTTTTAAATTATAATCGTCAGCTAAAACATGTGTGAATTCCCATTTGTGTGTGGAAGGATTTAAAATCATTTCATAACCTTCAATAGTAATTCTATGTTCTTTTTTTGATAATTTCTTGACAAGTGGCATTAGAGAATCGGTCTTTTGCAAATACTGTGCCTGTTTATATATACCATCTCTTAATAGAAAAAGATGTTCTGGTGTGCAGATAATCTCGTCACCACTATCTAAAGTGATCTTTATAACTTTAGCATTTGTTTTTGTGCTTCTTGGATTCAGAATTTTCTCAATTCCAATACCCCCATTGCTTAAAATGGTATAACAGAAATTTTCTTTACCTTTTTTTTCTTCTTCGACTAGTTCAAGAAAACTTAAATTTCTACCATCTGTAAGAGCAACTTTAGTTTCCCCAGAAAAACAACCACCAGCAGAGTCTCCCTCAACAATAAATATTTCGCATTCTTTTGGATTATTAGAAGAACAATCAGCTAGTTTTCCGGGCATTCTTGCGCCATCCAATATAGATTTTCTACGGATTAGCAATCTAGCTTTTTGGGCGGCTTCCCGTGCCATTTTTGCGTTTATTGTTTTTAACACGAGTTTTTTAGCTATTTGGGGGTGTTCTTCTAAGTATTGAGTTAATTTCTCTGTAACTATCTGGCTTACAATTTGTCTAACATCGGGGTTGCCTAATTTAATTTTCGTCTGACTCTCAAATTGAGGATCTGGTAATTTAACAGAAACTACAGCGGATAAACCCTCTCTAGTATCAGTCCCACTAAGAACGTGTTCTTTGTACTTTTTCTCCATAAAATTTTCAATATATGAATTAAAAGTCCTAGTGAGTGCGGATTTAAAACCCGTAAGATGGACCCCTCCTTCCACAGTATTAATAGTATTCGCATATGTAAGAATATTTGTTTGATATGTAGTGTTGTATTGCATAGCTAAATCGAGGTAAATTAATGCGCCATTTTCGTTTTCAGCCGAATCACTTATAAAAATAATGTCATTATGGAGAGGTTGCTTATCTTTATTCAAATAAGAAATAAATTCTTTAATTCCACCTTCATAAAAAAATTCTTCTTTCTCGTCTTTAATTTTATTATGAAGCTCAAATCGCGCTTGAGGCGTAAGAAAAGCGAGTTCGCGCATCCTGTTAGCAATTGTGGAAGCATTATAAATTACTTCATTTTTATCGAAATCAAATATCTCGTCATCGGGGTAAAAAGAGATTTTTGTGTAAGAAGCTGTTTCTGTGGTTTTTGTAATGGTTGGCTCCGAAACTTTAACACCCCGCGAAAATTTTTGTTTATAGATAAGACCATCTCTACAAATTTCTACTTCTAACCATTCTGCTAAGGCATTAACGACTGAAAGACCAACACCGTGTAACCCCCCTGATATTTTGTAGCTCTTATTATCAAATTTTCCTCCGGAGTGTAGATGTTCCATAATAACTTCTAAGGCAGGTTTATTATATTCGGGATGATTATCAATAGGAATACCGCGTCCGTTATCAAAAACTAGAACAGAATTATCTTTGAAAAGAGTTATTTTAATCTCGTTAGCATATCCCCCAATTGCCTCATCTACAGAATTATCCAAAACCTCAAAAACAAGATGGTGAAGACCTTTCTTTCCTTGATCGCCAATGTACATCGCAGGGCGCTTTCTAACTCCCTCTAAGCCTTTAAGAACTTGAATATCATCCGCGTCGTAAGAGTTTCTTTTAGAAAGGTTATTAGATAAAGAAATATTTTCTTTTTCAGGCATAAGAATTTCATTCTTATATTTAATTTATTGTAAAGGTAAAATCATCTGTTCTTAATTGAACTTAAGTGATAATTTAACAATTTACATATAATATATGGAATTAAAATGTTATAAATGTTAGCACATTTTATCGTCGCTTGAAACCGAAGAATAAAAGAATTGGTTAGCTAAAAGCATGAAATGAATTTAGAGATCGTTGTTTTACAAAAAATAAGGCTAATTTTTACGGAGTTTAAAAAAATGGGCTTGATTTTATAACTTTTCCGTTTGTCTAAAAGGAGGGAGATTTATTGGTTTTTTCTGATTTCTTCTGCCATTTTTATGATTTCCATTAGTTGATTAGTTATATCATGCGTTCGGACAATATGAGCCCCATTATATATTGCAACAGCAGTTGCGGCAAGAGTTCCGTTTAGTCTATTTTCAGGGTCAGGTATGTCTAAAGTTGTCCCTATAAAAGATTTTCGAGATATTGCCACTAAAATCGGTTTTTCTAGAACGTTGAGTTTATTTAAATTACCAATTATTTTTAAATCATATTTATGAGTTTTTCTTTCGATCCAATGACCAATACCCGGATCTAAAATAACTTTCTTAATATCATAACCCTTATTTTTTAAGATTTTAATAGTAGATTTAAATTCTTCTATAATTTCTTCAATTGTACATAAATCACCAGGAACAGCTTTAGAAGCCATTAAAATAATAGGTAAGTCGTGCTCTACTATAAAATCTATTATCGTAGGATCGGTTTTTAAGCAACTCACATCGTTAATAATAATTCTTTTTTTGTGTTTTATAGCAATGTCGTATGTTTGTTGAGCAACTTCCCGATATTGCGTGTCGATCGAAATAACAATTTCATTTGGGATAATCTTACATACGAGTTCCATTGAAGGCGTTAAACGGTCGAGTTCTTCTTTTATAGTAATTTTTTTTGACCATGGTGCTGTAGAACGGGCACCTAAATCCAATATTTTCGCCCCTCCCTCGACCATTTCTAAAGTTGCTTTTTCTAATAGCGTTAGATCGTTGTATACAGAGCCTTTATAGAACGATTCTGGGCTTAAATTCAATACACCCATTATTACCGTTGGAAAATTATCTCCTATTTCTAAAAAATCAAAAAGTCTCGCATAAATTTCATTCATAGTCGTTATCTATATTATTTTTTTCAAACATTCCAATGATAAATTAGATCGTATTCCTATAATTGTAAAAAAATATTTCAAATAAGTTTAATTCTTTTAATCACCATGAAATTATTTTCAATAAGGCTCCCTCTAGTAAAAGAGAATGATCCATTATTTAGAATTTTAATAGAGCAGATTAAAAGAGAAGGAGAATCGTTAAAAGAAGGAGATGTCATTGTTATCGCAGAAAAAGTAATTGCTACTTCCCAGGGGAGAGTTAGAATTTTATCTGATGTGAGAAACATCTCAGATAAGGCTAAAGATTTGGCTAACAAGTACGATATGGACGAAAAATATGTAGAGCTAATTCTAGAAGAATCTTCTATGATATTAGGGGGTTTAACACACGTTATTTTGGCAAAAGTTAACGATTTTTTAATCGCAAATGCCGGGATCGATCAATCCAACGCCGGTCCAAATAAGGTTATTCTATTACCAGAAAATCTTAATCAAGTTGTTTGGGAATATTGGAGAGATTTAAGAAAAGAATTCAAAATAAAAAACCTTGGAGTAATTATTGCCGATTCGAGAGTTCAGCCCCTCAGAAAAGGAACTATTGGTATAGCAATAGCTACAGCCGGTTTTGAGCCTATTGAAGATTTACGTGGGCATCCAGATTTATTTAACCGTCCATTAGAAATTACGATGAGAGCTATCGCAGATGACCTTACAAGCGCAGCTCAATTTCTTTTAGGTGAAGCGGATCAACAGACGCCTGTAGTTATCATACGTGGAAGTAATATAGAATTCACAGAAAATCCACAATTAACCACCGAAATGCCTCCCGAAGAATGTCTTTATATGAATATTTTTTCCAAATACCTCCTGAAAAAGAAAGAAGATTCAATAGATAAAATTTAAAGATATATCAGAACCTAAATAAAATCATGTCATTTGTCCCTAAGAAAGTCTTTTTTGTAAAAGGAATAGGTTATCATAAATCTAAGCTAGGAGCCTTTGAGCAAGCGCTTTTTTTCTATAAATCTAAAATGCCATATCAATTTTAAATAACCTATTTAAAAGTTTTGATTACATTGAATTAATCTAAACAAACTTTATATAGGAGTATTGTTAGATCGATCATATTATTAAAGTTTAACTTCCAATCTAATAGAATTAGCAATCATCCAATTAAATCCTTTAGAGTTGATTATAACCGATGAAAAAAAGATCGATATTATTTTTATTAATGCTGATAATTTCAGTGTTTATTCAATTATTTGGAATTCCGTATCTTGGTATAAAATTTACAGATCATGACCTTGAATTTGATTATGTTTACAATTGGGACATTACTGGGACTGGAGGATGGTATCTAGGTTATACGGAGAACTTTAGGGCAAATGGACATTATGAAGTTGATTATAGTGGATCAGTTGCCAGTGTTTCATGTGTAATTACTTGGACATTTCAGAGTTGGCTTGAAGGATATCTCGAAGAGGATTACGGGGGAAAAGATTATTATAGTTTTACTTATTCATTAATAGATGGACAATATCTTTCTTTTGGTGATCAAGAGTATAATGCTACTGGCTTAAACGTCTGGTTTCACATACCAGGGGGAATTCAAACTGATACTTATTCCATGCTTAGTGAGACTTATGAATTTGTTGGTGATGGTTTGATTTGGTTAGGACATCTCATGCCATTTACAGGAAAACGATTAACCTCTGCGGGGCAATATTCAAGAGATGATGTATATGGACAATTTGAAGCTACTTACACAATTGATGAATACTTTACTCCTGAAGGGTATTTAATTGGAGAGGTATTACACGAAGAAAATATTGGTTATAGTAGTGGTTATTATTCAGAATTTGTATTGAATTCATATGTATTTATAACATCTTCAAGTTATTTACGCCCATTTTGCATTTGGATGTATCTCCTTACCTATTGGGCTCCATTATTATTTTTGGCTATAATTTTTTATGTAGTCTATGAACATTATAGATGGAGACCAAGAGTTATAAGAGCGCGAGGTAAAAAGCAAGAAGTGGTCGTAGAAAGAAAAATGCTAGGAGGATTAGAATTTTCTATTGATTCTCCTTATTCAGAAATGATCCTTGCATATCTTTCCAGAGCTAATATTCAAGGAAAAACAATCGTTTCTGCTCATAATCAAGAAAAGCTTAAAGGAATCGGATTTATTGAACCGAATGGAAAGGTTGGGACATTTTTTGGAAAATATTCTGAGGACTTAATATTATATACTAAAGTAAAATATGCCCACGCTGAACTTTCTAGACTCTTTGGTTTTAAAACTATCGAGAAATATGATGTGTTTAAGATTGAATACTTGCAGGGAATGGAAGTTCATTATGATGCTAATCTAATTGAGCCTGCAACAGCTCAAGATTTAGATGCAATCATGAGATTGATTGCTAATGAAGATAGCGGTACTACAAAAAAAAAGGATGCAAAATGGGTTATTGAAGCGGCGAAGAGTGATATTATAGTTATCGCAACAGCTTCTCCTAAAGAAGAATGGGTTAAAGAGATCTTAAAAGAGATCCTCAGAAGAAATTATAAAAAACCAGAAATATATTTAGACCGAGTATTATTAGGCGTTGGATTTTCTACGCCAGGAAAAGAAACTGGATGGTTATATGGTCTGTATGTTCATCCTGCTTTCAGAAATAAAGGAATTGGTAGAGCACTAGTAAATGCTCGATTATCAATTTTACAAGAATTAGGATGTAATTCTGCTATAACAGAAATTGCTGAATGGAATAGCCCTGCAAAAAATATTTATGATGATTTTAATGCTCCAAAATTGGGAACGGTTGCTTTATTTGGAACTAAAATGCCTAAAGTAAAGGTGAGACGCTTTTGAATACTTTTGAACAATTTCTTCATGATTCAATTGATCTAAAATTATATTCTGTAAATGCAGAAATTTCAGCAATAAATCCGCAATTCAACTCATATAAGAAATGGATAAAAGGATACATAGGTCCCGCTACAGCGGAATTACATGATATCAAAGGACCAAAACTAAATGCTATAAAAGATGAAAATCGCAACGCAATATTTCCAGAATTTTCAGTCAATTTAAATGGCAAAACCTTTTTTTTAGCTATTAAAGGTTGTGGAGCATATGAAGATATGTACCAAGGAAATTCATTATCACCCCTTCATATACGAAACGCTTGTCGCGATTCTACATGCCTTCATCTTGTAGATAAATTAACAACAGGAACAGGTTTTATTATGGGCGAATCATGGATGGGAGAAAGCCCATATGGTTGTCAAGGTTTTATCAACGCCTTTGATGAGTTAGCTTTCTCCAAGTTAGCAAAATTAGATTCTATCAATGGTGCTCACATTTGCCCTGTCATAGGAGTCGTACAATTACCTCCTAAAATTGAAGAAATGGCTCGTAAGTTCTTTTGGTTTAGTACCTATAAAGATCATTTTTATCAAGAAATTAGACTAATGCCTTCGAACATACGATTGTATTTTGAATCTTCTCGTTTAGTTGCTAATCCTAGTTCTTTCTTTTCGTTATTTGACTTAGATACCGAAAAACTTATTGAAAAATTTGAAATTAATTTTATCAAAAGCGGGATAGCATTATTGTCTTTATTTTTGAGATCAGCAAAAAAAGAAGGAGATAACATAACAGGGATTATATATCAGGATGTATGGCTAGATAAAGATTGCGTGGTAGCTCCTGATGGTACAATTCACTTTGCTGACTTAGAAGGATTGATATGGAAAACTGTACCTCAAAACAAATTCGCAGAAACTCAAACTAACGAGTGGGAGAAATTAGTTTTTGAATTTCTTTTTGCCTTAGTTAAAATAGATTCATATCGTCACCAATTAGAAGGTTCAAAGATGTCTTGGAATAGACAGAGAGAAGAATTAGCACTTCTCGTCCAACTTGCTATAAATCGAGACAGTTTCGCATATTCAAAAAATCATAATAAAGATTTATTAATAGTATTAGAGGGAACTGAAGTTCCCTCAGTAGAAATTCCATTACTTGAAATGGTGAATTAAAATGGATTGTAAAAGAGCCTTAGAAATATTAACATCGATTAAAAAAAGGAATGATATTCCTTGTTCTTCTGATGAGATTTCAGATTTATTGAAATTCTCCTTTATTAGCGAATACGGAAAAGAAAGTGCCGATCTACCAACGGAAAGTGAGATAAATACTCTTAAAATGAATTATGATCGACTAAATAGCAAGATTCATGGACTAAATAAGGAGTTATTATCTATAGAAAGGGAATATGAATATGTATCTATAGGTAGTAAGTTAGTTAGTTATCTACAAATTGGAAAAGGAAAAAAGTTGAAGTCTCAAATTTCTAAATTAAAGAATGAGATAAAAAAGATGGATACTCAAGTTAGTATTATTAAGGATCAAATTTTGAAATTAAATGATCAAAAGCAATCCATTAATCAAGCTGTACGACTCAATGGAAAAAACGTAGTCTTAACACCTATAGGAGATAATATGATTGATGAGATTGAAGCTCGAGAACGGTTTTTATCAAGGGATTTAAACGACTTGATTAATATTATCGATCAACTTGATGAAGAATTTTCATCCTTAATTGATAGAGTGGGCGATATAATGAAAACGGGAGTGTTTTCTCCAATTTGGGCAGTTTATTTGTTAAATACTAATTTAGGCGGATTAGAGAAAGCTTTTAACTCGATATCAAAAAGAGAATATACCTATATACAAGCAGAGAAGAGAATGATGACACTTTCTATTAATTTTATGAGAAATCCTCAATTAAGCATATCTGACACAAATAGAGATATCCTAAAAATTGAAAGAAAGATGCAATATGAATATCGAAAAGATAATCCCGCTCATGACATAAAAGAATCTTTATACGCTTATGCTCTAAGTCAAAAAATTAAAAAAGCCATTACAATGATAGGAAGATTATTCTCAAACTGGTCTCTTCATCATGGAAGTAAAGCGTTGGGTGATGAATATGTAAAAAATTTAATTAAAATCTTTAAGGATCAACCAATAGGTTCTTTAAGTAATGACAAAGTCGTATATGCTTCATTTGTTATCCCCTTTATAGGAGATCTATCAAAATTAAACTTTTTTAATGATTTATTGCGTGATATTCCTGAAGGTTCTAAATTCTTTGCATCGGTTTCAGCTTTATTTCCATGGGATGTTAAGGAAACTTGGATGATTTTATTAAGGGCAGAAATGAACATCTTACGAGCTCAAAGTGCCAAGTTTGTACCTGAATTAATTGAATATGCTCTCTTATTAGCAATGAATCCTAAAATCATCACAATTGAAAATAGCTTCTCACAAAGCCAATATGATGAATGGACACAATTAATAATCCCAATTATTCATCTTTTAGCATATACTTTCTTAGAAAAAGATTTAGAAAAATATGTGAGAAAAAGACCTTTAGCTTATATTATATCTCCAAGATATTACCATCATTCTTCCTTACATTATCATGTAATTGGATGAGACCATAATATTAGGGAAATATTAAATTTTTCTTCCATTATTTCACCTGATCTTCAAATGCTGGAAGTATATCTGAATTAAAATCATATTCTGTCAAGCCCTTTCTTATCCAAAATATCCCTACAAGAAATCCAATAACCATAATCAAGAATATCATTACTAAATAAGATCCCACATCAATTATATCTCAAAAATGGATTTTTCTTTAACTCAGCAAGAAATTGCTTAAACAAATCAACTATTAGAAATTTAAAAATAAACCACCACGAGAATAGAATAAGTACTTTAATAGTCTATGCAAATTTTTTAATTTAAATGCTTTCCAACCATGTTATATTCGTAGTATAAATGCAAATATTTCTGAGATTTATATACAATTATATCTTTTATCTTTAATTTATTTTTTCGAAATTATCGAGATTTTGAGAGAATACATGAACTTATCTATACTGAATTTTCGAAATTTATTAATTTTCCAAATTTTTTTAAGCTTCTAGTAGAGTAAATTTTTGATAAGAATAATCCACTGTATTGAATATATCTTTATACGAAATTATTTCCAAATACTAATTTTTAACTAAAAAGAATAGAAAGACTAACTCCCTAATAATTTATCCTAATTTAATCTTTACAATTCTAACATTGAATAAATAGATCAGAATCACTATCAGCTGATATAGAAATATATAAATTTGTTATAGGTTTTCCTTATAATTGATATTATATAATATTTTTAATCTCAATAAAAATAAAATGAAATTGGAGGAATTTAAATTGAATATTGAAATTAAAAAAAAAGAAAAAAACGATGATTGGGAAGATTTCGACGAAGAAGAAGATAATTGGGAAGATTATGACGAAGAAGACGATGAAAAAGACGATGATTGGGAAGATAGCGATTATAATGATGGTGATTTTGAAGACTATTAAACTTAAATAGATATTATAATCTAATGACATCCCAAATTTAATATAAATGCATCTAAAAAATTTTTTAAAAAATTATCTTACCTAAAAATCCTTATTATAAAAAAAATAAATCCTATTTAAAACAGAATTTCACACTTTGAACTTAAATGAAATTGAAAAATTTCTAAAGAAGATAAGATTAGATGATTTCCAATCTCTGTAATAATCCAGTAATTAAAATTGGTAATGCTATGGTTGCATCGCACCATACACTTACATATTTTGATTCTAAAGAATATTTTCCCCAACTTTTTGATTCAGAAATTGTACACCCTGAAAGACCCCCATCATATTCAGTAGCAGTATGTATTCTAACTGAATAATTATACCCCATCCTCTCAACTTTTTCAATTTGATCAAGTAAGGGAAAGATTTGTTGAGCCCAATTTCTAGGAACACCCCCTCCAACTATTAGAGTACCAAATTCTCTGGATTTTTTTATAATATCTGCAAATTTTAATACATCTCCAAGAATATCAAAATTGAACTTATAATCTTCTTTTATAGAATATTTGATTAAGTTCAATGCAAATTCAGAATCAGAAAATGCAGGGACAAAAATAGGAATGTTGTTTTTAGCAGCCACAGCTAAAAGACTTCTTTTATTTAATTTTTCACCAACTTTTCTTAAAAGATCTGAAGGTAAAATGTTAATTTCTTTGAATTCAAATATTTCATGAATTATCTCTAATAAAACTTCTTCAACTATCTTATAATTTTCTTCAGGTAGTAAAGTATCATATATTCTATTAATTCTCAATTTAAACAATTCATTATCATCTATGGTAGCACTTCCAATATAATGTCCTACATCAGTTAATGCATCTACTAAATCATGTACGATATTCGCTCCTGTAGTAATTAAAACATCAATTAATTTATGGTCCATTAATGTGTAAATTAAATCTCCCATACCTGCCGGAATCATAGCACCACTTAAAGTTAATACAGTTAAAATATCAGCATTGTTAACCATTTCATAAAGAATATCTAAAGCCTTCCCTAAGTTTCTTCCTTGAAATCCACAATATTTAAGGGCTCTTAAAAGATCGTCAACATTTTTCACTTCATTAACATTAAACGGAGTTATTTTTTGAATTAAGTAATCTTCTTTATGTATTTTATTCATAATTAAAATTATACATTCTAGATTTATTAAATACATCTATACAATTTTTTTAAAAAAATTCAATCAAATTTTTTAGAAATCCCCAATTTACATGAATATAATTTTTTTTTAAATTATCTACTATTCTCTTATAATCGAAAATGAAGGAAAATTCAATAGATAAAATTTAAAGATATATCAGAACCTAAATAAAATCATGTCATTTGTCCCAAAAAAGGTATTCTTTGTAAAAGGAAAAGGATTTCATAAGTCTAAGTTAGGAGCTTTTGAACAAGCGCTTAGAAATGCGGGAATTGAAAAGTTTAATTTAGTTAATGTTTCTTCGATCTTACCCCCCCATTGTGTTGAAATAAGTAAGGAAGATGGTTTAGAACAACTCCGTCCAGGACAGATCCTTTATATTGTTATGTCTAGAGCAGAGTCTAAAGAATTAGAGCGCGTGGTTTGCGCATCAATAGGTGTCGCAATGCCCGCTGATAAAGATCAATACGGATATTTAAGTGAACATCATACATATGGGGAAAAACCAGAAATAACAGGGGATTACGCTGAAGATTTAGCAGCAGAGATGTTAGCGACAACTTTGGGATTATCATTTGATCCCAACGCTAATTACGATGAAAAACGCGAAGTCTTTAAAATGGGAGGAAAAATTGTTGAAACTAAAAATATAACAGAATATGCTACTGTTAGAAATAAAGATGAGTGGGCTTCTGTTTTAGCAGCAGCAGTATTTATTATATAATGGAATTTTTAGATATCTCTGAAAAATTAAAATTTGATGATACATTTCTTTTAGAAAAATGAAGGAATCAAAATATACAACCATTGATGAAGCTCTGAAAAAGGATTTGACCAATGTATATTTGAGAGGTTGGGTGTACCGGCAAAGAGCGTCAAACAAATTCGTTTTTATTGTTTTAAGGGACGAATCTGACATAATACAGTGTGTTATCTCTAAAAGCAAAAATGCAGAACTCTTTGAAAAAGCTGAAAAGCTCACAATTGAATCTTCAATTAAAATTTCAGGTGAATTAAAGGAGGATGAAAGGGCTCCCACCGGATTTGAAGTTTCTGTATCGGATATGGAAGTTATCCAAATTGCTGAACCATTCCCTATTACTGAACACCAGTCACCCGAACTCCTTTATGATAATCGACATCTATGGTTAAGATCTAGAAAACTGAACGCAGTTTTAAAAATTCGACACACAGTTGTAGGCGCAATCCACGATTTCTTTAGAGGTCGCGGTTATTACGAATTTGACGCACCAATCTTTCAACCTAGCCAATCTGAAGGGGGTTCAACACTATTCGAAGTTAAATATTTTGAAGATATAATGTATCTAAGTCAAACATGGCAATTGTACGCTGAAGCCGGGATTTTTTCGCTAGGAAAGATATATAATATGGGGCCAACATTCAGGGCTGAAAAATCAAAAACATCAAGACATTTAGCAGAATTTTGGATGGCAGAAATGGAGGCTGCTTGGATGACGCTTGAAGAGGCTACAGAAGTTGCAAAAGACGAAATTAGGTTTATTGTAAAAGAAGTTTTAAAACATAACAAGAAAGAACTTGAAATGTTGAAGAGAGACATTAAATTGTTAGAACATTATGCAAAAGCGGAATATCCTACAATTAAATATGCAGAAGCTTTAGATATCCTTAATAATAAATACCAAATGGACGTTCCTTGGGGTAAGGATTTAAGAACCTTGGAAGAGGCAAAAATAGCTGAACATTTTAAGGTTCCTGTAGTTGTCACCCATTATCCTACGGAAATTATGGGTTTTTATAAACCACCCAGTGAAGATAATCCCAAAGAAGCACTATGCTTTGACATGTTAGCTCCAGAAGGATATTGTGAAATTATTGGTGGGTCGGAAAGAAGTTTATTAGTTGACGACATGAAAAAGAGATTAAAAGCAGACGGCGAAAATCCAGAGATTTATGACTGGTATTTTGCTTTAAGGCGTTATGGCAGTGTTCCTCATTCAGGTTATGGATTAGGCGTGGAGCGGGTCGTTCAATGGATGTGTGGGTTAGATAACATTAAAGACGCCATTCCTTTCCCTCGAACTATGCTTAGAAAATCTCCATAATAAATTTTTTTTAGAAAGCAACAATTATTTTCGATGAATTATTTAAGAAACACTGATTTTAAATTATTTAAAAGGATGGTTTGTTGAATTGGAACTCTATAATTACATGGGATATGAATTAATTGAAAAAGTAATAAATAGAGAAATCACCATTCAAGATGTAATTCAAACATCATTTGACAGAATTGAGATAACTGATAATCTTATTCATTCTTTTGTTAAGCTATCCAAAGATAAAGCACTTAAAAAAGCAAAAGAATACGATATAAAAATACAAAAAGGTCAAAAATTTGGAAGGCTTTATGGATTACCTTTTGCAAATAAAGATTTAATCTGCTTAAAGGGTTTTCCTACAACTTGTTGTTCAAAAATACTAAGGGGTTATCGTCCTCCATATAATGCTTTCGTCATTGAACGTTTAGTGGAACAAGAGGGAGCAATTCATATTGGAAATACAAATATGGATGAATTTGCAATGGGAAGTTCTACAGAATCGAGCTGTTATGGGCCCACCTATAACCCTTGGGATATATCTAGAGTACCGGGAGGGTCGAGCGGAGGGAGTGCTACAGCTATCGCATCGGGACAGACTATTTTTGCGATAGGGAGCGATACAGGAGGTAGTATTAGGTGTCCAGCATCTTTCTGCGGAGTTGTGGGATTGAAACCTACTTATGGTAGAGTATCACGATATGGATTAGTTGCCTTTGCAAATTCATTGGATCAAATTGGTCCCATTACTAAGTGTGTTTACGATTCAGCGTTAATGCTTGAAATAATATCAGGTAAAGATCCACTCGATTCTACCTCAGTAGATGTTAAAGTTGATAAATATACAGAAGAAATCAAAAATCCCATTGAAAAAAAAGTAATTGGAATTCCAAAAGAGTTTTTCGGTGAAGGGATTGAAACAGAAGTTGAAAGTTCTGTAAAGAAATCAATCGAAAAATTGGAAAGTTTAGGAGCATCTACCGTTGAAGTAACTATTCCACATCTTGAATATACCATTGCAACATATTATTTACTTTGTATGTGCGAAGCAAGCTCGAATTTGGCGAGATTTGACGGTTTAAGATATGGAAACATGAGCGAGGACCTTTCTGGCGACACTTTCGAAGTATTTAGCAGAACAAGAGGGGAATATTTTGGTCCAGAAGTAAGACGGAGAATTTTCTTAGGAACCTATGCATTATCTGCGGGGTACTACGATAAGTTCTATATTAAAGCGCTTAAAGTTAGATCTTTGATAAAAAACGATTTTATCGAAGCCTTTAAAAAGTGTGACTCTATCGTTTGCCCAACAATGCCTTCAACAGCATTTAAAGCTGGAGCGCTAATTGATGACCCGCTGCAAATGTATATAATAGATATATTAACATGCTCTGTTAATCTTGCGGGTATACCAGCGTTAACAATCCCATGTGGTTTTGATAGTAATAATTTACCTATAGGTTTTCAAATAATCGGGGATTATTTTGACGAAAAAGGTGTTCTCAACATTGGTTATCAACTTGAACAAGAACTTAATGTTTATCGAAAAATTGCGCCTGTTGTAAGTGGAGGTAAATAATTTGAGTAGTCAAAATAATGATGTGATTATAGGTTTAGAAGTTCACATTCAATTGACTAATCTCAAAACAAAGCTATTTTGTAGTTGTAGTACTAATTATCGTGGAACAGAGCCTAATACATTTGTATGCCCTATATGTATTGGTTTGCCAGGTTCGCTTCCAGTAGTTAACAAAAAAGTGGTTGAATTTGCAACCAGATTAGCTCTAGCCCTAGATTGTAAAATCAATCATAAATTTTGGTTCTTTAGAAAAAACTACCATTATCCAGACCTCCCAAAAGGGTTTCAGATTACGCAATATAACAAAGCGGGAGGCAAAGCTTTTGCAGATGGCGGAAAAATCACCGTTAGAGTAAATAACCACAAAAAAGAAGTCATGCTAAATAGAATTCATCTAGAAGAGGATCCTGCTAGGTTAGTACATAAAGGAAATATAGCAATATCACCATTCACTTTAGTAGATTATAATCGCTCTGGTGTTTGCTTGATCGAAATTGTGTCCAAACCTGTTATTGACTCCCCAGAAGAGGCAAGAGAATTTCTAAAACAATTAAAATCGATCGTTCAATATACGGGTATATCAGATTTAGACCTTCAGGGCTCCGTAAGAGTTGACGCAAATATTTCTATAAAAGGAAATGAACGTAGTGAAGTTAAAAATATCAATAGCTTTAAAGAAGTTGAACGCGCATTAAGTTATGAAATTGTAAGGCAAAAAAACGCACTTAAAAGAGGAAAAGTATTAATACAAGAAACTAGACACTGGGACGATAAAAGGAAAATCACGATATCATTACGATCAAAAGAATTTGAAGCAGATTATCGTTATTTCCCCGAACAAGATTTAGTTCCATTGGAAATTGATAATATTTTTATTCAGAAAGTTAAAGAAAAACTACCAGAAATGCCAAATGAAAGAGCCTTAAGGCTTCGTAGAGAATATATGCTATCTGAATTTGATTCTGAAAACTTAGTTTTAGATAAAGAGATCGCAGATTTTTATGAAAACGGTGCGAACTCAGATCCCTCATTTGGTTATGAGGAGTACAAACAGTATTGCAACTGGTTAATGAACAATATTTCCGGATGGTTAAACGAGAATAATACAACGATTAACAATACAAAACTTACTCCTAAACACGTAGTAGATTTAATCAAAAACATCAGAAACGGTAAAATTACAACAAAAATAGCAAAGACTTACATTGATGAAATGATGAAAGGGACATCAGTTTCTCAAATCATTAAAAAAAAGGGGAAAAAGAGAATTTATGATGAAAAAATCATTGAAAAGTTATGTAGAGATGTTATCGAAGAAAATCCAAATATCGTTAAAGATTTCCGTAAGAACCTTAAAGCTTTAGAAGCTTTAATTGGTAGGGTTATGGCAAAAACCAAAGGACAAGCAGATGCTAAAATAACAAGAGAAGTAATGTTAGAATTACTAGAGAAATCTAAAAAAGTAGAAAAATAAATAAGATGTTAAATAAGACTCTGAAGAGCGTCTGCTGCTGCTGCTAACTTTAAATTAATGATACCTAGTTTTGCATCTGTAGTTGTAATTAATGTTAATATATTTCCTCCAACTTCCGAAAATAGTATTTTTCCTTTAGCACTTTCAATTATAGCGTTATAAAATTGGCCTTGTTCAAGTTCTTTCGTTGCTCTTTGAGAGGCTTTAAGAATAAGAGTGACCATTGCTGCGACTGATTCTGGGTCGACCCAACCAGGTAATGCGCTACCTTTTATTAAGCCAAACTTTTCGATTATTGCAGCACCATATACCCCCTTTATCCCCTTAAGACTTTCTAGGATTTCCTTAATCCTTTCTTCACTCATTTAGTTCACTTTAGTTTATAAATTCAGAATTATTAGAATAATCTTGTTATTGATATTTAAGATTTAATGTTATTTAAGTATAAAAATTTTGGAATTATGAAAAAAAAAGTTAAGAGGAATAAGATTTAGAAATTATAATTTTATTATTTTTCCCCACTTATCAAGTAATAATGCAATGAGTGTCATAACAATAACCATTATTGTGAAAATTAGAAAATCCATATCTAAACCAATTATATCACTTATTATGAATTCCAGTACAACTGCAATAATATAAATTATAAATGGAGATTTTCCGTAACTATCAATAATGATTATTGGTTTCTGGACTTTCTTGTCAATACCAATAAAAAGAAACGATATTAAGATTGAGCCCCCTAAACTAATTAAAATATATGTTAAAGTTACTTGGCGTTTATTTGGATACCATCCAGGTAATAACCAAAGTAATAGACCGCCTACAAAAGCAGTAATCCCTACAATTAAGTATATTTGATATTTCTTCTTATCAGAATATTCTTCACTTATAAACAATACTTCGCCTAAACAGGTTGCGTAAATCATAATAGCAGAAAACCCAAATATCGTACCAAAAATGCCACCATGAATAGATGCAATAGCGTACTCTCGCCATCCACCATAAAGAAGCATAATTTGATAGAATATTAATAAAGCCGTAGCAACGATAGCACGTCCCTTTGGTTTTAACCACAGAAATGGTATTGTTATTAATCCTACCAGCCCTAGCGTTGGTAAAACATCCCAAATAATAATACCCTCAGATGTTATAAATTCACCGTGGTCGATTAGAATTACAAGTAATCCCAGAGCCAAGATTATCCCATAACGAATAATCATGTGTTTGACTGCCTTACTTACGCCATCTCTTTCTTTTCTGTGTAAAAAGGACAATGGCATGAGTATCCCCATTATAAAAATAAAAGCAGGAGCGCCAACATCATAAAAATTCATAAACTCAATTGTTTTTTCATTCAGGGGATGAGCTAAAAAAAATCGAGCAATTTCACTTCCAGTTCGAATCGCATAAGGTAGAAATTCAGTGATCACAAGTAAGATCATGATAAATCCTCGTGCATGATCGATCCAATAATATCTTTTTCTTTGCAGCTGATCTCCTTCAGTAATTATTTTCTCATCACTCATGTTTGATCATGGTTTTTTTATTTTGTATAAAAATTAATTAAGTAAATTATTTTAATAGATATTTACGGTTTCATTATATTTAAGTATAAAATTTTATCTTTACTTTGAAGTTGACTTTTAAGTGTTTTAAATAATGGAAAATATTATTTATCGTCATTACAAAAAAGGCGATGACGGACAGCTAGCAGATCTATTCAATCGAGCTTTTCAAATGAATGGGGTGGGCATTGTTCGAACTTCTGAAGAATGGAATTGGAGATATGTCAAGTCTCCCTATTTTGAACCAGAGATGATTCAAATTGCTGAAGATGTTGAAAAAAATAAGATAGTGGGGGCAATTCACGTAAATTTAGTTGAAGACATCATTTTCAATTCTAAAAATTATTTAATTGGAGATATCAACGATGTTTCATGCCATCCCGATTATACTCGTAAAGGAATTGCTACTAATCTAATGGAAATGGCGATGAAATATATGAAAAAAAGAAATTGTGATCTTTCAATTTTAACAGCAGATTATAAGGGATTTGCTAGATCAAAGATTTACTTGAAATTCGGCTACATTGATGTTGATAGAGAACTTATGCTGATTAATTTTCCAAATTTATTTAAATTGTTTAAAGATCTTAAAAAATTTGCTTCATTATTTCCAATTTTTTTTGTTATTTCGTATTTTCCACGCTTTATTTATAGAATCCTTCTGAAACTGAGCAAAAATTTTAACAATATATCTTACGAGATTGTTAATAATAAGCATTTTGAGTACATGAACGCTGCGAACAAAATTATTAAAAAGTTTTACACTGGTGTTACGCCATATGATAAAAATAAATTTACTTGGGCACGAATTAATGTACCAGCAGAAAGACTCAAACCCACCTATATAATCATACGAAAAAGGAAAGAAATAATAGGTGGTGCCGTAATAACTCATAGAAATCTACATTCGTTTAAATATGGTCTTAAAATTAGAATTGGGATTATTCACGAAGTATTTTTAGATAAAAGTCAATTTAAGAATAAGCGTGATTTGCATTTTGGATATATTTTTCTAATCGATAAGTTATTAAAAGCCGCTACTAGAAGGTATATCGGAGTCTTACTTTATAATTCTTGTTATAGTGACATTGATTTAATTAAAGCATTAAAATCAATGGCGTTTTTAAAATTTGGATCAGGAACGATTATGATGAAGAAACTAAACGAAGAAATAAAGAGTTTAAAGCCAAAAAAACCAATACATTTACCCACATACATAACCTTCTCAACTCCTTAAAGAATCCTTAAATGGAATGAAGACAAAAGCCTAATTCCTTTTTTAAAAAATAAAAATAAAAATTATTAATAAATAAACATTTTGGTAATTTATGTTTAGACAAGCTATTAAATGGGTAAAAGCTAACCAAGATTTATTGATTGATGTCAGCGATCAGATTTGGGGGTTCGCAGAGTTAGGTTTAAAAGAATTTAAATCTTCAAAATTACTAGCAAAAACACTTGACGAAGCAGGTTTTGCTTTAAAAATGGGAGTTGCAGACATGCCAACTGCTTTTTACGCTGATTATGGAGAAGGGAAACCTGTTATTGGGATTTTAGGAGAATACGATGCGCTCCCTGGTCTTAGTCAAAAAGCACAACCGTTTCGGGAAGTTTTATTAGAAGATGCACCAGGTCATGGCTGCGGTCATAACCTATTAGGAGTAGGATCGTTAGGAGCAGTATTAGCAGTTAAAGAAGCAATTGATTTGGGTAATGTAAAGGGAACTATCCGTTATTATGGTTGTCCTGCAGAGGAAACTTTCAACGCAAAAGGTTATATGATACGAGAAGGATTGTTCGACGATGTGGATATAGCAATGACTTGGCATCCAGGAAATTTCAACATGCTAAATCTGATGACTTCTTTAGCGATAAACTCGGTAGTTTTTAAATTTCACGGACGTACAGCTCATGCCGCGGGAGACCCTCAAAATGGGAGGAGTGCTTTAGACGCTGTTGAGTTAATGAATATAGGAGCTAATTTTATGCGAGAACATATGATTTCTGATGCAAGATTACATTATGTTATAACTCATGGGGGAGATGTTCCAAATGTGGTGCCTGCTGAAGCAGAAGTGCATTATTTTGTACGCGCTCCAGAACGCCATCAAGTTGAAGAATTATACGCTAGGCTTATTAACATAGGAAAAGGTGCGACTTTAATGTCGGAGACAACGATGGAGATCGATTTTTTAAGTGGCATGTATAACACAATGTATACGAAAGTAGTCGACGATGTCATTTCAAACTCCATGAAAAAAGTTGGTACCCCTAGATTTAATAAAGATGATACAGCTTTTGCTAATGAGCTAAAAAAGTCTATTCCAAAAAATTCACTTGAGGGATACTACAGGCTCATACCCCCCGATATGATGGAATTTGCTAAAGCTATTTTAAGTCAACCTTTGAATAAAATCATAATTCCTCCAATGGGAAAAGGTAAGGTTATGCCAGGATCTACCGATGTAGCAGATGTTTCTTGGAAAGTACCTCTTGGAGAATTTGGGACTGCTTGTGAGATCATGGGATCTCCCGGGCATTCTTGGCAAAATGTAGCCACTTCGGGGATGAGTATCGGTCACAAAGGGATGTTAACGGCAGCTAAAATATTAGCTGTATCCACCCTTGAATTCATGCAAAATCCAAATTTAGTTGAAAATGCGCTTAAGGAACACAATATAGCACATAAGGATAAACCATACAAAACACCTCTTCCTGACGGATTAAAGCCGCCTTTCCGCAGATTAAGTAATTAAGCTTTTTTTTTGAACTAATTATTTATTTTTTTTCTTTTTTATCTTATAAGTTGAATCAAAAACTGGTCTCTCTAAGAGATTAATATAATACTCTATTTTCTAAATTAAGAATAAATGAAATGTGTAAAAGATATGAGTAAAATAATAAAATGGCAATATTCCGATTTTTTTGAACCAAGAAGAGAAAAGCTTGTAAGTATTCTTCTTAGCGAGATAATTTTTTTGAAAAGTCATATAAAAAAATCTAATATTAGCAAAAAAAACCAATACCTTGAAATCGCGTTGGACAAGTTAGAATATCTTCTAAATACTCTAAAAAAAAGCGATATCGATTTATCCGACAAAGATTTTGATAAAGTAGTACTGATAATCTATCATATCTTTGAAGAGATTACTAATAAATTGAATTGCTAATTAAAAGTTAAGTTAAAAAAAGAAAAAGAAAGAAAAATGATATAACTTATCCAAATTTATTCTCGTTATAAATCTAAGAGTTCACTTGCAACTCCAGTTATTGCTTGTTTTTGAGGTAATCCTTTCATTAAGTCTGGTCTGAATCTTTCAGCAAGTATTTGAGGTGTAAAAGGAGCTCCATTATTATCAATACGTTTGACTGTATGCCATCCACGATAAACCCAAACCTTATCTCCAGCAGCTCTAATTACTTCACCACTGATTCTTCTAGCGGCATCAGAAGCTAAAAACACGATTAATGGAGCAAAATGCGATGGGTTAAACACATCCATTCCTCCTTTTGATTTAGAACTCATAACGCCTACCATTTTAGGCGTGGCATCAGTTGTAAGCCTAGTTCTAGCCATTGGTACAACGCAGTTAACCGTAGCGTATTTTTTTAATTCATCAGCCACAATTAACGTGAACGCCGCAATTCCTGCTTTAGCAGCACCATAATTAGATTGTCCTATATTACCTAATAATCCTGCATCTGATGCTGTATTGATAATTCTTCCAAAGGTTTTTAACTTAGGATCTGCTTTTCCTCTTTTCCTAAAGTATTCTGCCGCATGTCTAACCATATTAAATGTGCCTTTAAGATGAACTGCGATGACGCCGTCAAATTCTTCCTCTGTCATGTTAAAAATCATTCTGTCACGTAGGATACCCGCATTATTAACAACGATATCTAATTTTCCAAATTCCGAAACTGCTTGATCTATCATCCCTTTTGCTTTATTAAAATCTGTTACGGAATCGTAATTGCCTACCGCTTTAACGTCAAGTTTTTTACATTCCTCGGCAACTAAATCAGCTACCTGGGCTTTATTGCCCGTTCCGTCAAATGCCGCACCTAAATCATTTATCACTAAGTTACAACCTTCTTTTGCCATAGCTAGCGCTTCTTCACGTCCTAAACCGCGACCAGCGCCAGTAATAATGGCAACTTTTCCATCTAACATACCCATTTTTTATCACTTATAAAATTTTAAGATTGATTTCTAATATGTAAAATTCAATTACAAAGTTAAAAAATTTTAAGAATTTTATTTCATTTTGAAAAATATCTGAATTGAATTTTAAGGGAATATATTGGAATTAATAACCCACAACCTAATTGGAATCATAATACAAATTTTATGTTTTACATTTTTACTTTTTCCGTTAAATATTGTTTGTACCATCCTTTTTGCCCACCTATCTCATATATTTTGTGATGCTCTTTCGATAATTACTTATCATACGCCTGATAGACAAAAAGGAGACAAATTTTGGATCATTTGGCACTATATTATTTATTTACTATCTGCTATATCTTTCTTCATTTTCATTATTCCTTATTGGTTAGGGATGTTATTTGCTAATATAATTGATATTTGGGATTGGCTAATTTTACGACCGATTCAAAATAAGAAAAGAGAAAAAAATCCGGAATCCAAATGGGGTGACAAATATTACTTACATCGGACTGTTGATTGGGTAAGAAATAAACTATTTTTTTGGCTTCCAGTAAGGAACTATAAGAAGTCTGGTATAATGATCGAAATCTTTATAATTATCACTTTATCCATTATTTTAGGATTTCTAGGACCATCTCTTTTTATTACATAAATTTTCTTAATTCATTAAAGTAAAACAAATGACTCTTACAGGAACAATCGGTAGAGCCGAAATTTTTAATATACGAATCTGAAACCTCCTTTATTGCTCGAGCAATAACACATTCTAGTCTCATTAATGAAGGAACAATATATAACTTAGTTATTAAGAAATATTCATCGTTTAGTAGATAATCAATATGCCAGTGAATTTTTTTATTAGCAGAATCAGTAAGGTGTCTTTTAATACGATTTTCTAAGGTTGTTGACCCAATATTTCCCATTGCAGAACCCACATAGAGGTAATAACCTTTGGAGAATGATAAAACCCCTAATGCGCCAATTTCAATTTTAACTCTCTTAGATAGAAATAATACAAGAATGTAACTTCCTTTCATTTATTTACAAGCTTTTTTATGATCGTGATAACATCCATCACAGAAACTTTCGTTGCAATGTTTACAAATATTTGCGCAATTATCGCATATTTGATTGTAGCATTCATAACACTCATAAATACGATCATTGGGATTTTCTCCACAATTTTCACAAATAATTTCTTTATTAGACATTAAAATCACTTAAATAAAATTTGATTACAGTAAAAATGATAAGAAAATAAAATAAAAAAAACTCTTTATTACTACTTAAATAATTAAAAAATAATTTTATAGTATTCACATTAGAAAAACCAAATTAGAGAAACTAAAATGAATGATTTATTTTTTTCTGAAAAACACTATAATTTGCGAGAAGATGTAAGAAAATTATTAAGGAAAGAATTGGAACCAATAAAAAACCAAATCAATAAAAATAACAAAATTCCTATCGCTTTAATCAAAAAATTAGGAAAGAATGGGTTAATTGGACCTTTAATTCCAGAAAAATATAGTGGTTCAGATTTAGGCTTGATTGCACATTGTATGATAACCGAAGAAATTTCAAAAATCAATGTAGCTATATCAGTAACTCGTACACCTTGTATATTAAATGGATATCTTCTTAATAGATATGGAAACGATTTTCAAAAAGAAAAGTTTTTGAAAAAAGTAGCAACTGGAGAAAAATTGTGTAGTATCTGTGTTACTGAAGAAGAGGCAGGCTCAAATGTGGCAGGAATTAAGACAAGTGCGTCAAAAGTGGGACAGAATTATGTTTTAAATGGTTCTAAGAAATTTATTACAAACGCAGGGATAGCGGATTATTATTTCGTTTGGTGCATTACAAGTAAGAAAGTTAACTCTCGTAATGGAATGAGTGTTTTCTTAGTAGAAAAAGACACACCGGGTTTACAGATAGAGAATCCATATGAATTAATGGGAATAAATGGCTTATATAATGGAACGATTCGACTTGAAAATATAGAAGTTCCAGAACATAATCTTATTGGTGAAAAAGGAATGGGTTTTCAAAGCCTAATGAATACTTTTAATATTGAAAGATTAACTTTAAGTTGCGAATGTAATGGTTTATCTATGGCTGCTTTAGAGGATTCTAAACGCTATGCAAAGAGTAGAATTCAATTTGATAAACCGATCTCTACCTTTCAAATAATTAAGTTAAAATTAGCTGAAATGGCAACAAAATTACAAGCTGCTCGATTATTGACTTATAGTGCGGCAAAGTTAGCAGAAATGAATAAAAATATAATAAAAGAAGCTTCAATGGCAAAAGCTTTCTCAAGCAAAGCTGCGGTTGAAATCACATCGGAAGCAGTTCAAATTCATGGAGGAATCGGATACACAGATGTATACTCTGTTGAAAGGTATATGAGAGATGCTAAATTCTTTATGATTGGGGGCGGTACTTCTGAAATTCAGAACTTAGTAATCGCACGAGAAGAGTTAAAATAAAATAAAATTAGAAATTTAATAAAAAAAAAATTAATAATTGTAGAATCCTTTCCTTGTTTTTCTTCCTAATAAACTATCTTTTACCATTTCTTTTAAAAGCGGGCTAGGTTTATACCTTTCTCCAAATTCATTGGCTAAATAATTGCCAATATGATCGTAAATATCTAACCCAACCAGATCGCTAAGCTCCAATGGGCCCATAGGGAAATTAAAAGCTAACTTACAAGCAGTATCAATATCTTCTGTGCTTGCAATTCCCTCGAGTTTCATATTAATAGCTTCGTTACACATTACGTATATTAATCTTGAAGTAACAAAACCAGGAGAATCGTTTACTATTACTACAGTTTTTTTTAATCCTTCGGAAAAATCCTTTGCGATTTTTAAGGTTTTTTCTGATGTATTTTTGCCTTTAATTAATTCAATTAATTTCATGACGGTTGCTGGATTAAAAAAGTGGATTCCTACTATTCTATCTTGGTGTATTGATTCAGAAGCTATTTCTGTTATGCTTAAGGACGATGTATTCGAAGCAAGAATCACTTCCCTATCACAAATTGAATCTAATTCAGTAAAAATTTTCTTTTTCAAATTCATATCTTCAAAAACCGCTTCTATTACTAATTGTACACCCTTAACAGCTTCATCTTTATTTACAAATAAATGAATTCTGTTAAGGTATTTCTCTGCTTCTTCTTTACTGATTTTGTTTTTAGAGACAAAAAACCTCTCTAAATTCTTTTCAATCGCATTTTTTGCTTTTTTTAAGATTTCCTCATTTTCATCAACTAAGATCACATTATATCCATAAGTAGCCAGTAACTGTACGATTCCTGAACCCATTACGCCAGCACCAATTACGCACACATCTTTAACATCCATTTTTAGCCTCATCTCTTCCTAAATTGCATATAATCGGCTTTACGCTTTTCTAAAAATGCGTCTTTTCCTTCTACGGCTTCATTGGTGTTATAATAGAGAGACAGTCCCCCAACGCCTAATTGCGTGATGCCAGTCGTTCCATCGGTCTCTGCTAAAAACGCATATTTCAGCATTTTCAAAGCTGTCGGACTCTTTTCCAATATTTCCTGACACCAGATATTTACCTCTTCATCTAATTTTTCTATGGGTACAACTCTATTAACAAGTCCCATTTCTAAGGCTTGTTGAGCGGTGTATCGACGACAAAGATACCAAATCTCTTTAGCACGTTTCACGCCAACAGCACGAATTAAATCACCGGTCCCATATCCAGGATCAAAGGAACCTACGCGCGGTCCAGCTTGCCCAAGTTGCGCATGTTCTGCCGCAATGCTGAGATCGCAAACGACATGCCATACATGTCCTCCTCCGATCGCATAACCATTTACACGAGCTATAACTGGTTTGGGTAATGTGCGAATCTGGTGAGTTACATGTTGCCAACCAACTTCCAAAGGCAACAAATATGTTCCCTTGTAGCCTCCTTTCTCGCGAGTCGTCTGATCTCCACCAGTGCAAAACGCTTTCTCTCCAGCGCCAGTGAATACCACAACACCTATTTCCTTATCCATACATCTATTAAAAGCGTCAATCAATTCATGGACAGTGTGCTGTGTACACGCGTTGTAGCGCTGAGGTCGATTGATTGTTATGCGCGCTATCCCATCTTTTTTTTCAAAAATGATATCTTCATAATCCATTATTTCTCATCTTATCAAAATTTAGTTTTCAATTTTATAATTGATCAATAAGAATGATCTTGAAATATTTAATAATTCCTCATTGAAATCGAATTTATAGAAATGTCTTAGAGGATATAAAAATCTAATATTTATGCTAACATTAGATACTTTCACTTCGTGAAACTTATGTTTCACGATTTTCTAGAGAAAATCCCTAGATAATTGTGCTCGCTAAAGTAGCATGTTTTGCTTTACTTCACGTACCATGCTTTGCCCTTCTTTATTGATCTGAGAAATTATTTCTCTTAATATCTCGGTAATTTCAATACCTTTTAACTCACTTGAGATATAAAGCATCGATAGTACTTCTCTTGCTAAAGTTGTAAGGTTCTTCATATCATCAATAGGAATTCTAATTCCTAGTGCTTTAATATCCATGTGCGTTTCTTTTTCTTGTTGTCTAATAGCAATGAGAAAGTCATTCTTTCGTCCTTTCCATAATTCTGATACAGTTCTAATAGACAAGATGTATCTTTTAGTGGGACTCTTTAGCCCATGAATCTCACTTGCGAACCCTAAAGGTTTAGAGTTTTTAATTGCTTCTAACCCAAAACTTCTGTTGAACTTATTAGTTTTATCGAGCTTTTCTTTCATTTTAGAAATTTCAGATGTTAATTGTTCAATTTTTAACGACAATTTTTCAAATTTTTCGAGGAATAGTTCCCTATCTATAAGATTCTCACTATCGCTCATTTAAGAAGCCACCCAAATATTATGTATTATATGTTTTGATTTACTGTTTAATAAAATTAGTTATTAAAGGATTAATCTCTCTTGCTTTTGTAATTTATAACAATATAAATTTGAATAAGAAAAAAGAGAAAAATTAATTTTAACTATTTTTAAAAAGCGTCGAAATCTTGGCCATCCGGTTCTTTTTGTTCTGAAATTTCTTTTGAAAAAGGTTCAGTTTGTTCTTCTTCAATTGACTTTAAATCGTCATAGGCTTGTTCTTTTTCCGGTTCTGGAGTAGTCATAGGTTCTTTCAATTTTTCTACAAAATCGATAGGACTTAAAAGATCTTTAACCTCTTTATCTACTTTTTCTTTGAACTCTCTTTCGTTTAGGATGTATTTCTTAATTTCAACAAATCCTAAACTTATTAGTATGAAAAGAAAGAACAATAAAACGCCCAAATTCTTAACCAGGTTTACAATTGAATCGTTTAATACATTAATTGTAGTAGCAAAACCTAAACCACTAAATAAGTTATAAGGAAAGTTGTGAATAAACTCGTATGCTACTTTTGAAAACACTAGCCAAATTAATATTGAATCAACGCCAATTCGTTTAATTTTTAATCTTTTTCTTAACATTTCGACTTGAGAACCCATTAAAGTGCTAATCGCATATAATAATATGAATAAATCCAGAAATAACAAGATAAATTGAGTCTCTATTGATGTACTTTCTCCACCTGTGCTTTTAATCGCAAAAAAGATTTTTACAAGTAGAAAAAAAGTATAAATGACAACAAAAAGCGAAAACATCCCTAACCAAGCATTAAATATTTTTTTAAATATGTATATAACCCCGACTAGGATAAACATTATAATTATAAACCCAACCAAAATTACTACAAAATTTAAAGTGTCATAAACGGTTTGAGTAAATGTGAAACCAATAATAGCTCCAATACCTTGTGATTCAGATAAATATAGACCTAACAAAAGTATAGAAAATATAGAACCACCAACAAATTCAATGCTTCTGAAAAATGAGCTATGTACGCGCCTTTTAAGACTATCGTCTAATCTTTTACTTGTAAGATAAGCACCGTATAAGATAAACCACGATGTAAAGAAAATGTAAGATATTATTGAAAATAAGAAGATTCCCACCATAATTGGTATCAAAAAAAACATTAAAGGAAGAGTTAAGAATAATGTCAAAAATATTTTCCATGCGGCAACTTCCTTCACATCTTTCTTAGCAAATAGTGAATACAAAAAAATAAACACTAAGAACGCCAAAAATGGTATGTAAATTACTACACCTATTAAATCTAATAAATCTATTTGATTATCAAGAATTTGAATTGAAAATTGAAAAGGTAGTTGAATAATTGTAATATTCACAAGAAGCCAAATTACCAGAATCAAATATTTCCGGTTTTCTTTTAATCCTAATTTCTTTAAATTTTCAATCGTATCCATAAAATAAAAATAGAGTTTGATTATTTAAAATTTTTTAATACCATATCTCCCAGAGAGTTTTAAATATTCAAAAATTTTTGTCCAAGGAATTCTACTCTGGGGATTTGGTTTAAGTATTTTCATGAATTTACTTTAAATTTTTTTTTTTATTTTATTCGTTTTTACATACACTTTAAAAGTAATCTAATAATCTTTTTTGTTGATTAAATTGATAAAAAGGGAGATTAAATCTCTTTTTCAACAAGTTCACGGATTCAGGGGCGAACCCCATAAAGTGATTATTGACTATTATGAGGATTTCACGAACATCAGGGGATTTCTCAAGATTGTTAACCTTTTGAATAAGATCGCTTAAATTTTTCTCTTGGTTTCTCTGAATGTGGCTAAACACAGTTAATTCGCGGTCACCTATGAGGCGAATATAGTATCTATCCTGGTTAGGTGAATAGTAGGCTTTTAACCCTGGTTTGTATGTTGTTCCTAAGATAAATTTAGTACCGTCTATAAACTCTGAAATTAAGTCTTTTTTAAACCACGAATTATCGCGAAATTCAAAGATATACATATTTCCCGAAGGAAGCTCGTTGGTTAAATTATTTAGTTGTTTGAAGTGTTTTTCCGTAAATTTAAACCAAGGTGGAAATTGTAATAAATAAGCAACGGTTTTTTCTTGTATCGGTGATAAATGATAAAAAAATTGAGAAATTAAAGAAGCAAGATTTGGAACTTTTAAATCGTGAGTAATTTTCTGCCATACTTTTATTACATACTTAAATTTTTCTGGTACTCGACCGTTCCACTTCTTTACTATCGAATATTTAGGAACATTGTAAAAAGTTGTATTTATTTCGATTAAATCGAAAAATCTTGAGTAAAATTTCAAGCGGTTATATTTCTCAAGCGATTTAGGATAAAAAGAGGCCATCCAGTCCTTATAATCCCAACCAGCACAGCCAATGTTAATTTTTGCCATCAATATTCACAAGTATACTTACATAATAACTTCTATACCTTATTAATTCAAATAGATCGTAGTAACAATTGATAAAATAAATTGCCTTTATATATAATTAAAATTTATAGTAAAGTTTTATAATAGAAAAAGAGAGTTACAATATATAAGGTCGTAGTAATTAAGAAAAAATCTTATCAAAAACTTGAGATCCGAATAAGTAAACTTAAAAAAATTTACATTTTAAATTTAAATATAAAAAAGGTGGGCGGAAGTTAGCATAGATTGGGAGCGTGCTGAACTAGCACCGAATAAAAGTCAGAAGGTAGAGGGTAGAATCTTATTAGATCTACGCGCTAAAATCAATGAATTGGAAAGAGACTTAGTTAAGTACAAAGAAGATCTAAGAAATACAAAAGAGATTTTAAAAGAAACTCAAAATAAATTAATTGGTAGAGAAAGAAGCCTTGTCAAAATTAGTGAAAAGTTTTCATCAGCTAAAAAGAGTTTAGATATTGTTTCTGAGGATAAATTAAATGTTGATATAGAATTAACACGATTAAAGCCAAACCTTGAAGAACTTAAAGAAGAAGTGTTAAGAGCAAATGAAAATATTGAAAGATTAGAAAGTGAGTGGAGGTTTTCGTCAGAAAAAGCAGCTGATATGGAACATAAATTAAAGTTTAAAGATAAAGAGATAGAAAACCATAAAAACGATATGGAAAAGAGAAAAATCGAAATTAATATCCTAAACGGAAAAATTAAGGAGAATCGAGAAGAAACAGAGGAATTGATTAAAAAAATAAAATCGCTCGAAACTCAGCTTTCAGAAGTTAAAGCATCACCTATAATTTTGGAGCGAATAAGAGATGTAATGATGCACAAGGGCTTTCTTACAGATAAGGAGCTCGATCTGATATTTAAGGAATTTGAGTAATACACTGATATTTTATAAATTTTTTATCTTGAAATCTATTTTAAAGTTGTATATATACGATTAAAATATTAACTTGAAAAGATTAAATATCTTGTAGTATAAAAATATTAATATAAAATAATACAATAAAAAAAATTATTAATGGTGTGAGAAGTATTTCGGTAGATTGGTCTAAAGCAAAAGAAAAACCTGATAAAAAGC
>NJBI01000063.1 GCA_005222975.1 Promethearchaeota archaeon Loki_b31
AGCTAAAAAAGAAGCAAATTATATAAAATGAAAAATTCTAATTCTCCTATTTTCCATACTCTTAAGGGTGACAAACCCCAATATTTTAAGAAGCTTTAAAAACCAAATTTAATGATTTTAAATATTCGAAATTTGAATAAAATTACTTTTCTTTTTACAATGTCAAATATATTAGTGACTGGCGGTACGGGGTTTATAGGTGTTCCATTAGTTAAGAAACTGCATCAACTAGGACATAACTTAAAACTTTTAGTAAGGGAGAGTAGTAACACAGCTCCTTTTAAGGAACTTAGTAACATTAAATATGTTACTGGTGATGTTCAAGATATCAATAGTTTGGAAAAGGCTGTAGATAATATTGATATTATATATCATCTTGCAGCAACCACTCAGATTTGGGCTAAAGATAAATCTATATATGAAGAAATAAATATTAAAGGTCCTGAAAACATTGCTGAAGTTGCATTAGAAAAAAATATTCTCTTAATTTTCATTAGCTCATTTTTTGCCATTGGACCTTATAATTGTGGTGAAGATATTCCTGATTTTGAAACTTATGAGAGAAACATTGACTATTTTATAGATTATGAAAAATCTAAATCTGAAGGAACAAAAAATATTCGAAAATATAAGGAAAAAGGATTAAAAACCATTATTTTTTATCCTGGCTTCGTTTACGGTCCAGGGGATCTCAATTTTTACGGGAAATTGACTATTGATATAATTTTAGGAAAACTTCTGGGAATACCTAAAACATCAGTTTCTAAATTTAGTATGGCTTATGTCTATGATATTATAGAGCCTATGGCTAATGTGATTAGTAGAGATGACTTAATTGGTGAAGAATATTTTCTAGGTGGTGAAGCGGCAACAACAATTGAGTATCTTAACTTAATCGCAGAATTTGCTGGAGTGAAAAAACCAAGACAATTTCCATTGTTGTTTGCCTTGTTTTATGGACGCTTATGTGAAATTAGAGCAAAACTTTCAAAAAATAGAATTCCCTACATAACACGACCCTTAATGAAAATGGCAACATATGATTGGGCATACTCATCTCAGAAAACTATTGATGATCTGGGATATAAAATAACCCCTTTTAGAGAAGGTTTGGAGAAAACGGTTGAGTGGTATAAGGAATATATTGAAAAAGGAAAAAAGGAAGGAGTGTAATGTAAAAATATGTTAGAAGAAGAAATAACGAACAAAATTGAAGATAAGGATGTTTACAAGACAGAAATAGCTAAAAGATACACCATATTTCTGGCACAATATCCTGAGATTTTTTCTGATTTAATTCATGGATCAAACTTTGATTTTGCAATTTATGATTCATTTGGAGCATATGATGATGAATCTCCTGTAGATATTTTTAATGTATTATGTAATGGGCATGAGATCGAAATAAAACCAGGGAATGCGGTTAATGCTGATTTGGAACTAGCGCTCTCGATCAAGGCTATTGAAAAATTAATCAAAACAAAAACGAAAGTGGAATATACAAAACTTTTTGGATATTTTTACAATGAACCGGACGAGGAAAAAGGCTGGATTGATTTTGTTTTGCACAAAAGAACGCAAACCTTAATTGATATGGGTTATGGAAGATTTGCTAAAACTGCTGGTATTCTCGAAGATGAGAACGATGCATAATAATAATATTATGTAATAATTTTTTTTAAGGAAAATTTTGAAGTTGAAATAATACTAAAATATAAAGGTAAAATGGAAATATGTCAAAAGTAAAAGAATTAGAAATCAAGAATAAATATACGGGTGAAGTTATAAGAACTATCCCTGCTGACACGCCGGAAACAGTTCAAGCAAAAATAAAAAAAGTACATAAAAATCAACATTTATTAAGAGAAATGGACTTCTTTGAACGTGCTCAACTTCTCTCTAAATATGCAGGTAAAATGCGATTTAAAAAGAAAAAACTAAAAGATTTAGTTGTAGCGGAAGGTGGATTACCGATCAAATATTCAGAATGGGAATTATCAATTGTTCTAACAGGATTCAAATTTTGCGATTGGTATCATCAGTTTATAGAAGACAGACCATTAACTGGTATTGAAGGACAGAAAAATGTAATAATAAAATATATTCCACACGGATTGTCTGCTTGTATTTCTCCTCGTAACACACCTATTAGCCTTCCCCTTTATCAGATGGGTGCTAATTATTTGGTAGGAAATGGTGTGATTGTTAAACCATCTACCGCATGCCCCTTAACCATGTTAGAAGCCTATTCTACCATGGAGGAAATGGATTTTCCGGGGTTAGATGCATTAGATTTGGTTATAGCTCCTGGAGAATGGGCAGTAGATGAATTTCTTAAATCTCATTTAATCAAGATTATGATGACAGTTACCTCTTCACATACTGCAAAAGATATTCTAGTGAGATATGGAAAACTATTAAAAAAAACTGCAGATAAATCAATGGGTGTCGCAATGTATAGGGAACCGTTCAAACAATTCTTCTTTGAGTGCGCTGGAAACGATGCTGGAATAGTAATGGATGATGTTAATTTAGAGAAAGTAGCTAAATGGAATGCTGTGGCAAGTTACACTAATTCAGGTCAACAGTGTTTCTCAATGAAGCGAATAATAGTCCACCAAGATATATATGATAAATATATAGAATGTCTAATAAAAGAAATTGAGAAATTAAAATATGGAGACCCCACAGATCCCACTGTTGATATTGGACCATTAGGAAGTCGACGTATACTAATGATGATGGAAGTGATGGTGGCTGATGCTAAAGAATATGATGTTAAAATCTATACCGGAGCAGAAAAAATTGATACTGGCGAGGATTATGGATTGTTTTACAAACCAACTCTGGTTGAAATTAAACCAGAATTGTGTGAAGATTTATCTAAGGCTCCGTTTTTATGGAGAGAAGAGGCTTTTGGACCTGTCCGTTCTATTACTAAAGCCAAAGATATGAAAGATGCAATTAGATTAGCAAATGCCAGTAATTATGGTATGAGGGCAGTAGTTTACACTTCCAATTTGAATAATATTGAGGTTTTTAAGAATCAATTAGAAGCTGCAAATATATATATTAATGCAAGACCTATGCTTGTTGATATTACGGTTTCTTTAGGAGGAATTAAAGATTCTGCTTATCCAGCAGGTTGTAAATATTATCCTCAAGAGTTAGTTTATGGAAAATATATTTATGATGGTACACCGCTGAATTTAGAAAAAATAAAATAAATTTCATTCAAAATGGAAACTGAGGAATTATACACAAAATTAGAAACATTTTTTCCAAATAAATTAGATTTAATGAGACATCTACATGTAAATGCCTGTTGGGAGTATTTTATCACTGAAAATTCCACTGACGATACCTCTTTCAAACTACACTATTTTTTATTCAAAAAGAATGAAAATACCTTAGAGATGACAAAACAGGTGCCCGATATTAAACCAGATTTAATTTTATATTTCACAGAAAAAGCTATTTTAAATTTGATTGAAGGGAATTCAAGCGTAGAGGAATACTACGCTCGTTATCATAAAGTGATGGGTAATCCTCAGTCTGGTATTGAAGTGGACAATAAAGTAAATAAACCTAGACTAAAGCTTTGGCAGATTGGATATAAAAAATGGCAAAAAGACTTTAAATTTTAAGTTCGCACGGTTAATTCCTATAAAACTTTTGACTTTAAGTTAATACTTTATTATTCTTTCAACATTTTGATATAAAAATTCCTTTAATTGAAATTTTTAAATATTTTTTTAAAAAAAGAATATCATATTGATGATTAAATTAAAAAGAAGTAGTTCTAATTTTTTTCTTTTTCAAAGAAATGAATATTATAGCAATAATAGCCACTATTGAAAATCCTATAAAATAGGTGCCAGAAGGGATTCCGAATCCGAATCCGAAACGAAACGTTCCTTCCGTCCTTACTATAACTTGGTCAAATTCATCGTAATAAGTTTCAATTGCAATAATTCCTCTAGTATCAAATTCTTTTTCCCATACATAATCCTTTCCAGTATCACTTCTTCCCTGTTTAAATATCGAATACCCAAGTCTATAATACTCCGATGGTAAATTGACCATAACTTCGTCCAAGTAATCGTTAATTGGAGTAAGGCAGAAATTATAATCGTCGTAATTCATGGGATACTTTCCAATATGGAAAGACCTCGATTCTCCATCCACACCCCAATCAGTTTTGTAATCCCAAAAAGATACTTCTATTATCCAAAGCACATGAGATTCTTCAACGCTTCTAATAACCATTCTTATTTGATCTTCTAACTCAAAATTGGGATCAACTCCAAATACTTCTCTAAAGCTGCTTAAATCTAATTGCGTTACCTCCCAAATTAATTCCGTTCCCTCGTTAAACCCTATTCTATATTCGGTATCCTGTGCCTTAACATTGAAATTAAGGCAACAACTAAATATAAGGAAATTTAACAAAACAATTGAGTAAATAATTTTTTGTTTTTGTTTCACTTTACCATCAAAAAGTTTTTACTTAAAATTTTTACAATAGAATATCTTCTATAATAAATTGAAAAATAAATATTTTCTTTAATTTAAAAATTTGATTTAAGATTTTCGTATCTGTTTATAATATTACAAAACTTGCACTTATTCAAAATACCTCGATTAAATATTAAATACCAATAACAACATTTATTTTCGATTTAATATTGAAATCATTTAATTCAATCTAAGGTGAAAAAAATTTGAATAAAGACGAAATTTGTTTTATGCCAGCTTACGAAATGTTAGAAAAAATTAAGACGCAAGAACTGACATCTACTGAAATTACTGAAACTATAATTGAAAGGGTTGAAAAAATAAACCCAATAATTAATGCTTATTGTACTACTACGTTCGATTTAGCCCGAGAAATGGCAAAAAATGCGGATGACGCTGTTAAAAAGGGAGAAAAATTAGGATTGCTTCATGGGATTCCAACATCAATTAAAGATTTGATGTTAACTAAAGGAATAAGAACTACTTTTGGATGTAAAATTTACGAAAATTATATTCCCGAAGTTGACGAAATCGTAGTTAAACGCTTAAAAAATGAAGGGATGGTTTTAATTGGTAAAACTAACACGCCTACTTTTGGGTATTGGACAATAACAGACAATTTTATATTTGGTCCCACAAAAAATCCATGGGATTTAACCCGCAATTCTGGTGGATCGAGCGGAGGTGCGGCAGCTCAAGTATCAGCTGGTCTTGGACCATTATCCCTAGGGTCTGATGGCGGTGGTTCTATTCGAGTTCCCAGTAGTTTCTGCGGTATCTTTGGGCTTAAACCAACTTTTGGAAGAATTCCGCGTTATCCTATTCACGATGTAACATGGGTTACAATGGATCATTACGGACCAATGGTAAGAAACGTGAAAGATGCTGCCCTTATGCTGGATGCAATGGCAGGAGTAGATCTCGCGGATAAATATTCGTTAACTAAACCTAGTTATAAATACCTTGATATCGTTGAAGATAGACCTACTAAACTTAAAATTGGTTATTCGTTAAATTTAGGGTTTATTAAAGCTATTGATGAGGAAGTTGAAAAGAATTTCTTACAAGCAGTTCCTAAATTCGAAAGTTTAGGTTGGGAAGTTGAAGAAGCTAAAATCAAGATAAAGAAACAGTTTAAAGCACATTCTACATTAGTTACTGCTGGATATGCCTATGATTTAAAACGTTATTTAAAAGAGTGGCGAGATAAACTGGAGGTTGATTTCTTGAGAATGGTTGACGCTGGTTTTGGATATTCAGCCGTTGATTTAAAACAAGCAGAAGATATAAGAGAAAAAGTTCATGACACGCTTCATCATTACTTCAAAAATTATGATTTATTGTTGACACCCGCGACAGGTGTTCCAGCGTTAAAATTGGGTGAGAGATTTCCGGCCAAAATTAGAGGTAAAAGTGTTACTCCCACTGAATGGTTTTCCTTTTCAACTCCATTTAATTTAACGGGACACCCTGCGGCATCAATTCCTTGTGGTTGGACCGATGATGGTTTACCAGTTGGATTACAAATCATAGGTAAGCGGCTTGATGAGGCTACCGTTCTTCAAGCTTCTAAAGCATTTGAAGATATTGCTCCATGGCAAGATAAAAAACCACAATTCAATTAATTTTTATATTATTTTCTTTTTTTTTTAAAATGACTTCATATTTGACGTTGTAATGTAAGTAGAGTCACCAATAGTTATATTATTTTTTATTAAATCTTCTAAAATTGAGTAATCGCCGATAATACTGTTAGAAGAGATAATTTTCTTCAATAACACGCCATCTCCTATTACTGATTCGGAGAGAATGCATTTTTCTAATTCTAGATCGTCCCCAATCGAAACATTTGGACCTATAATTGAATTTTTAATTCTTACATTTTCTCCAATCAACACAGGAGGTACTATTTTTGAGTCTACTATATTTCCTGATTTGAACATGCTTTCGTAAAGAGGATCTTTTAATTTACTCTCAGACAATAAATAACGATTTCCCTCAAGTAAGGTTTCTGGCCTTCCAAAATCTAAGATCTCTTTCTGCATCACGTTACCCCTAAGCTTTATTCCCTCTTCTATAAGTTGTTCGATTATTGGTGTAAATTGATGTTCTTTTCCATTTACTATCTTTATCTTACTCTGTTCCTCTAAAAGTTCAAATAATCTAGAAACGGATTTCTTTCCAAAAAGATAAGCACCGGAAACGGCATAATCAGAAATGTGAACTTGTGGTTTTTCAACAATTTTAGTTATAAAATCATTAGTGTCTAATACTGTAACTCCGTAGAATTGAGGGTTCTCAACCTTTTTAATATTGATAACTCCATCGCAATTTCCTTGATGATAGGTTAATAAAATAGAAGAATAATCTTCCATTGGTAGTCTATCACTTAAAAATATAAAACAATCGTCGTCAATAGTAAATTCCTTAGCTAATAATATTGCGTCTCCAAGACCGCTGAAAAAAGGCGTATCAGCCGAAAATCCCAGAGGTTTCTGTTCGATAAATTGAAGCTTGAAATAATCTGAAAAGTGTTCAATTAGGTATCCAGAAATCTGCCTTTTTTTATACCCTACTATAAAAACTATAACGGTTCCTTTAGGAAAAGTGCTTTTTAACCTTATAAGTATATGGTCGATTAGCCTTTTTCCAGCAACTTTTATAAAAGCTTTGGGTTTTGAATAAGTAAATGGTTGTAATCTTTTTCCAACCCCTGCAATTGGGCAAATTATTTTCAACTTCAACATCAACTATCTAATATTTCTCTTAAAATTTCATAATATTCCGCTTCTTTTAATTTTTCTTTTACTAGATTTTTTAATTTTCTTAAATAATAGTTATCTGAATTCGTTCTCGTCGTGTTTTTAAGTTTCTTATTTAAAGCTATTCGCGTCTTTTCATCTAAAAAATTAACCGGAATAGATTTATAATTATTAATCAAAAAATTTTTTCCAAATTCTCCCGAAGTTTCTTTTTGTTGTTCCAAACTGGCAGTAAGAATTAGATATAAATTTGCGACCCATGTTTCTATTCTTTCTAAATCTCCTTTTAAATAAGATCTATTAATTAACCAATCCTTAAACTCAATAACACTGTTCAAAAAGTCCGTTCTTTTATCATTTTTATTACTTGCGTTTATATTCTTCTGTACTATTTTGCGAATGTTTTGAAGTTTTAAATCTTTTCTTTCTTCTTTAGACAATTTGGCGTATATGTCCTCTCTTACTTTCTTTTCCTCAACGGTATCTTTATCGTCTAGCCATTTATCCATTGACATTATTCTAATAATAATTAAAGTTTGATTCTAAAAATTACTTATCTATTAAATAATTAATATAAAGAAAAAATTTCGTTTTAAATTCTGAGAGAGATAGTTTAATATTGATTTAAGTTATTAATATATATAGAATGAGAGTAAAAGGATTGATATTTGATTTTGGTTTTACACTGTTTTCCTTTGAGAATCCGTCAATTGAAAAATATTACGATTGCTTTAATCGTGGATTATTGAAATCACTTGATATTTTAAAACAAGAGAAAATTATAGAAGAAAAAGAAATAGATAATTTTATTAGAGTCTTCAACAGAAAAAGAAATACCTTTTTTAAATCGTCATTAAAAACGAAGGAAGAATTTCCAACTACACTATTATTCAAAAGCGTGTTAACTGCGTTAAAAGAAAGAGGTTATAATATTAAAGACGAGAATGTTAAAGAAGAGTTTATAGAAAATTTAGCTGAAATTTATCATTCTTGTGAAGAAGAAGAATGGAAACCCTATAAAGAAACGAGATATACCTTAGAATCACTATCTAAATCCTCGTATCTAAAAATAGGTCTTATTTCAAATCATCCAAACCATAAAACTATAAAAAATTTACTCAAAAATAATGAAATGAAGCATTATTTCGATGCGATCGTTACTTCTGCAAAATTTGGTAAAAGAAAACCCAATCCAGACATCTTTTTCCATACATTAAAGAAAATGGGATTAAATAAAGACGATGCAAAAGATTGTATGATGGTGGGTGACGAAGCTGCCGACGCTGTTGGTGCTTATAGGGCAGGCATGCAACTCATCTTAAAAGAAAGAGAATACGAATTTCCCTTTGAAACAGAAATCGATTTGCCAAATTTAATAAAAATAAAATCGATTAAAGAAGTATTAAACTACGTAGAATAGATATAAAGTAGCCCAGAGGGGAATTATTCCTTCTTAAAGAATTTTTGAGAAGATTGAACCCCTGATCACTTGCTTCGCAGGCAAGCGTCTTATCCACTCGACTACTGGGCTAAGCTTTACTGCTTTTCCTATAATAATTATAAACGTGAATAATACTTAAAATACTTTATTTCTCTATTATAATTTATTAAGAAATGTTTAAAGATAAAAACATGTTTGAAAATTATTGCGTAATATTCGATATGGACGGTGTATTGGCGGATACTGGGCCTATCCACTATGAAAGTTGGGTAAAATTAGCCAAACAGATAGGAGTTAAATTTTCCAAAAGATTTTTTAACCTCACTTTTGGTCAGCAATCTATTTCAATTACTCGGGAATTAGTAGGTCCAAAGATCAAACAAGAAGTTGTTGAAAAATGGGCAAACCTTAAGGAACGGTATTATCGAGAGATGGTTAAAGATGGGTTAAAACCCTTGCCAGGGGCGCTGGTTTTAATAAAAGTTCTTCACGCTCGTAATTTTAAATTAGCCGTTGGCTCAAGTGGACCACCTGAAAATGTAGATCTATTATTGTCAACATTAAGTATAAAAAATTACTTTGATGTAATCATAACAGCAGCAGAAGTAAAAAATGGGAAGCCGGCACCCGATGTATTTTTAATAGCCGCTGAAAAATTAAATATTAAAGTAGATAATTGCCTTGTAATTGAAGACGCCCCTGTTGGCATAACTGCCGCACGGAAGGCAGGAATGAGCGTTATCGCTTTAAGAACAACACATTGTAACGTAGATCTTTTAGATGCAGATATGGTTGTTCAAGATTTAAGCTACATTAACATAAACGATATTTTGAAATTGTTAGATATTAATAAGAATAATCAACCATGAATAGATTAAAAAAATCAAGAATTTCTTATAAAATCTTAACTTGATCTTTGCACTTATCTTTCACAATAAGTTTACCTACATTAGTAATTCGTTGTGCTAATTCAGTTATTTTCCACTTTTCGTGCTCTTTTACATAAGTAGCAAATGTGTCTTGTAGAGGATCTTTCCATTTAGGAAGTATGTTCTCAGCTCCCAATTGAACGCCTAAAACCGCTCCTATATTTCCGCAGTTACAATCGGTATCAAGTCCCATCATAGCGGCAATGCAAATTGATTTGCCAAGTGGGTCTTTCTCATCTTGAGCTCCAAATAATAAAGAAAGAATAATAATTCCAATATTAGGTAAAACATGTACTCCTGAAGTTTTAGTATGTAAAAACCTTCTTCTTTTTTTTTGAAGTAAAGATTCTGATTGAGAGCCCTTAACACCCGTTAACGCCAATTTATTTTTTCTTACATCATCCCAATAATTAATTAAATTCTCTCTTGCTTTTCTAAAGTTATCTGGAAATAGATCATACAGGTTGATTGCTTTTTCTACCATTTGAGTATAATAACTCTCACTATTAGAAGGCAGAAATTTGAGAGAGTTCTCGATATTTAACCTAATATCTTCTTCAAAAAACGCGTGAGAAATTAAAACTGCTAAGTAAATTTCGCCTTCGATACCAATACCCGCATGTGAAATAGATCCATCCATTTCTGCAAATTTTTTAGCTACTTCGGGACATCCAGGGGAAATTTGACCCCAAATATCTGCCCGCATCTGTGCTCCAATAGCATCGTAATAATAATTATTATGAGTGCCAGACTTAGGTGGCCAAATTCCTGAATTTAGATTTTTTATAGCTATTTTTTCAGCAGTGAAATTTAATGTGTATAAAAGATTTACCCACTCTTGAGCAATATCTTTCGCTGTGACTTCGCTTCCGCGTTTTTCAAGGGCAACAAGTGCGCAGATTTCATACATTTCGTCGTCATTAACATAATCTAAATCAATAGGTTCAGGAAAATATTCGATAATTCCATACTTTTCTATAATTGTTGGGTACGGTACAAATTCGACTGGGGCACCTATAAAATCTCCCGCTACTCGCCCTAACCACGAGCCCAAAACTTTACTAAAATACTCTTTACTAGTTAACTCTTTCATATTTGTGTCTTTTAATCTTTAATTTGAATTTGAATTAAAATATGAGAAATATATTAAACTTATTAATTAATTTATTTGGGATAATCAGGTTTGCTAGACACTAATGTAGTAGTTTCTTCAATCCAACTAGATAATTCTTCGTTAACGCGAATAAAAGTCACGATTTTATCTAATTCTTGTAGTTTAGTAAATGTGCATTCCACTACCAAATCCCAACCGCCATAAATAGGGGTTACATATGTCACTTTCCAATTTTCATCGGGAATGGTTGACTTTAAACCGTTCAATCTCTCAACGACTTCCCATTCAGTACCAATAACTTTTAATCTAATTAGTATATATCCTCGATAAAAAATTTTCGAACACCAGAAATTCTCTTATTTATTATTTACTCCGATTTATTTATTTGCTAATATTCTCTTAATAAAGATTTATTTTTTTTGATAAGCTTTATTATTAATACTCAAATAGCTTTAAATTTAGAATTGAAAATAACGATCTTTAATGCGTGATTTTTGTAATGGATATTGATGAAATAAAAAAGTTATTATGGGTTTTTGGTCTTACAAATGCGGTGAAATTCGGGGGAAAACCGAATGTAAAGGCAATTATGGGTAAAATAATGAGCCAAAAGCCTGAATTAAGATCTCAAATTAAACTGATTAAACCTTTATTAGATGAAACGATTATCGAAATTACTAAAATAACTTTAGAAGTACAAAAAGAGAAATTACTTGAATTGGATCCATCTGCTTTAGAGAAAAAAGAAACTAAGAAAGAGAAAAAAGAATTGCCAGAGTTACTAAATACGCAAAATTACGATAAAATCGTAATGCGTTTAGCACCATATCCAAGTGGTGCTTTACATATTGGAAATGCGAGAATGATAGTTCTAAACAGCGCATATATCAAGCGGTATAACGGGAAATTAATCTTATTCTTTGATGATACAATAGGGAGTCCAAAATCTTTGAGAGATAGCCCTAAAGCAAAATATGTGCTTCCTGAAGCTTACGACTTGATAAAAGATGGTTTAAAGTGGTTGGGGATTGATTATTCTAAAATATATTACAAGAGTGATAGGTTAGAACTTTACTACGAATATTGTGAGAAACTAATTCAGGATAATATGGCATATGTATGTTTTTGTAGTGCAAATGAGTTTAGGGAGAAATATAAAAAACAGAAAAAAAATTGTCCTCATAGAGATCAATCAATAGATATAAACTTAGAAGAATGGAACAACATGATTAAAAGTAAGTACCATGAAACAGAAGTTGTAGTTAGATTAAAAACGGGAATGGCCCAAAAAGATCCTGCAATAAGAGACCAAATAATTATGAGAATTTCTGAAGCGAATCACCCACTGGTTGGAAATAAATACATTGTTTGGCCAATGTTAGAATTTTCCTGGGCAATCGACGACCATTTAATAGGCGCTACACATATCTTAAGAGGCGCAGATTTGGTAAAAGAAGATATAATCGAAGCATTTATCTGGGAGCATTTTAACTGGAAAAAAGCGGAATTCTTGCATTACGGTAGAATTAAGTTTCCAAATATGAATTTAAGTAAAACTCAATCAAGAAATAACATATTAAGTGGTAAATACGAAGGATGGAACGACCCTAGGACTTGGAGCTTGCAATCGCTTAAAATGCGAGGGATTAGACCAGAAGCTTTGAAAGAAACGCTTTTAGACCTTGGAATGTCAATTACTGGGATTACTTTTGATGAATCATGGCTTTATTCTAAAAATAAGGATATAATTGATGAAGTTTCAGATAGGTATTTCTATGTAGAAGACCCTATTACAATTGAAATCGAAAACGTTCCTTTTTCAAAACACACGGCTGAACCATTAGTACTACCGTCAAATCCTAAAAAAGGAAAAAGAAAAATAAATGTTAAAGCAAAAGAAGGTAAATTGAAAGTATTCGTTGCTAAATCAGATGCTTATAAATTTAAAATAGATCAAAATGTACGGTTAAAAGACCTAATCAACATTAAATTAACCTATATTGATGTAGAGAACCATAAAATAAATGCTCAGTTCCATAGTTACGAATTAAACAGAGAATATTCAATTATTCAATGGGTATGTGAAGAAGAAAATGTGAAAGTTTCAATTCTAAAACCTGATGGGACTATTTCTAAGGGAAATGGAGAGCTTAACCTTGTAAACATTCCTATGAATAAAACGATACAATTCGAGAGATTTGGATTTGTAAATCCAATTAAATGGGAAAAAGACACATTAGAATGTTATTTTACCCATTAAGCTGACTGTTATATTTTTTATGTGTCATACTTTTAAATCAAAAACAATAATAGAACAATAGTATTTATTATTTTAACATCTTAATATGTAATAAAAATGAACGAAAATGAAAATTTAGACGATTCAACCAATATTGAGTTTAAATGGCTTTATTGTCCTATCTGTGGAACTAAGATACCTCAAATTAAAAATATAATATATTGTATTAAGTGTGGTGTTGACCTTCAATATATAAACACCCATATGAGGATGCCTTCTCGTAAAAATATACGTTATCTGGGCTCCCCAGAAGCATTTTCTCAACAAAATTTTTATCTATCAAATAAACCTTTAAGAAAAAAACTTTCTGAAGAAGAACTCCTTAACTTAGAGGATCAGAAATTATGGGGTAGCTTTGCTTCTATTGGTATTACTGCAGCTGCATATGTTTTAATGAACTTCGTAGAAGTTTTAGTCATTGTAATTTTTATTTTATTTACATTTAACTTAGAGAGCGTATTAGAATTCTTAGTTAACCCGTATTTTATTATTGGTATCTCCTTTGTTGAATTAATATTTATTCTTGTTCCAACTTTATACGTTGGTAAATATCTTCAGAGACCAACACTAAATAACCGTTTGATTTTATTAGGTTTTACTAAGAAAGGATTTGATAAGACTAAACTTATTAAAGAAATCCTGATTGGTTTAGGATTTGCGGTAGTGGGAGTAACTTTAGTGTTATCCATCTCTTTTCTCATGGAAATTATATTGAGCCTAATTTTTGGATACGAAACCATTCAGGATCTTTTTGGAACCGCTGGAGAAGTAGATACAATGATTGCCTCCGCAGACATTCTTAGCATTTTTCTATTAACCATAATAATGATATTAATTATTGGTACTACCGAAGAAGTTTTGTTTCGAGGGTTTTTGCAAAAAGGGTTAGTTCGAAGTTTAGGTAAATCGTGGGGGATTGTTATTACAGCGTTGATTTTTTCATCGATTCATTTGATTGGAATTTTTACATCTCTAGGATCGCCCATAATATTTATAATATCATTTCTTTTTAATTTTTTTCCCTTTTTTGCTATTTCTTTGTTGCTTGGATTACTATTTAATTGGAGAAAAGAAAACTTAATCGCTGTTATGATTACACATGGCGTTTACAATGCGCTAACAATTATTCTTGCGTTTATTGTTTTTAACTTTATTTAAAATCAATTGAGATTTTCTATGAGCATATTAGATATTTTCACTTCTAAAGTAGAAGGTAAAATTACTAACATTGGGATTGGATTAGGTGATTCGGAAGCCCATAATCTCAAAATCCTAAAAGCTACTATAAAACTATTAGAAATCAATAAATCTTCAGTGTATTTCTTTGGCAATAAATCTTCTATTAATCAAATTTCTAAAAACACTCTTTATAAAAAAAATTCGAAAAGAATCTTTTTAATCGATTCAAACGAGCCTGAATCTGAGATTTTAAATTACCTAGGCAAAGAACTCATATCTTGCGTTGTAAGAGGTAGTTTGGGTTCAAGTAAATTCTTACAAAGCCTCAAAACATCCCTAAATATCTCAGAGATTGCCCGTTTAGCGTTATTAGAAACTTATAAAGGCCAACAATTTTTCTTCGGACCCGTAGGTATAGACGAATGCAATAATATTAAAAATAAAAAGATATTCTTAGAAAAAGCAATAAAAATATTAGAAGCTTTAAATCTTAAACCAAAGATCAGCATTTTAAGCGGCGGAAGGGTTGGAGATTTAGGCAGAAATCCGGATGTCGATAAAACTATCAACGAAGCGAAAGAATTAGTAGATTATTTCAAGCTGGAACATCCAAAGTTGGAAATAAATCATACCGAAATTTTAATTGAAAAAGCAATTAACGATAAATCTAATTTAATATTAGCACCAAATGGTATCTCTGGAAATCTAATTTATCGTACCTTGGTGCATTTAGGCGGAGGTAAAGCATATGGCGCAATATATATGGATATCGGGCATATTATAATAGATACATCTCGCGTAGGTGACTTTTCCGAGATTTATGGAGGATTTATTTTGGCTCTTGCGTTAACACATTGAAAAATAAATGCGGGGTCGGTCAGTCCCTCGATTTTTTTATTTGTTTTTGGAAAAAGTATAACAGAGATATATAAACTATATCAAAAGCTTAAATCTCATAAAGATATAAAAAAAAACAGTTTAAGATTTATTATACAAAATTAAAAAAAAAGGTTATTTATTTTTTATTTTTTTCATTAAAATTATTGCTACTAAGGAAATCACTCCAAATATCAAAATTACATCGTATCCAGGAATAGGTGGTTCAGATGGAATGCTTTTTATTACAGTAACACTACTCGTTCCTATTTTGCCAGTATCATCTTCCGCAGAGAACGTGATTAATATATTTCCCTGAGAAGCGCTATCCCATGCATTTTGATTAATAGCCCCTGTGAGTCCATAAGAAGTATAATTTGTTACTCCTCCATCTATAGTATACCATAGAGAATGTAATAGGTATTCACTAGTAATGGTAATATTATATGTAGGAGCATCAACTCCAAATTCTTGATTGGGTAGTGGTGAATGTATAGTAATATCTGGGCCTACTATATCCTTAAAAATATTGACTGTTTCAGATCCTAAGTTCCCCAATGTATCATTTGCATAAAAGGTAAGGCTTATGGAACCGATCCCCGCATCATCCCATGCGGTTTGGTTTACAGTTCCAATTAATCCTGAAAAGGTATAATTTGTTACTTCTCCATCTATAGTATACCATGTAGAATCTACTGGGGATTCATCAATAATAGTTATAGTAAATGTAGGAGCATAAACTCCAAAGACTTGATCGGATACCGGTGAAAGTATAGTAATATCTGGTGGTGTTAAATCGTCGGATTCGATATATACAGGATAAAACCATACTCGTTCAATAGGGTTAGGAACCCATCCAAGGACATAAGTTTGCCAGGCATCATAATTTATACCTGTAATAAGTGTCATACCAGGCATATATTCTTCAACCATTAACTTTTGTATCATCCAGTACATATTTGACCTTACTGTTGGGTTAATTTCTGTTAGAGCATCATCCATTAATACTTGTACATCGGGTTCGTAGAAGTTACCTCCGTTTATATCGGAAACATTACTCCAAATAGGATTGATGTAAGTTTCAGGGTCAAGATAATCAGGAGCCCAACCGAGAGCGTACATATCCATTTTTTCTCGGTCTGCTATTATCATATCTAGGAAATCACCCCAAGTTACTCCGTTTACGTCTAATTTGACACCAATGTATTCAAGGTCAAAAGCTAATCTAAGTCCTATATTTTCCCTCTTATCATTTCCAATATTCCACGTATAGTTGTAATGTGCGATAGGACTACCACCGGTTGCAACGGCAATCCACGCGGCATCTGAGCTTGCTCCAGTTAAACCTGCAGCAGCACATATTGGCCCCCAAGTAGGGTCAGTAAGGAGTTTATTTCTTGCAACAGGTCTATCGAAGGTAGCTGCGTCTAAACTATAGTTTGCGTATGGAATACCGTTTGGAATGTAAGTTGGCCATCGAACAGCGTCTCCGTCGTAAATTACATCGACAACATACGAGTAATTAAGTGCATACGATACGGCATGCCTCATAGCTTTATCAAGATGTAAATAATTGAATGTAATCCAAGCGACGGTTAGGGTATTTCCATATTCTTCACACGATATATCAGGATCGGCTTGGAATACAGGAATGAAGCTTGGGTCCACGCTATCTATAAGGTCAATAACACCGGATAATAAACCGTTACGCAAAGTAG
>NJBI01000064.1 GCA_005222975.1 Promethearchaeota archaeon Loki_b31
AATCCTGAGAATTCTTCAGTAGCTATTATTACATTTGAACCAATGAATATTACTGCGATGAAGTAACCAACAAAATAGCTTTTAAAATTTCCGTATTTAGATTTCCCCCGAATTAAGTTAACTAAATAAGTAAAAATAACTATTATTAGGCCTGATGCGTAGAACAAATCGATAATCGGGTAATCATAATAATCTAAAAACAGAAAAAACCCAAAGAGAAATACTTCTAAAATCTTTATGTGTGTAAAACTTCTTTTTTGATTTGTGTCTACAAAAATTTGCTCGTATTCACTTATACCTGAGTTAGAAAACAATATAATCAGCGAACCAATTGATAAAGCCGTGAATAATGAATAAGAGATCATATAAAGATATTCAATTAAAAAAAGCCAGACGGATTGCCATAAAAATAAAGGTAACTCTAAATACTCGGGAATTATGCTTACAGTGCAGAAAATTGGGATTATTGATGCTAAAACCATAGTAAATTTTGTTAAGAACGAGGTTTTCGAATCGTCTTTCCAACTCTCTTTTTTGAAAGTGGTTAAACGCCATGCAAAAGACGAAAAACTTAAAACAGCGATTACGGGTGTTATTATGGGAAAGACAAAAATAAAAAGGAAATAAACGGCATTAATCCCATAAAAAAATTTTAATCTAGAGGGAACTACGCTAATTTTTTCGTCGAATGAATCCATCGTATTGGCAAATCGATTTGCAAATAGAATTAAAAAAAATAACCAAGAAATGCTAAACACAATCGGACTTAAAATCTTAATTACCCAAAAATTTAAATCTGGGTCGTTTGAATACCATAAATTAAAATCCACAACAGAAAATATCAAAAAAATGCTTATTGGTACTAAAATTGCTGCAAGCAGAACAATTAAGCGGGAGAAAATTATTCCCTTTACAGTCTTAGACATCTATTATTTTCACTTATAGTTTTTTTTCAATTATGCATATAATGATAATAAACCATTTTAAAATCTCTGTTTTATCACAATATTTAATTAATTTTAAAATTACATTTTATTTTCGAAAGAAAAAAGATATCTAAAAATAAAAAATAATAAAAAATGTATATAGATTTATTTATTTCGCTTCTATTGCTGAACCACAATTGGTGCAGAACTCGTTTCCAGGAACCAATTTGGCTTTACAATTAGGGCATAGCTCTGAACTATCTAAAGATGGCTCTTGCACCTCTTCTGCCTTACCTTTTGATTTTCTCACTTTAGGTTGAGCCGTACCTTCTGTTGGTTTGTATTTTAAACTTCCAATAAATCCTCCAAACACAGCCCCCACAAGACACCCTTCTAAAATCGCCGTAAAAACCGCCAGTAAGTAGGGTAAATCTGTTAGACCCGATACTGCTCCATCCACTACGCCTCCGATGAGCGAACCATAACCACCAGGAATTAAAGATATTGCTAAATATATAACCATGGCGGGAATTAAATAACCAATACCAATCGCAAGACTAGTGTGAATCCCACCTCGAGGAGAGTGCGCAAAAATTGCGCTAGTAATCGTGCAGCATAAAATCCAAGGAAGAACGACAGAAATTAAAAGCAATACATCGTCAGGTCTATAAAAGATACACCAATGAATAGGAAATAGTAAGATTAAAATTAGGCCAAGAAAGGCGCTTGCAAAGAAACTGAGAATACCTGCCACAGGTCCTAACTCTGAACCTAGTAAACTTCCAATAGACGCTATTGCGTCGTTTAAGTTATTGATTAAGCCACCAGTAACTGAACTCGTCAAATCTAAAAGTGAAAAACTAATCCAAGCCATAGGAATCAAACATAGCATGCCAAGACAGCCCGATCCTATAACGCGTCCCCATCCCATAGAATTATTCCTCTTTGTCGTATTTTTGAAATAATTTTGATTAAAAAATAATTTTATTATTAATTCAAACACGATTCGCATATTTAAAATTTTGTTTTTGCTGTTAATATCTTGTTAGAAATCCAAATAGAATAATATGTAATTTTTCTTTAAAAACAACTTAGATTTATTGAATAATTAAGCTATCTTAGAGTTATCATGCGTTATAAAAAAAAATTTAAAGAAAAAAGTTTTAAATAAAAGATTTTTATTGAATGTTGATAATTGCCCCTTTATCCATTTTAACGATTTTATTAGCGTAAGAAGCTAAGGAACCTCTGTGGGTTACTACTATTATCGTAGTTTCCATATCCTTGTTAATATTCTTTAAGAGGTCCATTACTTGCTTCTCAGATTCAGGATCAAGATTACCCGTTGGTTCATCAGCTAAAATTACCCTTGGGCGATGGATAATAGCCCTTGCGAGACCGCATCTCTGTTTTTCACCACCAGACAATTCTACGGGATAATGATCTTTTCTTTCAAGTAAATTGACGTCTCTTAGCGCTGCAATTGCTCGGTTTTCGATTTCTTTCTCTCTTAAAACTGTGGGCCACAATAAAGCCGCCACATTTTCAATAGCAGTTAAAGTAGGAATTAAGTTAAAATCTTGAAAGACAAAACCAATTTTTTGTCTTCTTAGTTTGCTAAGTCTTGCTTCTTGCGCTCTAGCAATATTTTCCCCATCAAATATTATTTTTCCCGAATCTGGTAAGTCAATACCGCTTAAAACGTTAAGGAGCGTACTTTTACCGCAACCCGTTGGGCCTTGAACTAAAATAAATTCTCCTGATTTAATTGTAAGGTTAATATCGGCTAAAGCACGAATAATCGCACCAGCTCGCCGATATTCTTTATTTACATCAATAGCTTCGATCATAGTATCTTTATCTACAGGCATTTTTTTCCCTCCTTATACACCTACCCTCTTTAATGCGATAATTGGTCTAACTTTCAAGATTTTTCTATTAGCTAACAAAATCGCCGAAAGTTGGAAAAATAGAAAAATAATAAAAGTTACACAAACCGGTAAAAGGCTTACTAAAGGTACCGTTGGGGTTGTTGGGTCAATGTACGCAAAAAAAGCTGCGTAATGAAATAATACCTCAATAACGATAAAAAAGCCAACAAATGTTGTGAATAGAATAAATCCTGAAATTAACGAATTAATATCTTTATTCGTCCATCCAATGCATTTCAAAGTAGCAATAGTTCTCGAATTACGTCTCACTATTATCCAAGAATATAGTAAGGATAAAAATATTCCTATGGCTAAAGCCATGAAGAAACTTGTGCTCGCGAGACCTAAACCTGGTGTCTTTATTACCAATTCGATTGAATAACTTGTCCAAAATATTAAGATGGTATACATCAGACAGAAAACTGTAAATTGCTTTTTCTCCCGTAAAACCATCATAACTGATTTTTTAAATAATCTAAAAGCCAATTATTTCACCGTTTAGTAAAAATTAATTTTTTATATAAATTGTTTGTATTAGTTATATAATAAAATCATAATAAAAATTTTGGGAATAATGAATAATGTCAACAGAAATTGAAACCATTATAAATGAACTTCTAAATACAGAGCAGAATATTTTTGGAGTAGCTATTATTAACAAATCTGGATCTTTAATTACCCAAACCCAGAATTGGGATATCTCCAGCGATTTAGACAAGGTTAATGAATTATTAAAAGCAAAAATTAAACTTGGGCAAAGGGGAATACCAAATATATTGCTTCAAGGAATTAAATACATGATAGTAGAAAATACTGAAGAAAGAAAGATTGGTACGAATATCACGGGCAAAGGACACATTATAATCGCACCAATTCCAATTGGTGGAACGGGCGCGCTTATTTGCTACATTAACCCTCAAGCTGGACCTAGAGACGCCTTATTTACAGTTCAATCTTTCGCGCTAAAACTAGCGAATTTTGTATAAAATTCTTTTTATAATTAAATTTTTTTTTAACGGTTTATTGGTCCCAAAGAGTTTGTAATAAATCTGTGAGAAAAGTTTTAATTTTTTCTAATTCCTCTCTTTTAGATTCGTCCGATAATGAGAATTTTTTCTCAAATTCTGGAGGGTCGTACTTTTCCTTTAATAGAGCTTTGATAACGGCGCGAACACAGTAAGGTAATCCTATTATATTGTACCCTCCTTCTAAAATAAAAGATATTTTTCCTTTACATACGTCTTCTGCAATTTTTAATAATCTTTCAGTAAATTTATTGTATGCAATACTAGTCAATAAACAGTTTCCAATGGGATCCGCGAAATACATATCAAAGCCCGCAGCAACAATGATAAGTTCTGGCTTGAACTCTTTAATTATTGGGTCGAGCAATTCAAGACAATAAAGAAAATCGCTATTCGTTATGCCTGCTGGTACGGGAAAGTTAATGTTTTTCCCCAATCCTTCCCCTTCGCCCAATTCATCAATCATACCTAAATCACCTCCTGTAAAATCAAATTCGTGGATTGAAAAGTAAAGAATTAAAGGATCATCGTAGAAAAATTGCGCAAGACCATCTCCGAAATGATCGTCAATATCGATTATTGCAATTTTCTGATTAAATTTCAATTGCTTTCGTAGATAAAGGATAGAGTTTGCGATATTATTGAATATGCAGAGTCCTGACGCTTTCTCTCTGAACGCGTGGTGTCCTGGAGGTCTTATTAAGGCAAATGACTGGTTAAACCTACCATTTATTACGCCCTCAATTGCTTCTATAGCTCCACCAACAGCTTTTTTAGCTAAAGCATAAGTATCGTCTGATACAAAAACCTCTTCGTCAAGTAACCCCCCTCCTATGTTAGAAATGCGCTTAATTGCTTCAATATGATATTTCGAATGGGCTAGCTCTAGAATAGATTCTGTAACAATTTTAGGCTCAACCTTAATTATACGATTATTTTTAAATATATTGTTCCGTTCTAAATGGTTTAGAATAGATCTTATCCTAAAGGGATGTTCAAAAGAAATAAAAGACGGTTTTGGATATGGGGGAATGTGTTTGGAAGCAAAATCATCGTCGACTATAATACCAATTGTATTTTCTGTCATCATATCAAAAATTAAAAATATTAGAATAACTAAACTCTTATATTAATATTTGCATACTAATATTAAAAAATAATTTCAATTTACTCAAAAAGGTTAGAGAATAAAAATGAATGTTATCGAAATAGTTGCTTTGTTCTTGCTTAACGCAATTCCAATTATTATAATAGTGATACCATACTTCTTCATACGGAAAAAATTTGCCGGCAAAGTATATTTTAGAGTAATGCTAGGAATCATGATTTTCTATTTGGTATATTGGGTACTTCCTATGATATTTCAATTAGGAACAGCTCCAATCGAACTTGAATTACAACCTGGCGAGGAAGGTAATCTTGGTTTGGGGATTGGTTATATAATAACTCATATAGGTTCTCTCATTGCTTTATTTGCTTATTATCCTCTCGTCACGCTACCGTTTATCTTTTTCGTTGCGCCGTTTATTTCTTTTGTTTTTGTATGGAATCGACTAAGAAAAGATAAAGGCTCAAAAGAAGAAAAATTACAGGGATTAACATATCACATTATCGATAGTCCATACAAACAAATTAGAAATGATTTATTTAAAAACGATTGGTCGAGAGAAAAAGATATTTTAAAGTTGCTTGTCGTACTTTTACCAATTTCGCTGTATTTACTGCAAGTTTTACTCAAAATTACAGGCTTGGAATCTGTGTCAATTACAACTGGAGAAACTGCTTTAGGTTGGTTCATAGAAATCTTATTTGTTTACCTTGCAGTATTTATATTTAGCTTAGAACTCCTATCTACCTCTCAAATTGCATTGAAAGGAAGATATTTCGGAGAGAATATCAGACAACAGACCTATAAAAGCTTATACACCGTTGGAGCGCCAATATCCATTTTATCTATTATTTTATTCATTGTTGAGGATATCAATTCTTTTGGAATAATCATATATTTTTTTGCTTATTTCCTCATGGCTTCGTTTATCTTTATCTTGTTTCTTAAAATCTTCGAACCCATTTCTTTACTGATCTTCATCAAAATAATTGACTGGTGGAAAAATAGAAAAGAAAAAAGAAAGAAGATGAGCTTTACGAATTTTTACTACGGAATTGTATTTAGTTTCCTGGCGTATTTTATATTTTTTGCATTAAACTATCTTGTTTTTGGAACGTTATATTCCCTTATCTTTCAAGATCCTGAGAGCATAACTGACTCTGCTAATTTCGCAACAAGCGGATCGGTCTATTTATACCAAAGTCTAGGATTTGACCTTATGAATCTTTTCAATTTCGTAGCATTAGTCGCAGTTTCATTAATTATTGCCTCAATCTTCTTAAACTTCAGCTTGAAATATATGAACAGCATGTTTCTGAGTTTTGTAACCTTTCTACCTATTTTAATCGTTCTATCTGCGCTATTTCTATTTCTAGGAGGTAATGGGATAATAAATTTCGCACCAGATTTGTATTGGATAACGGGACAGTCAAGTTTTACAACTATTTTTGGCTTTAACTTCTACACTTTAAGAACTGCTGGATTTAATGCGGATTTAATTGGAATTCTATCTATACTCGCGATTCCTTACCAAACCACTCAATATATCTTCAATATTATTTTCTGGAGCCTAATAGTTTTTTACATGCAAAAAAGTTTTAGAGTAAAAAATATTAGTATTGACGAACGCCATTTAGAGAAAGCGATTTTCTCTACTGTAACTGAATTCCTGTCATACGACGAATATATGAAAGGGAAAGCGCGATATTTAATTACAAAGAGAGAAGATGTTGATTTATATATTTTGAGTGACGAACGAGAGGAAATAAAATCCATTTTGGCTTCTTTAGAGACTGGAAAAATTCTGGATGAAATTAAACCTACAGACGAAAAAGAGATACAAAGATTTTACTTTACTCTTAAATACCTATATAATAACAACCTAATTGATGTATTAAAACAAGAATTCAGTTATGTTTTTGAAAAAGTAGTAAAACAAGGACTATACATTATTTACGACGACGGTCGAGGTATTTTCGATTATAACTTTGCCGAAGATTACAATCAAGACCCAGGAATTGTTTCTGGTATGTTTTCGGCAATCACATCTTTTATTAAAGAAACTACCAAATCCCAAGAACTACTAAAAACAATAGATCATGGCGACATAACTATCCTTCTCGAATATGGTAAGCGTATATTTGGGGCGTTATTTATTAAGGGAAAGCAAGCTTCTGAAGTGCGGTCAAATCTAAGAGAATTCGTCAATCAATTTGAAGCTAAGTACGCTGACGCGTTATCAGATTGGAGCGGAGCCTTAATATATTTCAAAGACGATCACAAACTAGTCGAGAACATATTTAAAGAAGAATAAAAAAAAAATTAAATTTCTATTTTTTTCTCATTTATATCCATTAAAATTATTGCTAAATTAAGCACTTTCTTTTTCTTCATTAATTGCGTTTAGTAAACGTTTCACTTCGTAGGAGTTTGGGTACCTCTCAAAGATTTTTTGGCAACAATCGATCGCCAGATCAAATTCCCCTAATTCTTTATATGTAATCCCTAAATTGTACCAAGTTTCATATTTATCGGGTTTAATTTCCAGAGCTTTCTTCCAACACTCAATCGCTTGATCAATTTCACTTTTTCCACGATATGCATTAGCCATATTATTCCAGCCTTTGGGATCCTCTGAATTTAAACCTACTATCTTTTTATAACTCTCAATCGCCTTGTCGTAATCTTTATGTTCTCTGTAAGCGTTGCCCATATTGTGCAACACATCAACATCATCTGGCTTGAGTTCCAACGCTTTATTCCAACACTCAATAGCTCGCTCTAAATCCCCCTTTCCTATGTCATAAACATTACCCAAATTGTACCATCCTTCAAAGTGATTAGGATTCAGGTCCACAGTCTTTTGCCAACACTCAATCGCCCCGTCAGCATCAGACTCCTTACCATAGACTAATCCTTTTTGATAAAATTCTTCAGCTTCTAATATCTTCTTTTTTTGCTCGTTCTCATCATCAACCATTTTCATCGACATTTACCTAATATTTCGAATTTCTAAATATAGGTCTCGCTTAGAGGGTTTATAAATGTTATAGAAATAAAAAAAAATCCAAGGGAAAATTCTAATTATGAAGCTGTAGAGCTCAAATTATTTTCATTTATTTACTCCGGAATAGTAGCGATAGCTCTATTAGTTCGCTCCTTTTTTGGAGAATTACTTTCCAAACAAAATTATTACATTATTATCAAAATCGTTTTCGAAAATTAAAGTTATATATAATATGTCAACCTTTTATTAACATTATGAGAAGAATAAATAGCGTTGACACCGTTAGAGGTCTTTCAATGTTCCTCATGGTTTTTGGGCATCTAATTTTTTGGTGGATAAGACCGGAAGACGCTTGGCTGAAATTCTGGTTATACGCGTTTCTTCAACCACTCGGCGCAACGGGATTTCTTTTCGTTTCAGGAATCAGCGCAGCTTTATCCTTTAGAAATTATCAAGACACCGCAAAAGACTCAAATACGATTAATATGACAACCATAAGAAACATTTACCTCCTTAGAGCTATTTTTATATTAATTATTGCCTTTATTTTTAATTTCTTTAATGCATTGATATGGGGCGGGAGCATTTGGGAATGGAACGCCCTGCAAACAATTGGATTTTCTCTTTTATTAGCTTGGCCACTCTTGAAAACCTCTAAACTATTCAGAATACTTCTGGGAATCTCTATGATAATAGGTAATCAGCTAATTTTGAATTTGTTATTGTCCTATAAGGGAGAAGCATCGCTATTTGGCGTCCTCTTTCATATGCTCTTTTTCCCTTTGGATCAATATGTAATTTTGATTTATCTAGGTATATTTATAATTGGATCGGCAGTAGGGGAATATATTTACAAAATCAATATTATTGAAGATCAAATCGAAAGGAAATTTCGATTTAAAAACAAATTGCTAATTCAAATGTTATTAATTGGAATTTCTTTAGTTGTTTTTGGAGTTTTTTATCAATTTCCTAATTTTCTGATCTTTAACACAATTCCATCAATTATTTCTGCCATAGGTTTAGTAATAACTATATTATCAGCCCTAATGCTTATCGAAGTTTTGGAAAAAATAAAAACAGCTAAAAGCTACAAATATTTCTTCTATTATTCTTATTACTCATTTACCGTCTTTTTGCTACACAACCCGCTAATTTTCCTATTTAGAGAACAACTTAACGCTTATTTTACAATTTGGTTGGCATGTGCAGTGGGAATAATATTATTTGGGGTAATTCTGCGAGCTACTTACAAGAAATTAGGAGAAAAAGCTTCTCTTAAAGCTGTTCTCAGCATTCTCAGCTTTTTAATTGCAACTCGGCTTATAGAAAATAGTTCTAAAAAAAAACGCTTAAAAAGTTCTTAGTTCTTTATATACGTTAATCAGGGACACTCGCAACAGCCCTAACCCAACCAGCGCTCGCCCTGGGTATTTTAAGTGGAAAACAGTATATTGTAGCTCCAACCGGAGGTACTTTATCTAAATTCATCATTTTTTCCATTTGAAAATAGCCTAATTCTATTCCCGCGAAATGGCCTTCCCAAATAATTGATGTATCAGGCTTTTTCTCTCTTATTGATTTTTTCCATTTTTTTGCCGTTAGAGTAAATGGAGCGTCCCAAGACCACGCATCTATTCCAACCACATGAACGCCTTGGCGAATAATGTGTAGAGTTGCTTCCTTACCAACTCCAACACCATGATTTATGTATTCTTTTGTACCATAGTGCTTGGGAGCATTCGTATGAATGCAGAGAATATCGCCTTCCTTTAAATTATGACTTATATCATCTAATTTTTTATCGATATTTTCGGGTGTCATCACATATCCTTCTTCGTAATCCGTACAATCTAGGACAATTAATGGCCCAATACCCCATTCTAATGGAAACTCATCAATTGTCATAGCCTTTTTTTCTCCAATTTCTTTGTCTTGAACGGGAGCAAAATGCCAAGGAGCGTCCATGTGAGTACCACTATGAGTTCCCAAAGTAATCGATTCTACAGCCCAACCCTTTCCAACAGGTAAGTGTTCTGGTTTTAATCTTGAAAAAATAAACCCCATTTGCTCCACACCCACATCATGGTCTGAATATTCAATGCGGGGCTGTGTTAACGGCGGATCAAATAAAGCCTCTTCTGGATTAATTATTGGAATTGACAAGTCTATAAATTTCATTCTTATCACAATACATTTTTTAGCTTTTATTTTGATTTTATGATTTAAAATTAATTAATTTAGAGTATTTTTAGAACTACTTTTGGTTAAAAGATAAATTATTCTATGAAACCACTTGTCTTTGAACCTTCAATTAACCACGAAACCACAAGTTCTAAGCCTAACAAGTTTTAATAATAAAAAAAAAAGGATTTCACTTGATTTCCTAATTATTTACTTTATTAGCGTTTTTAGCAATTGCATCTACAATTTGAGGCCAAGCTTCAGGCGGTAAACTATGGCCCATGCCCTCAATGATTACCAATTCCGCTCCAGGGATAGATTCTGCTGTTTCTTTACCACCTTCAACTGGAACTAAAGGATCATCGCCTCCATGAATTACAAGTGTAGGAACTTTTATTGATCCAAGTTTTGGTTTACGGTTTCCATTAGCTAATATTGCAACTAGTTGTCGCGCCATTCCTTGTGGATAAAAGGAACGGTCGTATAAGGCTGCTGCAAGTTCACGTGCTTTATCTTCATGATAGGGAAAGCCGGACCCATAAAGAATACGCCGACGTTTCACTGATTCCTCAATATAAGCTTCGCGCTCTGTGGGCGCAGGTTTTAATAATAATTGCATAGCTTCTGGCTTAGGTTGAGGAAGATTTGGATTTCCTGTTGTACTCATTATTGAAGTTAGGCTCAGAACGCGGGTTGGATGGCGGAATGCAATTGTCTGAACTATCATTCCTCCCATCGATGCACCGCAAATATGAGCTTTTTCTATGTTAAGGGCATCTAAAAGACCAACTGCATCATCAGACATATCTTCTACAGTATAAGGCGGTGATATCGTTTCTCCTCGCTGGAATGCCATAATTTCATTCATAATATTTGGTACACCAGCTTCTTCAAATTTAGTAGATAAACCTACATCTCGATTATCGAATCTAATTACATAAAATCCCTTATCTACTAACATCATACATAACTCCTCAAGATAAGCAATCATCTGAGCTCCTAACCCCATTACCAAAAGTAAAGGTTTTGATGAGGGATCCCCAAATGTATCATACTCTATTTCAATATTGTTAGCTTTCGCTTTAGGCATTATTAAAAACTTAATTGTATTATTTTTGTTTCTATTAAATTATTCTTAATAGATCCTTATTGCTTTTATAATTAATTGCCCATTCTGTAGAAATGAAATAACAACTTAAATGGACAATAAACGGAATTGATATAGTCGGCTGTGGACTCTCTCAAAATATCAATAAAAAATTAAAGGAAAAATTGAATCGCAAAATATCGTTAAAAATTAAAAGAAAAATAGAAAAAATAATAAAAAAATTATCGTTTTTGACTAAACTTCAAATGGTTGACCACAGTTAGTGCAAATTTTTAGATTTTTGTCCATGGCAGCATTGCACCTGATGCAGTATTTAAACTCCCCAGGAGTAAGTACTGTTTTATCGGGTGGATGTTCCGCTTTATATTTATCTATTTTTTTTTTTTTCTGCATCGCAGGATAAAAGCAAGACAAACAACACAGAACAATGATAGTTATAACAGAGAAGATCGTTCCCAATGATGGGAGCCCCATAAGAAAGAATAATCCATAAACTCCAAGAGCTATAGCAAATATTACAAATAAAACAAGATATTCTTTCAAACTCATACGAGCCATTTTCATTCCCTTATATTTTTTGTATTTTAGAAGTTTTCAGAATAATAATATATGAATATTAATCAACATCTTATAAATAGATTATGGAAATCGTACAAAACATAGTGTCTTTATCGATCATTGAATAGAAGTGAGTAGTGCATTTAAATTAGGCTTATCTAACGCTTCAATTGCTGGTTTCAGACCTTTTACTTGAGGTTTTTCTGTTCTATTTGATTGCTAAGATACTGGGGATTTCTTCACAGAAGTAGATTTGTTAATTATACTTATGATAGGGCGTATAAGTGCTATTAACGCAATTAGACATACAAACCCAGAAACCATTACTACAAGCTCATCCAGGGGGTATAAAAAACTAGCTGCAATAAGTTTATAATGTGGATGCGAATCACTATTACTCCAAGTAATATTGTACATTCCTGAATGTAAATTCCAAATTTGCTCTTCGGATTCAGTACCTATAAACGGACCTTCACCAAGAAAGTACTCAAAGAAGAAACTTTGATTAGACGCTAAGTGAAAAAACGTTATATTTCCCTCCTCATACTCGCCTACGGTAACGAATGTATCACTTATATGAATAATATATCTATTTGAAAATAAAGGCTTTGGGGGTACGTTGAAAGTTAATTCTCCACCCCAAGGAGAAGACCCACTCCATACTCCATCAAATCTCCATATTAGTCTAGATTGAACTGAAAAAAGAAAAATTAACTGCCCAATTGCTACTACTAGAACTACAACAACTATTATGATGTTCCTCTTTTTATGAGATACTTTCATTTTTACTCTTTTAATAATATCGTCAACATCGGTCATAGCTTTAGCCTAAGTTATTTTTTTTGTAAGTAATTGGTCATTTAAAACCAAATAACGGTTTATAATTACTTTCTGTCTTGTTTGAGGGTTTTTATTACTTTTTTATACATTGGTTTAGGTACATACTCAAATTGTTTTATGTATTCCTTAAACGAAGGAAGAGGTTCTAAAGATTTTAAATTTATCACAGTCCTTCTTAGCAACTCTTCATTTTTTTCATCCAATAAAGCATCTAAGTTCAGATCTTGTATGTACTTAAATGATTTAGTTTGAGGATCCAGATGGGGTGTCAACACCAATATATGTTTAATTTCTGCTGCTTTAGGGCTAATTGTAAAAGTGTTCGTGAGATTATTGTATGCTACTGCCGTCCAAGGGAGGTAATACGCTGGTAGTTTACACATAGGTTTCGCACCCTGAAACGCGATTCCATTATCGCATAAAAGCAGATGACTGCTCCATCTGTAAATTTTTACCTTATCACCAGTTAAATTACCATGTCGAACTTCTGCAAATGCTTTTGTACTTGCAAGAATTTTATCCTTTTTTGGAATAAGATCTCGTATATTAGATGTGTTCAGAGGAAAGATCATTTTAACACCTACTCCGGAACGATTTGCAGCATACTCATTGTAGCGAGTCTTGATTTCCTCTGGAATCGTAAGGTTTGGATCGTATTTTATTGCTCTTTTGAATAAAACCATAGCATTTTCATAGTTTTTAATAAGGTTAAAAGTCAGCAACGCTATTTCGTAATAAAGCTCAGGATTTTTATGATGCAATCCTAAACCTCCTTCTTTATCAACAACGGGTGTCAATAAGGCGGCTTGCATGAAAAAATCAAAAGCTCGGTCGCTTTGACCTAATTTTTTTAATTCTTTTCCACCATCCATCCACGCTTCTATTGAATTTATATCGGAAGGAATATCTTCTCCAAATGTTTTTAGTTTAATTAAGTTCGCTTTAGAATAAGTTAGACAACTTTCCTCTAATCTTCCTAACTGTGCAAGAGTTATTCCTTTTGCGCCTAAAGTATTTGTATCTTCTGGATTAATGGATAATGACTGATCGAATAAATCTAACGCTTTATAGTATTGCATCTTCTTAAGGGCACTTCTACCTTTCCGATAAAGTTTTAAAGCTTTATTTTCGCTCATTTATATTATCATCTTTTATTAGTATGAATTTTTTATTGGTATGAATTATTTATATCCCAGAAAATATAAATCTATCATTAATTGACTTTCTTATAGATTTCCTATAATAAATCCTTTAACAATAATAATATAAAAAAGGGGGTAAAAATATTAACACCATATTAATAAAAAGCAACTTAAATGGGCAATCAACGGAATTGATATAGTCGGCTGTGGACTCTCTCAAAATATCAGTAAAAAATTAAAAGAAAAATAGAAAGAAAAAATAAATTTAAAATATTGATTATCTCACATCATACCTGGAGGAAGGCCGCCCATACCGCCCATTCCGCCCATGCCACCCATTCCTGGAGGAGGCATACCGCCCATACCAGGACCACCAGGAGGCATAGCACTTTTTGTTCCAGCGATAACATCATCGATTCGCAAAATCATTGAGGCTGCTTCGGTAGCACTTTTTATTGCTTGTATTTTTACTACAGTAGGCTCTACAACGCCTATAGCCATCATATCATCGATTATTTCACCGGTTTCTAAATCGTGAGCGGAAAATTTTTTACCTGCTTGGTGCGCTGCTCTCAATTTCATTAACACGTCAATTTGGTCTAATCCCGCGTTTTCTGCTAGCGTTTTCGGGACGATATCTAAGGCATCGGCAAAAACTTCGACTGCTAATTGTTCGCGTCCTCCTAATGTTTGAGCGTATTTTCTTAATTGGATTGCAGCTTCAACTTCTGGAGCTCCACCGCCACCAACAATCTTTTGATCTTCGACAACATCTCTTGTTACACATAGAGCATCGTGAATAGCCCTCTCAACTTCGTCAATAATAAGGTCAGTTCCACCCCGTATTAAAATTACAACGGATTTAGGATCTTTACATTCTTCAATGAAAATCCAACTATCGTTCATTATTTTGCGTTCTTCAACTAAGCCAGCGAATCCCAAATTGTCTTGAGTTATATCGTTGATGTTAGTAAAGATCATTCCACCAGTAGCTTTAGAGAGTTTTTCTAAATCAGACTTTTTAACGCGTCTTATGGCTAGAATTCCTGCTTTCGAGAGGAAATGTTGAGCCATATCATCGATTCCCTTCTGGCAAACTACTACATTTGCTCCTGAATTCATGATTTTGTCAACCATGGTTCTAAGCATGCGTTCTTCTTCGTCAAGGAATTGTTGAATTTGTTCTGGGTTCGTTATTTGGAGCTTGGCGTCAAATTCCGTTTTTTCAATTTCTATAGCACTCTGTAACAAAAGTATCTTTGCGTCTTTAGCGATTTTAGGCATCCCTGGGCTGACAACTTCTTTGTCCAAAATAATACCTTTAATAAGGGAAGTATCGTCAATTGACTCTCCCTCCTTTTTTTGGATTTGAACTTTGTCGATATCAGCGACCCAATCACCATTTGCGCTTTTTTCTGCTATTGCAATAATTGCCTCGATACAAATTTCGGCTAGCATCTCTTTTGATTCAGAAACAATTTTAGAAGACATACAAGTCATTGCAGAGTTCTTTAATCCTTCTCTATCATCAATTCCGCTTTTTATTGACATTTCTTCTAAGATTTTAATCGCTTTCTCAGCAGCTTTTCGGAATCCCTCAGTAATAACTGTTGGGTGAATTTTTTGTTGTATAAGTTTTTCTGCGCGCTTTAATAGTTCACCAGCAAGGATCACAGCAGTAGTTGTACCATCACCTACTTCTGAATCCTGAGTTTTAGCAACTTCGACCATCATTTTAGCTGCAGGATGTTGTACGTCAATTTCTTTTAGAATTGTGGCGCCGTCGTTCGTTATCACTACATCACCAAACTGGTCTACTAGCATTTTATCCATGCCCCTTGGACCTAGTGATGTTCGCACCGCTTCAGCTATAATTTTAGCTGCTGCGATGTTGTTTGACATTGCGTCTTTTCCACGAGTTCTCTCAGTACCTTCCCGCATTATAAAAATAGGTTGTCCGCTTAATCCCATATTTAATTCACACTATATTGATTTTTTTTTTATAATTTTATTTATTTATATATAATGATCTCTAAGTCATAAAATTAAAAAAGTTTACGAAAATATGATAAAATAATATTTTTTCTAGTTTAAGACAAAAAACAATAATAATTTCATTAGCAAAATTGCAAAATAAAATAACAAATAAAATTTAACTAATTCAATTGGAGTGTAATCAAACTAGTAAAAGAAAAAAAATTCTTTAACACCTAAAATGTGTTAACGTTAATTTGTTGGATTTTTGATTTATTATCTGGATTCGCGAACAATTTGGCGTTTTTTGGCAAAAATTAAGCAAATTACGCTAAATCCAATGAATATCAAGAAAGAATTACCAAATGGAATTGCTCCTCTAATAGTTACCGTTACTGTGTTCGAGAGAGAATTTCCGCTTTCGTCTGTAAAAGTTATTTTATACATATAAACACCAGGAGCAAAGCCATCGGGGATACTATATACGACCGGTGTATTATTAGCCCAAGGTGTTGACGATATTACTATACCAGTTCCTATCAATTCGATCGTATAAGTGTCTGGATTTGTATCAGTTGCCGTCCAAGAAATGCTCTGCCCAGTATATCCCACTTCCACAGTGAAATCACTCGTAGCGTTTGATATTATCGGGGCTTCCATATCAACCCTCTTTCGGACTTGGATGACCGCCAAGCCAGAATCATTATTTGCTACGTAGGCGTAATCCCCGCTCACATAAATTCCATATGCATATCCAGTCGTGTCTCCGTAAATGGGCGTTCCCGGGTTTGTCGGGTCGGAAATATCGATGACCGCCAAGCCAGAAGCACCATCCGCCAAGTAGGCGTAATCTCCGCTCACGTAAACGCTATGTGCATTTCCGTTCGTGGCTTCGTAGACGGGCGTTCCCGGGTTTGTCGGGTCGGAAATGTCGATGACCGCCAAGCCAGAAGCACCA
>NJBI01000014.1 GCA_005222975.1 Promethearchaeota archaeon Loki_b31
TGATTTAGAACTTCAAGGTGTAAAATTAGAAGATATAAAACAAATTTACACTCCTAGAGCCTATTTTAAAAAGCTTAAAGATAAAAATGAATTAACAGAAACAGAAATTCAGTCAAAAAATCTATGTGAACTTTTAATACATAAGGGTGAAATTCCAGAAAACTCTATTGGGATATCAGGTTCTCCTATGATTGGATTAAATAAAAGAAGCTCAGATATTGATATAGTTATATATGGTACTCAAGTTAGTTTAGAAATTCAAGATAAATTAAAACATATTTTTCAGGCTTCAAACAATTGTAGAATGTATAATTTAGAGGAATATAAAACTCATTATAAATGGAGAGTCGGAGGGTCTGATATTAGCTTCAAGGATTTTCTAAAAAGTGAAAAAAAGAAGTTACACCAAGGAAAATTCCATGGAATTGATTTTTTTATAAGGTATATTAAAAGCCCTAAAGATTGGAATGGAACTTATTACGATTATAAATTCAAGAATTTAGGGAGAATAAAAATTAAAGCAAAAATTACTGATTCAACCAATTCGATTTTTACTCCTTGCTCTTATAAAATTAAGTGTTTGAAAGTTATTGAAAGAAAAATTAATTGCAGAGACATAGACTTAAAGATTCTTAGTGAAATTAGCTCATTTAGAGGAAGATTTTGCGAACAAGCAATCAATGGTGAAAATGTGTTAGTTGAAGGCAAATTAGAACAAATAACTTTCAGAAATACCAAAAATTACTTAAGACTTTTATTAACCAATCAAATTCAAGATAAAATGGTAATTATTGACTAGTAATTAATGAACTTTTTAAATTTCCAAAAAAATAATAGGAATGAAACATTTTTTTTTCTAAGAAATATCTGAGTTATAAAATGATTGAGCGATATAAGAAGTCAGCTGAATTAGATCCTAACGACGCTGATGCGTGGATTAATTTAGCAGATGCTTATTACGACGAAAACAAATATGATTATGCAATAGAGTCATACCAAAAAGCTATTGAAATTAATCCTTATTTTTCTGAAGTTTGGAATAATCTTGGGCTCTCATTTAGTATGGTGCGCCAGTATAAAGAAGCAATAAAGTGCTACCAAAAAGCAATTGAAATAGAACCCGATGATGCAATAGCTTACTATAACTTAGGATTTGCGCACGAAGACTTAGAAGAATACGACGAAGCGTTAAAATTTTATAAAATAGCCTTAGAATATGATCCAGGATACACTGATATTTGGAATAATATCGCTTTAATTTATAAAGAAAACGAGCAATACGATAAGGCGATAAAATGCTATGAAAAGGCTCTAAACATTAACCCCGACGAACCTTTATTGTACAATAATCTTGCTATTATTTATTATAACATTCAAAATTATGAGGAAGCGATTAGGTACTATAAAAAAGCGCTTGATCTCGATCCGTTAAACGCCGAATTATGGTTTGATTTAGGAGATGTTGTTTATGAACAAAATGATTACGATTTAGCAATAGAGTGCTACAAAAAGGCAATAAAACTCGACCCTTCTTTCGTAGAAGCTTGGAATAACTTAGGATTATCATACACTTTTAAAGATAACTTCAAGGAATCGGTAGAATGTTATGAACAAGCTTTGAACCTACAGTCTGAAGATGCGATATTATATGAAAATTTAGCAATTAGTTATAGCGCTTTAAAAGATTTTGATAATGCTATAATATATTTTCAAAACACTCTCAGAGTCGATCCAGATAATGTTAATACTCATAAGAAATTAGGACAAATTTATTTTGATGTAAAGAATGATTATAAAAAGGCTTTAATACATTTTAAAAAAGGTACCTCTCTTGATCCCTCTGATTTAGATTTTGGGGAATCTATGGTTCTTTGTTATCAGAAATTAGGGCAACCCAAGAAAGCCAAAGAATGGAATGAAAGGCGTTTTAAATGGCAATTAGAAAATAAATAATCGCTTATTCTTTTTGAATTAAACTTTTTATTTGATTAAAATTTAAGAATAACTAATGGATCTTTTTAATGCAGATTTACATATACACTCTCCACATTCAATAGCAGTATCTAAAAACCTAAATTTAGATACCATGGTTGAGACTTGCAAAAATAAAGGACTCGATATCCTTGGAACTGGAGATGTGTTGCAACCTGATTGGTTGAAGTATTTAGAAAAGAATTTGAAGAAGAACAATGACGGATCGTTCTCATATAAAGACATATTCTTTATTTTACAAACTGAAATTGAAGATATTGAAAGTGTTCACGAAGTAGTATTTTTCCCTGACTTTTCAACCGTAAGGGAAGTTCAAAAAAAAATTAAACCTTATTCGAAAAATCTCCTCGATGAGTGGGGTGGACGTCCGCGAGTGAACTTACCTCCTGCTGAATTAGTTGATATAATCACTGATTTGGGGGCAATTATCGGACCGGCACACGCCTTTACCCCCTTCAAAGCAATTTTTCGTCAAAACAAATTTAAGACTCTTAAAGATTGTTACCAAGATGCCGAAAAAAAAGTCAAATTTGTAGAATTAGGGTTATCTGCCAACACAGATTTAGCTGATAGATTAGATTGCCTTAAAAATGTAACTTTTCTTAGCAATAGTGATGCCCATTCTGAAGGACCTCGCGCTTTAGGAAGAGAATTTAATAAATTCAAAATGGATAATCCCTCTTTTGAAGAATTAGTTTTAGCAATTGAAAGAAAAAATCAACGCAAAATTGAATTAAATGTAGGGCTTCATCCCAAATTAGGGAAATACTTTAATATGTTTTGCCATAAATGTAGAAGAAGAATTATATTCAAAAAAACAAAAAAGCAAGGTAGTTCTTTATTTAATCAATATTCAATAACGGAAGATTTTGTAAAAATTGTCGCAAACGACCCAATAAAAGCAAAAAAGGAATATATCAGCAATATAGCTAAAGGAAAAGTTACATGCCCCGCTTGTAAGGAAAAGTTCAATAAAAACATTAAAATTAAATTAGGTGTAAGTGAAAGAATTGAAGTTATTTCTACGTCACCAGAACCAATACACCCTAGCCATAGACCGCCATACATTAATGCCGTACCCTTATTTGACATAATACGATCTGTTAAAGGTATTAAAAGCACGAATAGCAAGACAGTTTTAAATACTTACAATAAAATAATAAATGAACTTGGAAGCGAATTTGAGGTTTTAATAGAAATCCCTTTGGAAAAAATCGTAAAATTTGACGAAGGGATTGCGTCTGTCATTGAAGCAATAAGAGCGAATAAAATTGAATACACACCGGGGGGTGGCGGGACTTACGGACAAATTCAACTTAGTATCTAATTTTCTTAAAACTTAAAATTAAGTTTCTGCTAATTTTTAGAACGAGTTATAAAAAATTTTTTTATATTAGCTAAATTTCAAACTCTAATCGAAGCGATAGCAACTCACCACATTTAGAGCAAGTCATGAAGTCGAATATCTTAAAAGCCACCACCATAAGCTCCAAATCTTTTCTAGGAAATTGATTTCTGAACTTTTTTATATAATCTCCAGATGGACAACTAATTATAGCTCTCACCTTGATTAGATTCTCATTATCAGAATCATTGAAAGGCCTATCAGTTGTTTCATTATTTAATTCAATTTCCATACTATTTAACCCCGAACATATATTGAATGAAAATTCAGTCTTATAAATTTATTTACTTTTAAAGTGGTTCTTTTATTCACACGAACAAGTAGAAATTCGTTGAATTATTGGATGCATTATGAAAATTTTTAATTTTAACTATTTTTTAAACAATTCTTCTTCTTTCTTATTTTACAATTAAACTTCTGTTATGAAAATTGGTGCATTATATAAATCTGTAAATTTGTCGTAAATTATGAAAATTGTGAGAAAAAAAAAGGGAGGAATAAAAATATAAACATCACATTTCTTTAATTTTATTATATTCTCTTTGTACTATTCAAATGTTATATCAGTAATATTTGAAGAGTAATAATATAGACGTGATATCAAAACAGAATAGATTCGAATCGATTTTAAATATTACTTGCATATTACTTTCTTATATTATTTGGATATAATACTCAATATTATAAATTGCTCCTAATTGTGGTTGATAATTATGAATAATGATGAATTAGATTTAAGCGATCTCGCGAGATCAAGAGCGTCAGTAAGGTCTAGATTTAATGAAATCGCCCATCAAAATGTAAATTCTAACAAATTAGATAGCGATAAATATCTTTCGGATTTACTTAAAGTTTTAAAGATAAAATCTATAGTAGTTGGAATTGGTGGTGCAGGAAACAATACAGTGTCAAGAATGCAAGATATGGGTTCTGAATTTATTGAAACTTTAAATATTAACACAGATGCTCACGATTTATATTATTCAAATGCTAATCAGAAACTACTAATAGGAAAGGAAACTTGTAACGGATTAGGTTCAGGCAACGACCCTAGTATTGGAACTATTGCTGCAGAAGAAGATGTCCATCGACTTTCGCAAGCTTTAAACGCAGATGTAGTTTTTTTAACGTTTGGATTGGGAGGAGGTACGGGTACAGGTGCGGCACCTATAGTTGCGAGGGAAGCAAAAAAGAACAACGCTACGGTTGTATCGTTTTGCTCGGTGCCTTTTACATCTGAAGGAACTGAACGAAGCCTAAGAGCAAAAAAAGGTTTAGAAGAACTTCTTAAATATTCTGATACATTAATCCCCGTCCCAAATGATAATCTTCTACGTTTCAATCAAAAGCTCCCCATTTTAACCGGCTTTAAGATAATGGATGAGGTTTTAATTAGAAGCATTAACGAAATTATTAATTTAATAAACAATTGTGGTTTGATCAACATTGATTACGCCGATGTGAGAAAAGTAATTCAAAAAAAAGGGCAATACCCTTCTGGTTTAATAGGTATCACAGAATCTTTAGGAGACGAAGCCGATTTAATAATAAAAGCGAGGTTAGCGCTTCACAACCCCCTTTTAGAACCAGATACTAAAAAAGTTGATAATTGTATAGTTTCAGTTTCGGGAGATCACCAGCTATCTTTATCCCAAATAGATAAAATTATCTCGACAGTCTCAAGCGAAATTCCTGAAGACGCTTACCTCAAATTTGGGACTTCCATAAATCCAATGTTAGGTTCGAAAATTAGGATTATGGCTTTAGGACGAGGGCCAATCTCTCCTTACGTTCAAGCGGCAATCGATGGTACAGAATTTCCACACTCTAACTTTAGCCAATTCTAAATTTGTCTTCTCTAAACTAGGTTATAAAATTCTAATTTTATTCATCATTAAGCTTTTCTTAATGATTTACTTCTAATTAATAACAATTGAAAAAGGTGAATCTATTATTGGAAAAATAATGCCTGAAGAAGAGCTAAAAAAGGAAATACGGGATTTTTTAGAAAAAAGAAAAATAATTGTACTCTGCACTTGTTCGAATAATGTACCTCGCGCGACTCCAATGGATTTTTATATGGATAAGAAATCTGACGATTTTAATATTTATGTGGGACCTGCTCCGGGAAGGAAGGTAAAAAATATCGAGGAAAACCCAATTGTGAGCATTGGAATCTATACGCCTATGGATACCGGCAAAATCCAAGGGATGCAAATTACTGCTTCCGGTAAAGAGAGATTAATTTTTTTGAGAGAAGGGGACGATGATTTTGAAAAAGCTCAAAAGATAGTACGGGGAAGGAGAAAGCTCCTCTTGAAGATTATTCCAGAAAAAATCGAGTTACTAGATTATAATTTCATTAAAAAAGGGTATTCACGCCTTCAATATTTAGAATTATAGTTTTTATAAAATCTCGTTTAGAATTTGATACGAACGAAAGTTTCGTTATATTTTTAAAACCCTTTTACTTTATTTTAAGTATAATTACGGATGTGGACGTTATGAATGAAAAATCTAAATTTTTAGTTTTAACATCAATTTTCATAGAGATCATATCCGATATTATTATTAGATAAAATTCTTTTCTTTATGAAACGAATTTCGAAAGAAACTATTCACATCCTGTTTCATAAATTAAAAACAGAACTTTAACATATTTATAAAATAATATTTCAAAAAAGTACAATAACAAAATGTGGTAGGTTATATGTTATATATTGAAAAGGAAGAAGAAATAATCCAGTTTTGGAAAGAAAATAAGATATTCGAAAAGAGTGTCGAGTCTAGATCAAAAAAAAAACCTTATGTATTTTATGATGGTCCTCCATTTGCCACAGGTTTACCCCATTACGGACATATATTAAGTTTTGTAACAAAAGACGTATTTCCAAGGTATTGGACGATGAAAAATCATCGCTGCGAAAGAAAATGGGGGTGGGATTGTCATGGGCTTCCTATAGAAAGCATTTGCGAACGAGCATTAAATTTAAAGCAGAAGAACGAAATATACGAGATGGGCTTAAGTGAGTTTAACGAATTCTGTAGATCAAAAGTTCTTTGGTACACTAATGAATGGAAAAACACTGTTGAACGGATGGGCAAATGGATTGAATTTGATAACGCTTATAAGACAATGGATAACTCGTATATGGAAACAATTTGGTTTATATTTAAGAAAATATACGATGAAGGATATGTGTACAAAGGTAAAAAAGTTCTTCTTTATTGTCCAAGATGCGAAACACCTCTCTCAAATTTTGAAATATCCATGGATAACAGTTATAAGGATGTTACCGAAAAATCTCTTATAGCGAAATTCAAATTAAAGGATAATTCGGATACTTATTTGCTTGCTTGGAGTACAACGCCATGGACATTAATTGGAAATGTAGCTTTAGCAGTAAATAGTAAACTTAATTATGTTAAAATCAGGGTTGAAGATGAATTTTTAATTTTGATCAAATCCAGATTAGATATAATAAACGAGAATTACGAGATAGTTGATGAATTTAAAGGAGAAGATTTAATAAATAAACCATATGAACCTTTATATCAAGTTTCTGTCAAGACTGACAAAGTAGGCCATTTTATCATTGATGGAGGTGAAGATGTCTTGTCAGATGAAGGTACGGGAATAGTACATATGGCTATTTATGGAGAATTTGATTACGAGATGATTAATAAATACGATATGCCGATAATCCAACACATTGATGAACAAGGTAAATTGGCTGAAGGTCCAGAAGATTGGAAGGGTTTGTGGTTCAAAGATGTTGATAAAGAAGTCTTAGATGACTTGAATAGTCGAAATCTTTTATATAATACAGAAGACTACAAACACTCGTATCCTTTTTGTTATAGGTGCGATACTCCTCTAATGTATAACGCCCTTGATGCCTGGTTCATAAACATTCAGAGAATAAAACCTACGCTTCTAAAAACAAATGAACGAATCAATTGGTATCCTAAAGAAATTTCTAAAAGTTATCAAAACATTATAAAAAGCGCTCCTGATTGGTGTATTTCGAGAAATCGATTTTGGGCTACTACTATGCCAATATGGGTATGCGTGAAGTGTAATACAATTAAAGTGATAGGTTCTGTGAAAGAACTACAAGACCATGCTAACGAAACGGTTCCTGATAATTTAGATCTACATAGGCACATCGTAGATGATATACATTTGAAATGCTCTGAATGTGGAAATATAATGAATCGCATACCTGAAGTGTTTGATTGTTGGCTCGAATCGGGTTCAATGCCATATGCTGCAAAACATTATCCTTTTGAGAATGTAGACTGGTTCAAGCACAATTTCCCTAGCGATTTTGTGTCTGAATACATTGGACAGGTAAGGGCTTGGTTCTACTACATGCATGTAATCTCAATTCTGTTGTTTGATGACATTCCGTTTAAAAATGTCGTCGTAAACGGTAATATACTTGCTGAAGATGGCACCAAAATGTCAAAATCAAAAAAAAATTACGTTGATCCGTCCCTTATAATAAGATCATACGGAGCTGACGCGTTAAGGATTTACCTATTAGCATCTCAGCTAATGCGAGCAAAAGATTTAAACTTTAAAGAAGAAATTGTTAAACAAGTCTATCGAAGATTTAATTTGTTATTATTCAATGTTCTAAATTTCTATTCTTTATTTGAAATCAACAATTTATCTGTAGATAACTCCAATTCAGAAAATATTTTAGATAGGTGGATTATAGACTTAGTGAATAATCTTACACGGGATGTGACTCAGCGATTAGATGATTACGATACGGGAGAAGCAAGCAAATTAATTATCAATTTTGTTGAAGATTTGTCAACCTGGTACATCAAAAATAGTAGAAATAGGTTTAAAAGCGAAGTAATAAAAGAAAAGCTAGCAGCTATGAATACTTTGACATATGTACTTCACAATTTATCGAAAATCTTAGCTCCATTAACGCCCTTCATTTCTGAAATGATATATCAGAAATTGAGAGAAAAAAACCTCGTAAAATACGAATCCGTACATTTAGACTTATGGCCAGATTATGATCAAAGTTTATCCTTTCCCAATCTAAGTGCTAAAATGAATTTAACTAAGGAAATAGTTCAAAAATCTTTGGAATTAAGAGAAAAGATTAAGATACCTTTACGACAAGTATTAAAAAAGATAACACTAAAAGGAGTAAGTTTAGAAGATGAATTTTTAGAATTAGTTAAAAAAGTATTAAATGTGAAAGAAGTCGTTATTAAAAATGAAGATATGTCTGAATTAACTGTAGAATTGGATACAGAAATCACGAGAGAACTGAAACTAGAAGGAATAGCTAGAAACTTAATAAGAAATATTAATAATTATAGGAAGAAAATGAAGCTATCTCCGAATAACAGAATAAAATTATATTTAAATACTGAAGACAATGAAATTTTAGAATCAATATCTAAATACCAAAACTATATCAAAAAAATGGTACAAGCAGACGCGATTTTTAATAAGATAGATAATAACAGAGATATTAGGACATTTAAAGTAAACCAAAGCGAAGTTTCAACTTATCTCGAGGTAATAACTTAATAATACATATTTATTTTTAAATTTATGAAGTAAACATATAGAGAGAAAAAAGAAATAATATTAGTTTTTAGATGCTATATTTTAAATGTTAATTTTTGGAACTACTTTTCTAACATATATTTAATAGCTGCATCCGCTTCAGTAAGTAACTCCATTTTAAATGTGTATCCTTCTACCGAAGCATAATAGATAAATCTTTTAGAGAGCGCGGCCATACTTTCTAAAACTTTATCATCTGGACACTCATATACTGCGTAAGTTTTATGCTTATCATCAATTACTTGTGCTGCCCAATGTTCGACTTTTTTCAGGAAGTCAGGGTAAGCCGGTTTGTCAGTTGACATATAATTTTTAATTAATTCATTTAACTTATGAGGAGGGAATTTTGCAACCATCATAATTTTAACCATTTTATTTTCACCTTTCTATATACTTTATACTATATACTTTTTAACTTTGGATAAGAAATGTTAAGAAATAATATGAGATTTCTCTATAAAAACTTTAACAATTTCGTCAAAAAAAATCTCAATTCTGATTTAAAATTAACCTTAAAAATTCTAATACCCACCTTTCAAATTTGATGTTGTTTATTTAGAGCAAAAGATTTTAGGAAAACATTAATTGTATTATTTAATGATATCAGATGTTCATCAACAACTAACCTTTGATTAAAATTGTTATCCGATAAAGAGAAGAAACAGCTCAAAAGTGCTCGTAATGATAAAGAACTAAAGAAGATATTTAAAACGATCGCTTCTAAGAAACCCGATGAATTTTTTCCAACCCAAGAGCTTAGGAACTTAGGTTACATTAGAAAACATTGTGAATGTTGTAGGGCTTATTTCTGGACAACCATTAAGGACCGAAAGGTATGCGGCGATCCTGCTTGTTCTGGCGGGTTTCAAGTTGCTGGAAAGCCACTAACGCATAAATTATCCTATATTGGTGTATGGAATAAAATTGTAGAAATTTTAGAACCAAGAGGATATAAACCAATTAAGCGATACCCTTGCGTTGCGAGATGGAACCCTACTTCAGAATTTACAATAGCATCAATCTCAGCGTTTCAACCTTATGTAATCTCAGGTGAAGTTGAGCCACCAGCGAAAAAACTAATTATACCTCAATTTTGCTTACGGTTTAACGATATTGAGAATGTAGGAATCACTGGTTCGCACAACACGGGATTCGTGATGATAGGGCAGCATTTTTTCGGCACACCTCAAGAATGGAATCAAGGACAGCTTTTTATGGATATACACGACTTTATTACCATAGGTGTGGGACTCTCAAAAGAAGAAATAACGATTCACGAAGATTCTTGGGCTGGTGGAGGTTCTTTTGGTTGTAGCCTTGAGTTTTTTAGTAGAGGTGTAGAATTATTCAATCAAGTCTATACGATGTTCGAACAGACCCCAAATGGACCACGGGAACTGAGTCTTAAAGTTTTGGATATGGGGCTTGGTCAAGAACGCGTGGCGTGGTTTTCACAAGGTACTCCAAACATCTATGAAGCTATATTTCCATATGTTTTATTAAAATTAAGGGAAATAACTAAAATAAATTTGGATTTTGATTTATACGATAAATTTTCAAAATATTCCGCATACTTAAATATCGACGAAGTAGACGATATGGATGCGGCATGGGAGAGTGTAGCCAAGGATTTAGAAATCTCAGTAAAAAAATTGAGAGAGAAGATCATGCCCATGACTGCAATCTATTCGATTGCCGATCACGCGAGAAGTTTATTATTTGCTATAAACGATGGAAAACTCCCTTCTAACGTAGGAGGGGGGTATAATCTTAGAGTAATTTTTAGACGGGCTATAAGTTTTATCGATAAATTTAATTGGGATATAAATATCGCTGATGTTTGCAAATGGCACGCGGAAGAATTAAAAGAATTGTTTCCGGAAGTATCTGAGCATTTGGATAAAATTAGAGAAATTTTAAACGTAGAAAAAGACAAGTATTATAAAACAAAAAGAAAAGCCAGCAAAATTTTAGAAAAATTACTTTCTGAAGGAGATATCTCAACCGCGACTTTAATTGAAATATACGATTCCAGAGGCATTAACCCTGAAATGGTTAAAGAAACCGCGGAAAAGTTCGGTAGAACCATAAAAATCCCAGATAATTTTTATAGTTTAGTAGTAGAAAGGCACGAAAAAATAGAGCAAATTCACGCAACAGAAAAACAAATTGAGTTAGATCTAAACGGTGTTCCAGAAACCGAGTCTCTTTACTATTACGATTATACTAATACTTCAAACAACGCAAAAGTCCTAAAAATTATTGATAACATGGTAATTCTTGATCGATCTGTTGCTTATCCTACTTCAGGAGGCCAATTACATGATGTTGGAACTATTAACGGTCAAAAATTTGATAAAGTGTTTAAGCAAAATAGCTATATCGTTCATATTTTATCTGAAAAACCTAGTTTTAAAGAAGGAGATACCGTTAAGATCGAAGTAGATAAAGAATGGAGGACTCAACTCTCGCAACACCATACGGCTACTCATATCGTTAATGCTGCGGCCCGTTATATATTAGGAGACCATATTAATCAAGCAGGGGCGAAAAAAACGCTTAAAAGATCTCATTTAGATATAACTCACTTTGCTAAAGTTCCCTATGACAAGTTAAAGGAAATAGAAAAAGAAGCAAATGAAATAGTAAACCAAGCAATCGATCTTAAGCTTTCTTTTATGCCTCGCTCAGATGCGGAACAAAAATATGGAATGACGATCTACCAAGGGGGAGCAGTACCTGGTAAAAATATAAGGCTCGTAGAGGTTCCAGGAGTAGATGTGGAAGCTTGTGGTGGAACGCATTTAAATAATACATCAGAAACTGGAAGAATTAAAATAACTAAATCCCAAAAGATTCAAGATGGCATAGTGAGATTGACCTTTACAGCAGGAAATGCGACAAAAGAACTTGAGCAAGAAGAGACTCTAATTTTAAACCAATTAGAATCGCTATTTAAAATTTCACGGGCTAAAATCGTTGGGAGAGTAGCTGAATTATTAAACAAATGGAAAAACATAAATAAAGCCTTACAAACAGGAAAGGTTAAAAAAATTGATATGTCTTTAGATTCAAACAACACCTTTCAAGGAGATATCTTGACGGAATTATCTCAAATCCTTAACACAAAAAAAGAGGATATTCCGCTAAAAGTAAATAAGTTATTTAACGAATGGAAAGAAGCTAAAACCAAATTGCAGGATGTAGAAAACTTATTAAAAGAAAGTTACGTGGAAGAACTTATAAATTCAGCGTTCTCATTTGAAAATTCTAAAATGATTCTTAGATCCTTTGAAAATCTTTCCCAAACCGATCTTAAAAATTTAAGCGTGAAAATTTTACAGAAATCCGAGAAATTAATTACACTTTTCATCAATAAGACCGAAAAAGGAATTACTCTAATGGGAATGATAGGGAAAAATCTTTTAGAAGAGATGGATTTCGAGATGGGAAAAGTAGTTCAGGAAATCGTTTCTAATTACGGTGGTAAGGGTGGTGGCAAGAAGGATTATGGTCAAGGATTTATCGATAATAAAGATTTAAGCGTCGAAGATCTGATTAAACGCATAAAAGAGAAATTAGATATAAAATAAATTGGATACAGAATAAAACTATATTTTTTTAACGATCAAATATATAGGCAAACATCAAATTTTACAAAATACGCTTTTTTCTAACTTAAGCTTATATCCTTTATCTATATAGAATCTATATACTATGTCGAAATCGCTTATAATTGATTATATCCTTATTCTATTTAAGTTGAAGAAAATAATTAATAATAAAATGTTTGAAGAGATTTTAATAGATTTTAAAGAAGAAAAAGATAATAATGTAAGACATAAAAGCGATTCATCACAACCTCTTGAGAAATCTATTGATTACATTCTTGATCTGATTAATCTAGATGTAGTTAAAATCTTAAAATATAATAGAATTTAAAGGTGAAATTTAATATGAAAATAATTTTTCAAGAATTTTCTTGTCCAGAATGTGGAAAGATTAGATGGCTTAAAATTAAAAATATATGTGTTGATTGTAGAGATAAACAAATACTTAACGAGATATCTCAAATTCGAAAAGTCAATAATATTTTTAATAGAGAAGTATATGTGTAAAAATAGTACAAAAATATGGACTTTTTTTATATTCAAAATTTAGTACAAAAATTTCTTTAATATAATTTAAAATTTAATGTGCATTAAGATTATATAAAAATAATCTAAAGTAAGAGTTGTTATGTTAATATGGTGAATCTCATACACATTAGCGATTTGCACTATGGTTCCGAGTTTGTACCCGAATATATGGAAAATATAATTAAATACATTGAAGATGAATCGCCTGATGCTGTTATTTGTACTGGAGATATTATTCATAAAGGAAGAATTTCTCAATTTAAAGGAATATTACCTTATCTGAAAAGAATTCGAGAATGCACAAGATTCCTAGCAGTACCTGGAAACCACGATGTAAAGAATAGCGGAATAATCTTTTTTGAAAAACTTATTGGTCCTAGAAGATCAAGATTAATTATTGATGATAAGGACACTTTAATTGTTGGAATCTGCACTGCCAGAGACGATATCGCTCATGGAGAATGTGGAGATGAGCAGTTGGATTGGTGTGGCAGACAATTCGATAAAAATTTAGAGAATAGAATATTAGCACTTCATCATCATCTAATCCCTGTTCCTTTATCTGGGCAAAAATTCACAACTGTGAGAGATGCGGGAGAATTACTTGAATTTACTCAACTATTTGAGATTGATTTAGTATTAATGGGGCATAGGCACGTTCCGCACGCTTATGTAATTGGTCCAACGACTTTTCTTTATTGTGGTACTTCCACTTCTAAAAAAATCCGAGCTGACGATAGTCCTAGCTTTAACCATATTATATTGAATGAAGGCGATATAGAAGTTCATATGGTAAATTCTACAAATCTCGAAAGAGCTCTACTTCTGGAACGAAAATTAAGTCGGACAACATTTGTTAGACCACGTCGAACGCGTATCGAACACTTATTAAGCTCTTCCGTGTGGGATGATTAATTATGCCAAAACCCTTAACTCCATTACTAACAGTTGACGCCGTTATATTATTTCAGCAAAATTCTATTGTTCTAATTCGTAGAAAAAATCCACCTTTTAAAGGTGAATTGGCTTTGCCGGGAGGGTTTGTAGACATAGGCGAGACTATAGAAAATGCGTGCATTAGAGAAGCTTATGAAGAAACAAACATTAACGTAAAATTAATTAAACTTATAGGTGTTTTTTCAGATCCTAATCGCGATCCGAGAGGCCACACTGTTTCAATAGCTTTTTTATGTGAACCTTTATCCAAAACTGAAAAACCATTTGCAAAAGACGATGCTCAATCTTTAGAAATTGTTCCGATATCAAAATTGGCATCCTTAAAACTAGCGTTTGATCACTTAGACATAATAAAAACATCTGGAATTTTAAAAAAGTAGAGAATTATACCTGTTGTTCTTCAAAAAAATTTTTGAAACAGGTGCAACAAGGAATTCTAATCGAAATTTTATTAGAATATTCGATATTCTCTAAATTATCAATTAGCCTTAGTAAGTTCTCTCTCAATCTCATTGTCTCGGGGTTACGTTTGTTATAATAGACATTTTTCAAATCTCTGCTACTATGATTTATCTTCTTACAAATAGGACATCGTTCAAACAATTTTTCTATCAATTTAAACTTTTCATCATCGAACTCTTTGGGAATATAAAAATCATTAAGAGGATAATTTAAATCTATTTTTTGAACTATTTCTCTGAAAATTTCATCTTTTTTTTCATCATTATTAGAAGTAGATGTAAAAAAAGCGCACTCAAGACCTTCTCTCGCAACTAGATCGTTAATTTCTTCATTTGAAACTTCTGTTTTTTCTAAGTCTGCTTTTGTTCCAATTAAAATTATGGGAATCTCTCCCGCACTCTCTCGAAAAAGAGTGATCCACCTATTTAAATCTAAAAAAGAATTTTTATCAGATAAATCAAAACATATTAATCCCGCACACGCACCTCGACAAAACATTGGGAAAAGGAATCTGAATCTTTCTCGATCTTTTAAATCCCAGACAAGAAATTTATATAAATCCCCATCGTTGGCGTAACAATTTACAGACTCAAATGAAACACCAATCGGAGTGTCTTCTTTTCGATGCCAATTTATGAACGAGCTCTTGCCTGAATTTTGAGCCCCTCCTAAAATTAATTTTAACTTATACAACTTTGGCATTAAAAGTTCCCTCACTCATTATATTAGAATGTTAAAAACACTCCTTGTTTTAAATACCAATCTACTCTAAAAAGCTTTGTTACTATTTAATTTCATATAAATTGCCAAATTTATCTTTTAAAAATAAGTAAAAAACATCGCTGTTTTTTCTCGGCACTTTAATTACTTCGTAATTCATTTGCCTTGCAATATCTATTAGTTTAGCTCTATCCTCTATTACTAAACACATATGGGTGAATTTATCTAAAGCTTTACTTTTATCGTCAGTAATAAATACTTCAACACTTACCCCCTCGTTGCCGTACCTGATTACCTTGTTTTCATTTTTAACTTTGAAAAATTGTTCCATTAGGTCGCTTGATACTACGAAAGATCTCAACTTTTTCAATCCCAATAATTTGATAAAAAAATTATCGCTATCTTCTTCGGAATTTGAAGAAACAGCCAAGTGTTCAATTTTCAACCTATAAATCGCCTTTACTCTTTTAATTTTTCTGAATTATCTTCAATATATAATAAATAAGATAAATATAATTAAAAAAAATTAGATTTTTTTCAAATAACAATCAATTCCTACTAATTAGAGAAAATTATACTTTAACACTTTCAATTATTAACATATTACTTTTTTTAGATGAAACTTTAATAATTTTTAGAGTTTAATACTTATTAATTTTAAAAAAATTTGATGCTCTAAAGTTAAGGGATTCTTGAATGACTAATGTAAACGAAGAAGTTTTCTTAAATAAGTTGTATGATGTTGTATATAAACTCTCCACTATAGCGAAAACCCAATCTTATCGATTTAAAAAAGAATGGGACGAAAACCTTGATTCCTTAAAAGAAAAACCTCATTTAGTTCGCCAGATTCCCGTAAAGAAAGAAAAGTTCTTAACTGATATTGAATATAGGATTAAGATTTTAAATACAGTAAAACTAACATTTGAAGACGGGGTTCACTCGATAAAATCATTGCTAAACGCGTTATATAGTTCTTATTTTAACGACTCTGATATTTTCACAAGTAGTTTTACTGAGCAGGATCAAATTACTCTCAAATACTTAGTTGCAAAAGAAATTTTAGGTAATTTAATTCAATATAACCAATTAGATCATAAATCTGTACCATTAAAATATAACATCTTAGCTAGAACTTATTTATTAATAAAATTTAAAGGTCAGAGAGACACAGAAATTCTCGAAAATCTCAAAAAAATTAATATAAAACTAAAACTTTCTAAATTGAAAAAGATTATGGAAGAAATAATATCAGATGGGTTTATTAATAAAACTAAGAAAGGTAGATATCTTTATTATCACTTACAACAAGAATTGGACTTATCTGAAGAAGGTAAAAAAACTTTTAATCAAACTATTCGACCTTTAGTAGATTGGCCAACATTATTTTATCGTAGCTATTATAACGTAAGAGAATTAAATGTTACAGTGGATGGCGATTGTAAGTATCCAGATTACTTGAATAAAGTTTTATTAAAAGCGGCTACACAAGGTTATTTAGCATGTCACTATATTTTTAATAATTTAGTAAGATATTACGAGAAATTAAAGGAAGTATAGTACTATTCTCTGATTTTATTATAATTTTTTTAAAATGTTGAGAAATTTTTAGATTTTTTAATTGGAATTTCGAACTTCTCCAATAAAGGAATTAAGTGTTTTTTATCGTCTGAATTCGTGCCTTTCCAGTCTATTATGAAATAATCAACTTTTTCTAATGTGTTAGAGATCATCAATTCGATTAATTTTTCGTCTAATTCTTGAATGTAATATTTTGGACAAATAAATGACATTGCTACATCGTTGTTAGTAATTAACCTATTAAAATTTGGAGCGTAGTGAGTCCCACCAAACCCAAGACCTACTTGTTGGTTTTTATCTTCTTTAAAGATAAGATATTTAAATATAGAATTAATTATAGCGTTCGCTACGAGCACACCGACTTCATCAATTATCCATTCCTTTTTGCTACTTCCTAGTTCTATAAAAATTAATGGTATGTCTAAAATTGTCGGACCGTGGTGAGTTACCTCAATATCCAAAGAATAATTTGGATTATCTAGAAGGGTGATCTGTTCTTTTAAAGAAACAAAGCCAGCTTTATGAAATAAAGCACTTGTTTTGGATAAATCGCGAGGTTTGCCTCCAAAATCCGCGTTATTACTCCAATTTCCCGTACTATGAATTAATAGTGCTGGACGCGCGGTTCTTGAGGTATGCCTGCTTGCAAAAATTAAAATATCTGGTTTAAGTTTAGTATCAATAAAATTCAAATTTTCTAAGAAAATCAATGGTTTCTCTGTCAAACCTAAATAGATTTGGTTATTATTAAGGAATTCATCCTTTTTGTTTTCAAAAGCAACATCTTCTAATATAAATAAAGGATTCTCATGCCATATAGTAGTAGTTTCTTTAAACGAGTATGTTATAGAATTTAAAAACTTATTTCGCATATTCATGGAAGCTTTGTCTTCTTTCGAAGTAATAATAAAGAATTGAATTGATAATCAACATGGAAATATAAATTTCTTTAATTAATAAACAAAATTCACAAGAAATAAATAATTTTATAATTTAATTCTAAAAACTTTAAAAATTGTAACTATATTAAAATATGTAATGACGATTAGTTTTGCATTTTTAGCAGTTATTTCGATAATTTTTGGAGTTCTTTTTTTCATAATCGAGTTTTATCAACGTACACATCCTAAACTCAATATTTCCTTAATTGCAGGTATATCTATCTCTTATTTCTTCTTAATTCTCCTTCCCGAAATCGCAGAAAATATTCCTCAATTTCCTTTAGGGCTCAAACTTTTTGAGTACCTATTTGTGCTAATTGGTTTTGTATTCGTTCATGTTTCTGAAAAATTAATTTTACAAAAAGTGGAATCTAAATCGCAAAAAAGGATGCGAAAATTAATCGTAAAAGAAAAGACCTTAGAAGAAGTGGAAAGAAATATCGAAAAAATATTAACAAAAGAATTAGAACACGATGATCTAGATACTATAGCTCTGAAAGACATCTCTCAAACTATATCTGCCCTAAATGAACAGGAACAAGAATTCAAAACCGAGATCAATCGTTATAAATCAAAGATTCAGAATCATATTAACGAAGAATTAGCCAAACTTCGATTTTTTACCAACTTCACTTATCATTTTCTCGTAGGGATTATTGTAGTTGGTCTATTAGCTATTGATTTAATTACGGGGATATTATTTTTCCTATTTGCTTGGTTTAGAGCAATTATTACAAATAGATCTGAAAGTCATCTCATATTTACTGATTTGGAAATTTATGAAACTTTTAGTTATGAAGATAATATTACAAAAAAATATATCCTAGCTTTTGCAAATTTAATAGGCATTTTAATTGGAATAGGTTTAGATTTAATATATTTTGAATATACAGAGATGTTTTATATCTTATTTTCATTTATTTCGGGAGTAATTTTATATACTATTGTACGAGAAGTTATTCCTGAAAAAGAAAAAGGAAAGCCTTTATACTTTTTAATTGGATTTGTTGGCTTCACTGTGGTTATTTTTATTTTAAATATTTTCACAAGTTTATTATAAAAATTTAATAAAACGATATCTTCCCAAAATTATATTCTAATCATATTCTAAATATTCTAAGGAAAATGATTTATAAAATAAAATAACTTGATCATAACAATTCATATTGTTTAAGCTAAAATTTAAATAAATTTTAATTTCATAGAAACAAAATTTAAATTAAAATAGCTTCTCTAGGAATAAGACTATGATAAAAAAAACTTTTAAAGAAATTTTAGGTATTGATGATGACGATTATAAAATCATAGAAATGATTGAGAAACAACCAGATATAACCCATTCTAAAATTGCTCAAGAAATAGAAAAATCCCAACCCGCAGTAGGGGCTCGAATTATTAAGTTAGAACGAAAGGGGTTACTTACAAAACAAGTTGGCTTCAACATTAAAAAAGTAGATATCAAGGTTGCTATTGTTTTTGTCTCAACTAAAGATGTGGAATCTATTGTAAACAAAATTGAAAACTGCCCTTTTGTCAATCATGCCTTCAAAATCTCGGGTGAATTTAATTTATTATGCTTTGTTGCTGCTTCCGATCTCCAAACCATCGAAAAGGTAGTTGATCTATGTTTTAGAAAAGATCCAAATGTTATCAATGTAAAAACCAATATTTTAATAGATTCTATACATGATTTTGTAATTCCAATTGATTTTCAAATAGAAAAGTTTGATTACTATTCAAATATTTGTGGTCCTGATTGTAATTTAAACGTAAATCTTCCTAAATATAAATTTACAAAAGTAGAAGAAGAAGATTAATTAGTAATTCAAAACGAATTTTTACTCTATTTTATCTGCTAATCCGTTTAATTGTGCTATCTTATATTTGCATTTGTCACCGCACCCTTCTTCTAGCGTTGGAGAATGTTCTTCGCTGTCGAAATCGATTGGTAATATAAAATCTTTAGCAATCTCAATAACTAATTCCATCGAGACTGACTGGACATCGGGATTACTTCTAAAATGGTAATTTACAATACTATCTAATTTATCCAATTTAGAACTCGCAAGTAAAATCATAATGTTGTGATCCCCGCTTAATCTAAAGGCGTTCAACATGAAAGGACAAAATTTCGCCATATCAAGTATTACATTTGGGCGCTTTGTATTTATTTCTACAGTAGCTAAGAATAAATCCACCTTTTTGAAATTAATTCCCGGCTGAAATTGAAGAATTCCTTCTCTCTCGAGCTTTTTTATTCTCATCCCAACAGTTGGTTGAGACCGATTTATTTTTTCAGCAATTTGAGTGTGCGTAAGGTTTGGATCTTCCTGTACTAATGTTATGATTTGACGATCGATGTCATCAAGCTTTAATTTTTCTGATATCATGTCTTTTCACTAAAAACATTTTTTATTCTTATATTTTAATATATTTAATAATAATTTTTCAAATTAAAAAGATACTTATATTTTATAAATTGTGCGAAAAATTCAGAAGTCATAACTTGAAATGCCAATTTAAAAAAAACAAAATTCCCAAAAAAATGGTAACTAAATTTATGATCAGTTAATCAATCGTTATCGCTCTTAATTTACATGCAGTTGTGCAAATATGGCATTTAATGCAGTTATCTTCTCGATCTTCAATAACGATACATTGAGGCTCAGAATTTTTGTTAACAACTTCATAAATTCCTCTAAAACATGCCTCCTCACAAGAAAATTCTTTACAAATCTTACATTTGTTAATATCAATATGATGGAACTTATAACTAACAATTTTACTATGATCTTGTGCGTCGTTCATCATGATAATTTAAAATAAAACTCCTTTTATCTCTATAGTTTATATTATATAATGGTATTATTTTAAGTTAAATTAAAATAAATCTAATTAGGTTAACGCAATAGCGTGTGGTTTTAGTATGAATAATGTAAAAATACCGCTTTTTGAAATCCTCAATCTCAGCAAAGGAATCTTTTTAACTCGACCTAATCGCTATGTAAGTGAAATCAAATACAAAAATGAAATAAAATTGGGTCATATCCACGATCCTGGGCGGCTAACAGAGTTGCTAATTAAGGGAAAAGAAGTTTTGTTCACTGATTCTCGTGGTAAATTAGATTACTATGTAAAAGCTGTAAAGCACAAAAACGAATGGATCTTAATTGATACTGCACTTCATTCTAAAATCGCATTGAAAGTTTTTCCACACTTACTAGAAATTTCAAAAGTAAAAGAAATAAGTAAAGAAGTTCAGATTGGTAAAAGCAGGATAGATTTCGTTTTAGATGGAGTACCGTTAGAAGTAAAGGGAGTTACCTTAGTAAAAGAAGATCTAGCCTTGTTCCCAGACGCTCCTACCGAACGCGGAACTAGACATGTACAAGAAATTATCGACAATAAGGGGATGCTTCTTTTTTTAGTGTTTCGTAAAGCGTCTAAATTCAAACCGAATTTTGAAACTGATCCAAAATTTTTCAATAAATTATCTGAAGCGAGAAAGAAAAAAGTACCAATTTATGTAGTACAACTCAGTTTTGATGGTAAAACAATTTATTACCAAAACAAAATACCATTAGCAGAGTTTTAAACAGTTCCAAAATTAAAAGATAATAAATTAGTATTTAAAAATATATCATTTGCTCTTTTTCTTTTTTTTTTCTTTCGTTTTTTTCTTTTTTCATCAGGTTCTGGAGTAATGTCTACATCAACTTCCGCTATAATGAATGCAAGCAAAATTGGACCCGCTCCAGAATATCGGGGATCAGAAAAAGCACTAAATTTAATATCTTTTACTTTACAGTTTTTATCACTCTGATGCAAAATCATTAGATTTCTATTTACCTTACGAGTGAATTCTGAAGGATCTTCATAAGTCCCTCCAACGGCAAAAACTTGGTCTATCCTAACTATATTTCGCTCTATTGGATTTATATTTTCCATATTTTTTTACCAATAATTTACTTTTTAATAAACATAAAATTTCTTTATTTTAAATTTATTAGCCTTTTTGATTTGATTGATAAAACCAACAGTCTTTTGAATAATAAGCAATTGATTTTAAAAATAATAATATTAATAAAATTAAAATTAGAAAGAAATGCTTGAATTAATATTCGATATTCATTTTTTTGACATAGTCGAAAGCTGAATACGCCGCTATAACTCCTTCAGCTACTCCTGTAATTGCTTGCTTAAACGGGGCGTCTGCGACATCTCCAGCAGCGAAAATACCGGGTATATTCGTCTCAGATTTTCTATTGATAATTATTTCGTTTTTCTCATCTGTTTTAACGCTTATTCGTTTGGCTAAGTCTGAATTGGGAATAGAACCCACTTCGATAAATACACCATCTATATCAAATTCCTTTCCGTTGTCGAAAATAACTGACTTGACAGAAGTGTCTCCTTTAATTTCTACGATGTTAGTTTTGTATATAATTTCAATTTTTTCGTTTTCATAAACTCGTTTTTTATTTATCGGTTCCGCTCGGATTTCTTCTCCTCGATAAATGATATAAACCTTTTTCACATTCTGTGATAAAAACAACGCTTCCTTAGCGGCAGAATCACTTCCTCCAATCACAATTACGACTTTATCTTTGTAAAACGGGCCATCGCATGTAGCGCAATAAGAAACGCCCCTTCCAGCAAACTCATCTTCGCCAGGGATTCCTAACTTCTTCCTTTCAGATCCCGTAGCTATGCAAACCGTATAAGCTTTAAATTTTTGAAAAAATGAGTGTAAAATAAAGTGATCGTCCGCTTTTTCTATGCTTCTTATCTCGTCTGATATGTAAGGAATGCTCAAGGAATTCATGTGTTCTTTAAACATATCCATTAACCCTTGACCGCTTGTTGAGGCGATTCCAGGGTAATTTTCAACAAGGTGAGTTGTAGCAATTAATCCACCAAATGTTTTCCCTACAATTAAAACGTTCAACGCGAACCTGGCGGCATAGATGGCACATCCAATAGCAGTCGGTCCACCACCTAAAACAATTAGGTCGTAAGTTTTTTCAAAATCAACGCCTTCCATATCAATATTGAACATTGATGTTTCCTCCTATTAATGCTTTAAAAATTTCGTTTGCACCAACCATCCCAACTAAAGTCTTATTATCGTTAACGATCGTGTACGGAACGCCAGAAGCGTCATAGTATTGCCCTATATCTGGATTAGTCATGATGTCAACTATAATCGTCCGAATCTTTCCATCTGAAGCCAAAGCGAACATATTTGCCACTGTAGCAACGCTAGGACAGTAAGGGCACGCGTTAGTTAACATTACTCTAATCGTTGAAGGAGGAATGCGATCCAAGTTCTGTTTTATTGTCGCTTTGTAATAATTCGGAGCACCTGCGAAAACGAACAACGCTTGAATAAACGGTTGGATTTCTCCTCCTTGAGGAGCAGCTAGATAACGAATTATTTCGTGACCATCGTTGTCAATAAATAGAATAGTAGGAACGCGTTCCACATCGTATTTTTTGGCGAACTCAGGGTCATCATAAATTGATAATTCTTCGATTGTCAGCATACCGTTAGAGTTCGCTTCATACACTTTTAAGAGCGTCATAAATGTGTTGCATTCTTGACATTCTCTAATAAAACTCCCATTAGGCTGACTCTTTTTGCTTGTAAATACTTTAAGTTTAACGGGCTTAGTTAATTTAGCCATTTCTTTTTGAATAATTTCTTTATATATATCGTCTTGAGACATTTTCTAATATCACCTTATTTAATCTTTAACTATACATACCCCCTAAATCTCGTTTACCTTTAGTTAGTTTCTCCAATAATTCTTGCGGAGTAAACATGCCATAAATGTGATCTTTATCGTTAATAATAGTGTGTGGTACTCCTTGTACTTGATATTTCATGGCAATGTCAGGATTGGCATCGACATCGATTATTTCTACAGAAACCTTTCCTTTTGAAACAATTGAGAATAAATTCGCCACTGGAACTGTAGCAGGACAATATGGACAAGTCTTAGTGATAAACATTTTCATTTTTGACTTTGGTATTTTCTTAAGGTGGGATACTATTTGATCTTTGTAGTATGGACTCACTCCCGAGAAGTATTGAAGGCTTTTAAGAAAAGGCGCTAACTCCGCTCCGGCAGGTGTCGCTGAGTACTTAATGACTACCTTTCCTTCTTTGTCAACAAATAAAATAGCTGGAATTCTGACAATATCATATTTCTTTGCGTCTTCCTCGTTTTCTTCCGTTGAATATTCTTCTATTTTTAATCTTCCACCGGATACTTCTTCTAATGTTTTTAATAATTTGTAAGTGCCTTCACAAGCCATACATTTTCTAAGTTTACTTCCATCCTCTTGAATTTTGAAATCAGTAAACAGTTTTAACGATATGTTATCTTTTAATTTTGTCATTTCTCTCTTAATATTATCAAGTTCATTTTGAGAAAATAGCATAAAATCACCAATTATATTTCAATCTATTGTGAATATTTGAAATTACTCTTAAAATTTTTATTCGTTTAAATTATAAAAATTCTTATTAATTATCGATTTCACGATAAGTACTTTTAAAAATATCCTTTATAATAATTCAAATTTGTTTTTTCAATTAAGGAAGTATAATTTTTACATTAATAGGTCACAAGGATCTTTAAGTTGGTATTTAATTATTTGTTTTTTCCCATAGAATTTTAAAATCCAAAACGCATCGGGACAATAGGTAGTAATAAAACTTGAATTTTCTTTTATTTTTGAAATTTGATCCCCGATTTCTTTGAAATCTTCCATTCTTTTACGCGCAATCATCTCAGCGACATCTACTCTTAATTGATGTCCAACGCCACCGCCACAACAATAATGGGGTACATTTACAACATTATAACCGCTATCCTCATATATTTTTTTGAGCTTTTCTTCAATGCCAGGAAATTCTATATACTTTAGTGGGCAAGCGTGTTGAAATATTATATCTCCCGATTTTTTTTCTTCTGAAAGTGTTAAATATTCTGTAAAGTATTCTATTTTAATACCTAAATCGGCATAATGTTTTTTAAATACCATATAACAACTTGGGCATACGGTTATAATTTTTTCAAAGCCTTTTTCTTTAAACAGCTCCTTATTTCTGTCAACCATTAGGTTATATGTATCAATTTCCCCCGTACACAAGATAGGATAACCACAGCATATTTCTTGGTCTAAGATACAAAAATCTACATTTTTACTTAGAAGATATCTTGCGGTGTTTTCGCCATATATTGGAGTTTTCACGGTCGTAAAGCACCAAAGTATAATAATGTCTTACTGTTTTCATTAGTGCCCTTTAAAGGTTTAATTCTACTTTTATTATACTTGAATGGAGTTCCAAACTTTTCTAGAGTCTCAATTTGTTCGCTCAAGCCTTCAATCTTATTTCCATCTTTTAAAATTTTCTGCTTTAAAAGAAACCGCTCATAATGCGTGCCGCAAGCGCCACAATGAACGCAATTATACACCCTAAGATAATCTTCTTGCTTGAATTTGTAATTATCCTTAGTTTTTAATAACTCTATTACTTCTTCATTCGTTATAAAATTATCTGGGTCGACATCTCTGCAGGGACAACTATAATCTTCATTCATTTTAGTATTTTATAGTAGTAGTTCGAATACATCTTTAGCTTTAGGTTTTATTTTGCATAATTTACTATATCTTGCTAAGATCCACCAGCAGCTCGGACAATATGTCGTACAATAATCGCCACCTGCTTCATCAAAGTCGCCCAATCTTTTGCGTGCTATTTTGTCAATGACATCAGTACGATGCATATAACCAAGACCACCACCACAACACCAGTGAGGTATGTCTACTACTTCGTATCCGCTTTTTTCTAATGTGTTATTTACTAATTTATCGATACCCTTCGTGCCGCGATTCATTAGTTGACAAAGGTGTTGCACCCCTACTTTTCCTGCCTTTTTTGTATCAGAAGGTTTTAAGTACTCTGAGATATACTTAAATTCTATTTCTGATTTCATTGAAGGCTTGTAATATTTATTAAAAAGAAAGTAACAAGCAGGACATAAACAAATAACTTTTTTAAATTTTTCAAAAATTTCTATATTTTCTTCTTTACATGTTTCAAACTCTTGAAAACAACCAGATGCGAACCAAGGCCACCCACAACATATTTCCTTATCTAAGGTTGTAAAATCGACTTTTTGTTTTAGCAAATATTTAAGTGAATGCTCAGTATATCTTGGAATCCGTATTGTCGAAAGACAACCCATATAAAAAAGAGTGTCAGATTCTTTAGAGATTCCTTCTGGTGTTCTAATACGCATTTTATTCGAAGGATATGGCGTGCGATATTTGCGGAAACATTCTATCATATCATCAAGACCTTCAACGCTATTACCATCTTCGAGAAATCTTTGTTTTAAAAGAAGGCGCTCTTCTTCTGTGTCGCATTCACCGCAATGAACGCAGTTATAAAGTTTGTAGTAATCTTCTTGTACAAATTTTAAGGTTTTTTTGTTTTTTGTTAAATTTCTAACCTCATCATCGCTCAAATAATTATCGGGGTCAACTTCCTCGGTAGGAAAATTTTTTCTCCCTTTAATTCTTTCTTTTAATGTATTCACCTAAAAATTGAAATTGAGAATCTTTATTAAAAATGTGGTTTAAAGTTAGTAAGCTTTGTATGAGTATTTTGCTGTTGAACTATTCTTTTTTAACTTTAACATTAGTTCTTTGGATTCCTACTTCTTTATTTCCTGGAATCGCCGTTCCGCAGTTGTCTTTTTTAGGTTCGCTTTCTTTAAAGGCTTTATCTAATTCGTCTTCTAATTCATCATCTGTCATTTCTTTATCTGGCATATAATATAAAGAGAACCCGAATTATTTAAGGATTTTATTTATAAAAAATTGATTTGTTAAATATTAACAAAGCAAACGATTTATTTACAGAATATTTTATTATAATATAGAAATTAAAAAGAAAGAAACTTGACATTATTACTTTTTTAATAAGTAATAGAAGTTTATTCTTTTTAAAATTTTAACGACTTATATAAGAATTTGTTAAAGCTTGGGAATATATCTTACATTTAACATCTTTTATTGCTGGTTTTTTATTATAGCTCATTTTTCTTTCCTCCAAATTGTTTTTTTATTATTTTTTTTTATTATTTTTTTTCTAATTAGTATATTATTTTTTTCATATATAAATGTTGTGTATTTTTTGTGTATCGATGATCAATAAATTGTGTATTAATCAATAAAAGAAAAAGTGAAAATGAGGAGTACTCATTCTATATCCTTCATATTTTAAGTATTTGTATCAAATTAATCAAAAACCATCTTGATTTAATAAAGGGTTCGTTTCAAAACCTAATTTTGATTCCGTTTAGTAAAACAAGAATCTGAAATTTTTTTATAGGAATTTTAGGGGTAATCTTATTATTTTTGTGGTTTAACACAAAAAGAAAGAAAAAAAGTTAAAACTAGTATATTTTATTTATTAAAGTATTCTAAAACTGCGTTCTCTTTTTCAAGAGGTCTCCTTTCCGGAACGATCACAAACTCTGTATTTATTGTTTCGTAAAAATCTGAACATAGATACAAGTTGCAATAACAAGCACCAAAATCCTTCACATCGTCAGGAGCGTAATCACATGGGCAAATTATATCTCTATCCAAATCTCTATTACCTGAAGCAAGACGACAGGGACAAGATTGATAGCCGTGTTTCTTCTTATTTTCTACTAAACCATCAATTAAATCATCAAATGTAACTTGATCTTTATTTAAAATCCAATCATTTTTTTGACTGACAGTCTCTACGTACTCTTTCATTCCTTCTTTAGTTTCCATATCCATCTTAATTTCCTCCGGGTTTCAATAATTCTTCGTATTTATTTAGATCATATCCGATAACAAATTTATCGTCGCAAACGAGAAATGGATAGGCGATTCTGTCTGGTTTGTAATTCTCTCTTACGTATTTTAATAACTTTATTTTTTCGCCTGAATCGATTTGATCAAGATCGACATATCGATACTTCACATTCTTGTCTTTTAAATATTTTTTGCATTTCTTGCACCACATACAAGTTGAGAGTGTAAAAATCATTACATCGTGAGCATTGTCTGCTCCATCAACTTCTTGGGTAAGTTTTTCTATAAATTCTGGGAACATTTTTTTCGCCTTATATGTTTGATTAATAATTATGAATTATTTTAATTAGATTTTATTACTTTTTGCTAAGTTTACTTTCCAATTTGGGTCTATACACTCGTAAGCACTTTCTGTAAGCTTTCTAATATCGCTATCACACGAAGATAAAAGGATACCTAAATGTTCTAAAGCCCTCTTATCTCCGATCTTCATCAAACTTTCAATAATTAAAAATAAACGAGTTTTATCCTGCTCGTCTTCCGGTTTTTCGAGTTCTTTTTTTAACAGCTCTACAATTCGCAAAGTAGCTTTCGCGTTTTTAATTTCACCCATCGCTTCTATTATTCTGTTTATGACAATAGGGTCTTTCTCTAATCTTAAAGCTCTCGCCAATAAATTTGTGGCTCTTCCCTCTTTAAAACGCCCAATCCGTCTAGCCGCAGAAGCGCGCTCCATTATCTCTCCATGAAATAAGTTTTTCAGAGCGAGATCGTACTCATTATCTCTATCCTTAGAAGTATTAGAATTCATTAAGTAAGAAAGATGGTACATACATTAAAATTTGATTTTTATAAATTATTAAATTTGCTCATAAAAATAGTTATTTTATTTGAATTTTTAGATTAAAATCATTTGATATAAATATAAAACTAATTGTGTCTTTAATATATTTTAAGTAAGAAATAATTACTTTTTAATTGCCATGTCTAGAGATTCCATCCTTTGCGTGTCGTATTTTGATAGTATTCTCGGACCAAATACGCTTTATTGTAATTACACGTTAAATACTAAAGAACATCCGGATTTAGGAAGAATTCTGGAATTTTCTGATGAAGAGGGAAGTTTTGTATTTACGTTCCGGAAATATCAAACGATAAATCACATTTTTTATATCGATTCAGAATACGCTCGAGGTGGAAAAGAGATGCTAATGATAACATATTTAATTAGAGCTGCTTATTTTAAAGATGAAATTACTGATGTTTATAATTATTTGTTATCTAAAACTCCAGATCTCGAAATGTTTGCTTCTGAGCTTAAAGATTTTAATGGTCTTACAGAACTTCTTCACAGTCACAAAAATCGAACAAATCAAAAAAATACACTAAGCTTAGCTTCGAAAAAATTTAAAAAAGATTTCCTAAACATTTTTAATGGGTATCTTGAAAAAATGACTCCACAAATAGGTATAACTTCTCATTTATTAGCTAAAGAAGATTTAAAGAAAGTTTACGTTTTTGGCCCCGAAAATGCAGGAAAGACCACTTTCGTAAAGAATTTAGAGGTTGTGCAATTCCTTCAATATAAGAACAACGCAATGAAAAGAGATTTAGCCAATAAAATTTATGACTTTTTAATTGATAACATCGAGATCTTAACGTACGAATGTATTGAAGATGATATAAATGGAAAAATTGTAAAGCTATATGAAGATTGTTTTGATAATGCTCAAGGCTTCATTTTAATCTTTAACGCGTCCAATAAAGACTCGATCAAAGAAACTATCGAAATGTTTAGATTAGTCTTAAACAGATGCTTGGATAAGGGAGAATTTATGCCTGTACTCCTTATTGGTAACAAATTTCACGATAAAGAAGAAATAACTCCCGATTTGATTTATGAGAATTTTGACATGGATGAATTGGCGGAGTGTGGACTTCTTATCCAGTATTTCTCTATAAATGTTCTTAGCGAGAATGAAAAAATTATCGAAGCAATTCGCTGGTTGCTGAAAAAAATAATTTAGATCTTCACTCGTTTTTAATACTTCAATAATATTAAAATTACCAATCTCTTAGCTTTTCTTATTTATAGGGTGATTTCCACTTTCTTAAATAAAGATCATACTTTTTTAATAATCCTTTGGGATCCAATTGGCTCTCTTCCTGGATAGCCTTTAACGCTTCAAGAACGATCTCCGTTTGTAAAAGTTGAAATTCTTGGCTCTTTATGTCGCTCGTAGTAAGATATCGATTAGCTATTTCATTAGCTTTTAGTTTATCCATAGTGTTAATGTTATATATATCCATAAAATAACCAATTATGAATGTGCTAAGCAATAGAATTGGAAACGCTAATATTAACATCCAAATTGTTATCTCAAAAGCTAAAGATATTAATGAAATCGCACTCACGCTGGATACAACAATCGCGTAATAAGATTGACCTAATTTTAATCGAGATAATTGTCTACCGATAAAATGCGCACTCTTCACTCTTTTTACTACATTTGATTTTTTCAATCTTAACATATAATCACATCCAAATACATTTTATTTGATATTATTTTACATTTTGATAATATAATATGATTTATAAAAAATCTTTAAGGGATTTTATCATTTCAATATATTGAAAATTCTCAGAAATTTACCAAAATCTTTTTTTCCTTTAAATAGATACATACTAATATTTTCTTATGAATGAAGATTGGTTTGATTATTATGACCCCTTAAATGAGTCTTCCCTACTTGAGATTGAGGATGACTCTATATTTCTTGAATGGACTTTAATGGAAGGTTCTGAGAGAATAAATGAATTATCAAGACAATTACATACATTTCTCAATTATAAATTTGCTTTAATTCGTCAAAGATATTCAAAGTCGCCGGCAAATAATAAAAAAACTAAAAATGATATGTATATAAAGTATAGTAAAGATCTTTCAGATTTAATCTCCGAATATTTACTTTTAATAAAAATAATTGGAGCAAGTGAGGATAATCTAGCACAAAAAATTCAAGATATTATGCAGAAAGCGAAATTACATGCTAGTGATTTCGAAATTGAGATCTTAAAAAAGATTAAACTTCTAGGCGGTAGTATTTGGAAGGAAATCCATATACTTTCGGAAATTGAATATGATAATTCAATATTATTAAAAGTGGTATTTAAGACTGCAAAACTATTATGTAATGCTGAAAGTGCATTCTATTTCCCTTTTTCAAATTTTTATAGGGAATTAGAAAAAAATTATTTAGAATTGGATTATGAGATTTCCAGTTTACTCTATACAAATATAGAAGAGCAATATGATGTAAAAAGTAGTCAACCAAAGGTGAAAATTCTAGAATGACAATATATGGAAAACAAGATGCAAATAGAATAACGGTAAAAGAACGTCGAATCGCAATATGTCCTCATTTTGGATGTTCATATCTTAAAAAGGTAAAGCCCTTAAAATTTGGCATACTAGGACTTCATAAATATCCAAAATGCTCAAAACATGGATTACCACTTGTTTTTATTGATGAATTTATTGGAAATTTTATCACCGCTGTAAACGCTTGTTTATATGATAAAGGAGGGCTTCCTCCAGAAAAATTAACAAGCATAATTAAGATTGTTTCACCAGATGATTTAAAATCCTTCATTAATGGTTGGATGCATTGTAACCCTATAGGAAGAGGTGCTCAACTTGTCTCTCAATATCTAGATGGTTTATCTAAAGCATATATGAAATTATTGAGCAGAAAACAAAAAAAGTCTCTTCAAAATAAACCTACTAATAAAAATAATCGTTATAAAATGCTACGCAAAGGTTTAAATAGTATTTCAATCGAATATGCTAACTTTTTAAAAGAACTTCGCACTAAATCCAATACTTTTTATGAATTAAAAGAACTTCGCTCACTTTCTGGTATAACAAATGAATTTCTCAAAGCTTGGCTAAAAGATCAATTAAAAGATATTAAAAATCCAAAATTTGTAATGACTGAAGAATCTCTTAGGCTAAATGAATCACTTACATTAGTTAAGCAGCATTACGATATGATTCTCCAATCTGGAACTTGTTTAACTCTGATGGGAAAACTTCCAAAGATAGTCAACAAAGTCATTCCTGCATTCGAATTATTTTCAGCCTATTACGAATTTTTGGAGTCAGGGTTATGTTCAGAAACAACCAATATTGATATTCAAAAAATTTTTGAAAAACAACAAGAGTCTTCAAATTTATTTAAAGCAGATTCTTTAGATCATAAACAAACTGACATTATATCACCCAAAATGTTTGGATTAGACAATAACAATTGTGAGAAAAGGTATACTGCAAAGAACTTTATGGATGAAATTATGGAAGAATTAAATAATTATCCTAAAGAAATGTATGTTTTAAATCCTAGTAGGGTTAGAAGAGAACATAGTGGATGCACATTAAAAGATATTTCAAAAATATGGGGACACTATGACGGATACATTTCAGAAAAACTAAGATATCATGAAGAAAACCCAAATTTTATACTTCCTAATAAGAACCTTAAGGAACTTAAGACAAACCTAAAAGAATGTTTTGGTAATAAAGCAAACCATTGTTATGGGTTAATTGATTCTCATGGTAGCGGGCATATTTCATTTAATACACTTATTAAAAATCTTCAAATTGAAATAGGAAAATTTTCTAAAAATGTGAATACTACACTTGAGGATTTAGCTCTGATATTTGGTTATGGATACGGAATGATGAGCTACATACGTCAGCATGATAAATACGTTTTATCAAAAGAAAGAATTAGTTTAATTAAAACTAACATTAAATTACTATTAGGACCCAAAGCTAATAATTTTTTAAAGATTTGTGAAAAATATGTAAAAAAAAATCCAGATTTACCTGATTACGCGAATCAAAAATATACAATAACAAATCCAAATTTATTCCATAATATCTATGAAAATAATGAAATAATGTACTGGTTTGGTTGGTTATGTTCAGATGGATGGGTTTCTCAGGCTGGCAATACTCACTATCAAATTCAACTTAAATTAAAAAGAGAAGATCGTATAATTGTAGAAAGATTCGCTAATGCGATAGGCTATGACCAAGAAAGGATTTTTGATGAAATTTATTTAGCAGAAAATGATAATGGAGAAATTAAACCGACTTATAGTTCAAGAGTCATGTTTGGTTGTAAACCAATGTGGTATGATTTAAAAAAACTTGGAATATTTGATTTTAAAAATTCTGAAAAAGTTCCACGCATAATCAAACAACTTATAAATAAGGCAAAACTCAAGAGTCCTTTTGGTCAATTAATTTCTTCTAAAGAAGGTCGTTTGGCGTTAAATTTTCTTATGGGGTTTTATGATGGAGATGGAAATTATCGTGGAGGGATGTCTGCGAGAATTTTAAATACAAAGAAAACATTTCTCGAGGAAATTGTTGATTTATTTGATATCCCAAATAAAGTAAATATAAATTCTAAATATTCCATTGATAAAAAAACTTATAAAATTATCTGGAAAACAGGATACCAATTGCACCTAGGTACAGATTTATTTAATCAAATGTTACTTTCATATGAAAACAGTCTACAAAGAAAAAGACCAGAGAATTATAAAAAATTTTAAAATTTCTTTATTATTTTCTTGATAAGGATTAAAATTATTTATAATTTAGAAATGAAAGTTTTTTTACTCTGTGTTTTTATAATAAAATTACTAACCAGTATAATTATAAGGTAGATTAATATGTCAAAAATGCAAGTTCCAATAGTAATATCAAAAACTGATTGTCATAGATGTACAGAATTGAAAGAATGGCTTCACACGCATGATGTTAATTATATAGAGCGTGATATAGACGACGAAGAATTCGTTCACAATCTACTACACGACGATAATTTTCTAAAAACTTTCTGTGACGCCGATGGGTGCATTGTAAATACGCCTGTTGTAATAATGAATGGAAAATATTGGTTCAAAGAACTCTGGGGCATTTCTGGTCTCAGAGAAAAAGAAGCTAAGAAATTATTTGGAGTTAAATAAGTGTTTATTTTTTTAATTTTATTTTTTTAAATCCATAGCAGACTTTTTTATTTCTTAAGCTCTGCTAATCTTTTTATAACTTTTCTAATTGTCCTTAACCCTTCTTCATCGAGTTGAACGCCTTCCTTACCTTTATCTTTACTCCATAATGAAGCGCCCAAATTCGCTCCGAACGCGCCACCTGATACGGAAACCATGTGATTTTGTTGGTAGAAATCTAGAATACTTCTTATCGCAATTTCTTGCCCCCCGCTTCGATCACCACCTACTGCGAGAGCTATACCATATTTTCCTTTAAAAACATTCGGATTTTTGGCGACCAATCCACGACAACGATCTAATATTGTTTTTAATTGCCCTGAAAGATTTCCTTGAAATACGGGAGTGCCAAAAATTAAGTATTTTGCTTCTTCTAATTTAGGATAAAGGTCTTGAACGTCATCTTTATGAATGCATCCTTTTTTTTCTCTAACGCAATAATTGCAATGTATACAAAATTTGATTTCTTTTCCCCTTACTGTCCAATACTCAGTGTCAAAACTAAATTTTTCTGCAGCATACTTTAGTGCGTACTGAACGGCAAAATCTGTTCCTTGTTTTCTTGGGCTTCCACAGATTCCCAACAGTAGGTTCTTATTCTCCACCATAATTAATATTACAAATTTCTTCCTTTATTTATTGTTAATCATTTTTTTTCTAACAAATGTTTTAAATTCTACTTAACTACTAATGACGATGGATTCACATAAATCGTGCTTAGCAAGAATCAAAATTAAATTTCCAGATCAGATATGGATTTCGCACATTTTCAAGAAATTCCGTGAAATTCGAATGGAAATCGAATATTTTCTTCCATACGATTTTGAAAATTCGATTGGGAATTCTATTATTGAAATTTTTCATTATAATATAGACTTATTAATAGATGAGGTTAAAAACCATAAATCTGTTTTTGATTTTAGCATTTTGGAAAAGGAAGAGAATCGAGTTAAGTTTAATGTAAAAACAAAGGATCCATTTTTATTAGATGCTATAATTAAATGTGGAGTGTTAGTTAATTTCCCCGTGCGAGTAAGAGACGGATACGCCTTCTGGAGGCTTATATCGACTAGAGAAAGGATAGATGAGCTGTTAACTCTTTTTGAACAGAAATCGGTAAATTTTACTCTCCTTAAAATTGGTAATTCTCCATATATTCTTGACGACAATAAAAATAAGTTAACTTTTAACGAATCCAATGTGTTGGACAAGGCAATATCCTCAGGATTTTTTGAAATACCTAGAAAAATATCTTTAGAACAGTTAGCTAACGAACTAGGAAAATCAAAGTCAGCTTTATCTGTTATGTTAAGAAAGATAATTAAAAAGAAAGTAATATTTGAAACTTAAACGAGAAACTCAATATTAGCAAAAAAAAGTTAAAAAAATAATAAATATATTTATAACCATTCTTCCTTAAAAATGTCTCCTTCAACACTTACTATTATATACTTTATCGGCACTTTTCTATTTGCTCTTTTTGCAGCCTCTTGAGCTAGCCCCAACAAACCACCACAACAAGGGATTTGCATTCTCATGATTGTTAGGGTGTTTATTTTTGCTTCATCAAACCAAGATCTAATCTTTTCGATGTAAATTTCTCTGCCTTGGTCGAGTTTAGGACAAGCTATCGCTATAGAACATCCCTTTAAATATTTGTTATGGTATTCACCAAGAGCATAAGCAACGCAGTCAGCCGTAAGTATCACATCTGCTCCTTGAAAGTAGGGGGCTGCTGGATTTATTAAATGCATTTGAATGGGCCACTGTCTTAATGCGGAGGGGGCTTTTCCGGTGATAACGGTCTGTTCCTCAAGATCGTTAAATACCATTGTTTCTCCAGAAGCACAACTGCATACATGATTTTCAAGTGTTATTTCGGAATCTTCTTGAGTAGAAGCGCAGCCGCATTGGTGGGAATGTTCAGCAACAATTTGCTTCGCTTGATTTAATTTTTCCTCCTCTTTTTCTGACAAAGATTCTAAATGTCTGTCAACTTCTTCTTCGTCGAATTCTAACGCTTCTCTTTCAATAATCTCAAGAGCCCCTTCAGGGCAGTCTCTTATGCAAGCACCCAAGCCATCGCAAAAAACCTCGTTTACAACTTTAGCTTTTCCGTCTATTATTTCTAAGGCACCCTCTGCGCAACCTATAACACATTGTCCACATCCAGTACACAAGTCCTCATCAATTTTAATTATTTTTCTTAAAATTCTTTGATGTTCTGTTTCAGTCATAATTAGCTAAAATGTAAAATGAAATATAATTTTGAATTCGAACATGTTCATTAATGGTAATTCTGCTGTTAATATTCATAATAAAAACTTTAAAATAAGATCACAAAACTAGTTAACTTATGAAAGTTGTCATATTGGGAAATAATGTTGCTGGAACTTTTTCTGCTCAAAACATTAGATTTCTCAACAATGAAGTAGAAATTGAGATTTTTACTCAAGAAACTTACCCTTATTATTCGAGAGTACATCTTCCAGAATTAATTCCCGGGAATATTAAAACCGAAGATTTAATTGTTTTCGACGAAGAATGGTACAAAAACAAAGATTTGAAGTTATATTTGAATAAAAAAGCAGTGAACATCGATCCAAAGAATAAAACTATCCTTTTTGAGAAGGATGGTGAACCAGTACTATATGATAAACTGATCCTTGCTTTAGGAAGCACTCCAAATATTCCACCTATTAAAAATGCAAGAGAAATGAAGGATGATAATAAAGGAGTTTTCACTTTACGGACTATAGACGACGCATTAAAGATCAGAGATTATATTGAAAAATTTGCTGTAAAGAAAGCTATTGTAATTGGAGGGGGTCTTTTAGGTTTAGAATTAGCAAGTCAGATCAACGATTGTAACTTAGATACGACCGTTGTCGAATTTTTCCCCCGACTGTTACCAAGACAACTAGATGAAGAATGCGGTACAATGCTAAAAGGTGAGATTGAAAGCAGAGGAATTAAAGTAATATTAAACGCCACAACTGAAGAAATTTTAGGAGATGGAATGGTGAATAGCATAAAATTAAAAGATGGAAGAAGGTTTGATTCTGATATAGTGTTAATTCAAGCGGGGATTCGACCTATTATAGATTTGGCAAAAAAAGCTGATATTAAAACGGATCGAGGGATAATTATTAACGAATTTTTAGAAACAAGCGAAAAAGATATTTACGCCGTTGGAGATTGCGTGCAATATAAAGACCAAATCTGGGGAATAATACCCGCTTGTATGGAACAATCGAAAATTGTAGCCGCTTCAGTTCTTGAATTGAAAAAAGTTGAATACGAAGGAACTACGCCTAAAAATACTCTTAAAATTGTAGGGTTAGAATTAACTTCGATTGGCACTATTGACCCTAAGAAAGAAGAAGGGGCTGGGTGGGAAATCTTAAAAAAATCTGATAAAAAAGATTGTTGCTATCAAAAATTTGTGCTGAAAGATAATAAACTCAAAGGAGCAATTCTGTTTGGCGATAATAAAGCAATTTCTTACGTTTACAAAAAGATGGAACAAGATGTAGATAAGGAAGAACTCCGAAAGTTGCTTGAATTATATATTTACGAGTGCTCTAACTGCGGCGCAGAATACGACGAATCTAAAATGGATGTTCTTTTTAAAAATTTGCCAAAAGATTGGAGATGTCCAAACTGTAAAAACCCAAAAGAAGGGTTTAAAAAGATATAAATCGCTTAGGGTGAGAAAATGTCAATTTATCGATGTCCAAAATGCAATTTTTTATATGTAGACGACGAACAAAATGTGTACTTCGAAGAATTAGATGATGATTACAGTTGTCCTCGTTGTAGTTGTTCAAAAAAAATGTTTATCAAAAAAGACCTTCCAAAATAAATTTTAATAGAATCTGCTTTTACTAAAATTTATAAATAAAAAATTAAAAATAAGATACAAAAAAATATATAAAATATCTGAGTTTTGAAAAAAATGAGTTATGATATAGTTATTAAGAATGGAAGGATTATTAATGGGGCTGGTAATCCCTGGTTTTACGGAGAAATTGGGATTAAGGATGGAAAAATTGCCAGAATAAGACCAAAAATTAACGAAGACGCTAAAAAAGTAATCGACGCTAGCGGAATGATCGTCTGTCCTGGATTTATAGATATTCACTCTCATACGGATTATATCTTACCCGTTAGTAGGAGTCAAGAGTCCACTTTATGTCAAGGAGTTACTACTGCTGTTGTGGGCATGTGTGGATCTGGGATGGCTCCCATTCCAGAAGGAAAGGAAGACGAATTTAAAAGGAGGATGAATACCCTGGATCCTGTTCTTGAACAATTTGAATACCCATATCATACATTTAAAGAATATCTGGATTATAACGAGCGGAAAAGAAATCCCGCCAATTTAATCTTTTTTGTAGGATATGAAAACCTGCGATGGGCGGGTGGTCAAGGAGGTGAAGATCGGTCCGCTACACCTGAAGAGCTTGAAAATATGAAAGGTTATTTAAGAGAAGCAATGGAAGCGGGGGCATTCGGTATGAGTACTGGATTAATATATGCCCCTCAAATGTTTGGTACTACAATTGAAATCATCAAATTAGCTAAGGTCGTTGCTGAATATAACGGATTGTATTTTTCTCACATTCGTGGCGAAGGGGAGACTGTTATAAAAGCCGTAAAGGAAGTAATTGAGATAGTTGAGAAATCGGGTTGTGCTGGTGGCCAAATAGCACATCATAAAGTTGCTGGTGAAGAATTTTGGGGCAGGAGCAAGGATACTATTCGCCTAATTGAAGAAGCAAATGAACGAGGCCTAAGTATTACTTGCGATCAATACCCTTATAATCGTGGGATGGCTGACCTTGCAACAGCGCTCCCTCCTTGGGCACGTAAAGGAAGTAATGATGACATATTAGAACGCATAAAAGATCCTAAGATCCAAGAAAGAATCAAAAAGGATGTTGAAAAAGGCATTGAGGGATGGGAAAACTGGATCCGAGACGAAGGCATGAAAAACTTGTATATTGCAACAGTTAATTCTGATAAATGGAAAGATGTTGTCGGTAAAAATTTAACAGAAATCACTCAGATAAAAGGGAACTCTGATGATTGGGAAACATTCTTTCAATTACTAATCGATAATGCGTTAGGTGTATTGTTAACGATTGAATGCATGGGTGAAGAAGATATTCGCAGAATTATGACTAGCCGCTATCAAATGGTAGGCACAGATGGATTTGGATTCCCCGCCTCCTTTAGTGCGGGAGCATACCACCCTCGATGCTTTGGGACATACCCCCGAGTTCTTGGTAAGTATGTGAGAGAAGAAAAAATTATGACTTTAGAACAAGCTATTCGTAAAATGACATCCTTTCCAGCTCAACGACTCAGACTTCAAGATAGAGGCCTTGTTCTAGAAGGGAATTGGGCTGACATAGTTATCTTTAATCCCGACAAAATTATTGATAAAGGAACTTATGAGCAACCTTACCAGCTTCCTGAAGGAATCCCACATGTTATTGTCAATGGTGTGATCGTCGTCCAAAACGGAAAAAAAAATAAAAAATCACCGGGAATTGTGATACGACGTCCCACTTAAAATATATGGAAAAAAATAATTCATTAAAAATTTTTTTCTCTCTTCCATAAAAACTGTTTATATTTAATCAACATCAATCTTTATACTCAAAGGCAACGATTTAACTAGATTAATTTATAAAATATTAAATTAATATTTTTAATATATATTCAATTAACACATCCATAGATTATTAAAAATCAAAATAAAATAATGGTTGTTTATTGTGGCTAAATGGGAATGTAGTGCGTGTGGTTACATTTACGATGAGGAGAAAGAAGGAACAAGATTTGCAGATTTACCTGATGATTGGGTTTGCCCAGTCTGCGGCGTAGACAAATCTTTCTTCTCGATAATATCCGATTAGTTCATTTTAATAATTTTTATTTTTTTTTTCTTAGCATTTTTTTAAATCGAAATCTTTTTAAGGTTATGGTTTATTATAGGTGTTAGTTATTCAAAGTCATTCAAGCTAACAATTAATTTTGGTACGTCCAATGTGTGGCAGATACCTTTAAAAAACATTAGCAGGACGGCGACAGAATGGACACCCTCCCATATCTTAAAACACTAGGCCATCGCTTTAGCGAGGAGCTTATAAATAAAAATTAGGGCACGACCCAGAGAGGCCGTCTAATGGCTTTATAGCTGATTCCATTTATATAATGGAATTTTTCGAAACATTGGCTCATGAGGGTAAGGATAAGGTAGGGCTCTACCACTTATAGCTTGAGCTATCAATTTTTGAGGTTACTTGCTCGTTCTGTTTAAGAAAAAAAGTTTAGTGATTAGAAGCGAACTTTAGTTCGCAAGGATTTTTTTTTATTTTTTTTATTTAATCATCTTAAAATTCATTCTAGAACGTCGTAACGGTAAAATAGCTTTATAACTATTTTTAAAACCCAATATAACTTTCCTGGAATCCGACCAATTAAAGCGTTAAAAATAGTCATCATATCGCTTTCTAACGAATGAATATTATGCTCAAAATCGGGATAACATAATCCTCCAGTAACTTTAGGTGGACTACCAAAACTTTTAACAATTTCCCATGGACCATCGTGATTTCTTGCCCCTAACCATGTCTTATCAGATTTAATTAGACCTATTTGACCTGATTTCAGTTTAATTTCGCCATAAATGTTAATTGGACCAATTCCTCCGCTACAATCATTATTTTCGATAAAGATTAGATTTTCACCACTTTCTAGATCCTTTTTAATATCAAATATTTGAATATTATTTTCTAAAACCACATAATTTAACGAACGTTTGGTTATTACATGGCCGATATGATTATTATTTAGACTGATTTTTGCGAAAGTCCCTCCTATTACTTGTAAGTAAGCACTTTCAATTTCTTCGTCGATTTCAATCGTTTTTTTAAAGTAAGTAGTGTGAGTTTGGTGCTTTTTCTTAGCGTCAAGGTAAATTAATTCACTAGGAATATTTGGGTTCCGCCATTTGCTTCTGTTTCGAGTTTCTTCGACTTTTTCATCGTAAAATTTCAGTAACCACATATATTTCCTCTTTATTGATTCAAAACCATCTTCTTTTGCAACGCTCAACCACAAGATTTCGTATTCCTTTAGGAGTTCGTTTAAATCCCTTTTTAAAGCCTCAATTTCTTTTACTATTAGTAATAAATATTCGTCTTTTACTCTTTTAGACCGAAAATCAACTAATTTTTTAGAGTTAATTCTCTTCTTGCAGTAAAATTTAATATGCTTCGCAATAAAGGCTAAAACTCTAATATTTTCCTTATTCTTTGGCGCAATTTTCTCTAAATCTTTACATATGACAATAATTTCATCCATATTTTTGATTAAAGAATCGAATTTAGAGGTTTTTAGATTTTTTCTATATAACGAACTTTTCTTGTTATATGGGTGACTGAAAAAGTGATTATAATAAAAAGTAGGTCTTATATGTAAACGCTTTTTATCTTCAACAGCTCTTAAGGTTCTTATAACTTTAAATAACCTAGGATCGTTAATTCCAAAAAAATTTAGTAAAAGGCTTTTCCAAAATTTAATTGGATTTACATTTTTCGAAGGATTCCAGCCAACTTGTGAAGAGTAAATAAAGCCGTAAAATCTATTTTCTCTAATTTCCTTATTTGAATAGTCTCCCCAACTTGAAGTTATTTCTCCTATAGCTCCGTTTTCATAACCGTTTTTAATTAGGTTTGATATGTTTTTTTCAGAGCGGGTGAACGATGGAAACAATCGATTGTAATCTATAATAGAAGGACTAACAATTATAGGTAATTTAAATTCTTTTATTTTTTTTAAAATTGGATGGTTTTCTTTCGTATTATATTTCCAATACATTACAATCATATCCTTGGGTAAACCCTCTAAAACTTCTCGATACTTGTAGAGGATATCATGGTATATAATGATTTTTTTATATCCATGACTTTTAACGATCTCGTAAATCTTTTTGTAATGTTTTAAGTACGCATTACCAATTCCTATCTTGTCTACATATTCTTTTGAAGCTCCTTTCCCTACATCCCAACTTTCATCGGCTCCTATATGGAAGTATTCAGATTTGAACACTTCACTTAAATCCTTTATCATACCATCTAATATCTCATAGATTTTGTCGTTTGCGATGTTCAAACTATTTGAGCCTGGAAATTCCCCATATTGCCAATATTTTTTTTTGTGTAATATGTTATCCCAATGACCAATCGTTTGAAAAATAGGTATTAATTCTACAAAATGTTTTTTCGCATAAGCGAATAAATCTTTTATTTCTGCTTTAGAATAAGCTCCTCTGCCTTTGCCGATATCTGGATATTTTTCAAATTTAAACATATCCTGCATATAAACTAAATAATAATGGTTAATTTTGAAGTGGCTTAGCGTTTTAATGAATTTCTTTAAATTTTCAACTGTTGCTGCTTGACCTCTAGATATATCATCCGACACTCCTCTAATTTTTAATAGGGGGAAATCAATAATGACTACTTGACTTATCAATTTCTTGGTCGAAGTCGAATTCATTAGTTGAATTAAAGTTTGAATCCCATAGAATATTCCTTGTGAAGAATCCGCTTCTATGTATATTTTTGACTTATTTGAAATTAGAATATATCCCTGTTCAATTTTGTTTTTATTATGCAAAAAATCATCAAAATTTAATTCAGGAAAGTTTTTCTTACAAATCTCTATAACTGATTCACTTTGAGGGAGCTTTAGATTTTCTTGGACATATTTAATTTCTAATTCTCTTTCAAATCCTAAAATTTCTATTTGTTTTTGAAACTGATCAATAATAAAGGAATCTTTTCTAGGTAAATTAGATATAATTGATGATTTTTCACTGAATTTTAATAATTGAAGATTTATTAACTTGAAATAATTTGGTTCTGGAATTAGTAAAACTTCTTCATGATTTAATTCAGTTCGAATTAAGTTATCAAGACAAATGAACATAAATATAATGTATTATTAACAAATAATAAGATTTTTCAATTATATTTTCTTCTTGCCCTAATTAAAAAAACCTTATCATTATTTGAGAATAAAAAGATTGTCCCTTTTATACAGCTCCAATTGTAATTAAAGATTGATTTTTAGTAAGTTTATCTAATAGTAAATCAATTATCTCACTCGTAGAAGAAATTTCTAGTTGCTCTAATCTCATCTTCAAAGAATTTGCTATTGAATTCTTAAAATCAATAAATTCAAGTTGATTCAGGGGCTTAAAAGGTCCCACCTCATCTTTAATGGCTAATTTTATTAAACCTCTACCTGCGGGGGAACTTATATTGATTTTTTCAGCTAAGTTGTTTCCTAAGATTTTAATTATTTCCATTATTTCGCCTTTTAGATAATTGGTTTCTTATCAAAGTCATTAATTCTTCTTCAGTAAATTCTCTATCCTTTACAGGTTGATAGTTTCTATTTATATACTTTTTTAACCAATTTGGCATAATCCAAGCTAAAAAGAATCCAACCGAAAAAATTACTGCTAATACTGCCGTTGTGCCAAAAACAGCTACACTTATTAAATTACTTGGAGGCCCCCATAAAATATCGTATGGTTGGAAAAATTCAGGTATACCGTGAAAACTCATAATAAATGAGAGGATTGAGATTAATCTATATCTAACTTTTATCCATGGTTCAATATCTTGGTTTTTAACAATTTTATATGCTGAATAAGATGACCATGCCATCCAATTAAAAACTAAAAGATTATAGGGAAGATCAAAAGAGACCTTTAAAAAGTAAATAAGAGGAGTACGCTCAATAGCCATCATTCCATGAAAAATTAGCTGAATAATAGCTAACACTATTACTACAATAAGTATTAGTTTAGCAGGAGATTTACGATTTTTATGAAATGTTAAATTAGTAAATATTACCGCAAGAATAAAACCGATAGTAATAAAAATCTCTTGGAAAAAATAACCTGGTTCAATATTCAAAACAAAATTACTAACAAATCCAATCGGTAATACTGTAAATCCTATCCCTAAGCATGAAAGACCTACCATTTTCCTTTGGATTCCCTTAATCAATAAGAAAATACCCACAATGAATAAAGTACTAAGAAATAACATTAAAAGAGCTATGAAAATCCAGAATAAAATTACCAAATACATCCTAATCAAATTTTAAGAAAGTTTTAATTATTTAGATAGAAAAGAGATTTTTAATTTAAATCTAGTGAAAAAAAAGATCATATTATTATCACGAATAATATTTTTTCGAAAACATTACACTTCTTTTATCATTAAAATAAATTTACTACCTTTCGAATGGTCTCCCTTAACTTTATCTTCGACCCATATCTTTCCTTGATAACTCTCAACCAATTTTTTTACTAATGACAAGCCTAAACCTAGCCTATTAAAACTACTGGATTCCAAAGCTCCTTTTTGAAAAATGGTGAGTTTCTGAGCATCTGGTATTCCTAATCCGTTATCTATGAATTCTAATCTGATATAATTAATATTATCTTGAACTTCTTTTAAAACATTTACTTGGATTTCAATCATAGAGTTTCTATTGTGTTTCACCGCATTATGTAAGATATTTTCGAGGACATCTTGTAAGAGACTATTTGCTTTAACATTAGTTTCATCGTATTCTGTATTGCATTGCGAGACAATTTGTTTTTTTGGAAACATCTTACGAATATTATCTAAAGAGATATCAATTAGGTTAAAAACATTAATCGGAGTAATTGTATTTTCAATATCACTAATCGAAGATATTTTTCTAATATTTGAGACGAGTTTTGCTCCACGATGAACTTGATCTTCAATCATGTCATATAAATTTTCTAAACTTAATTGGGTTTGAGCATTTTTTAAACTTAATTTACACAACTCAATTGAAGAGAGTATCCCTTGTAAGATGTTGCTTACATCGTGAGCAAACACATCTTTATAAAATTCTGCTCTATTATATGCGTCCTTATATTTCTTTTCTGATTTTTTAAGAATTTTTTCTGTTTTAATTCTTTCTGTGATATCTTCGTAAGTGCTTAGCAATCCAACAACTTTTTTATTTATGTCATGTAAAGGAATCTTATTAGCATCAAGCCAAGCTCCTTTCCCATCTGCTTGAAGTTGAGGTAAAATTATGTGATATTCTGGCTTGTTAGTGTCCATGACTAATTGATCGATTTCAAAAAATGACTCTGCTTCCGAAACTTTCCAAGGTAATTCGTAATCCGTTTTATTTGTTATCTCATCGGGTGTACTAAGACCTGCAACTCTAGCAAAATTACTATTGCAACCCAAATATGTAGATTTTCGGTCCTTCCAAGAAATAAGTTGTGGAATATTATCAATTACTAACTGGAACATTTGTTTGTTTTCTCTTAATTCGCTTTCTATACCTTTTTGATTCGTAATATCCCGTATTATCCCAATAAAGAAATTTGGTTCGTTTTTTTTATTTTTAATTAAACTTAAACTTAATTCTCCTATAAATCTCGAATCATTCGCTCCAGAGAAGTTATATTCTACCATTTTTAAAAATCCTTGATTTATGGCTTTTTCAAGATCTTCTTTAAATGGCTCTCGGTCTTCTGATACTACGAAATCTATTATATTTTTTCCAATAAAATCTTCTATACTTTTTGTAGCATAAAAATTTTGGATGTTTCGTGAAATATTTATGATATTTCCTTCTAAATCTAGAATTACGACTAAATCTGGGAACGTTTTCATTAAAGCATTGTATAAATCGATAATCATTTCGAATAGATTGTCAATTTCCATTCCATCCTTATTATCGTTGGAAAAAACCATAGACAGTAATACCTCTTCGAGTAAATTTTTTTTTTAATAATTTTACTTTGATATTAAGAAATTATCTAAAAAATAATAGAAATTGTTTAATTTATATGTTTCTTAGTGTCATTTTGTTTTCTTTTTATTAAGAAATTCTATGAATTATTCTCTTTGGATAATTAGTTTTATAAAAGATGAAAGTTAAATATAAGTTGAAACTTATAAATTTAAATAAGTGCTTAAAATAATGGAGAGTAAAAGATCAAAAAAGAATCGGGATTTTCTTGGATATTATCTACCAAAAAATCCTTTTTCAATTGCTATCACTAGTATTTTTGCTGCTCTTACATGTGTATTAACAATGCTCATCTCGATTCCTGTTCCAGCTACAGGAGGTTATATAAATATTGGAGATGTCGGAGTGATGTTAACAGCTTTAATATTTGGGCCAGTTATTGGTTCATTAGGTGGAGGAATTGGTTCCGCTTTAGCGGATATTTTTCTAGGATATCCAATTTGGGCACCTGCCACATTTATCGTGAAAGGCTTAGAAGGTTTAATAGTTGGTTTAATTGCGAACCCAAGAAAAGTTCGTACTTACTTTAATTTCTATGATATCATTGCTGTTATTATTGGGGGTCTAACAATGGTTTTTGGTTATTTTATTGTTGAAGCGTTTGTATTCAATTTTGGAATAGCACCAGCTCTAGTTGAGCTCCCTGGAAACTTATTTCAATCCATAATAGGGGCAATTATTTCAATAAGTTTCGTAGTAGTATTGAGAATCGTAATTAAAATAAGCAATCCTCAAGTTTTTGATCTAATTTTCATCCCTATTGAGATTGATGAATTAGGATCCTCTTAAGTTAAAGGAGCGTAATAAGGATATCCAAAGCATCTAAAACTTTTTTACCTTTATTGGTGATAAAATACAAAACGATTTTTCCTTCTTTCTTACGAGAAATTAAACTATTCTCTTCTAACTTTTTTAAATGCTGATAAATTGCAGCTAAACTTATGTTTCCTATTAGTTCTTGAATTTTAGTACCACTTATTCCCTTAATGCTTGTTAAGGAAATCTGTGATAAAATTTTTAACTTAGTAATTATAATTGAACCCTTTCCAGTAGTTTTGGTTTGAGATGATATCGCTTCGAAGACATAGGGTGCTTTTAATCCGCTTCCTGTGATTAAACATATTATTTTATCGTCAGAGTCGAATTTCTCTTCCTTATTCAAAATATGAACTGCTGCTAGTGTTAAAGCCGATGAAGGTTCCGCGAATATGCCCTCATTTCTGATAAGTTCATCAATCGAATTTAAAATCATACTTTCAGGAATAGCAATCACAGTACCTTTACTTTCTTTTACAAATCTGATAGCAAGCTCTTTATATAAAGGTTCTTTTACTAAAACTCCTAATGCGTGCGATTTAGAATTCTTTTGTTTTGCCAATTTTTCTTGCTTTTTTCCAAAAAAGTCGTTTACTATTGGTGAGGAGAATTCTGATTGCACTCCAACTAATTTTGGTATTTGTTCAATTATATCACTCTCCTTGAGTTCATTAAAACCCTTCCATAAGCTAACTAATAGCTCACCACTCCCCATTGGAATTAAAACCCAATCGGGAGGACCCTTTTGCAAATAAATCTCAAATGCTATAGTTTTTTGAGCTTCTATCGTAAGAGGATTATATTCTGGAGTGCTTTGATAATAAATATTATATTTTGGCTCTAAAGCGTGTATAATCGTATCATCAACTAAATCCCCCCATATTTCAATTTCTGAGTTGTATGCTATCATCTGTGCCCTTTTTCCAGTATCAATTTCATTTGGAATAATATTTAGGCATTCAATTCCTTCTAATGAGGCATAAGCGGCGATAGAGGCGCCTTGATTGCCGTTTGAAGCGCAAACAACCCTTTGATATTCCCAACTTCGAGCATGTGAAATTAATAACGCACCAACGCGATCTTTAAAGGAGTTTGTTGGATTTATTGTTTCATTTTTAAAGCTCAAAACGTTTAGTTCTAAAGTTTCGCCAATTCTTTCAGAAGCTTTACATGGCGTTCCACCCTCTCCCAAAGTTACAAGAAATTTTTTATCAATTTTAGGCAAGGCGAAATAAAAATCCCAAAAATTATGAATTTGTTTAATTTTAAGAAAAGAGTTCTTGTAGTCACTAATATTTGATTTAACCCAAAGTAAACCATTACAATCTGGACATCTGTATTCTATCGAGTCAAGATTATATTCCTTTTCACAATCAGTACAAATTAATGGAAGTGGTTCGCGAATAATAAATTACCCTTAAGGATTTATGATAATTCCAAAATAATGGCAATATAAGTAATAATTGTTAATATGAGTTATTATATTTTTTTTTATTTCTTAAATTTACGATTGATCGTAAAATTTATATTCAAGAAATCATCATTTTAATAATTAATTTGGAATTATTTGGTGAATAGAAAATTTTTATATGGATAATTTTATTTAGTCTTTTAAGTAGTCTTGGAGCAATTTCAGCTGCCGCTATTTTTGTATTGTTAGGGGAAAAATTCCAGAAATCATTAATTTCAATGTTGATCTCCTTTGCGACTGGAACTCTTCTCACAGCTGCATTGTTTGGGTTAATTCCGGAGGCAATAGAGAGCGCTGGTGGGGAATCACATACTGTAATGCTCTTTATTTTAGGTGGAATTCTTTCGTTCTTTTTTCTTGAAAAATTAATTATCTGGCGAAATTGTACTGATGAGGACTGCGATGTTCATTCAGCAGCGGGACCTATTGTACTGATAGGGGACGCTTTACATAACTTTATAGATGGAATTGTCATTGCAGCGGCTTTCCTTACAAGTTTTTCCGTAGGTGTAGCTGTAGGTCTTGCAATAATTGCCCATGAAGTTCCTCAAGAGACAGGAGATTTTGGGATACTTTTGCACGGGGGGTTTTCAAAAAAGAAAGCATTCACCTATAACGCTCTATCAAGTGTAACGACCATTCCTGCAGCAATTATTAGTTATTTTCTTTTAGGAGAAATCTCGTTTATCATACCATTCGCCCTTGCAATTTCAGCAGCAAGCTTTTTATACATCGCTTTATCAGATTTAACACCCGAGCTACATCAAAAGTGGGGATTTAAACACACATTAAAACAACTAATCCTAATTCTGGCTGGAGTGACAGTGATGATTCTTATCATGGCTTCTATGAACCATAATCACTAACATATTGAAATAATAGCTAAAATTCTAATATGCAAGATTTAGATTATATTGTAGTTAAACTTTTATATCGACAGAGTACTCCCTTAAAAATCGGAAAGATAGCAAAAGAACTTAGAGTTCCTCATTCTACTTTGGGGAGTTGCATCACAAGATTAAAAAGAAAGGAAATCGTTAATTACGAAGCTTATCACGAAGTAGAGTTGACCTCTAAAGGAAGAGATTTAGCAATAGAATTAGTTAGGCACGCAAGACTCATAGAAACGCTATTACATTACGAATTAGGGGTAAAACCAGAACTTGCACATAGAGAAAGCGAAAAGTTAAATCTACTTTTCTCATGTGAAACTATAAATAAAATTTGTAAGAAGTATGGACATCCCAAAAAGTGCCCTTGTGGTGAAGAGATCTTAAGTTCAAGTCATTGTATATGTGAAACTGAGATGAGAAATAAAGGTTAAAAAGCTGAATTATTTTATTATTTCGTTTGAAGCGTAAGCGGTTAATATTTGGCCAAAAAATAAGTGATGGGATGCCATACTTCCAGATTTACACGAATGAACAATTTTGCACTCGTAGGTTAATATACAATCCTTAAGAGTAGGAACTTTTGTTCGTTTCCCTTCGATGATTTCTAATCCCGTTTCCTTAAATTTATCAATATCCCTACCTGATAATGAACCGGTAATGTCTATTGTATCGGCTATTTTAGATGAAGGGATGTTAATCGTAAATTCTTGCACGCCTTCAGTTAGTAACTTGAAAGTATAACGGTAAGGTGATACTGCTATTGTTATGACGGGGAGCATCCAGAGTTCTCCAATTGTCTTCCATAGGAGTGCCATTACATTTATTTTTCCATTGGTGTCCATAGAAACTACATGTGCGGCCCGAGACATAAAAGCTTCCATATATTCATATGATCCAATTTCTTTCCTATTGTCGGTCATTTCACTCAGATTTTAATATAATTAAAGTAAATACATAAGGTTTAAGGCTCAAAGGGGCTATCATGAATAATCTTATCTATTGCATCTAAGCACACTTCTTCCCAATCATCGTCAGGGTCAACATTTTTGCAACAGTCAGGACACCAATCGGCAGAATAGCCATCGTCAAAATCATCAGCCTCCAAATCACCATTTAGAGTTGCTCCACAGTAAAAGCATGTACCCTCGTCATACCTATCTATAATTTTATTAATTAGCTCGATTTTTTTCCTTGATTTCATTTTAACACCCATTTTTAATAAATCTATATTATATTATGGATTGATATCTTAAAAAAAAGTTTGGTTAAATAAAAAAAATTTCTTTTTTTAAAAAATTTAAATTACTATTTTTGAAGCTTTGATCAAAGATTTTTCAGCGTTCTTTATGATGTTCTCCATAATATCTTTAACGCTTTCAATAGAGTGAATAATACCAATGCTTTGGCCTAATAAAACTGCACCATCATCTATATTTCCTTCATAAGTCATTTCGTAATGTTTTTGATCTTCTAGAGCCTTTTGTGGGGTAAGTTGAGCTTCGAGTGCCATTTTTTCTTCTTTACTTGAAACAACACCATGGTGCATCGAATAATTATTTCTCCAAAGCCTTATCGGACCTAAAACGCCAGTAACCCATGTAGTATCGCTTGCTTTGGCAGAAGGTAGGATATTTTTATAATTTTCGTGAAATTCACTCTCTTTTGAGGCAATAAATCTAGAACCCATAGCAACTCCTCCAGCTCCTAGGGTCAATGCTGCTGCTACGCCCTCTCCCGTAGCAAAGCCACCACAAGCTATTAATGGGAAATCAGGATGCTTTTGTTTAACTTGCTGAAGAAGTACTAAAGAACTTATTTTTTCATACGATTGATGCCCGCCTCCTTCCCAACCTGTAATAGCCATACCATCGCATCCTGCAGCAACGCATTTATCAGCTAGCCATAACGCAGGTGCCACATGAAAATGCTTAATATTTGACCCACCATCTTTAAGCTTCTTAAACGCATTATTTTGAATCATTTTAGGCGTTCCAGCGCTAGTGATTACGTAAAGACATTGTTCTCTTAATTTAGGTTTATCTCGAATGAACCTAGGAATTGCCCGACAGAGCCCTGGTGCATCAATCTGCATTCTTGAAGTTCTTATGTTAAAGCCAAAAGGTTTATCAGTATGCTCAACGACATATTCCATATTTTTCTTCATTTCAGATAAACTACTTTTTCCAAATAAATTAGTATGGCTTAATACTCCTAAACCTCCCGCTTCTGAAACTGCCACAGTTAAGTCTGTAGTATAAAACGGACCCATTGGAGCGGCTATAATGGGATATTTAATCCCAAACATTTCTGTTATATTAGTCTTTAAACCCACTGTTTTTCCCTATTATTTAATTTAAATTCTTGTTATTATAATGAAAGTATTATGAAAAGTAATAAATAATCTTTTTGAACGTTTAAATACGAAATAATGGATATTATAAAGAGCAAGTAAAAATTTTTATACACAAAATATTCTCTTTTCAAAAATATTTTATGTTTTACGCAAAAAATCCGAATATGCTGTTGAAATAAAGAATAACATAACAGCAGTAGCTACAAAAACAATAGCCAAAACATATGATTTCTTTTTAACCTTTCTACTCATCTTTACTTGACAACTAGGGCAATCTATTGTTGGAGCATTGGTTGTTAACGAGATTCCGTGTTCAATATGTTCTCTTTTTAGCTTTAGGACCTTTAATAGGAATTTTACCTTTGTTCTTACTCCGCAAAGAACCTGATTCTACTAAAATAGGTCAAGGTAAAAAATAATTTATAGCTTCTAAAATATTAAATTCTATTACATACTCTGATAAATTAATGTATTTTAATGGTATAAATAGAAATTGACGAAAATGAGTCCTAATATCATTTGTTTGGGAGAGCTATTAGTCGAGATAATGCGTACGGAAGTTGATACCCCTCATGGAATAATTGGGGCTTCTTATAAGGGGCCATTTCCAAGTGGAGCTCCTGCTATATTTATAGACTCGGCTACTCGAATGTCTAAATCATTTAATTTATCTACAGGTTTTATTGGTGTTGTTGGAAACGATGAATTTGGAGAAGGAGTTCTTAAAAAATTAAAATCTGATGGGGTTGATATTTCTAAAATACGGATTGATAATTCAAGAACTACTGGAATAGCTTTTAATCAATATAATTCAGATGGCACTCGAAAATTTATTTTTGCTGCTGGAGCGGCAGGACAAACATCTCCAGATGATATTAATGAGGAATACTTTTCAAATGTAAAATCCCTTCATATTATGGGTAGTGCTCTTTCTATAAGTGAATCTTCAAGAGATGCTTGTTATAAAGCGATTGAAATTGCTAAAAATCAGAATCCAAAAGTAATTATCTCATTTGATCCAAATCTACGACCCGAAATGCTTGAAATTAAGACAATTATTACTATCTCTAAACCTGTCCTTGAAAATTCGACTATATTACTACCAAGTGGTGAAGAAGCAGAAATGCTAGCTGGTATTAAAGGTGCTGAAAAAGCTTGTAAAAAATTGCTTGAAATGGGACCCAAATTAGTAGTCTTAAAACAAGGAAAAGCTGGTTGCACCATATATTCTTCAGAAGAAACGAATGGAATAAAAATAGAAGGTTTTGAAGTAGAAGAAATTGATCCTACTGGAGCAGGAGACTCATTTGATGGTGCCTTTATAGTTGGATATTTAGCAGGGTGGAATTTAAAGATGATAGGTAAATTTGCTAACGCTGTTGGTGCCTTAAAAGTGAAATGCTTCGGACCAATGGCTAATAATACATATGAAGAAGTATTGAAATTAATGGAAAGAGCTTAAAATCATTTTAAATGTAATGAAAAGACCTTAGCTCTAACCATTTGATTATTTTTAATAATATAATATCTAAAACCTGGTGGCTTAAATTTGAACTTTGCTGAAAGCGGGCCGAGTGCTTGGGTTTGAAATACAAAGGGTTTATTTACATCAAACCAAGCCTTTAGTTCAAAAGGATCTTTAATTTCTTTAAATTTATCTCGATATCTGGAAGTGTAAATTTCACATGGTGCTTCGATATAAATTGGGAAAAACCAAAAACCAAAATTTATTCGATCGGTTTCTTTAGCTTCTTTTAACCGATACTCTTTTAAAGTATGTGTGTGGCCACACATAACGAAATCTACTTTCCTCCTAATGATTTTATCTGATCCCGTAAAGATTCTCAAAAGCGTAGCCCAATTATACATTATTGTTTGATACTTTAAGTTTAAAACCATATCTAACCTTCCAGTATCATTGTATTTTCTTAAATTACTTTCGTAAAAATCTGACCAACTTAGCGGTCTACCTTTAATTTTTAATTTTTTTCTATATTTTCTCTTTTTAAGATAACTAAGATTGGGAGAAACTGGAGGTGTATGCATGACAACAATAATTTTCTCATTATGAGCCAATCTTATATATGCCCGTAATAAGTCAACTTGATATTCTTTAATTCCCTTGGTACTTGGTCCACCTTTTAATAGGTCATGCATATCTGCGAGCGAGTCCTGACCTGTGTCAAGAAATATGAAATTATATTGATCTCCAATTTTAAGCTTAAAATTAAGATTAGGGTTTATATACCTAAAATAATCTTTTAAAAATTTATCATTAGACCGAAGGGCAGTTAAATAATTAAAAAATTTGATGTCGTAATATCCTTTCACATCTGAATGAGTCAAACCAAATATTTTATGAATCTGGCCAAATTTAATACCGTAATGCGATTTACGATAGTCGTGATTTCCAATAGTGGTAAAAATGGGAACCATAATTTCTTGTTTATTAACGAACTCCTCATCGTTTCCTAAATAGGGAGGTTCTTTTAAACCCTTATTCAATCCAAGTAATATATCAATAAAAACATGAAAATTATTCTTGTAATGATAATTTCCTCTCGCGATGTTAAGATAATCTATTAAATCACCTGTCATTAGAACAAAATCTAAACTTTTCTGCGAAACTTTATTATTGGCAAAACTAATTAATTTTCTCAGATTATAATTAAAGTTATATTTTGCTGTTCTTAAATCCTCGTATCTATCTTCTTGGAATTCTTCCTTGAGTTCAAAATCTCGCGTTAGAATAAATTTGTTTATTTTTGATATTTTTTTTTCGTTACCATCACAATTTTTTACTTTAGCTTTTACATTTTGTTTTAGATAATTTAAAATAAAGTCATTTCTCCTAGCAATATGAAAATCTGTAGCGTGAATAAAGCAAAAATCTTTCCAATCTTTATCGTAAATAGCGATACTATGGTAATTAACTTTATTTTCGCTCATGTTTGGGACATCATGAACGATATCAAACAATAAACAATCTCTTTTAGAAGCTTTTAACAAATTTTCAATGATTTTAATATCTTGTATTTGAAACCTTACTCTATAAAGCTTACTTCTTTTTCCAAAAACATCGTCAAATTGAAAAACACAATTATTAATATCCCATACTACGCAATTTAACTCCTCTAAAACGGGCTGATCTCTAAAATCTAACTTTTTAATTTTTTCGATTTCAACCATATGTAAAGCTATTAGATCGCCTCGTCTTTCCGAAAAATTGCCGTTATCTTTTAAAATTGGCTGGATATAGATGTTCAAATGGAAGTGTTCCAAAACTTTTTTCGTTGAATGAGATGGAGATGCTATTACTAGAGCTTCGAACGACAAGTTCTTAAATGGAACTTTGTCTCGGTTTTTGTAATCTCTTAAATTCAATAAAATTGGATTTCCTAAATTTGGTTTAATAATAATTGGATAATTTCCAAGTTGTATATCAATCATAGTTTAGTCGTAAAAAATTAGGTGAAATTAACCTAATAATTATTATTTGATTTCCTATATTAAAATTATATATTTACAGAATTTAATAATAATACATCGACTATTAAAGAAAGGATTTTAAAATGGAAAGATTATACCAACCGGATTTTAGTTCTATTTTTGGAGCAAGATACGCAAACGCGTTTATCTACGGTCAAATAGACTCCTTAATTTGGCCAATTTTTAGTGATATCGGGCGTTCAGACGCTTTAAAAAAACTATTAGAACTTAAGAGTAAGGATGGGCACAATTACTTCTATCACAGACAAATTAGTTTAGAAGACGAAAAAGTAGAACTATTTAGCTCAGATATAACATATGGATTAGTTCAAGCTATGAATTTACAAAGATCTTACGGTATTACTAATGAAGATGTAATCTCCGTAGTAAAAAAAGAACCAGATTTATTTAAAGCAATACTATCTTTTGATCTTAACAGTAATGTGATTTCAGAGATAAAAACTATCGAAAATCAAATTCCAGTTGTCGGTGTAGTTATTTATCCTTCTTTTATTAAATTAGATATTAATAACCCAAATAATCAAAACTTAAACGCCTTAATCAATTATTGCAAAGACAAAGATTATTTCGTAAAAATTGATATCGGAAATATGAATTTTCAGGAAAATCATCCAGAATACACTACATATGACAAAATAAAGGCGTTTTTATCAAATAATACTGATATTATTATAATTTTGAGTGGGCTAGATTTTTCTGGAGATTTTATGTTATACTATCAGCTTTTAAAACTATACAATAACTTATGGATTGAAATCGAACCACGATGTTTTGGAGGTATGACACCAACTGGTTGTTTTAAACAAATTTTTTCGCTTAAAAATTTTATTCAAAACACCTGGCATAGAATTACAATAGGAAGCGCAACTCCAACTTTGGAAATTGCTCAAATGAAAAAAGGATTATTAGAAGCTACTGAAGTTTTAAATTTTTCTCAAAAGAATATATTAAGAACATGGGCTTTTAGAAATGTAAACAGATTAAATCATATTAGGTTTAAAAGTGAAATTGATCCTAATTTATTTAAACCAATTAAAGAAATCAATCAAATTAACAGAATTGAAAACAATAATGAATTGATAATTGAATATAAATTAAAATTGAGAAGCTATGCGATAACTCAATTATTGTTTTTAACTGATATTATAAAGGAAATTTTTAAAAGAAGTTTAGAGGAAAATCCAGATTTAAAAAGCGGAGATTTCTTAATTAGATCTTACCATACTACCACCAGTTTAATTATTAATGAACATGAATATGGAAATTATCTTGATTTACATTATATGTTTGCTGAAATTTCTTCCAGAGATAGCACCCCATTTCTGCATACCGTAAGAGCGCTCGAAAATCGTGCGGATTTTAATCACTACGATCATGAATTGGCAAGTACTTATGGAAGCCGACAATTGACATTACCAATAGTCGATGGAAGGTTGGAAATTGGAAGACGTGAAAATTTTTATATCTTAGTAACATTTGGTCCTCGAACATTTAACATTTACATTAAGATAAAATTAATTAAGGAAAATTAGATGTCATACCTTAAATTAGCTCTGCTACGCTTTTAATAGAGCGAACTCTTGAGTTTTGTAAAAAAATTGAAAATTGGGAATTAAAAGCAAATAATTCTCCAATACTGGCTAAAGTAAATGAATTTTTTCAAATTCGCCGAAAATTGATTGAAGATATAGCTAATTAATCCCCCTATTTTGCTTTTATCGTAATTTAAGCTAAATAAAAAGTATTTTATAATAATTGGGGCTACAAATTCTGAGTTTAACGATGAAAAAAATCAGAAAAAATTTATCTTTCTAAAGACACTCATATTTAAATTTATTGCTCGAAATTGAGACTAACAACACGAAAAAAAGTTAGAAGAGAATAGTTTAAAAAGGTGAATTGAGTATATTTTATAAAGAAGTTAAGTTTGAGGTAGAAAATGATTATCTATTTATATCAACATTTATTTGAACAAAATTTTCTATATTTAAACAATTAAAAAATTTAATTTCAAATTCTACTTTTCATTAAATGAAAATAAAAATCATAAAAATTCTAGTATGACTGACGAAATCAAAGAAGAACCGGAAAAAACAGAAGAAAAATCCGAAAAAGATATTGAAAAAGTTGATAAAGAGTATTTATCAAAGGCTAAAGATTCAAGAGATTTAATAGATAAGAAACTTAGAACGTTTGAAAATAGTATTGAAGATATTTCTGAAACAATTAAAAATGGTGAAGCTGAAAAGGATAAAAAAGAAATAGAAAAAAAAGATTATGAAGAGATTGGCGAAGAAATTCGAGAAGCGCTAGAAAAACTAGACTCAACTAAAAAAAAAATAGATGATAAGGAAGAATATTTAACTGCAATTGAAGAAACTATTAAGGCACTTGAAGAGAGATATAATCGTAAGAACGAAGAAATGAAAAATTTAGAAGACCGTTTAGAGATAATTACAGAGAGTAAAGATAATTTAGAGGAAGAATATAAAGAACTATTAAAAATTAACGAACAGTTAGTCAAAACCTACGAAACGAGACAAGTAGATTTGATTGTTTTGACTGATAGTGTAAAAGAAAAAGTAACTAAACAAGATGAACTACGAACAATAACTTCAAAACTCAATCATGAAAATCGAGAAAAAGAAAACCTACTCAAAAAACAAGAAGAAAATGCTGAGGCTTTAGGAAAAAAAATCAAAAGCCTAACAGCTGAAAATGAAACGCTAAAAGTTTCAATAGGAAAAAACAAATTTGAATTAGACCATACAAACAAAGAAATTGAAGTAAAAGAAGAAGAAAAAAAGTTATTATCAGAACAAATTGAGAAAAAAGAAATTCGAATTAAAACTATTGAACAAGAAATTCAGGATTTTCGAGATGGATTTCCTGAGATGGAAAAACAAAGAGAAACATATGAAGAACTTCTAGCGAAATATAAAATACAGCTAACAGAAAAGCAACAACAGTTAATTGAGGTTGAATCAAGAATACAGCAATTAAATGATAATTTACAATCAATAGATGAGCAAATTACAAGTAAAGAGAGTTTGTTTAAGGTTAATGATAAGAGATTAGAAGACATTAAACAAGATATTAAAACTTCCAATCTTGAATATGTTGAAAGAGAAGGGCGCCTAAACTCTCTTACAGAAAAAGTAGAATATTTGCAAACAGAACACGATAAACTTATTAAATCAAAAGAAATAATAGACCAAAGTACAAATGATGCTAGGATTATCCTTCAAAAACTAAAGTTAGATCTCGATACTCAAGAAGAAGAAATTAGAGATAAAGAAAGTAGAATACAAAGATTAGAATTTTTATCGTTAGTTTATAGATTATCAAAATTTTTTGGTGGAATCCTAATAGGTGTTGGTATTCTCATAATAATTTTAGCACTACTCGGTCTTTTGGGAATTTTGAATCTTGGTGATATGGATATCGTACTTTTTCTCATCCTTACAATCTCGGGAGGTTTCTCAATAGTAAGTGGAATTTTCCACCTAGAAAAATCTTAAGCAAATTAATTTTTAATCCGTAAAATTTTCTTATTATGAAATTATGAAATTACAAACTATAAGGAAAAAAATTGAATGAGACTAAACCTAAGGAAGTTCTGCCAAAAAGAACATTAAAATTATCTCAAGGGATAATATATGGTGTTGGATGTGGAATAGGGGGCTCTATATTCGTATTATTAGGTTTAGGAATCGAATACGCAGGGTCCGGTATATTACTGAGTTTAATTTTGGGAGGAATTTTAATATTTTTTACTGGATTAAATTACGCTGAACTTTCAACTAGTTTACCTATTGCTGGAGGCGCTTACAACTTCGGTAAGGAAGGTATTGGGGGATTCTTAGCGTTTATAATTGGCTTTTTTTTATGGATTGCTAATGTCGCTATGTGTTCCTTTTCAGCGCAAATATTTGCTTCAGTATTTAAAGAAGTTTTCATTAAATTAAATATTCCAATTTCCAATACTTTTATTACGGTAATTGCAATTTTACCTATTATATTAACAAGTTTAGTAATTTTTAGAACTCAAAAAGTTGCTATTAAAGCGTTATTAATATTTACGATGGTATTAATTGGGATGTTCGCGTTTTTTATAATATTTGGATTGATAATAACGCCATTCACGAATCCAAATATTATTCTTACTCAAATAAAGTTTGAAGGTATAATACCCGCTTTTTTATTGTTATTTATTTTATTTACTTCTATAACTTCAAATTTAGCGTATTTAAATCCCGATTTAAAAAATCCTTCTAAAAATATTCCAAAAACTATTATTTATGCTATTTTATTGACAATAATTATATATTTATCGATTACTTTCATTGCATTGATAAACTTAGGAGAAAATCCAACCGGATTAACTGAAAACCCCGTTTTATTAGCTGATGTGTTTGAAAGTGTCCTTGGACCATTTGGGTTTTATTTTATGGTTCTTGCTGCTATTATTTCGACGTTAATAGCAATAAATGCCGCTTTAGGTTCAGCAGTCAGCGTTATTACTGCTTTAGCGAGAGATCGTTTTATTCCTAAAAAAATTCAGGAAACGAAAAAAAGGCCAGATATGCCTGCTTTAGGTTTATTAATCACTATTATTTTGGTCGTTTTATTTGTACTTTTCACTGGTATTAGGTTTACTGCAGAAATTACTAATTTTATTTACTTCGTAGGTTTAGCATTTGTAAATTTTGCTGCCGTTAAATTAAGACGAACGAGAAAAGAGTTAGATCGTCCATTCAAAGCGCCTTTTTTTCCGTTTTTACCAATTTTTATTTCCATTTGTTTTTTGGCCTTTGCCGTAATATTGGGTGTTATCATTTCAATAGAAGCCCTAATTCTAGGGTTAGTTATTTTTATTATTGGAATTGCATTTCATTTATTAACGATTGCAGATAGATCGTCAATTAATTTAACGTTAACTGGCATTAAATTCTTCTTTTTAACCGTATTAGGAATGTTTATTTGGGTGATAAATAACTTTTCATATAGGAACCCAATTTTGATACTAATAAATAGAATTTTGATTGGCGTGTGTGTATTTACTATTGTGACAGTAATTCTCGACTTAACGCCCCTTAGAGAATTAGCCTATTTTTATGTTAGAAAAATGGATAAAGAAAAGGTCGCAATTAATATAGGCAACGCTCAGATCATTGATTTAGGAAAAAAAAGATCCAAAATAATTCATTTTACAAATTTAGTTATCACAATTATGCAATTTATAGCATGCGGTATTATTTTTAGTATAGTATATTTTCTATTCAATAATTTATTATCAATCCAAGATATCATTCTAATTATCGGTACTTCCGTTACCTATATTCCCAGTACATCCGGCACTGCTCTTTTTATTTCGATACTAATAATTTTTGGATTATCTCTCTTCTTTTGCGGGATTTTGTCGTGGCAACGAAACAGGGAATTTAAATCTCTAGGGATTTAATTTTCCAAGAATTAATTAATAACATTTTTTTCGAGAAAATGAGCTTACCAAAATTAAATTTACATATACATACCACTTATTCAGATGGTAAAAATACTATTAATCAAATTGTAAAAACAGCTATTAAATTAGGTTTAGATTATATTTGTATTACTGACCATTTTTCAAATTCGTGGAAATCCAAAATCATATCCACACTTAATAATTTAGATAAAATTGAAAGGTATTTAGAAGAAATTTCTCACTGTCAGGCTTACATTTTAAAAAAAAATAGGAAATTAAATCTTTTTAAGGGAGTCGAGATTGATATAAGCAGTTCCGAGAACTATATAATACATAATATCCATCCCAATAAATTCGATTTAATATTATTTGAATACCTTGAAAACCTTGAAGGAATCGCTTTTATTAAAAACTTAATTGAAACTTGGAAGAGAGATCGGCGTAATAGTAATAAATTTCCTCTATTGGGGCTTG